>JAGBFR010000033.1 GCA_017936375.1 Clostridia bacterium
AAACTGCACTGTTTAGCACGTTTTCTTGCATCATCTTCCGTCGAGTCCCAAGAATGGGTTGCCGCTACAGAGCCACCGGTTTTAAGATAAATCGGAGAAGCAATCCTAATCATTTCAGGAACCTCGTAGTGGCGAATAAATCCTCCTGTTGATTTCGGATTTTCTGTGTGGATATCAATAGGACAATCTACCGCTTGACGCATTGCCGATAACATCTGGAGCTGGATATCACGCACAGGATTGATAGAATCTGCACCAATACTTTCCAAAAGCTTTGCAGAGCAAGGATTGCCATGTCCGGCATGAGCAGACACCTTAAAGTGACAATTCTCAGGGATTTCACCGGCCTTACGCATTTCATTCAAAACCCACAAGCATCCCTCGTCGTAAACCAAGAAACCGCGGCAACCGAGGCGTGCGGCTCTTTTTACATCTTCAATTGCACGAACAATCTGCTCTTGTCCGCGAAGTCGATATCCCATACGCACACCTTCTTCGGTGTGAACAGAGGCAGAGGTGTCGGTGGTCGCCCTCGGGCCGATAGCAAGGATCAAGTCGGTCTGCCATTCATGCGCAAGTTCCACCATCGTTGCAATTTCCTTGTCAGTAAGTCGCATAATACCTTGGGTCTGGGTCACACGATGCAGATATAAACCGTAGCCATTCATCGCTTCCAACAAAGCCTTCATCACCTTTGGGCCTTGAATACCGGGAACCTCAAAGCGAAACTGTCCGCCGTCCTTAAAGCGCTTTTTAGATGTGGGCAGATTGTAAGCATCTCCACCGGGAAGGCCGATTGATTCTAAAAACTTTCTCGTTTCATTCATACTGTTCATATAATATTCCTTTCTCGAACACAGTCAATTTGTCATTTATATTGTGTTTTAGTTAGCCGTTCAGTTCAGCTATTAAATCGTCAATAGCGCTCCTATGATCAAATATGATCGGGGGGAGTTTTCTGTTAAGCCCCTTGTGTATACGGCAATCTATAAAGGAGGCTCGTCCACAATCCTTTAAAGTGTGAATTGCTTCAATAAGTTCATAAGCTGTGGTTACGGGGTGATGCACCGTAGCGTAACCGCAAGCGTCGGCAATAGAGGTAAAATCAATACAATGTCCTGCAGATGGCTGTCCGCCTACAGATTCATGGGCACCGTTATTAAGAACAACGTGCATAAAATTGGGAACGCTAAGCTTGCTTACCATGGTCATCGCTCCCAGATGCATAATTGCGGCCGAGTCACCGTCAAGGGCAACAACTTTTCTGTCAGGTGTTTCCAAGGCTATGCCAAGCGCAACAGAGGAGCCGTGTCCCATGGAGCCAACATTCAAAAAATCTCGTGCCTTTGTTTCGTTACGCTTTTCGCGAAGGAAGAACAATTCTCTTGTTGCACGTCCGGTGGTGGCGGTGTAAACCGCATCTCTGGGCATATGCTCAAGGATAAGCTCTATTGCTTCTTCACGGCTCAATGGGTAGATATTATCACGGTTATTAGGCTTGTCTGCTGCTGCCATTACACCCTTGGGGGCAATAAGGCCGTAGGGCTGCCGAGTTTCTAAGCAATATTTTACGGCATTTTTTATCACCGTATCAAAATAATCATCACTGTCGGTGAGGATTGAATACGGGATATGCAGCATTTCCAGTATTTCGGGAGTAATCTCACCCTGAAGTTTATGCTGTGGATGGTTTGGTTCCGTGTTACCCTGTCCGCGCCAGCCAATGAGCAACAGCATCGGAACGGCGTATACATCTTTATCAACCAAACTGGCTAACGGATTAACGCTATTACCCATACCACTGTTTTGCATATATACAAGCGGTATTTTTTTCGTGGCAAAATAATGCCCTGCAGCGATACCAATGGCATTTCCCTCGTTGGCCGCAATAATGTTCTTTTCTCCGCAATTCTCCAAGGCATAATTGCAGAAACCATTTAAATAGGAATCGGGTACACCGGTAAAAAATGTAATACCATTATCCGCAAGGGTTTTGAATACTTTTTCTTGTTGCAACACTATTTCTTTTCCCCTCCTACGGAGCCTTTTCCTTTATACAGCGTAAAATACTCGGGGCTGTCTCCTTTTGTAAGATGCCACGCTTTCTCAAATGCTTCAACAACATCCGTGGGCAAAGCTCCAGCCTTTACTGCATCCATATTCTGTTTTAAATGATGAAGCTTACTTGCACCAATTATTACAGCATCTCCGCGTTCTCCTGACAACATCGAATGATATGCCAACCAACGATAGGTTGCTTCTATAATTGTAATGCCATTCTTCTCTGATACTTCCGTAATCAAATCAACCGCATCAAAGTAAGACTTTTTCCAATAACGGTTCTGATAGTTCGGACGGTGAGTAAAGCGGCCATCTGTGGGAGCAGTATCAAAATTAGAATAACGACCTGTGAGTAAACCGCCGGCTAAGGGGTTATATGCATAAAAACGCATACCAAAATGATTAAGTGCCGCATTCAACTCCGTTTCCGCTTTCCTGGTCAGTGGATTATAGATTCCCTCGTATATCGTAGGCTTAACCCAGTTATTTTTATCGCAAATATGCCAAACATCAGCAACCATCCACGCAGGAAAGTTAGAGAGACCCAAGGTCTTGAATTTGCCTTGTTCATAAAGGTCTTGCATAGCAGTAAGAACGGAAATTACGGGAGTGGCAGGGTCGGGGAAATGCAAAAATACCGTATCTACGCTTTTCAAATGCATTCGTCGCAAACTCTCGTCAAGTTGCTTATACGCTGCATCTCCATCGAGCCTTCCTGTGATACGTGGGTTGATCTTGGTTGCGATTCTATATGGCTTTTCAATACTTTCCAACGCTTCCCCCAACAATCTTTCACAATCGCCGTTATTGTATACGTAAGCGGTATCTAATTCATCGTATCCGGCGTTCAAAAAGTGATTTACAAATTCTCTGACCGTAGGGTTAAATACAGATTCGCCGAATGTCATTGTGCCCAAAACCAATTTTACATCGCTCATACACAAGTTCTCCTTACAAATTCACAATAATATCCTCTACTTTTGCTTCTTGTTGATATACCGAATCAAATATGCTTGCCATTTTTTCGCTCGATATACCCGCATACTCCATCAATCCGTTATACCGATCTCTAAATTCGCAATCAGTCAACGGATTTTCCGGCTCTCCTTTAGGAAAATCCACTCGTTCACTATATTCAATATTGTTAGCCTTGATGGTGACAATTGCAGATTGAACACTTGGAAACACAGCACTCAATTTATCATCGGCTGTCACGCCGATCTTCTTTGTCAAGGCCAAGACATCTTTGTTTTGTACTGTTTCTTCAGAGAATTCCTGTAATCCCGCTTTTCCGTAGATTAGCCCGACCGCAACAGAGTATGGAATGCTCATTTTTGCACTGTAACTGCCTGGTATTTCAGTGTGATCGTGACCAGAAACTGCCAAATCATAGGTTCTAACCGTGACTTGCTCCACATTTTCAGGATGCACTTTTGATTTCAAATTAATTGCTGCCTCAACTGCAGGATGAGTATACCGACATGAGGCATAGGGCTTTGTGTATGATTTCATAATAGCATAAGTACCACCTGATAACACCGGTTTTAAACTTACCGTTTCTTCACCAAGCATCATTTTGAAAAATCCACGCCCTCCTAAAGGATCGGACGGACCCTTAAAATCACTCTTGGCTAATTGCAACGCTGTAAGAGCCAACAACGATGCCTTTGCAACATTATATGGTTTTAGTTCACTTCCGCCATCTAACGCTTTCAACATACCCGATGCTGCTAAACAGGCGGTTGAAAAAGCCTGAAAGCGTTCTTCGTCAGAAAATCCAAGCATATAGCTTGCGGCCAATGTTGACCCGATCGTTCCGCAAGTTCCTGTGGCGTGATATCCTCTTGCCTTATGCTCCGGTTGAATAGAAATAGCCATCGTATATGAAGCTTCATAACCCAGAATCGCGGCTTTTAACATATCATCGATACTGATTTTATACTTTTGAGATAACGGAATAAGGAGTGAAAAAATTGGACTTCCCAGATGAATGATCCCGGAGTTTGTTCCATCATCAAAATCCAACGCATGTCCGTTTAAACCATTTAAGAAAACAGCTTCTTTTAAAGTGACGTTTTTGCCTGTACCAATTGCTCCGAACTCCCCTTTTTCCGGTTCGGCAAAAGCAAAATATTTTTTCAACTTCGTCTCTTGAAATTTGGCTCCGGCGCAAGTGACTGCAATATAGTCAAGGAGACTTTTTCTGGCTCTATCCATCACATGATCAGGTATGGGAGTATCCCATACAGACTTTATTGCATCAAAAAATTCTTTTGATTTATCCATAACTTTTCTCCTTCGCCGATATCATTAACTCCAAGTGGTAAAAAGGCTTTCCCTGATGGCTTTATATTCCCTTTTGATTATAAGTTTTATAACCTATTAGAATTATGGCATGCGAGATCCCAAAAGTCAAGGAATTCTATTAAAGCTTCAAATATTTTCAATCTATTCATTGACTTGGAAACTTTTATTCAGGTCGCAAGGCTATATTGTATCTGACATTTGCTAAAAATGGAAATCCAAACCTTTGACTTAGTCGAAGGCTTTAACTTGCCGCTAAAAAGGCACAAAACCACTGAGGATCTTTGGGGTAGGGGTAATTATGCCCTCTTCTCCCCGTGATGCGAAGATGCATAGCGTTTTATACGCATAAATCCAAGGGGCTGTTGCACAACCCCGAAAACAAAAAAGGAGCTTTCGACCACTGAGGAGGTGGAAGAAAGCTCCTTTTGTTATAAAATATATCTGAAATGAAAACCTTACAACAAGGAGAGTTATCTCCATTCAGCAAGGATGTCAACAGCTGAAACTGGAAATATGCGGCGGCAGGGCGTACAAGGCGGAGAAGGACGAATTCTATCGGCAAGTAATCGCCCAGCTTGAGGAGCAAGATCCGAGAGAAAGCACGCAGGCAACGGCCAACTGAAGCTGGGATACTTTTGAATTTCCCGAAAATCCGCAAATCTAAAGTTGAAAACCAGAGCCAGCCGGAAGCACCCGACGCATGGCTCTGGTTTGTGTTCGCCTATTTCAGTCGCTTTATGGCTTTGTCGGTACAGGCAGAAATGCGAACGGGGCTGCTGCAGATTCTTGCGCTTCTGCAACAGCCCCTCGGCGTTTTATCGATGCGGGATGATCACAGCGGATTACTCAGCGAGCTCCTCGGCAATCTGCAGACCGCAGTAACGGCCGGAGGTCAGGCTCCAGCTGTTGTTCGCGCCGCCATAGGTGACGTACGGCTTCTTTTCGGAGAAGAGCACGCCCATGGAGTCGGTGCCGACCGCGTAGAGGCCGTCAATCACGGTCTCACCGTCAGTCTTGAGCACCTGGAACTTCTCGTTGATGTCGATCGCGCCGCAGCTGCCGTACGCATAGGAGTACATCTTGACCGCGTAGTAGTTCTCGCCCTTGACCGGATCGAGGAACTGCGCCGGCTTGCCGAACTCGGCGTCAACGCCGGTCTCGCAGTAGCCGTTGTAGGCGGCGACGGTCTCGGCGAGGACGGCCGGGTCGATGCCCAGCTGCTCGGCCAGACCCTCGACGGAGTCGGCCTTGACCATGATGCCGGCCTCAACGGCGGCCTCAAGCACGGCGTCCACATTCGGAACCGGCACGCCCATCGGCATGGCGGTCAGGGAGCCGAAGAAGATGGTGCTGTTGAGCGCATCGAAGCCCTCGGCCTCGATCTTGCGGATCTGATCCTCACCCCAGATGCTGAAGTACTCCGGGCCCGGGAGCCACGGATCCAGCAGGGCGACGCCGGTCTCGGAGGCAAAGCGCTTGCCGGTCGGGCCGACGGCGAGGCTGTCAGAGCACCAGCCCAGGTACATCGGCAGATCGCCCTCGGTCCAGAAGGCCGGACGATCGGCGACCATGGAATTCATGCCGTCGATGTAGTGCCTCGGGAATTCGGTCGTCAGCCAGGAAGCGGTGCTGGAGGCATGAACCTCCGGCGGCATGGCGGCATTGTAGACGCCCGCGCCGATAGCCATCGCAGCCTTCCACATCTTGCCGTCGTTCTGCTTGGTGCCGTAGTGCTTCCACACGCCGTTGAGCGGGTAGTAGGTGTTCTGCAGCATCTGGAGCTGGAGCTCCTCGCTGCCCATGTAGCCGCCGGTGGCGAGGATGACCGCGTCCGCCTTGATGACGTACTCGGTGCCGTCGACCATGCTGCGGGCCTTCGCGCCGGTGACCTTGTTGGTCGCCTCGTCATAGATCAGCTCATAGCCTTCGGTCTCCAGCATGTACTGGCCGCCGTTCGCCGTGAACTTCTCGATCATGGAATCAAAGTAGCCAAGCAGGTACTTGGTGTTGTTCCACATCGGGGGCAGCCAGGAGGCCGCAACCGCGAAGCGGTTATCCGCGGACAGCCAGGAAACGACGGGCTGGCTGAGCTGCGCGCCCTGATCGAAGACGAGCCAGTCGAGCATCTCGCCGGACTTGTCGATCATGAACTGGACGAGCTCTTCCTTCGCGTCGCCCTCGCAGTAGGTGATCCAGTCTTCGTAGAGCTCCTGCTCGTTGACAAACTCCTTGCCCTCGTTGTAGAGCTCCATCATGCGCGGCGGGTTGACGGCCATGACGTCGCAGGTCAGGGTCGTGGTGCCGCCGTAGCGGGCAGCCTTGTCGATGGCCAGCACCTGCGCGCCGCCCTCGGCAGCGGAGACAGCCGCGGCAGTACCCGCGCCGCCCATGCCGATGACGAGCACCTCGGTCTCAAGCTCGACCACGGCGTCGCTCTGCGGCAGATCCACATAGAAGTTCTCGATCGCAGAGGCGTCGGTGCCGGCAGCGGCCAGCGCGTCCTGCAGCGCGAGCTCGGTGGCGTGCTTGATCGCATTGCTGGAGACGGTCGCGCCGGTCACGGAGTCGACGGTCACGGACTGATTGGCGATCATGCGCGGGATGAGGTTATCCACAGCGGTCTTGAGGATGATGTACATATCCGAGGTATGCTCGGTGTCCACCTCGATGGCCTGGATGCGGTCCTCGGTCACGGTGACGGTGACGGTCAGGCCGTCGCCCTTGTTGAAGCTCTCCACATACTCGACGTAGCGGCCGGGCTTCATCGCAACGGCGGCGACTTCCTTCGCCTCGCCCTTGGCCTGAGCGATACAGTCCGCAGCAGCGGCCTTGACGGCGTCGCTGGAGACGGTCGCGCCGGAGATGCCGTCCACATCCGCGCTCTGCGCGGCGAGGATCGCATCGTCCAGCTCCTCAACGGCGCGGGAGCCGATGCCGGCGGTCTCGCCCTCGCCCGTGATCTCCACGGCGGTGATCGCCGCTTCATCCACGGTCACGGTGACGACGATCTCGCCGCCAAAGCCGTTCTTCGCCGCGGTGTACGTGCCGGGCACATAGCCCTCAGCCATCGCGAAGCCGGCCGCGGACAGCACGAGCACAAGCGCCATCAGCAGAGAAACCAGTTTCTTCATGATCTATTCCTCCTTTTCTTCTTTCAGTGAATTCCATTCACCGAGTATATCTTTATTTTAACAATCCCGGTATTTCCTGTCAATAGAAAAAGCGGCCTTCAGCCGCTCTTTTTGTGATTCTTTTCCTCATTTCAGCAGACGGATCAGCGCTTTGAGGTCCTCCATGCCCTCCCCGAGCAGCGCATTGTCGCCGCCGGCGGAGATCCACTCATAGAGCACCCCGTTGATCACATCAAAGAAGAGGCGGATAAACCGCTCCGCGTCCTGCTCGCTGCCGCGCAGCTCCCCGCGCTCGATGCCCGCGCCGATCAGCCGCGTCAGGTATTCCCTCTGCAGAGAGACGCCTGCAGCGCCCGCATCGATCCCCTCCTGCATGATTGCCGTCTGCAGCGCCTTGGAGAGCATGTAGCCGTTGCTGAGCATGTACTGATGATAGTAATCCACATATCCACAGTACTGCTTCTCGATGCTCTGCGTCGGGTCCACAGGCTGCATGGCGCTCAGGTTATTGTTGATCTCCAGCAGCTGGGAGGTGACGACCGCCTGCTTGCTGGGAAAATACAGATAGAATGCGCCGACGGAAACCCCCGCCGCCTTCGCAATATCCGACACGCGCAGCTTCATATACTCCGTCGTGGAGAGCAGCTTTCTTGCCGTCTCCATCAGCTTCCGCCGCGTTTCCTGCGCCTTGATATCGCGCGAGGTCAGCTTCTGTTTCATGGTTTTCCGTGCTCCCTTTCATGGTCTCTGCGCTATATTTTATCCCGAAGCGCGGAAAATGTCAAATCACGACGCCTGCCCGGTCAGCACGCGGGCGATGACCTCCATCAGACAGAGCAGATTTCTGTCCTCAAAGACCGTGTCATGCCTCGTATGGATGCGGTCCAGATAGAGAATCCGCTTTCCCTTGAGCGAGGCAAAGGCCGTGCCGCGTACAAAAGCCATCTGATCAGAGGGATAGAGCACCTTCGGGCTCGGCGCGCTCATCGGCTTCAGGCCATAGGCAGGCGCGGTCTCCTCAAGGGCGGCGGCAACCGCCTTGGCCTGCGGCAGCTTCCATGCATGCTTGGAGCAGGCATAGAGCATTGTGCCGCCGTCGCTCACGCAGTCCATATTCAGGACAAAGGCATTCTTCTGCTGCGCCAGATGCTTCTTAACGAACGCAGACGAGCCGAGCAGGCCCTTCTCCTCATTGTCAAAGAGGACATAGGCGACGTCCTCCCGTGCGCCGAGCAGACGCATGGCCAGCAGGACCATCGCCGTGCCGGAGGTGTTGTCGTTCGCCGTATGCGGATTCTCCGGCCCGGCCAGCATCAGCCAGATCATGCCGAAGACAATGCCAAAGAGCAGCAGCTCCGTCAGCAGAACCGTCAAAAGGCCGGACAGATTCAGCGCAGCGCAGAGCTTCCCCATGCCATAGCCCATCGCGCCGGTCAGCGGCACGATGATCAGCATCGGCAGCACAATCTGCGTTAGGATGATCACCGGCCAGCAGGCGGGCGTCATGAAATTGGGGAACGGCAGGCGCGCGCAGGTGTCGTAATGCGCGGTGATCAGCGTCTTCGCCGTGTCCGGATTGCCGACGATCAGGTTGCGCGTGCGCACGATCTTACCGCTCTCCTCCACGGTCATTTCCATCCCGCACTGCGCGGCATATTCCTTCGCCCAATCGATGAACGCGCTCTTCTGCGCGGCGGTCTTGCGCACCTCATAGCGCCCGAGCAGCGCTTCCTTCAGCGCGTCAAGCGCCGCCTTGGCCTGCGTATGATCATATGTGCTCATGTGTATCCTCCATGATTCCTCAGTACTCCAAAGTAAGCCTGTTTCTGATATGATTCTCTGTTGTCCTTCCCGTTTCCTGTCTGATCAGGGAAAGTTTGACATCGGGCGCGCGGCTTGGTATACTGTCTGCAATGCCAATTTACTCAAAGGAGCTGTATACAATGACCTACGAAGAGGCGCTTGCGCTCGTGCGCACATACAACAAGGAAACCTTCCACCTCACCCACGCCATCACCGTGTCGAAGGTGATGCGCCGCATGGCCGAGGCGCTTGGCTACGGCGACGAGGCCGATTTCTGGGCCGTCGTCGGCCTGATCCACGATATCGACTTTGAACAGTGGCCGGACGAGCACTGCAAGAAGTGCGTCGAGCTGCTCACGCAGGCCGGCTGTGATGAGCGTACGATCCACGCCGTCGTCTGCCACGGCTACGGCCTGTGCAGCGACGTCGCGCCGGAGCACGAGATGGAAAAGGTGCTCTTCGCCACGGACGAGCTCACCGGCCTCATCGGCGCGTGCGCCAAGATGCGCCCCTCCGGCAGCATCACGGACATGGACCTCAAGAGCCTGAAGAAGAAGTACAAGTCGAAGGGCTTTGCCGCCGGCTGCTCCCGCGAGGTCATCGCGCAGGGCGCTGAGATGCTCGGCTGGGAGCTGGACGACCTGCTCTCCCGCACGCTCGAAGCCATGAAGCCCGACGAAGCCTCGATCATCGCCGAGGTCGCCGCGCTGTAAGCCGTGCCCCGGATTCAGAAAAGATTCTCCATCGTGACCTGCTGCCGCTCATACACATGCTCCACGCTGCCCTCCAGTTCGCCCGCGTAAATCAGCATGGACGTCTTGTCCCCGCCCTCGAGGGCGGCGATCAGGCGCGAGAGCGCGTAGCGCACATCATCCGTCGATCCATGGTCGACCATCATTTCAAGTCTGCCCGCGCGCTCATCCCAGAGGAGATCGAGCGCGCGGGCTTTTTCCTGCGCAGTCCCCATCTCTCCCGTGCGGATGGCGGCGATGATCTCCTGCGTCGCCTGCGATGCAGCGCCCGTCAGCGCATGGATCTCCCGCTGTTCATACCAGAAGAGCACGGCAAGCAGAAGGCCTGTGATGCCGATCGTCCATAGCTTCCTGCTCATTACCAGCCCACCTCGCTCTCATTCATCAGATGGAAGCGGAGCAGCCGCCCCGTCTCCCCCTTCTCCTGCACGAGGAGCATGCCCTGCGTGTCAAGCGCGGCGACCAGCACATCTGCAGCCGCCCGGATACCGTGAACCTGCAGCGCCTGCATGAGCCGTTCCTCCTCCACGCCGGAGATCGTCAGCGGCCGCCGCTGCAGCTTTCCGTCGAGGATCAGCGTCAGCGGAATGCCGTCATAGCGCGACGGCAGGCCCTGCTCCCCCCGCGTGGCCGGCCGGCTGTCCGCCGAGGGAAAGACGGAGAGCGCGCCATTCGTCTCCAACACGACGCTGCCCGTCTCGTGCAGGCCCGTCAGCCCCTGAGAGCGGATGCCCTCCATCAGATCCGACAGGTCAAAGCAGAGCCGCTGCAGCTCCTTCTCGCAGATCCGCCCGTCGCGCACCAAAACGCTCGGCCGCCCGCAGATCAGCCTGCGCAGCGGCATGCTCGCAAAGGAGAGCGCGCTGAGCAGGCTGTGCAGGATGAGCAGCGTCGCAATCGCCACCACGCCGCCAAGCAGCGGCACCTCCACGTCGTTCATCGGCAGTGTCGCGAGGTCGGAAATCATGAGCGTGATGACGACCTCATAGGGCTGCAGTTCGGCCAGCTGCCGCTTGCCCATCAGCCGCAGGGCAACCGCCGTGACCAGAAAGAGCAGCACCGTCCTGAAAAATCCATTGATCATATCAAAAATCCTCCATGAGCATTATCTTGCCCATGGAGGATTCTGTCATTCTGTTAATTCGCCGCTTGGGACAAAGGCGCATTACGCGCGCATGGCGTAGCCGCCCTCGACCTTCTTCCAGACGGCCTCGCGGCCGGCATGATACGCGCCGACAGCGGCATGGAGCATGCAGATGCCGCGATCCAGCGGCGCATACTTCTTGATCAGCGTGCTGCGCTCGAGGATGGCGACGCCGGAGCCCTCCGCCTCGATCGTCCACGGCTGCAGGTTGATCGCGCTGGGCGCGATGCGCGCGGCGAGGACGGCCTCCTTCTGCCATACGCCGAGGGAGGCGAGCTGCTCCTCGGTCTTGCCGCAGAGCTTCTCCACCGGCATGCGCTTGTGCGCCGGGGCCGGCAGCTCCGCCTTGCCAAGGGCGATCACGCAGTGGACGACCTCGTCATTCTGCAGGTTGACGTTCTTATTGATGATATCCGGATAGAAGCCCGCGCCCAGCCAGCAGGTACCAAGGCCCATCGCGGTCGCCTCAAGAACGAGCGCCTCGCCCATGAAGCCCTCCATCTCCATCGGCGTGCCGCGCTTGGCGACGATGACGGCGTAGACGTCGGTGCCCTTGATGGCGCTCTTGAAGCCCGGGCCCTTGAACATGCGCACGGTCACGCCCTGCCAGCTCAGCTTGCGGCAGAGCACGCCCAGACGATCCAGCTGCGCCTTGTCCGGCGCGGCAGTATACTTGCGCACGGAGCTGCGCTTGTACATGGCGTCATACCAGTTCTTTTCGAGTTTCAGTTCAAACATGATGTATCCGCTCCCGATGACGGGGCTCGCGCCCCCTTATTCACAAAAACCTGTAATCTATACTTTACCATGACGCATGTACTCGTGTCAACGAAAAACGTTGACCACAGCAAAAGAGAACCGTTTCCGCCTCACTTCCGCAAGGCAGGAAAGGTTTTGGCGGGCGATCCATGGTATAATGCATCCACCTGCAGGAGATCACACGGGGCGCCTGCCCCATACACAGGAGGGACAGCCATGAACGACGATGTGCTCGTCATCATCCAGCGCAGCCTTGACGCCATCGATCTGCGCGTGCGCACGCCCATTTCCACACAGGAGCTCGCAGACGCCGCCGGCTTCTCCCTCTCCCACTACCATCATATCTTTGAGGCGGCGACGGGTATGAGCCCCGGGCGATACATCACCTATCGCCGGCTGCTCCATGCCGTATACGACATGAGCTGCGGCATGCGCGCCATCGACGCTGCGCTGACGTACGGGTTTGATACGCACGCCGGGTTTTACAAGGCCTTCCGCAAGGAATTCGGCTGCCCGCCCTCGCGCTATCTGCGCACGCACAGAGCCTCCCGCCCCGCCCGCATGAACCTGAAGGAGAACCATACCATGACCGACATCCGCACCCTGTCCGCCCTGCTTGGCGCATGGGGCCTTGAGGGCGAACCCCTATCCTATATCTATTACAGCAACACAGGCTTCCGCAGCGAAAACACATTCGCCGTCGGCGGGGATCACTTTATCCGCACATCCTCTGCGCTGGGCGAGCTGCACAGGCAGGCCGCGCTCACAAAGCAGCTGCATGCCCACGGCCTCGCCGCGCCCATTGTCCCCACGCTCACCGGCGAGGACGTGCTGCGCAGCGGCAATATCGACTGCATGATGATGCGCCGCGCCGCGGGCAGGCCTGTCGATGCGCTGCATCTGCTGGAGCATCCGCAGGAGGGCGCCGTCCTTGGCGAGGGCCTCGCCCGCCTGCACGCCGCGCTGCGCAGCTGCGACGCCTGCCTCTATGCAGAGGAAGACTACAGCAGAACCATGCTGAACTGGGCCATCCCCACGGCGCGCGCCAGCCTCCCCGCGCAGGAAGCAGCATGGCTGGAGGCGTATGCTGCGCGCGTTGCCGCGCTCTTTCCCCGTCTGCCGGTCCAGCTCATCCACCGCGACCCGAATCCGGACAACATCCTGATCGACGACGGAAAGGTCGTGGGATTCCTTGACTTCGACCTTGCGCGTGTGATGCCGCGGATTTTCGATCTTTGCTACGCATCCACGGGCATTCTCTGCGACGCCTTCCGCCATGCCGATCCCGCCATACGGCTGCGCTACTTTGATGTCGTGCGTGCCATATGGGCCGGCTACGACGCCGTCTCCCCGCTGACGGCGGAGGAATGGCAGGCGCTGCCCGACATGGTGCTGGCCATTGAGCTCACCTGCATCGCCGCCTTTGCCGGTTCTGATAAGCTGGCGCAGCAGTTCGCCGTCAATGTGCAGATGCTTGAATTCCTTCTGTCGCATATTGACCGGCTCTCAGGCAAATAAACACAAAATCGATCCGACGGATTATCCCGCCGGATCGATTTTGATTCAATTCGGAATTACTCCTGCTGGTCGGCAGGCAGATTGTGCGGCAGTTCGCTCGGCTTGTCGGTCATTGCGTCAACAAACGCCGCCACACGGACAAGACCGCGCTGAATATTCTCCATCGAGGTCGCGTAGGACAGGCGGCAGAAGCCCTCGGAGCAGAACGCGCTGCCCGGAACAACGGCGACGTCCGCATTCTCCAGCAGCAGCTCGGCGAAGGTCATGGAATTATTGACCTGCGTATAGCCGTAGTACTTGCCAAAGAGCCCGGTGATGTCCATCATGCAGTAGAACGCGCCCTTGGGCATATTGCAGGTCACGCCCTCAATCGCATTGAGGCGGGAGACCATCATCTTTCTGCGGCGGTCGTACTGCTGGCGCATATTCTCCACCTGCGTGACGCCCTTAAAGCTGGTCAGCGCCTCGACGCAGGCATACTGCGCAATGGCGTTGCTGCCGCTGGCAACCTGGCTCTGCAGGCTGCTCATGATCTTGGCGATGGGCAGCGGCGCGGCCGCATAGCCGATGCGCCAGCCGGTCATGGCATACGCCTTGGAAACGCCGTTGATAACGATCGTCTGGTTGTAAATCTCATCGCCGAAGGAGGCGATGGAGGTATGCTGCTCGCCATCATAGACAAGCTTTTCATAGATCTCGTCAGAGATGACGTAGAACTTGCGGGCGATGGCCAGCTTTGCAATCTCGCGCAGCTGCTCGCGGCGCCAGATGCTGCCGGTCGGGTTGCCCGGGGTGTTGATGAGCAGCGCCTTGGTCTTATCGGTCACATAGGGTACCATGTCGCGCGCCTCAACGATGTAGTTATTCTCCCTCGTCGACGGAACGAACACCGGCACGCCGCCCGCAAGGCGAACCATCTCCGGATAGGAGACCCAGCACGGCGTGGGAATAAGCACCTCGTCGCCAGGATTGATGATCGCGCAGAGCGCGGCGTAAATGGCAAACTTCGCGCCGTTGGAGACGACGATCTGCTTGGGCGAATAGGTCAGCGCATTGTCGCACAGGAGCTTATCGCAGATCGCGCGGCGCAGCTCCAGCGTGCCGGCGGCGGGCGTGTACTTGGTCAGGCCCATGTCAAGCGCCTCATGCGCGGCGGTGCGGATATACTGCGGGGTGACAAAGTCCGGCTCACCGGCACAGAAAGAAACCACGTCGCGGCCAGCCGCGCTCATCTCCTTGGCCCTGGCGTCGATGGCCAGCGTCGGAGACGGGGAAATTGCGCCGCAGACGCGGGAAAGCTCTAATGACATAATGTACTCCTCCTTCTGATAAAGGCGAAATGAATTATGGATGTATTATACATCCATTTTTCGAATCTTGCAACCCCCAATTTTGCATAAATCTGTCATTTTTGAATTTGCATATTGCATATCTTCCATTTATTCCCCGCAATGCGCAGTCTGCGCCCG
Source organism: Clostridia bacterium (assembly GCA_017936375.1). Taxonomy (GTDB): domain Bacteria; phylum Bacillota; class Clostridia; order Christensenellales; family Aristaeellaceae; genus Ventricola. The sequence goes on from JAGBFR010000033.1 coordinate 14,945, forward strand.
CCCCTGCGGCCCGCGCGCCCGCTCCTCCGCCCTTTCTTCATCTTATTCCTTTGCGGCAAGCATGTTCCCATGGACGCGGCCCACCTGCGCAGCAGCATGCCATTCTCTGCTCAAGTTATTACAAAAGACTTGAAAGTTTTACAGTTTTGCGATATGATGATGATGTTCGTATGTACTTATGTCATCATTTATGTAATCTACGGAGGTGTTTTCTTTGCATCACATGACCAAGTGGATTCTCTCCGCTGCGCTGGCCCTCTGCCTGCTGCTCGGCGCCGCCGCTGTCGCGGAAGAATCCTATTACCTGCAGCTGCCCGCTGCCGGCATTACCTCTTCCTTCAACATCACGATGGATGTGCCGGGCGAGAATCCCGTCCAGGAGGGCGTCAGCCCCATCACCGGCGAGACCTGGTTCGGCAACTACTACCCCGTCATCGTCTCCCTGGACAATGACCCGGCTGCGCTGCCGCACTGGGGCGTCTCCGACGCAGACATCATCTATGAGATGCCCGTCTGGCAGGATGGCTCCACCCGCTGCGCCGCGCTGTACATGAGCACGATCCCGTCCTATGCGGGTCCTGTCCGTTCCGGCCGCGTGCCGTGGGGCAGCCTGCGCGAGATGTGGGGCGGCGCGTGGGTCTTCTACGGCTGGCAGAACTGGTACCTCTCCAGCCAGAAGAATCTGGTGGTCGACGTCGTCGACTGGGCGCTCAACATCCACCCCGACGCCCGTGTGAAGGGCCGCTGGGTCTTCCCCTTCGTTGAGGGCACCGAGCGCAATTACAGCTCCCTCTTCCATCGCGAGCATGACGGCAACCACGTCGCCCCGCATGACGTCCAGATCGACATGCACGCCGTGCAGGCCCTCTTCACCGAGGAGCCGGCGAAGCACCCCTTCAAGTTCACCGAGACCGGCCTTGACCGCGGCGTCGACGTGGACAACATCACCATCGAGTACAAGAAGAATACCTACGTCACCTCTTTCAACTACAATGAGATGACCGGCAAGTACGACCGCTACCGCAACGGCGAGCCCTACTATGACGGCCTCAACGGCATGAACGTCGATTATTCCAACGTGATCGTGCTGCGCACCTCCGTCACCTGGTACAACGGCGCCAGCCAGCGCCCGGTCATCCAGCTGGTCGGCCAGGGCACCTGCGATATCTTCCAGAATGGCAAGTATATCCGCGGCACCTGGGTCCGCACGCATGACCCGAAGATGGCTGACGAGTTCGCCTCCCTCTCCAGCCGCATGATCTTCTTCGACGAGAACGGCGAGGAGCTGGAGATGAAGGTCGGCAAGACCGCCATCCAGATCGTCGATAACGAGATGCCGGTCATCGTCACCGCCGGCGAGCAGATCGAAGGCGCGACCGCGCAGGCCACGCCCAAGCCCACCGCCACCCCGAAGCCGACCCGTACGCCGAAGCCGACCCGCACCCCGAAGGCTTCCCAGAATACGCCGGCCCCGGTCCTGAACACCAATGACGATGAGGACATCTCCTTCGGCGGCTGATCCAATACGCACACAAACCCCCGCGCAGTACTGCGCGGGGGTTTTCCTGTACAAAGAGTCTTCCGGATAAATGAAAAGCCCTCCCGTAAAGGGAGGGCCATGCATGGCGAAAGGATTACTTCTTCTCGCTGCGATAGCGGGTGAGCAGCTTCTCGATACGGTTCCACGGATCGAGCAGATAGCTCAGAGACTGATCATGGTTGAGCGTGGCAATGACATAAGCCATGTACTTGCTCATGTCCGCCTGCGTGAACCACGGCGCAGCAAGCACCTCGGGAGAGGCGTAGGTCAGGTTCGTCGCGAAGACATGGTCGATCACGCCCTCCTCGTACGCCTTGTTGAAGGCGTCCAGACCGCTGGTAAAGAAGGCGAAGGTCGCACCGGCGAACACGCGCTTGGCGCCGCGCTTCTTGAGGTTATACGCAAGATCGAGGATGGAATCGCCCGAGGCGATGATGTCGTCGGCAACGAAGACGTCCTTGCCCTCGACGTTCTCGCCCATGTACTCATGCGCGATGATCGGGTTGCGGCCGTTGACCACGCGGGTGTAGTCGCGGCGCTTGTAGAACATGCCCAGATTCACGCCCATCGCGGAGCTGTAATAGATGTTTCTGCTGATCGCACCCTCGTCCGGGGAGATGACCATCATGTGATCCTTGTCGATCTTCAGGTCATCATAGGTGCGGCACATCGCCTTGAGCATCTGATAGGTCGGCATGACATTATCAAAGCCATGGAGCGGGATCGCATTCTGCACACGCGGGTCGTGCGCATCGAAGGTGATGATGTTGGTCACGCCCATATTGACCAGCTCCTGCAGCATCAGCGCGCAGTCCATGGACTCGCGGGCGGTGCGGCGATGCTGACGGCCCTCATAGAGCATCGGCATGATGACATTGATGCGGTACGCCTTGCCGCTGACGGCAGCAATGATGCGCTTGAGATCGGCATAATGCTCGTCCGGCGTCATGGGCACTTCCTTGCCGTAGAGCTTGTAGGTGCACTGATAGGCACCGATATCACAGATGATGTACAGATCATAGCCGCGCACGGAGTTCTTGAGCATGCCCTTGCCCTCGCCCGTGCCAAAGCGCGGACAATGTGCCTCGAGCAGGAAGCCGTCGACGTCTGCGCCGTAGAAGCTGTGAAGCCTCTCCTCATCGGCGGTGGTGGCGTCCTGCCAGCTGAGCAGGTAATCATTGACGCGCTTGCCCATTTCCTCGCAGCCGCGCATGGCAATCACGCCAAGCGGAGCGACAGGCCGCATAGGAAACTTGTGAGCCGCTTCGGAATTGATCTTCTCGTTCATGATGATTCCCCTTCTGAATTGTGATCTATAGAGATACGCAACACTTCACGTGCCATTATAGCACAGATTCTGTTCAGGTTCATCCCAAAATGTAAATATAGCTGAAAATTCATCCAGTTGTGACAATTTGGCACATGCTTTACGTCAACCGTTCACCATCCTGCAAAAGTTTTCTAAAGCTAACAGGCAGTATTCATCCGCCTGTGCCCTTGCGGCACACTTGACCGCCCGATGCCCGCTTGGTATAATAAGGGCAATCAGTATCATGAGGAGGTCCTGTTGTGAAGCGCATCGTTCTCACCGGCGGCGGCACCGCCGGTCATGTCTCCCCCAATCAGGCGCTGATTCCCCTTCTTCTGGAAGAGGGCTGGGACATTCACTACATCGGAACAAAGGCCGGCATTGAGCGCACGCTGATCGAGCCCATTGCCGGGGTTACATACCACGCCGTCCAGTCCGGCAAGCTGCGCCGTTATTTCGACTGGAAGAACTTTACCGATCCCTTCCGCGTGATCGCAGGCGCATTCCAGAGTTTTGGCATCATCCATAAGCTCAAGCCGGACGTCGTCTTCTCCAAGGGCGGCTTTGTGAGCGTGCCGGTGGTCGTCGGCGCGGCGCTTTGCCGTGTGCCCGTGGTCATGCACGAGAGCGACATCACCCCCGGCCTGGCCAATAAGCTGTGCAAGCCCTTTGCCAAGGCCGTGTGCACCACCTTCCCCGAGTGCGCAAAGCTCCTCGGCGACAAGGCGGTGGAGACCGGCACGCCGCTGCGGAAGGTCATCTTCTCCGGCACGCGCGAAAAGGGCCTTGCCCTCGCCGGATTTGACGGCAGCAAGCCCGTGCTGATGATGATCGGCGGCTCGCTGGGCGCGCAGAGCGTCAATGCCGTGCTGCGCGAAGCTCTGCCGGAACTGACGAAGCGATACGACGTGCTCCACGTCTGCGGCAAGGGCAATCTCGACGAATCCCTGCAGGGCACGCCGGGCTATACGCAGTTTGAATACCTCTCCGGCGAGCTGCCGGACGCATTCGCCTGTGCGGACGTCCTGCTCTCCCGCGCCGGATCCAATTCTCTCTCCGAGATCCTCGCGCTTAAAAAGCCCGCGCTGCTCATCCCCTACCACAGCGGGCGCGGCGATCAGGTACTCAACGCCAATTCCCTCAAGGCGCGCGGCCTTGCTCATGTGATGATCCAGAGCGAGCTGAATGCCCAGAGCCTGCCGCCCGCCATCGAGGCGCTCTGGCAGGAGCGTGAGCTGCTCGTCCAGCGGATGGAGGCGCTGCCCCCGGCGGACGGCACCAACGCCGTTTTGGCGCAGATTCACAAGCACGCAAAAAAGGCATAATCCAAAAAGGAACTGTCAGTTTTCTGACAGCTCCTTTTTTATGTCCTCACAGCCCGTAGAGCGCCGTGAACTTCTTCTTCAGATAGTCGGTGTAGTGCTTCGCATCGAATACGCCGCAGCTGCGTTCAAAGAGCTCGCCCGGCTTGTACAGGCAGCCGTGGGTATGGATGTGCGCCTTCAGCCACGCGGTGACCTTGTCAAGCTCGCCCGCGGCAACCAGCGCCTGCGTGTCGCCGATCTCCTGCTCCATGACGTCGAGCATCTGCGCGGCATAGGCGCTGCCCAGCGCGTAGGACGGGAAATAGCCGATCATGCCGCCGGACCAGTGCGTATCCTGCAGCACGCCGCGCGCATCGTCCGGCACATCCACGCCGAGGTATTCCTTCATCATCGCATTCCAAGCCTGCGGCAGATCGCGTACCTCGAGCGTGCCGGCGATCAGCTGCTTCTCCAGCTCATAGCGCACCATGATGTGCAGCGCATAGGTCAATTCGTCCGCCTCCGTGCGGATGAGAGAGGGCTGCGCCTTATTGACCGCGCGATAGACCTGCTCCGCCGTCACGCCCGCCAGCTGCTGCGGGAAGAGCTCCTGCATCTTCGGGAAGATCAGGCGGATGAAGGCGAGGCTGCGGCCGATGATATTCTCATAGAAGCGGCTCTGGCTCTCGTGAATGCTCATCGCCGCGCCGCCCTGCAGGGCAGTGTGGTTATACGCGTCGTCATAGCCCAGTTCATAGAGCGCATGGCCGCCCTCGTGAATGACGGAGAACATCGAGGAGGCGACGTCGTCCTCGTGATAGTGCGTGGTGATACGTACATCGTGGTTGTTGAAGCCGGCGGTAAAGGGATGCTCCGTCTCCGCGATGGTGCAGCGGGTCTTGTCGATGCCCATGACCTGCATCAGATAGTCAGAGAACGCGCGCTGCGTCTCAATCGGATACTCCCCATGCAGGAAGGAATCGTCGATCTGCTCCTTCTCCCCGATCGCATGAATCAGCGGCACCAGCTCGCTGCGCAGCATGGCGAAGAAGGCGTCGAGCGTCTGCATCGTCAGCCCCTCTTCGTATTCATTGAGCAGCGCGTCGTACGCCGGGACGTCCGGGTTATAATAGCCGGCAAACTTTCTGTTATACGCCACGATCTTCTCCAGCAGCGGCGCAAAGGAGGCGAAGTCATTCTCATTCTTCGCCCTGCGCCAGACGGTATCCGCCTCATTGAGCAGCACGGCATAGGCCACATGCTCCTCCTTTGGGATGCGGGACATCTGCAGGCAGGACTTGCGCAGCAGCTGCGCGCGGCGCAGGGAGGGCGCGTCCAGCTCATCGCCATGGGCGATCAGGTAATCGGCGAGCTCCTCATTCGCCGGGTCGGCCACGAGGCCGTAGACCACGCCGCTGAGCACCTCCATGCTCCTGCCGCGGCCCTGCGCGGAATCGCTCGGCGCGGCGGTGGAGGCGTCCACGCCCATGACGCTCATCGCGTGGTTATACGCGGCGATCGTCGACTCCAGCTCGCAAAGCCGCTCAAGCGCAGCCTTCACAGATTCATATGCCATACAAAACGCTCCTTTTCTAAAACGCGGGCAGCCATATCAGCTGCCCGCGTTATTCTTGTTATATCAGGGATTACAAGTTCCACAAGGAGTATAGCCCTTGCTTACCGCATAGGATCTACTCTCAAAGTAGACAAGATTCTCACTTCCGGAAGAAAGAAGATCACAGTTGATATCATGGAAGACTTTTGAATTCTTGTTGCCAGAATACTTATACTTTGTATTTGCAACAATCTCCTGTCCTTCTTCAACAGCATCGGCTTCGAGTTCAATGCCGTACTGCGTGACTACCAGCTCCGGAGATTCCTCCTTGACATTGAGCAGATAGTCGCGGACGAAGCCGTAGGTCTTGCCGCTCTCGGTGGAGACCTCGTACCAGACGTTGCCGTCCTTGTCGGAATACTTGCCAAGGATCAGCAGCTCGTTGCCCTTGCGCAGCTGGCGGACCAGCTTGCCACCCGCAGCCGGCTTGGCGCGGACATTGGCGTCCTTCTTGGTCACCGCACGGCCGAAGACCTCGCGGTCAAGGATGGAATTCTGCTCCGGCTCCTTGGTGGGCTCAGGCGTCGCCTCAGTCTCCGCTTCGGCTTCAGCCTCGGTCTCCTGCTCCTCAGGCTCATCTTCAGCCTTCTCAGGTGCGGGCGTCTCGGTCGGCGCAGGGGTCGGGGTCGGGATCTCGAGCTCCACGCCCTCATCCAGCGTGATCAGGTAATCGCGGACAAAACCGACGCGATTGCTGCCCTGCTGCTGCGCCTGATACCAGACGTCGCCATGCTTGTCAAGGCGCACATCGAGAATATCCACGCGCACATTCTTTCTGAGCTGGGTGATCACCTGGCCGTTCATGATCTTGCGCAGGTTGGCTTCCTTATTGGTCTTGCCCGTGCCGATGGCGTTCGGGTTCGGCGTGGCGGTCGCCTCGGGGGCTGCCGTCTCGCTGATCTCCTCCGCCGCAGCCGCTTCGCCCGGCTTGGGCGTCGGCGTGATCTTCGGCGTAGCCGTCGGGGCGACGATCTCGTTATCCAGCGTCACGACATAGTCGCGCATGTAGCCCGTCGTCGCCTGATCGTCAACCGTGAGCACATACCAGACCTTGTTGTTATCGTCGAGCAGCGCGCCGTGCACGGTGACGGTCTCGCCCTTCTTGATCTCGCTCTTGACCTTGCCCTCCGGCTTCTCGCGCAGGTTGGCGCTGCGGTTGGTCTTGCCCGTCGCGATATCCACAACCGGCGTCGGGCTCGGCGTCGGGGTCGGGGTCGGCTCCGGCGTGGCGGTCGGCGTCGGCGTCGGGCGCGGAGTCGGGCTCGGCGTCGGGGTGTTGGTCAGGATGATCGGCAGCGGCGTGGCCGTCGGCTCGGCGGTGGGCGTCGGGCTCGGCGTCGGCACGGCAGTCGGCTCAGCCGTGGGTTCAGCAGTCGGCTCGGCGGTCGGTTCTGCCGTCGCCTCCTGGATCTCCTCCGGCTCGTCATGCTGCTGCTCCTCCTGCCCGCCGGCCGGGCCGAAAACGATCACAGCAGGCGCATCCGTCGGATCAGCCGCCACAGCAGCAGGCGGCAGCTGGCCGCCCTCGCCGCCATCTCCGCCATCGGCAGGCTTGCCCATGAAGCGGATCGCGAGCAGCGCAAGCAGCACGAGCACCAGCACCACGATCAGCGCAAGGAGCACCTTGCCCAGCGTCGTGCTCAGCAGACCGCCGGCAGCAGCCTTCTTCGCCCGGGCCTTGGGCGCGGCCTTTGCGGTCGGGCCGTCGTCCAGATCGTCTGCATCGTCATAGAACTCGTCGGAGAGCTCCTCTTCGTAGTCCTCCGCCTCGTCATACTCGGCATACGCCTCGCCATCCACGTCGTCCTGAAGCTCGGCATCAGGCGCGTTGTTATACTCCTGATTCAATTCTTCGCCGTTTTTTCTTTTTCTGGCCATAGAATGACCCTCCTCATCCCTCTATACGGTATCTCTATTATAGGGTTTGTTACAAGAGGATGCAAGCACTTTTCACCGGCAATGTCGAATAAACGCGAAATTTATAACATATTTCATTGTTTTTGCGAACTAACTTCTCTCTTGCAATATACCCCCTGGGGGTATATAATATACATGAAAGCGAGGCGATCCCATGACAGAGCAATCTTTACCCCCCTGCGCCGCCTGCAAGACAAAGGTGCGCAGCGATAAAGAAACCCGCGACCTGCTCAACCGGCTCAGCCGCATCGAAGGCCAGATCCGCGGCATCCGCGGCATGGTGGAGCGGGACGCTTACTGCACAGACGTGCTCACGCAGGTCGCCGCCGCGAGCGCCGCGCTCAATGGATTCACGCGCGTGCTGCTTGCCGAGCATATCCGCACCTGTGTCGCACAGGATATCCGCGCGGGAAAGGACGAGACCATCGACGAGCTCGTCGCGACGCTGCAGAAGCTCATGCGCTGATCCGCCCCTCTGCCCGCATCATCAAAGGAGTTGTGTTTTTTATGAAGCAATATACCGTCACCGGCATGAGCTGCGCTGCCTGCAGCGCCCGTGTGGAAAAGGCCGTCGGCGCCGTCCCCGGCGTCACTGCCTGCTCCGTGAGCCTGCTGACCCACTCCATGGGCGTGGAGGGCACGGCAAGCGATCAGGCTGTCATCGCCGCCGTCGAGGCAGCGGGCTACGGCGCGTCGCTCAAGGGCGCGCCCGCGCAGGGCAGTGTCTCCCCCGCCGCAGCCGAGGATGCGCTCGCCGATCATGATACCCCAATTCTCAAGCGAAGGCTGATCGCCTCCCTCGGCTTCCTGATCGTGCTGATGTACGTCTCCATGGGCGTATGCATGTGGGGCTGGCCCGCGCCCGCCTTCTTTGACGGCAATCCCGTCGCGCTCGGCCTCGTTCAGCTGCTGCTCTCCGCGATCGTCATGGTCATCAACCAGAAATTCTTCATCAGCGGCGCAAAGTCCCTTATGCACGGCGCGCCGAATATGGATACCCTCGTGGCCATGGGCTCCGCCGCCTCCTTCGTCTACAGCGTCTACGCGCTCTTCGCCATGACGGGTGCGCAGGCCGCCGGGGACATGGCGGGCGCAATGCATTATATGCACGAATTCTATTTTGAATCCGCCGCGATGATCCTCGCCCTCATCACCGTGGGCAAGATGCTCGAGGCGCGCTCCAAGGGCAAGACCACCGACGCGCTGAAGAGCCTGATGAAGCTCGCGCCCAAGACCGCCGTGCTCCTTCGCGCCGGGCAGGAGGTCACCGTGCCGATTGAGCAGGTGCGCCGGGGCGACGTCTTCCTCGTCCGCCCGGGCGAGGCCATCCCGGTGGACGGCGTGGTCATCGAGGGCGAGAGCGCAGTCAATGAATCCGCGCTGACCGGCGAATCCATCCCCGTAGACAAGACTGCAGGCGACGCAGTATCCGCCGCGACGGTCAATCAGTCCGGCTTCCTCAAGTGCGAGGCGACCCGCGTCGGCGAGGACACCACCCTCTCCCAGATTGTGAAGATGGTCAGCGACGCCGCTGCAACCAAAGCCCCGATCGCCAAGATCGCGGACAGGGTCTCCGGCATCTTCGTGCCTGCCGTCATCTCCATCGCTGCCGTCACGACGCTCGGATGGCTCATCGCTGGGCAGACGGTCGGCTTCGCCCTCGCGCGCGGCATTTCCGTGCTGGTCATCAGCTGCCCCTGCGCGCTGGGCCTCGCCACGCCGGTGGCCATCATGGTCGGAAGCGGCCTCGGCGCAAAGCACGGCATCCTCTTTAAGACCGCCGTCTCCCTCGAGGAGACCGGGCGCGTCCAGATCGTCGCGCTCGACAAGACGGGCACCATCACCATGGGCGAGCCGCGCGTGACCGACGTCCTGCCATCAAGCGGCGTGAGCAGCAGCCATCTGCTGGCGATGGCCGCTTCTCTTGAGGCAAAGAGCGAGCATCCCCTCGCCCGCGCCGTCATGCAGAAGGCGGATGAAGAAAAGATCGCGCCAGAGGCGGTCGAGGCCTTCCGCGCGCTGCCGGGCAACGGCCTGACCGCCAGCCTCGCGGGCAAAAAGCTCGCCGGCGGCAGCCTCAAGCATATGTCCACCGTCTGCAATGTGTCCGATGAGATGCGCCGGCAGGCTGAGCGCCTCGCCGGCGAGGGTAAGACGCCCCTCCTCTTTGCCGCAGACGGCGCGCTGCTGGGCATGATCGCCGTCGCAGACGTCATCAAGCCCGAGAGCCCGCAGGCCATCCGCGAGCTGCAGAAGATGGGCATCCGCGTGGTCATGCTCACCGGCGACAACGAGCGCACGTCCAAGGCCATCGGCGCGCAGGCCGGCGTGGACGAGGTCATCGCGGGCGTGCTGCCCGACGGCAAAGAGGCGGTCATCCGCCGCCTGCGCACGCAGGGCAAGGTCGCCATGGTCGGCGACGGCATCAACGACGCGCCCGCCCTCACCCGAGCGGACATCGGCATCGCCATCGGCGCGGGCACGGACGTCGCCATCGACGCGGCGGACGTCGTGCTGATGAAGAGCCGGCTGACCGACGTGCCTGCCGCCATCCGCCTGAGCCGCGCCGCGCTGCGCAATATCCACGAAAACCTCTTCTGGGCATTCTTCTACAACATCATCGGCATCCCGCTGGCTGCCGGCGTGTGGTATCCGCTCTTCGGGCTGACGCTCAGCCCCATGTTCGGCGCGGCGGCGATGAGCCTGTCGAGCTTCTGCGTGGTTTCCAACGCACTGAGACTGAATCTTTTTGACCCGCACGACGCGGCAAAAGATAAACCCATCCGCATCAAAAAGCATAAGGAGGTCAAACCCATGGTAAAGACGATGAGAATCGAAGGCATGATGTGCATGCACTGCGAGGCGCGCGTGAAGAAGACGCTGGAGAAGATCGAAGGCGTCGCCGAAGCCGTGGTCAGCCACGAGGCCGGCACCGCCGTCGTCACCCTGACTGCCCCGGTCGAAAACGATGTGCTCAAGCAGGCCATCGAGGATCAGGACTACAAGGTGCTCGGCATCGAATAATCCCATCAGGGGCACGGCAGACGCCGCGCCCTTTTTTCTTGACTTTATGCTTCGTCTGCTGTAAGATGAGGACAGAAAAGCGAGAAACGGAGCGAGCGCAATGACCTACACCGATCTGATCTTTGACCTCTACGGCACGCTGGTGGACATCCACACGGAGGAGAGCGCGCAGGTATGGGAGAAGACCGCCATCTACTTCGGCTTCTACGGCGCGGCCTACACGGGTATGGGCCTCAAGCGCGCCTTCCGCGCGGCGATGAAGGCGCGGGAGGGCGCAGCCGGGCAGAGCTATGAGTGCTATCCGGAGATTCCCTGCGAGGAGATCATGGCGCAGCTCTTTGAAAAGAAGGGCGTCAAAAAAGACAGCGCCGCCCTCGGCAAAAACGCTGCGCAGCTCTTCCGCATCGCCTCCATCGACTATATCCGTCTCTACCCGCAGGTCAAAGACTCGCTGGCGCTGCTCAAAAAACAGGGCTATCGCCTCTGGCTGCTGAGCAACGCACAGGCCGTCTTCACCGCCTATGAGCTGCGCCTGCTCGGGCTGCACAGGGCGTTTGACGGTGTTCTCCTCTCCTCCGACTACGGCTGCCGCAAGCCGGATGTGCGCTTTTACAAAGCGCTGCTGGATGGACAGGAGCTCGATCCTTCTCGCTGCCTGATGATCGGCAACGACAGGGAGACCGACATCGCCGGGGCGAAGGCGGCGGGGCTTGATACCCTCTACATGCATACCAACCTGACCCCGAAGGCTCAGGCTGCCGCCGATCCCGCGCTGCTGCCGGGCGCAGCGCCCGCAGGCAGCAGGCACTATGAATATGAGGGGAGCAGCTGGGCACGGCTGACGCAGCTGCTGCTCGCGCTGTAAGCAAGCAAACAGAGCTGTCAGAATACGCCATCATGAATGAAAGCACTCTTAGCATTTAGCCGGCATCGGCATGGGGCTCTGCCCCATCGCCCCGCCAAAGGGCTTTCCGTTGGAGAATCCCCCGCGCAAGCGGGCTCGCCCTTTGGAAACCTTCGGCCGCAGCTTACTTTGCTTTTTCGAATGATGAACGATATTCTGACAGCTCTTTTTATCTGCTATTCTTTACTCGGCTTCCTTCGCCAGCTCTTCGCGCAGCGCCGTGAGCAGGCGGCCCAGGTGATTTTCACCCTCGCCGGTGCGCGCATCCGCACCCCAGAAGAGATCGCCCCAGGTGTTGGCCTCGACGAGCACCGCGTCGCCCGTGGCCAGCAGCAGCGCCGCCAGCTCCGGGTTCTGTTCAAACTTTGCCCGCAGCACGCGCGCCATCAGGCCGACGCAGACGTCGTCCCAATCCTCGCGCAGGAGCACCGTACGCCCAAGCTCCTTGGCCTCCAGCGGCTGCAGCGCGGTGAAGCGCTCGCGCTCCGCGTCGGAGCAGCACTTCTGCGCCTGATAGGCCGCCTCGGAATTGAGATAATGCAGGCCGTCAAAATCGAGCGCTGCGGCATAGAAATTGCTCAGGAAGTGATACTCGCCGCGGAAGCGATCCACTCGCCTGCAGCCAAAGTAGCCGGGCGCGCGAAGGACATTGAGGCCCGCAGCGCCGAGCGCCTCGCACGCCGCTTCATCCCCGGCAAAGACCCATTCGCGCACGCGGCGCTGCTCCGCCTCGTCCGGGAAATCCGGCGCATTCACAACGGTGAAGGCGCTGCGATGCGCAGCAAGCCACTCGCTGCGCTCAAAGGCACGCTCAGCGTCGTCGCCCTCGCGGCAGAGCACCGCAAAGTCAAACCGCTCGGCGAGGGTATCCCGCTCCGGGCGCTTGCCGAGGATATAGAGCTGCTGCAGCGTGAGCGTGAGGACCAGCCTCGCCTCAGGATGCTTCAGCCTCAGCCTGCCAAGGCGGCGGAGGGAAACCCGCTCCTCCCTGCCCTGCATGAGCTCCGTCTCCACACCGAGGGCCGGGTCATCCGCCGTCAGCGCGGCAAGCAGCTCAAGCCGCGCGCGATCGGTCATCAGGCGGCAGCGCTCCCGCTCGCCGCTCACACGCCGCGCCGCCTCATAGGTCACCGGCGCAAAGAGTCCGCCGTCCGCGCCGCAGGCAGAGACAGCAAGGCGCAGCGCCTCAAGATGGCGCAGCGTCGCAGGATAGAAGGGATCGGTATAGACAACCAGTTTGCGTTCCATGATAACTCCATTTCCCATCGCGGCAGAGGGATCCCCTCCCGGATGATTTCATCCTGTCTTTGATTTCAGCGCACCTGCACATCATGGCAGGCGCAAACCGGAATGAATGGCATGACATGGTTTTTCTCTCCCGAAGCACTCGGAACCCCTCCTCCCTTTTTGCGCAATGAAAAATGAACCGCCGGATACAGCAAAACGGAGCCGTCTTCAGGCAGCTCCGTTTTTGTTCGCTCCCGGCATGCACAGGATAGCATGCGGGAGATCCTATCGTGTATATCGGCGGTAGAGAATCACAGCCCCTGCGCCTCAAGCGGCTCAAAGGCAAGACCGTGCGCACGCGCATAGGCCTGCGCCGTGGAGCCCTCATAGGCGTGGATCGTCACGCCCGGGCAGTCCGCAAAAAGCGGCGGTTCCCCGCTTCCCTCTTCGACAGGAATATAGCCCGAATCCTCCAATCCGATGATCTCGCCGGAAATCGATTCGTAATGGACGCCGTCAAGATCCGCATCCATGCTCAGGATATAGACGTCCTCAAGCGCCGTGCAGCCGCGCAGCGTACCCCGCGAGACGGTCTTCATCGACGCGGGAAGCGTCACGCTGCGCAGCGACGCGCATTGCTGCAGCGCCGCATAAAGCTCGCGTACGCCCTCTTCAAATACAATCTCTTCCAGTCGGCTGCAGCCGTAGAAGGAGAGCCTGCATGTCCTCACATTGCCCGGGACGCGCACAGATTTGACGCCCGTCATCGCGAAGACAAGCTCGTCCAGCGAGGAAAGCCCCTCGGAGATCGTGATCTCCTCCAGCGCCGTGCAGCCGCGGAATGCATCGGTGCCCAGATAGGCCACCGTCGGCGGCAGATGCGCCGCGCGCAGGGCCGTGCATCCGGCGAATGCGTTCCACTCGATCTGCTCAAGCCCGACAGGAAGCATCACTTCCTCCAGCGCCGTGCACCCCTCAAAGGCATGGAACGAAATCTGCCGCAGGCTCTTTGGCAGCTCAATCTCGCGAAGGTTCACATTGTCCGTGAAGGCATTGACGCCGATCGTCTCCATAAAGGCAGGCAGCACGACGCGCTCCCACTTCGCCCCCTCCCCGCCATGGAAGGTCGTAATCAGCGTGCGCCCATATGTGCTGTAGGACGGGCAGATCAATTCCGGCATGTCCGGCGAAAAGTAAATGCTGCTGATGAATTCTCCGGACGGCTCTTCGGCTGTATACGCGCTCTTATCCTCAAAACGGATGCCGTGCGCCTGCGCATAGCGCTGCGCCTCGCTGCCCGGATAGCCGCCGATGACCAGCATGCTCGAGCAGCCGTCAAAGGCGCCGTCGCCGATCTGCGTCACGCTTTGCGGAATATCGATGTATTTCATCCGCGTGCAGTAAGCAAAGGCATTGCTGCCGATGAATTCCATGCCGGATGGCAGACAGACCGACTCCAGCCGCTCGCATTTGTAAAACGCCTCGCTGCCGATGCGGGCAATGCCCTCGCCGATGGTCACCGACTCAAGCTCGCTGCAGTATTGGAACATCTCATCGGAAATAAAGCCAGCCCTGCCGGGGATCTCCACGCTGATCAGATCGGTATAGGCAAATACGCCTTTGCCAAACTCGACATCGGTATCCGGAATCGTCACCCGGATCAGATCCGCACAGTCAAACGCCGCATTCTCGATCACCCGGATCGTGGAAGGAAGAACGATCTCCTCAAGGCCGCAAAGGAAAAACGCATGATCCCCGATCTCTTCAAGCCCCTCTGCAAGGGTGACGGAGATCCCCTGAATCCCGCGCCCTCTGGCCATGCTGAAGGCCCGCTCTTCGATCCTGCGCGTGCCGCCGCTGAGCATATACGCCGCGGCGCTGTGGGTTACATTCTGGAGAGAAAGCGTCCGGAGCGCTTCAGGGAAGACGATGCGCTCCACCGCGGGATCAAACGCCACATGCGCATCGGGCTCATCCTGCAGGGCGACGACCATCTCGCCATCGATATAGGACGGCAGCACTAGGCGCGCATCCGCGCTCCTGCAGGCGGTGATCATCATGCCGCCCTCAACCGGCACAGCGTCATACTCATCGGCGTCAGCAAAGGGCAGCTGCGCGTCAGAGGCGATCTGATGCGCATGGCTCCCCCGCTCGCCCCAGAGCATGAACTGCGGCGACGCGCCGTCAAAGGCGCCCGCGCTCAGCGAGGCGACGCTCGCCGGGACATGCGCCGTGTGCAGCTGCGGGCAGGAGGCAAAGGCGAATTCGCCGACCTGCTCCACGCCGTCTCCGAGCGTGACCAGTTCAAGCCCTTCGCACTGAGCGAAGGCCATATGCCCGATCCCGCAGACAGAGCCGGGGATCGTCAGCCGCTCAAGCGTCTCATTCCCCATGAAGGCGCGGTCCTTGACGGCGCTGACCGGCAGGCCGAAGCAGCTGCCCGGAATCTCCATGACCGCCTGCGTCTCCAGCGCGCGGACGACATGCAGCCCATCGGGATGGACGGCATACGTCAGCCCGCCGCCAAGCGGCAGACCGAGCGTAAAATTCACCGCAACGGCGGCGCCAAGCAGCATGAGCGCGGCAAAGAGCGACGCCAGCTTTCTCCGATACGCCCGCCTGCGCCTGAGCTCCTCCGGCGTGCTGATGCCATAAAGCGCGGCGCGCAGCTCCGTCATGCTCTGCTGCCTGTCCTCCGGAAGGAGGGAAAGGCCCTGATTAAGCGCACGCGCCTGCTCGCCCCGGAGGCGGACGCCAAAGGCCGAGACGGGCTTCATCTCGTCATGCAGCTTCCGCTCGGGCGCGGGCTGCGGCGTGCAGCCGGTCAGGACGCTATAGATCGTCGCACAAAGACCGTAGACGTCCGTCCATGCGCCCTGATCGTCGCCGCCCGCCTCATACTGCTCGATGGGCGCATAGCAGTCCGTGGCGAAGGTCAGCGCCTGCGTCCTGTCCATCATGCCCGCCGAACCAAGGTCGATCAGCCTGACGCCGCCATCCTCGAGCACCATGAAATTATTGGGCGTAATATCCCGGTGCATGACGCCGCGTCCATGCAGGACCGTCAGCGCGTCGACCGCTGGGCGCAGCATGGTCAAAAGCTGCTTCGCTGTGAGCCGATGCTCCGCTGCATACTGCGCCAGCGTCTGCCCCCGGAGGAAGTCCATGACGATATACGCCGTGCCGTTCTCTTCAAAGAAATCCTGCACATTCACCGCGCCGGGCATGCTCTTGAGCATCGCCAGCACGCGCGCCTCTCGCAGGAACTGATCCATGCCGACCAGATACTCGCGCCGCCGCTCCTCGGGGACGGCAATCTCATCGCTGTATGCATTCTCGCGGGAGGCATAGGTCTGCGGGAAATACTCCTTGACCGCCACGGGCGTCTGCAGCAGCTCGTCCCACGCGGCATAGGTGATCCCAAAGCCGCCCTGACCGATGACCATCCCCAGCTGATAGCGCCCCTCCAGCAGCACGCCCACGCCAAGCGCAGGCGCTTTGTTCGCCTTGCCGCTGCGCACATGGCCGCAGTGCGGGCAGACGCCGCCGTCGATTTCGCGCAGACAGCGCGAGCAGTACAGCCTGCCGTCGATATCCATGCTTCCTCACCTCCTCCGCATCAGGTTATAATCCAAAGAAACCCCGCTTGCATGAAGCAGGCGGGGAATCGATTGACGCTTACTTTTCCGGCGGGACGAGCGTCTCCAGCCCATAGGCCTCCAGCACCGTATCCATCTCGCCCAGATTCAGCTCATTCTTGAGTCCGTAGATGATCGCGACGTCGCGCTTGCTGTCCGCCGTGAGCAGCGCGCAGTGCCCGCTCTTGAGCAGCTCCTGCGTCTCCCCCGGCGTCATCTCCAGCACGAAGGCCAGCCGAAGCAGCACATCCTGTCCGGGGCGGACCGTATCATTCACAATCCTGTACCACAGCGCGGGGCTGATGACCGCCAGCTCGCACAGGCTCTTGATCGTCCTCTCGCCCACATGCGGCAGCAGCAGCTCCGCCATCTTCTTCTGCCGCGTGACCATGCTCAGCAGCTCGTCAAGCGACGCGTCCGATTCAATCATCATCCTCGTCTTGCTGATGCGCTCCATGCGCTGCGCTGTGCGATCCTTTTCTTCCATGCCATCCATCCCCCTTCTGGCAAAACATCCCTTATTTTTTCAGCATACCGCACAGGCGCAGTCTTGTCAAGGAAAATTCTGGCCCCGCCTCCCGCTTCTCCGCCGCATATTCATTCGCGCTTCGGGCAGAATGATGGAGCCCACGCTTTGAAAAGCGCTTGACAGCCTTTATCCCATGCTGTATAATATAGTTAGTTAGAAGAAACTAACAGTCGCTGCACGGCTGCTTCTTTTTAGAACATTTGTTAGTTTCTTCTAACTTCAAGGAGGAATCTGATGAGTATTGAGCGCTCCCTGATCGAGCACTGTTCCCCCACGCTGGCCAGTCTGAAGGTCGGCAGCCTGTTCAGCTTTCTTTCGCCTGCCTGCAGCGAGCTGCATGAGCAGATCGACGCCATCAACGGCCAGCTGCGCGGCAAGGGCCTGACGCTGATGATGGCAAGGCCCATGGGCGAGCGCGCGCTGTGCTACCTCTACCGCACCTCGCAGCTTGAACAGATGCTGTCCGATCCTCAGAATGCCGCATTCCTCCGCCCGCTCGGCTACGATGGCGCCGACGCCGGATGCGCGCTCGAGCGCCTCTGCGCCCGGCTGCGCGAAAGTGAGGATTTCCCCCATGAGATCGGTCTGTTTCTGGGCTATCCGCTCGGGGACGTGATCGGCTTCATCGAAAACAAGGGCAGGAACTGCCTGTGCTGCGGCTGCTGGAAGGCCTATACCGACGCCTGCGCAGCCAGGAGGCTCTTCGACCGATTTGCCAAATGCACCACGGTCTACAAGCGCCTCTACCTCAGCGGCGAAAGAACCCTCAGCCAGCTTGCGGTGTCGGCTTGACGCAGCCGCCCGATTGCTGATAGATCCTGTTTAGACATCCTCCCGTTTAGACAGCAGCCCCGCTCATCGCGCCTGACGCAGCGCGTTGAGCGGGGCATTTTCTTTTTTGGCAACCCGTCTTTTACACACAAAGCCACTGCACATATGTGCCCTCGCTGCGCTCGGGCGGGGTCAGCTTGTCGAGCATCCGCTCCACAGCCGCCTCGGGCACGGCGTATTTCCTGTCCGCATTGCGGCGCGCGCGCTCCCTCCATCCCGTCTCCAGATAGACGATCTCCGTGTTCGCGCCGTACTGCTCAAAGAGGCGCAGCCACTTGCCGCGCAGATCGGGCGTGATGTTGGTCGCGTTGAAGACAAAGCTCTGCTTTGCGCGCAGGTATTCCTTCGCCTTCTCCTTCGCCGCCTGTGCGACGCGGCCCTGATCGTCCTCGGGCGATACGCCCATCGCGCGGCGCATTTCGTCGAGCGAGAGCATCGGCAGCCCGGGATAATGGGCGGCAATAAAGGTATCCTTGCCCGTGCCGGGCAGACCGCAGAGCATCACCGCGCGGCTCCATGTGTCGTCATAGAGCGGCTGATCCGGCGCGACGCGGCGGCCGGAGAGATAGGCATGCTGCACATGCGCGGACGGGAAATCACACGGCCCGTCATAACAGCCGCAGTCCTGCGCCAGCACGGCGCAGAGCTCCACCGACTCAACAAGCTGCGGCACGTCGTCCGCGATGCGGCCGAGGCAGTCCGCCTTAGCCAGCAGGCAGAGCATGCGCAGGGTGAATCCCTCCGCCAATTCGCCGTTGGCGGCAAGACCTCGCAGGTAGCGCTCCGGATTCTCCTTTTCAAGCACGTGCTCCGGGGCCATGTGATAGCGGACGAGCAGACAGACGCTCTCGCGGAAGCTGAGCATCGCGCGATCCGCGCCCATGTCATAGGCCGTGGTCAGCATGCTGCGCGCCATCTGTGCGCCCGTCTGGCTGTGGCCCGGCGCGGTGATCACGCCGTTCTCCTCGCGCGTGCAGGGAATCTTGCCGATATCATGCAGCAGCGCCGCAAGATAGAGCGTCTGCCGCTGCTGCAGGCTGAGCGCCCAGAAGTCATCGAGCTCAAGCAGGCGCTCGCAGACGAGCTTTGTGTGTGCAAGGACGTCGCCCTCGCCATGCCATTTTGCCTCCTGCGGAACAGCGGCGAGACGGGGCAGGAATGCGCCCGCCGGCTCCCTCGCCAGCGCGGCGTAGTCCGCCTCCGCCCCGCGCGCCTGCACCGGCAGAAGCGCCAGCAGGCGGGAAAACGATTCATTCATGGCCTCACACATCCTTCATCTGAAACAGGTCTTCCATCTTCACATTGATCTGATTGGGGATGATCGGGCGATTGAGCCAATGCGTCTGAGACTCCTCGATGCACTGGCGGAAGCCGCCGCGCACATACTTGAGCCTGCGCTTGACCTCGCCGTCCTCCTCAATCTTGATATACAGGCCCTCCATGGTCATGGAAGGGTCGGTTTCCCGGCAGATCTTGTCCGGGTCAAGGCCCTGCTCAGCCGCCAGCGCACGCAGGGTATCCGTATGCGCGGGGGTGATGTACAGGGACGGTCCGAGGAGCTTGAGGAGCTCCTCCTTCTTTTCAAAGCTGCGCTCGGCGAGCACCGGCACGGAGACGATCGGCAGGCGCGCGGTCATCTCCCGACGGGAGGCCGTGTCAAGGAAGCGGCCGGTCTCTCGGTCATAGATATCAAACTCCATGAAGTAATGCGGCAGCGCGTCGTAGAAGACGCTGTGCTTGGCGTACATCCACTCGCCGTACATGATGTAGCGGGAGCCGAGCACGTCGTAAAACGCCTGACGATGCACGCCTGCCCAGTCCTTCATCAGCTGATAATGGCGCTCGCGGTAGCCGCCGGTCAGGAAATGGCCGCGGCTCTGCAGGAGCATCTTCCCATTCTCGTCAAAGGAGATGCCGGAATTCGCTCCGTCGATCTTCTCCTCGACCGTCAGGCGCTTGCCCGCGATCTCGGAGAAGCGGACCTGGGAGAGGTCCTCATCGCCCGCCTGAAGGTTGGATCCCTCCAGATGCGGGGTTCTCGGGTACTTGATAATGTGTTCGTATGCGCTCATGTGCAGCACACCCTTTCTCTGTAACATGAGCGCACGCGAATCCGCGCGGGCCACGGGCCCGTTCAGTCCGGCGGCTTTGCGCCGCGCTCATGCGCCTGCCCCGCAGGCTGGTCGCCGTCTGTGTCGCCCTGTCCCGCTCTGCGCAGCGCGATCAGCCGCCTTGCAAGGACGCCCGCAGCCAGCCCCGCTGCCGGCGGCAGCGTACAGCCGAGCATCAAGCCGTCCAATTCGCGAAACATCAGCTCCACCTTTTCCGTCCTGATTGTCCAAACGCCCCTTGTATCAGATGCCAAGCATTCGCCCTCCTTCTGCCGCGGCGCGGCGTTGTATCATCATCGAGGATACTATACCAGAAGGCGATTAAAGGGGCGTCTATCGGCAGTAGAGAAGCGGACGGAAAAACGGCTACACGCACAGCCCGCTGAGGATCTCCTCGATATCGCCGTGCAGCACCAGCGTCGCGCGCTCATCCGCGGGCGTCTTTTCCCGGTTGATGACCACAAGCTCTCGGCAGCCGCCCCTGAAATAAGACAGGAACGACGCCGCCGGCTCGACCTGCAGGCTTGTCCCGGCGACGATGAGTGCGTCGCAGCGGGAGATTTCCCGGCATGCGCCGGTGGAGACATAGTGGTCAAGCGGCTCGCCGTAGAGCGTGACTGAGGGCTTGATCACCCCGCCGCAGTCCGGGCACTTGGGCACGCCCGGCGTGCGGAGAATCGCCTCCAGCGGAAAGAAACGTCCGCACTCGAGACAATGATTCTCGTGCACGCTGCCATGCAGCTCATAGACGAGGCGGTTGCCCGCCTTTCTGTGCAGGCCGTCGATATTCTGCGTGATCAGGCCGCCGAGCTTCCCTGCCGCCTCCAGCCGCGCCAGCGCGCGGTGCGCCGCGTTCGGCTGCGCATCGGGATGAATCATGTACGCCCGATAGAATTCATAAAACCTGTCCGGATGCAGATAGAAACACGACTCGCTGAGCATCATCTCAGGCGTCAGGCCGCCAAATCGCTTTGCAAAGAGCCCGTCCGCGCTGCGGAAATCGGGAATCCCGCTGGCGACGCTCACGCCCGCCCCGCCGAAAAAGACGATCCTCTTTGACCTGTCCACGATCTCCTGCAGCGTTTTCAATGCATTCCCCTCCTGATGGGCAAAAGGCTGCCAGGGCCAACGGCCCGGCAGCCCATGCGCTTTCAGTTTACAGATTCGCCTTGATCTTCTCGATCATCTCGTCGTATTCCGCGTCCGTCAGGGTCTTCAGGCCCGGATTCATCGCAAACACGCCGCCCCACTCATACTCATCCTTATACTTGGGCACGAGATGGAAGTGCAGATGGCAGCCGGTGTCGCCGTACGCGCCGTAGTTGACCTTCTGCGGGGCAAAGGCCGCATGGATCGCCTTCGCCGCGCGGTTGACGTCCGCAAAGAAGGCGTTGCGCTCCTCGTCGGTCAGGTCGACAATCTCGCTGATGTGGTCCTTATAGGCGACGATGCAGCGGCCGGGATGGCTCTGCTCCTTGAAGAGAATCAGGGAGCTGACGCTCAGGTCGCAGATGTGGATGCCGAAGGCCGCCAGCTTTTCTCCGCGCGCGCAGTAGCCGCAGTTCATATCCTTCATAAAAACTCCTCCTCGCAGTTTGATTCGCTGCATCCATTATACACCACAAAAAAGCGCCGGGCAAGCGCTCGTTATCAGCGCCGCCCGGCGGATCATCGATATCTCAATTCAAATCAGGACGCCGTCGCAGTGATCAACCTCATGCTGGATGATCTGCGCGGTGTAGCCCTCAAAGGCGCGGCGCTGCTTCTTCCATGCGGCGTCGAGGTACTCGACCTCGATACGCTGATAGCGCGTCGTCTTCCTCACCCCGGCAAGGGAGAGACAGCCCTCCTCCGTCTCGTACGGGCCGCTTTTCTTTGTGATGATGGGATTGATCATCAGGAGATTGACAAAGCCCGCGCTGACGGCAATGATCCTGCGGTGCACGCCGATCATATTCGCCGCCATGCCCACGCAGTGCTCCTCATGCGCTCGCAGGGTATCCATCAGATCCTGCGCAGCGGGCATATCCTGCGGCGTGGCCGGCTGAGATGGGCACGCAAGGAACATCATGTCCCTCATGATCGGTCTGACCATGGAACAGTCCCTCCTTACTTCTTCTTCGCCGGGACGAGGTAAATCGCAGCCAGCGAACAGACGAGCAGCAGATACGGATAGAACAGCACGGGGATGATGTCAAAGGCGGTGATCGCCGCGCCCATCTCCGTGCAGGCGGAGATGGCGACCAGCATCTGCGCGCCGTAGGGAATCACGCCCTGGAAGATGCAGGAGAAGGTATCCAGCAGGCAGGCGGCGCGCTTGGGGCTGATGTCATAATCCGCGCTCATCTCCCTGGCAATCGGGTTAGCCATGACGATGGCGACGGTGTTGTTCGCCGTGGCGATATCCATCGCGCCGACGAGCAGGCCCATGCCCAGCTGACCGCCGCGCCTGCCCTTGAAGAGGCGGCGGATGAACGACAGCAGCGCATCAAAGCCGCCGTGCTCACGGATGAGCGCGCACATTGCCGCCACGAGGATGGCCACCATGCTCGTCTCAAACATGCCGGCAGCGCCGCTGCCCATATTCGCCAGCAGGTCGGTCGCCGCCGTCTGACCGGTGATCAGCATGATCGCCGCGCCGGAAACGACGCCCGCCAGCAGGACGAGGAAGACATTGACGCCCGCAATGCCGCCGGCCAGCACCAGCACGTACGGAATGATCTGCACGAGATTGTATGCGCCGGTAATCTGGACGGCCTCGCTGCCCATGGACATAAAGAGCGTGATCGCCAGCGTCATCAGCGCGGCGGGAAGCGCAATCAGGAAATTGCCGCGGAACTTATCCTGCATCGCGCAGCCCTGACCGTTGCATGCGGCGATGGTCGTATCGGAGATGAAGGAGAGGTTGTCGCCGAACATCGCGCCGCCCATGACCGCGCCGATGCACAGCGGCACACTGAAGCCGCAGGCCGTCGCAACCTCCACGCCGATGGGCGCGATGAGCGTGATCGTGCCGACGGAGGTGCCCATGGCGGTGGAAATAAAGCAGGAAACGACAAAGAGGACCGCCACGGCGAATTTCGGCGGGATGATGGAGAGCATGAAATACGCCACGCTCTGCGCGCTCGAGCGCCCGACGACGCCGACAAACGCGCCCGCGATCAGGAAGATGAGAATCATGGTGATGATGTTCTTATCGCCCACGCCGCGGCCCATGATCTCCAGCTTCTCGTCAAAGGAGAGCTTCCTGTTCTGCAGGCAGGCGACCAGAATCGCCACGAGGAAGGCGATCACGATCGGGATGTTATAAAAACCCATCGGGATCTTCATCCCATATTCAAAGAGCAGGCCAAGGCCCAGATACATCAAAAGAAACACGCCGATCGGCAGCAGCGCCGCAGGATTTCCCTTCTTCATACAATTCCTCCGAAGCAAAGCACGCATAAGGAAAGGGCCTGCCGACATCTAAGCGGCAGACCCGAAAAAACGTCCCGTCCAATGTAGCACAGGCGGAATATGAAGTCAAGGAAAAATGCTGTTCAGAACAGGAAAATCTTTGCATATATCCATGCGTATGATTCACCCGTTTGCGCCGAATGCAATCATATCCCCGCCGATGGGATCAAACTCCGCCTGCTGAACAACCTGACCATCCCGCGTGACAAACTCCACAAAGAGCATCGCATGCCCATACTGAAAGTCAAAAAGCCGCACCACGCGCATGCTCAGCCCGGCCTCTTCTGCCGTGCCGTCAAAGAGACCTTCCCTGCGCGCCATCTTCTCTGCGCGCTCAAAAAGCGCCTGCTCATCCGCCGCGCTGTTCAGCCTGGTATGATAGACATAATACGAGCCGCTGCGCTCCAGCAGCCTCGCGCCCTGCGGCACGCCCGTCTCGCTGATCTCCACGACAGGGTCGCCATAGACCGCCCTCCACCTGCGAAGGATCAGCCGCCCATCTGCCATCTGCCCGATGACCTCGATCAATTCGCCGTCCGTCTCGTAGCAGTCGTACTGCTCGTCGCAGTTTGCGCCGTTGTCCGTCCATGTGTAGCGCCCCGCGTCGATGAAACCGCGCAGCGCGTCCTCCTCATCCCCTACGCCGACCAGCGCCGCGCCGCCGCGCGAGAGGAGCATGGCGTCCGGCAGGAACAGGCCGCCGGAAAGATACGCGATCACATCGCCGCCGGGCTTCTTGCGCAGCGCAGCGCCGCCGGAGGCGACGGCAATCATCTCACGGACGATGCGCTCGTCGGGCTCCGGCTCTTCCAATTCGCCCGCAATGGCGTCCTCCGGGATATAGCCCGTCACGCCGTCCATCGTCAGCACATGGAGCCTGCCGCTGCAGAAGGCCATCACATAGACCTCCTCATTCCTCGAAAGATCACGCACGCGCACGCCGCGCACATCGACCATCTCACACCTTTCCGCCGCAATCCACGCATGCGGCATGCAGGCCGCGCTGCTGTAGCCGCCGGGCGCATGCAGATAGGAGGACATCATGTATCCCTGCACGCCGGAACCCCGGCCGCAGGCGATCGCCACACGGCTCCACTCCCCCAGATTCTCCAGCACGCGAACGCGCACGCCGGAGTAATACCGACCGAGGGACGGGGCGCCCTTATCCGGCTCCGTGCGCAGGTTGAGCCGCTCATTCCACGCGCCGGGGTTTTCCACATAGCGGATCTCCGCCACCGCGCATACCGCCGTCATCAGCGCAAGAAACAGACACACAAACGCCAGCGTTTTCCTCATTCTGTGCACCTCCTGTGGATATTCCTTATCTCTATGACGCGCGTAGGCCACCCGGAATTTCACACCCGGGGAAAAAACTGCGCCCGTCCAACCCATTTGATGATGTTTTCATCTATATTCTATCACAGCCGTCCTCCATGTCAAGCGGAATCCATACACAAAGGCAGCCCCGCACCCGAGGGATGCGAGGCTGCCCGATATGCCGATTACATGCGCCTGCCGCCATACTTTTCCATGAAGGCCGCCGGCGCAGGCGCGCCCTGAAGCATCTGCGCGCCGGTAAAGAGATCGTCCGCCACCTCCAGCACGAGGCCGGACAATTCCAGCCCCTGCTTCCACTGCGCAGGGATCGCTTCATACCCGATCCACGCGCCAAGGATGTTGCCGGAGATCGCGCCGGTGGAGTCGCTGTCCCCGTCGTGATTGACGGCGGCGGCGAGCGCCGCGCTGATATCGTCCGGATACCGCAGGCAGCAGTAGACGGCGACGGCCAGCGCCTCCTCCCCGACCCAGCCCTCGCCGATCTCGGCAAGGTTATCCACATCACACCGGTCGTTTTTCGCCAGGCGGATCGCGCGATTGACAAGCGTAACCGCGCGCCCATACCCGGGCATATCGTCAAACATGCGCTCGGCCATATCGACGCTCTCGCGCACGACGTCCTCAAGCGTCAGCGCCTCCTCCTGCCTGTAGGCCGCGCGGGCAACGATGTGCGTGAGCATCGCCGCCGGGATATAGCCCAGCGGATGCCCGTGCGTGATCGCCGCAAGCTGCGCACCCTCGACGCAGAGCCTGTCGTTAAGCTGCGCGCCCGCCAGCAGCCCCAGCGGAGCGACGCGCATCACGCCGCCGCAGCCCTTGCTTTTGTTGACGGGGCGGTCGATCGTGCCCATCCTGCCGCCGGCAATCGCGCTCATGCAGGTATTGCCCGGGGCGCGCGCGGCATGCAGCTTCGCCTCGCCCAGCAGGAAGGAATCGGACTCGCGCAGCTTCTTGCCAAACTGCGTGCCATACCAGTCCTGATAGGCGCGATGGACGTACTGCGCACGGGCCGCCTTCGGTCCCCTTCCGGCCATATCCGCTGCATGGGCGAGAATGCCGTCTGCGGTAAAGAGCGTCATCTGCGTATCGTCGGAGATGACCGCCTCCGCCTGCCCCTCGCGCGGCGCATAGGCGCGGATGCCGTACATGCCAAACTCGCTCACAATCGCCGCATGGGAGATGAACTCCACGCGGTAGCCCAGCGCATCGCCGGCCGCACCGGCCAGCAGGCTGCCGCGGATCCTGTCGTGGATAATTTCATTCATAGGCTTCCCCTCCTTTGCATGCGGGCAGTATAGCACGGCGCGCGCATCATGCCCTCTACCGGGGATAGAGATCGCCGCGCGGGATCATTCCTTCACGCAAGCCTCGACGACCTTCTTATACGGGGCGATCATGCCCTCGTTCATGGCGTTGCCCATCTTCGCGCGGATCTTCTTGCTGGAGAGCAGCATGCCGACCAGATACATCTTGAGCACAAGCCCCTTCTTCTTCTGCGGGAAATCATACTGGCCGTGCGCCTTGTAGAATCGGTGATCCGCCTTCATCATGCCCTGCATCTGGTAGATCAGGTCGCGGAAGATCTTCATGCCGCCCACGCCATAGAAATTCTGCGGCTGCGCATAGCCGCGCTCCAGCGCATAGGTCAGCGAGGCGGCGAGCTGGTCGATCTGCGCATCGGTGTCGTATTCATCCGTCGCCGCGCCGCAGAGCGTGTTGCTGCCCACCTGCGCGCGGGCCTCGATGATCGTCTGCAGGTTCGCCTCCGCGCTCAGGCAGCCGCTGACAAGATACCCCATCGGCATGCCCATGGTCACCGTGCGGTGGCCATTGCAGAACTGGCGGTCGTCATAGAGCTTGAAGCGCGCGCCCATCGAGTGATCGCTGACGGTAAAGGCATAGATGATCGCCTGCCCGCTCTGAATCGTCCCGCGCAGGTACGCGTCAAAGCCGTCCTTGTAGACGCAGACGCCGTCCGTCGCGCAGTTGAAGCAGCCAAGGCAGCCTCCCCTGAATGGGAACTCCCGCAGATTCACCACGCGCGTGGCATAGGGCAGCACCGCGCGGAAGCGATCGATCATTTTGGCAAGGCGTTCGCTGTCCTCGCCAAGGTCGGCGACGATCACCACGTCGCCCTTCTTCTCTCCCTCCGCCGCCTGCGGCACGGTCGCCTCCTGCGGCGCATACGGCAGATCGAGCAGACGATTCGGCTCGCAGTATCCATGCTCCGCATCATAGACCACGCGCTCAAAGAAGGCGCACGCCTCCTTCTGCCCGCGCTCGCAGAGCAGATCGTCCATATCCGCCGAGAGGCCGCGGATCACGCGCAGGCCCATATCCTGACAGTTATCCTGAATATAGCGGTGCGCCGTCACATCGTAAAAGTGCTTGGAGGTCGTGATCTGCGTGGCAGCCTTGCCCGCCACATTCACGCCATGCTGCTTCATCAGCTCGATAAGCCTGTGCAGCTGGCTGGGCGCGATGAAGGTATACACCGGGTAGGAAAAGAGCAGCAGATCAGCCGCCTCCATCGCCGCCTTCACCGGGGCAAAATCCTTCTCGATCGAAGCGATGCGCTGACCGGCATGCAGCACCTCAAATTCATGCTGCGGATACTTCTTTTCAAGATAGCGCACCGTCTGCAGGGTGATGCTGTACTCGCCCTTCGGGCTGCCGTTGATGACCAGAATCTTCATATTCTTCCTCCGTATTGCGTTACCAGCAGAGCACCTCATGCCCCGTATCCGTCACCAGCACCATGATCTCCCACTGCGCGGAGGGATAGCCATCCTCCGTGTAAAGCTCCCAATCGTTATCCTCAAAGAGGCAGATGTCTGCATCGCCCATGTTGATCATCGGCTCGATGGTAAAGATCATGCCCGGGACGAGCACCATGTCCGTCCCCTTCTCGGTCACATAGCTGACATAGGGATCCTCGTGGAATTCAAGGCCGATGGCATGGCCGCCGACCTCGCGGACGACGGAATACTCATACTCCGCCGCATGATCCTGTATCGCCTGCGCGACGTCGCCGAGGAAGCCCCACGGCTTCACCTGCTCCAGGCCCTTCATCACACACTCGCGCGTGACGTCGACCAGCTGCTGCGTCTCCTCGTCCGTCTCGCCGATGACAAACATGCGCGAGGAATCGGAGAAGAAGCCGTCCACAATCGTCGAGCAGTCGACGTTGACGATGTCGCCCTCCTCCAGCACGACCTCGTCGGACGGGAAGCCATGGCAGACCTGATCATTGACCGACGTGCAGACGCTGTAGGGATAGCCCTGATAGCCAAGCGGCGCAGCGACGCCGCCCAGCTCCGCCGTCTTTTCGCTCACAATGCGGTCGATTTCGCCCGTAGTCATGCCCTCACGGATGCGCGCAGCGACCTCGTCGAGCACGGCGATATTGACCTTGCAGCTCTCCCTGATCTTCTCAATCTGCGCCGGGGTCTTGAGCATCGCGCGCGTGGGCACGAGATGGCCCTGCGCCCGCAGCTGCTCCATTCTATCTTCAATCGCCTGATGACAGCAGCCATATGCCTTGCCGCTGCCGCACCAACAGGGCTCCTCCGGGCTGTATGCCCGCAGATCCGGCGTCTTATGAATCTGGTCGCTCATCATGATTATCCGCCTCCCAAAGCATAATCTATACGGAATAAGCGGGCAGCCTGTACTGCCCGGCACACATTTCGTCATTGATTCTTTCGACATGAGGGGCGCGCCTTCCTTCCAGAGCAAAAAAAGGGCTGCCCGAAGACAGCCCTTTCATCTATGAATCATATCTTCGCCATCCACAGGCGCGCGTCCGTGCCGCGCAGCCTGCACAGCGCCTCGACGAAGAAGTAATCGCCATAGAGGATATTGACATGGCGGCCCGCGCCGTCGTCGTGATAGGAGGCGGTGCACTTCTGCAGGATGCCGGGCGCCTCGTCGCTCCAGTCGGCGCAGAGGTCATTGAGTGCGCGCAGCATGCGCTCGGCTGCGGCGCGGTAGGTCTCTCCCTCCTCGCCGCCGACGACGTCCGCCAGCTCGAGCAGGCCGCAGGAGGCGCAGGCCGCAGCGATGTTGTCGATGCGCTCCTCGTCCTTGGGCTGGCAGAAGTCGCTGTCCGTCAGGCCGTCCTCGCGGATGTTGGAAATAAAGTACTTCGCGCAGCGGCGGGCGACGTCGATATACTTCTGATCGCCGGTATTCACGCCGCTGAGGGTGAAGCCATACAGCGCCCAAGCCTGACCGCGGCTCCAGCTGGAGCCCTCGCAGTAGCCCTGACCCGCCGGGCGCTCAACGACCTTGCCCGTCTCAGGATCAAACACGCAGATATGGCAGCTGCTGCCGTCCTCGCGCAGGAACTCGCGGATGGTCGTATCGGCATGGATGCGCGCAATCTTGGCAAAGCGCGGATCGCCGGTCTGCTCGCTCGCCCAGTAGAGGATGGACAGATTCATCATGCAGTCGATGATCGCATAGCCCGCGCGCTCGCGGCGCGGCCATGCACGGATGAAGCCCTCGGGATTGAAGCGGCCGGCGAGAATCGTCGCCGCATGGAGGGTGTCGGTCGCAGCCTGCGCGTCGCCGGTCAGGCGGTGATGCGCGCCGGTGGAGAGCAGATACATGAAGCCCACGTCATGATTGAGCAGATCGAAGGTGCGCAGCTCGCGGGTGAGCAGCTCCTCCACGCGCAGGGCCTCGGCCTTGTAGCCTTCCTC
This sequence comes from Clostridia bacterium, assembly GCA_017936375.1. Lineage (GTDB taxonomy): Bacteria > Bacillota > Clostridia > Christensenellales > Aristaeellaceae > Ventricola. The sequence goes on from JAGBFR010000033.1 coordinate 44,394, forward strand.
GCCCGTCGCCTTGTACAGCTGCCACATGATGCCCGGCCAGAAGCCGCCCGTCCACCAGCTGTTGCCGTCAAACGGGGACTCAACATACTTTCCGTCGACGCTCTTGTAGGGAATAATCCCCTGCGCGGCGGCAAGCTGCGCGCCGCGGGCAAACTTGCGGCAGGCGCGCTCAAAGGCAAGATCAAACCAGTTCTGCATATTGCTTTACCTCCGTCGGCATATTCTCCCAGAGCGCCTTCCCGCCGGTGACCGTGCCCAGCACGGCGCAGACGAGCACATGCTCGCCCGGCGTGAGCCTCGCACGGAGCGTCGGCAGCAGCGTACGCGGCGCCATCAGGTTGGTGTTGGGTTCCGGCATGACGATCTCGCCCTGCTCATAGCCGCGCAGCGCGACGATGCCGCTCACGCCCCACGGCTCAAAGACCACAGCGCGGTCCGCTTCCGCGATATCGCCCTTCTCCATCGCCGCGCGGGCAATGGCATAGCCGCCCTCGGCAGCATAGAGGTCGCGGTCGGTCGTGATCCTGTGCACGCGCACATGCCACTCGCCCATCGGGATGATCTCGGTCCTGACCGTCACGCCGGCAAACGGCTTCCACTCGGAGCGGACGCGGTCGGGCAGGATCTCATAGTTCTCACAGCCGTAGCGCGGATGGAAGGTATCCCCATCCTCGGAGAGCGCAAGCATGGAATCAAACGCGCCATCCTTGAGGAGCTTCTGCGCCTTGCAGACAGCGAAGCCAAACTGCGTGGAGTAGACGAACTTCTCGTACTTCGCCTCGTCGTGGGAGTGCTCATGCGCGCGGTTGCCGGCGGCAAAGGACATGACGTGGCTGCCGTCCTCGCTGCGGGTGAAGAGCATGCGCATGTGCGGCTGCATGGAGGTCACAGGCGTAACGGCCTCTTCCTCCTCCGCCAGCCAGAAGGGATGATCCTCCGGCAGGGCGAGCGCGGCAAAGGACTTCATCGCCCAATACGGCGAGCCGGGCGCATTATAGCCCTCCGCCATGTGCAGATTGGGATAGTGATAGCCGATGGTCAAAACACCGTCGCGGGTGAAGATCGGCAGGGAGAACCACTTGCGCATATTGCCCAGCAGCAGGTGCTTCATCACACCATAGGGCACGCTCTCGCACTCCGCCTCCGCCAGCGCCTGCCCGGCATAGAACGCGCTCTGGGCAAAGCGGTAGGTCAGGCTGCGGCCGTAGGGCAGCGCCTCGCAGCTCTTGTCAAACCAACAGGCAAAGTCCGGTGCGGCGAGCTTTGCGCGCTCGACATACGCCGCGCTGCGCTCGGGATCGCGCTCGCCCATCACCTTCGCATACACCAGCCCATAGAAATGGAAGGCCCACATGGTGTAATACTCGCGCTGATTGAAGTAGTCAAAGTACCAGCCGTCGCCCTCGTAGTGCTCCTCGATCATGGCGAAGTCCTTCTCAAGGCGCTCGGCGTCGTGCGGCAGGCCGCAGACCATGAAGCCCATATTGACCAGCACGCGGAAGAACGTCCAGTTGTTCTTGGGCATGTCGTGGACATTGATCTGATTGAGCCAGGTATAGAGGTTCTTCTGCGCATACTCCGGCAGGGAGAAGAAGAACGCCTGCGGCGCGAGCGCCATGCCCATGCCGAAGACCGCCATCTCCACCAGGCGCTGGTCGTAATCCTCGACCTCGCCCCAGTACTCCGGATGCTGCGGGTCGGTGCCGCTGATGATGCCCTCGCGCCAATACGCCCAGATCGGCTCAACGACCTTGCAGCCACCGGCCAGCATCGGGACAATCGCCCAGAGCGGGCGGGCAAAAGCTTCCATCTGTGCGATGTCATCGCTGTATACGGCGCCTGTGTCACCGAGCTTGAGCCTCGCCCTGCCCTCGCTGAGCAGCGGTATCAGCGGCTCGATGAGCTGTACAGCGGCGCGTTCCATATCCGCGCGGGTGCGCAGCGGATTCTTGCTGACGGGATTGCCCATAGTATCTCTCTCCTTAATCGTTTGTCGCAGAATCAGCCCTTCATGCCGGTGGTCGCAATGCCCTCGATGAAGTAGCGCTGCAGGAAGAGGAAGACGACCGTGACCGGAATCAGGGAACAGAGCGACGCGGCCATGATCAGGTTATAATCGGCGGAATACGCCTGAATGAAGCGGCGAAGACCGACCTGAATCGTCTTCTTGAGGTCCGTGGTCAGGTAGATCATCGGGCCCATGTAGTCATTCCACGTATTGACAAAGGTAAAGATGCACAGCGTGGCGATGGCCGGCTTGGCCAGCGGCAGGATGATGCGCGCCCAGATGCCGTACTCGGACAGGCCGTCGATGCGCGCCGCCTCGCTCAGGTCGTTGGGGATGCCCAGATAGAACTGGCGCATCAGGAACACGCCGAAGGCCGTGAAGCTCTGCAGCGCGACGAGCGACCAGATAGTGTCATACAGGCCGATGGAGCGCATCATGATGAACTGCGGCACCATGTAGACCTGCCACGGCACCGCAATGGTGCCGATATAGCACATGAACAGCGTGTCGCGGCCCCTGAACTGCATCTTCGCAAAGGCATACGCTGCGAAGGAGGAGGTCAGGATCTGCATGAAGGTGACGATGATGGCGACCGTGGCAGTATTCTTGAAATACGCCAGCAGCGGCACCTTGGACCAGATGTTCAGATAATTCTCCCAATGGAAGGTCTCGGGAATCCAGCGCATCGGGATGGAGAAGACGTCGATGCTCGTTTTGAGCGAGGAAGAGATCATCCACACGAACGGGATCAGCGCCACGACGGTAAAGAGGATCAGCACGCCGTACTTGAGCACGGAGAGGACGATCCCGGCCGGCGTCATATGCAGTCTTTTTTTCTTGGCAGTCATGGAATCGCACCTCCTTTACATGTAATTGACCCACTTCTTCTCGCCGCGGAACTGCACGATCGTCACCAGCAGGACGATGACCAGCAGCACCATCGAGACCGCGCTCGCCACGCCGTACTGCGCGGAGGTCGCGATGCCCTCGCCGCCAAAGCTCAGCTCGAAGATATAGGTGACCAGCATCTTGGTCGAGCGGCCCGGGCCGCCCTGCGTCATGATCGCGACGACGTCGTAGATCTTGAAGCAGGAGATGACCATCATGATGGAATTGAAGAACGTGGTCGGGGTCAGCATCGGCATGGTCACGTTGGTGAAGCGCTGCCATGCGTTTGCGCCGTCGATGGTCGCCGCCTCATAGAGTTCGCCCGGCACGCCCTGCAGGCCCGCCAGATACATGACCATGTAATAGCCCGCATTGCGCCAGACGGAAACGATGATGATCGCCCAGATGGCCAGATCGCGGCTGGAGGTCCAGCTCTTCTTCATCGTGAAGCCGAGCGCATTGAGAATCTGGTTGATGGGGCCGGTCTTCATCAGCAGGAAGTTCCAGCAGACACAGATCGCCACCAGAGAGGCGACATACGGGAAGAAGAACACCGCGCGGAAGAAGTTCGCGCCCTTGACGGCCTTATTGAGCACGAGCGCAAGGCCGAGGGAGCAAAGCAGCGTCAGCGGCACGGTCATCAGCGTGTAGAAGACGGTATTCTTGAGCGCAATGCCCAGATTGCTCTTGGTGAAGGAGAAGTCCTTGAAGATGTAGCGGAAATTATCGAGCCCGACGAATGTGATGTTCTGACCGCCGCTCCAATCCATGAGAGAAAGCACGATCGAAAACACGACGGGAATGAGCGTGAACACGACAAAGCCGATGAAGTTCGGCGCGAGGAAGGAATACGCGATCAGCGTATTGCGCTTCTCCAGCGCGGTCATCTTTCTGCGGCCCGCCGCCTGACTGTTTGCCATACTATCCACTTCCTTTCGCATGCAATGCGTTTGCGGCCAAGGCCCGCCCCCACCCATTGCGGCCCTGCCGGGTCCGTTCAGGGTTGAATGCGTCGGGGCGAGCTTCAGCGCGGCACAGGCGGAATCATCCGCTGTGCATGTGTGTCATTTCACGAAGAAAAGGGGGAGGTGATTCCCCTCCCCCTTCCTTGAGCCAATTACTTGATGAACTCAGCAGCACGCTCTTCCATCGCGGCGATGCCTTCCTCGATCGTGGCCTCGCGGGTCATGATCAGGGAGTGCTCTTCGTTGACGATGGTCTTGATCTCGTTGACGCCCTCGCCAATCGGCCACTCCAGGGAGATGGCGGTCGGCAGCAGCGCGGCGTTGGAGACTTCGTCGGTCGGGAAGCCTTCAGCAGCGGCCATGACGGAAGCGACAGCCTCGCTCACGTACGCCGGACGGGTGCCGGTGGCGGCGATGGCCTTCGCGCCCTCTTCAGAGCACATCCAGGCAGCGAACTTCCAGGCCTCAGCCTGATTGGCGCTGTGCTTGCTGATCGCAATGCCGGTCGGAGAGCCGAAAGAAGAGCCAGCGGCCACGCCGTCCAGATGCGGAACGGCGGTGATGCCCCAGTTCATGGAGGCGGTGCCGTCCTTGATGTAGCCGATCAGGGTGGAGACATACCAGTAGCCCATCGGCATCATGGCGATGTTGCCCTGCGCAAACGCGCCGGAGTAGTGCAGGCCGGAAGCCTTCAGCTCGTCGAAAGACATGCAGACGCCGTCATCCTCGAGGCCCTGATAGAGCTCGTAGAAGTACTTCAGATCCTCGTACTTGCCGTCGGCCAGGGTGTTGACGCCGTCGCAGACGGCCCAGTTGGCAACAGCAGACAGCCAGGTGTGATAGTGGGTGCCGTAGGCGCCGGTCTTCTCCGCGACTTCGCGGGCGATGGCAGCGTACTCATCCCAGGTCCAGTCGTTGGTCGGGTACGCGACGCCGGCCTTGTCGAACAGGTCCTTGTTGTAGTACATGACCCAGTAGTCAGCGCGGAACGGGAGCGCATACTGCTGGCCGTCGGTCAGGGCGACGTAGCAGGCTTCCATGCCGGCGTACTTGTCCATCGCATAGCCGTCAGCCGCGATCATCTCGTTCATCGGGACGATCAGGCCTTCCTTCGCCCAGTTCTGCATGTCGGAGAGCTCCTTGACGCAGTACAGGTCGGTGGTGTCGCCGCCGGAGAGCATGGTGCTCGCCTTGATGTTGTAGTCCTGAGAAGCCAGGTCGACCCACTCGATGGTGACGCCCGGATTCGCGGCCTCGTAGCCTTCCTTGATGGCGGTGTAGTACGGCGTGGTGGTGATGTCCCAGCCGGCGACCTTGAGGGTCACGCCTTCGGCCATCGCGGTGGTCATCGCAGCGACCATCAGCAGAGCCATCAGCACAGCAAGCAGTTTCTTCATGATACAGCCTCCTTGTTTTTTTCGGGCCATTCCAGAAATGTTACCGATAACATTCTGCCAAAGCAGCGCCATGTCCGGCACATCACCAGAATCCGCAGCCCTTTCTTGGCTTTATTATACACATGGACAAAATTCATGTCAAGGATTTGGGCATGATTTTATCACGATTTCATTTTTCGCCTCCCCTTTACTTTCAAATCTTCTGCGTTCCTTAAAAATGTTATCGGTAACATTATTTTCTTGCATCCAAATCGGATCCGTAGTATAATGAAGACCAGCAACGGACGGAGGGATCGCCATGGAAAAAAGAGCAACCATCTACGACATCGCGCGCGAAGCCGGCGTCTCCACGGCGACGGTCACGCGCGTGCTCGCCGGGCATCCCAGCGTCAAGACGGCCACGCGGGAAAAGGTGCAGCGGGTTATCGACGCGCATGCCTATACGCCCAGCGCCTCGGCGCGCGACCTCGAGCGCGGGCAGACGAAGACCATCGCCATCGTCATGCCCGCCGTCATCAACCCCTACTTCACCCGCGTCTATAACGCCGCCTACCGCGAGGCGGAGGCCTGCGGCTACTATGCGTGGCTCTTCCAGATCGAGGAGCATAAGCCCATCCCCCGCGAGCTGGTGGACGAGCTCATCCGCAGGCGGATGGACGGCGTCATCTTCGCCGGCGGCATCTGGTCCACCCAGCGCACCGGCCTGCCCGAGGCGCTCGAGCGCCTGCGGCACTACATGCCGGTGGTCACCATCTGCCCGCCGGCGGTCGACCTTGACTGCATCTGCATCCATTCGGATCTGGTCGCCTGCTCGCGCCTGCCGGTTCGCCATCTGCATGCACTGGGACACAGGCGCATCGCCTTCATCGGCGGCTCCATGCGGCTCAACGACCCCTCCAAGCGCGGGGAAAACTTCCTTGAGGAGCTGCGCGCGCTCGACCTGCCGGACGATCCCGCCTATCATGTCGACGCAGGCTTCGACGCGGAGAGCGGCGAGCGCGCCGTGCTGCGCATGCTCTCGGGGCTGGACAGGCGGCGCTGGCCCACGGGTATCATCGCCTTCAACGACCAGATGGCGCTCGGCGCGATCAAGCAGCTCAAGCAGATGGGCCTGAGCCTGCCGAGCGACATGGCCATCATCGGCTGCGACAATCAGTTCTTCTGCCCCTACACCGATCCGCCCCTCACCACCGTCGACCTGCACCCGGAGGAGATGACGCAGAGCGCCGTGCGCGAGCTGCTGCTGGCCAGGGACAATCAGGCCGGCGCCTTCTCCCTGATGCGGGAGGCCTCGCTCATCGTGCGCGAGAGCTGCGGCGCAAAGCTGGGCTACAGGAAGCTCGGTTAATCCCTACATATATTGATGCAAAGGAGTGCATATACCATGGATACAAAGAAAATCAACCGCATTCTCGCCGAGACTGCATACGTCCGCATGGGCGGCAGCGCGGAGGAGCTGCGCTGCGCAGAATACCTGAAGGCCGAGTGCGAAGCGCTGGGCTTTGAGGCGCATCTTGAGGACTTCGAGGTACAGATGGCCACGATCAAGACCGCGTCCCTCACCGTCGATGGCCTCGACATTCCCTGCAAGGGCTACCTCAACGCCGGCAGCGCCGAAATTGAGGCCCCGCTGTACTATCTCCCCTCCGACGACGCCTGCTCTCTCGCCGGCTGCCGCGGCAAAATCGTCATGATCGACGGTTACCTTGGCTACTGGCGCTATCAGGATCTGCTTGAAAGCGGCGCGGTCGGCTTCATCACCTACGACGGCAACGCCAACTACGCCGACAGGGACATCGACCAGCGCGAGCTGCGCGCGCACGTCTCCAAGGGCGTGAAGATCCCCGGCGTGAACATCAACGCCAAGGACGCCATCGCCATCGTGAACAGCGGCGCGAAGACGGCGAAGATCGTCCTCGAGCAGGACGAGTACATGGGCACGAGCCGCAACGTCGTCTGCGACATCCCGGGCGAGACGGACGAAACCGTCGTCCTCACCGCGCACTACGACTCCACCTCCCTCTCCACCGGCGCGTATGACAATATGTCCGGCTGCATCGGCCTGCTCGGCATCGCCGAGGCGCTGTCCAAAAAGGGCTGCCGCCGCGGCCTGCGCCTCGTCTTCTGCGGCAGCGAGGAGCGCGGCCTGCTCGGCGCGAAGGCCTACTGCGCCGCGCACGAGGAGGAACTCTCCAAGATCTCGCTGAACGTGAACCTCGATATGATCGGCTGCATCATGGGCAAGTTCATCGCCTGCTGCACGGCGGAAGAAAAGCTGGTGCACTTCATCGAGTACCTCGCCTCCATCGAGGGCTTTGGCATCAAGGCGCGTCAGGGCGTGTATTCCAGCGACTCCACCCCCTTCGCTGACAAGGGCGTACCGGCGGTCTCCTTTGCCCGTATCGCCCCGCAGAATACCGCGACCATCCACAACAGCTATGACACGCTCGCCGTCATGAAGGCAGAGCAGCTGGCCAGGGACGTCGATTTCCTCGTGACCTTCGTCGAGATGATGACCAATGCCGCGCACAGCCCGGTCTCCCGCGAGATCCCGGAGAAGATGAAGGACAAGCTGGATATCTACCTCACCCGCAAGCGCGACAAGGCGGATTGATCCAAACAGACTTTCAGTCTGTTCATCCAGGCAGACAGCTTACGCGCAATGCCGGCGGCTGCTCATGTCCCTATCCGATATCAAAAAACGCGTCCTGTACCGCCAAAGCGGAAACAGGACGCGTTCTTTTTTTGATTAAGCCTGTGCCTTACTCAGCCTTCGCCTCGTAGGAGAAGCGGCCATACTTATACCCGGTGCTGAGCTTGGTAAAGGCGCGCACCGCATAATAGTACGGTTTGCCCGGCTCCGCCGTGGTATCGACATAGCTGCGCTTGGAGCCATCCCACTCCACGTAGATGTCCGTGAACGGCTTGCCCATATCGTCGCAGCGGTAGACGATATAGCCCATCGCATTGCCGGAATAAGTCCAGTCGATCTGATTGCCGCCCTCGACTGCCTTCACAGTAATCTCCGGGCGCATATTCTCATGCGCTTCCATCTCATCCAGAATGGCGCGCTGCGCGAGGATGCGGTCATACACGCCGTTCCAATCCGCCGCACACGCCTCGTCAAGACGGCGATCCGGCAGGTCGTAGTTTTCCTTGAGATACGATGCAAACTGATCGGTGAATTTCTCTGCGCCGCGGATATTGGTGTGCGTATCGTTGTAGAAATCCAGCTGGAGGTTGTACGTGCCATCCTCGGAGTCATAGCGCTTATACTTGTAGCCGCGCTCATCCAGAATCGCACGGATGGTGTTGTCCCTGCCGTATTCCGCCTCGGTCATGTACTTAGGCGTATGCAGGAAGAGCACCTCGAAATCCTGAGTATCCAGATAATCGAGCACCTCATAGAGCGCCTCTTCGCAGACAGGATCCAGCGGAACAAGCTCGTCCGTGCGCTCGGTCGTCTTGATCGGCACCTCGCGCGTGGATCGTCCCTCCTCAAGGAAGAAGCCCAGCGTCTCGGACGGCTCACGATTCATGGATTCAATGGAGTACTCCGGCTCCTTCCACATGGTGTGATACTTGATGAACGGCAGATAGAAGGACAGCGGAGAGAAATCCTCCACCTTGCGGGAGATCACGTCGACCGTCTTACGCACGCCGTCCAGCCTGTTGGACGAGAAGAAGTCCAGCATATCCAGCAGAGAATGGGCGGACGACTCATAATCGGCGATATTCTCAGAATAAGACGCCGTGAAGGGACGCATATCGATGACCATCAGCTTCGGATTCTGGTTTTCCAGCGCATCGCGGATCTGATTGGTCACCAGCCACGCAGACATATGGTCATAGGAGAGCGGATAGGCCGTAATGCCGTACTCGGCATAGCCCTTCGCCGCGATCCAGTAGCGGTCAATGCCGCTGGTGCCGACGATCACCACGTCCACCGTATCCTTGGGCAGATTGTGGTAGGTCGTGTAGCGCTCGGACATATAATCTCTCTCATAGGAGAAGAAATGGCAGAGCGGAAGAATCAGGAGCAGCAGGATGATGATCAGCACTGCACTGCGCAGAAACTCTTTTTTCGTCATGTTCATCCCCTCCTTAATACGCCTGATACAGGAACTCGCTGGCGCTGAAATCCGGACCATAGATGCCGAAGATCAGAATGGCCAGAATGATGCCGATGTACAGCGCCCAGCGGAAGAGCAGATTCTGCCTGGCGATGGTTTCGCGCATCTTCATGCCGCTCTCCTGCAGGCAGCTGACCGTAAAGAGGACCAGCACCGCGATAAAGAGCACGAACATGCTCCTCTGATCCAGACCGAGGGCAAAGAGCGTGCCGTCAAGGCCGAAGAGCGTATCCAGATTCACATCGGTGAACATGCCCTTGATCATATGCATGGAGGCACGCAGGCTGCTGGCGTGACCCAGCGTCTTACCGATGCAGCAGATGAAGAACGTGCGAAGCATGCCAAAGAGCTTGAAGCTGGCCGTCTCAGTATTGATACGCAGCAGCTCGCCGACCTTCTTATAGACAGGCGCAAGCGCCACGCTGCCGGCGACGATCGTCGCATTGTAAAGGCCAAAGGCCAGATACTTGAAGCTCGCGCCGTGCCAGACGCCGATGAGCGTAAAGACGACGAACGGCGTGATCGTGGAGGGCACAATGCGGGCCAGATACTTCCAGCCGCGCCTGCGGCAAGCCTGGCTGAGCTTGGTCACAGGGGCGCTGAGCATGACCGGATAGAAGACATACTCGCGCATCCAGCCGCCCAGAGACGCATGCCAGCGCCTCCAGTACTCCGCCAGAGAGGTGGAGAAGTACGGGCGCTCAAAGTTGATGGGCAGGGTGATGCCCAGCATCTGCGCCGCGCCGATGGAGACGTCCACGCCGCCGGAGAAGTCAGCATAGATCTGGATGGCATAACCCAGCGTGGCAATGATGTACTCCGCGCCGCCGTAATTGATGTAGTTATTGAAGATCGCGCTGACCGCAATGGACGCGCGGTCGGCGATGACCAGCTTTTTGAAGAGGCCCCAGAGGATCAGCTGCACGCCGAACTTGACGGTCGTGTAGTCGAACTTATGCTCCTCCTTGAACTGCTTTCCGATATCGCCATAGCGGTTGATCGGGCCCTGCACGATGGACGGGAAGAAGGAAACAAACAGCGCCAGATAACCAAAGTGGCGCTCCGCCTCATACTTGCCCCTGCCCACGTCGATCAGGTAGCCCATGATCTGGAAGGAGTAGAAGGAGATGCCCAGCGGCACAAGGATATTAAGGAAGGGAAGCTGCGCGCCGACCGGGGAGAGCACGGAATTGAGCACCGAGATGCCGAAGTTCGTGTACTTGACCACGATCAGAATGCCAAGCGTCAGCCCGACGGAAAGGATCTGCACGCGGTGCACCTTATCCTTGGTGCGCTTTTTCCACTCGCGCTTCTCCTCCTTGGTCAGCTCGCCCGCCTTCTCCATCTCCGCCTTCGCCTGGTCGCGGATGCTCTGCATCTTCAGGCCTGCGAAGTAGGCGATCAGCGTGGAGCAGATGATGAAGATCAGCTGCGGCACACCGCCCGTCAGATAGAAGCCATAGCTCGCCGCCAGCAGCACACACCACTGGTAACGCTTAGGCGCAATGTAATACACCAGCGTCAGCACGGCAAGAAAAATGAAAAATGAAAGCGAAGAATATGACATAGAATCTCCTCATAACAGCATTGGACAGGCCGGAGAATCCTCCCGCCTGTCTCATGCTTATTCCCGATGTTGATTATTCCTCGTCCAGCAGCCTGTTGACCATGTTGTAGATGGCCTCGGCGCTGTTGAAGTTCTCCGGGGTGATGTCGTCGATGGTGATGGTCACGCCATACTCCATGCTCAGCTCGCTGACGATGCCGACGACGTCGAAGGAGTCCAGAATCTTGCCGTCGACCAGGCTGGTCTCGTTGGCATAGTCAACGTCGCTGCGGACGCTCTTGAGAATCTCGATAATCTTATCCATGTTCATGCTTCCTTTCCTGAATCAATATGTTTATTCCGGCATGCCGGGAATTACTTGAGCAGCTTGCGGTCGGTCTTGCCGTTATAGGTCTTGGGAATCGAATCGACAAAGGCGACGGTCTTGGGGATCTTGAAGGCCTCCAGATACTCGCCCATGAAGCGCTTGAGGTCGTTGACGTCGATCTCGCAGCCGTTGTCCGGGACGATGTTCAGCTTGGGAATCGCGCCGCCCATCCTGTCCTGCACGGCAAAGCAGGCGCAGTCGGCAATGCCCGGATAGCGCAGCACCACGGCCTCTACCTCGGTCGGCGCAATCTTGAGGCCGCCGATGTTGATGACGTCGTCCCTGCGGCCGATGACATAGAGGAAGCCCTCGTCATCCACATAGCCCAGGTCATTGGTATAGACGACGCCGTCGCGCAGGGACTTGGCGGTCAATTCCGGCTCGTTGTAGTAGCCCACCATGTTCATGCTGCCCCTGACGGCAATCAGACCCGGGTTGTCCGCAGTCGCCTTGACCTCGTTGCCGTCGTCGTCGACGATGAGGATCTCGGCGTTGACATTCGGCTTGCCCGCGCAGTTGAGCTTGCCCATGTGCTCCGCATAATTGAACAGGCAGGAGCAGCCCGCCTCGGAGGAGCCATAGCCGTAGTAAAGGCGGGTATTGGGCAGCAGGGCGCACAGGCGCTCCTTATCCGCCTCCGGGAAGGCGGCGGAACCGGTGTGGATGTGATCCAGCTGATCGGCGTACTTGGCCAGCTCCTTGGCCGCCAGCAGCAGCAGCATGCGCACGGCGGACGGCGGAAGGATGACCGAGGTCACGCCGTATTCCTTGATATAGCGGAAGAAACGGCGGATATCCGTCAGGCCGTCGATGAGCACGACGGTCGTACCGGTGAGCATGGAGACATAGACCTTGCGGATCGCGCCGGCATGGTTGAGCGGCGTGGGCACGAGGTAAATGTTTTCCGAATTAATGCGCGCGGCATAGCGGACATTCTCCGAGACGGCGACGATCGCCCTGTGCGGGAGCATGACGCCCTTGGACTTGCCGGTGGTGCCGGTGGTATACAGGATGTCGCAGAGCATTTCGGAGGTCGGCAGGCTGAAGCGCAGGCCCTCGCGGTAATGCTCATTGGCGATCGCGCGGACTTTTGCGGAATCCACGGAGACAAAATCGCCCTTCGGCTCAAGATCGGAGATCACCATGCTCGCCTCAAGCGTCGCAGCGACGTCCTCAAGGCCCTTGACACCGATGGTCTTCTCCAGCGGGATATGGACGTGGCCGCTCAGGTGAATCGCAAAGCAGGCGACGACAAACCAGATGTCCTGATCGACCTTGACGACGATCTTGGACTGGGGCGCAAAGCCGAAGCTGCGGATATACTCCGCCGCGCCCTGCACCTCGCGCCAGAGCTCGGCATAGGTGAGCTTGACGTCATTGGCAATAACAGCAACCTTGTCAGGCATCGCAGAAGCATTTGCCCGGACATAAGCTACAATAGATTCCATGTGTCGTATCCTCCATTCAGGAAATAACAGGGAACGCGCCCGCCTGACGGCTGCGCGCCATGTACGCCTGATCCATCAGGTAAAAACTGCATAATTGTATTCATTATACTCAGCACATAAAATGAATCGTTTGATTATATCATTCACCTGCCGCCGATGTCAAGCACGCAGGCGACGGCATCCGCAAAAAACAGCCGCCCCTTCCGGAGGCTTTTCCATCTGTTCCCTACTTTTCGCCTGCAGGACGCTTATGATTGATGTGCATCCAGCCTCTGCAGTATTCTAATGTGAACTCTTTGTTTACAATGTTTAATAATTAGCAGGACAAATCTCTATTGAAATTCCTGCCATTGAGGGGTATAATTGAGTAAGGTATATGAACCTCGTTTTTTCTTGAAAACCAATTGATGAGGAGTGCAGACCATGTCAAGATTCACGAAAAGCTGCGCAGCGCTCGTGCTGTGCCTCGTTCTGACGTTCAGCCTGTGCGCGAGCGCGCTGGCCGCCGTCAAGATCACCTCCCAGCCGAAGGATAAGACCGGCGAGTACGGCGAGACCGTCAAGACCGCCGTCAAGGCCGAAGGCAGCGGGCTGAAGTACACCTGGTACATCAAGAATGCCGGCTCGGAAAAGTGGAGCAAGAGCTCCATCACCTCCCGCGCCTATTCTGTGAAGATGACCGAGAAGAGCGACGGCCGCCAGGTTTACTGCGTGGTCAAGGATTCTTCCGGCAGCAAAAAGAAGTCCGAAATCGCCACCCTTACCCTCGAGCGCAAGGATCTCGAACTGACCGCTCAGCCGCAGGATGTCTCCGTCGCCCCGGATGCGAAGGCTACAGTTTCCGTCTCCGCCACCGGCGACGGCCTGACCTATGCCTGGTACTCCAAGGATGGCGACGCCGACTTTGTCAAGAGCAAGGTCACCAAGTCCTCCTACTCCGTCACCATGACCGAAGCGCGTGACGGCAAGCAGGTCTACTGCGTGATCACCGACGCCTATGGCAACAGCGTCACCTCCAACACCGTCACCATGAAGATGGTCAAGACCTATGCGGCGATCACCACCCAGCCGCAGGACGTCCATGCCAAGCCCGAGAAGACCGCGAAGGTTTCTATCGAGGCCATCGGCGACGGCCTGACCTACACCTGGTACACCAAGGACGCCGGCCAGACCGAGTGGGCTAAGAGCAAGATCACCAAGTCTTCCTATTCCGTCACCATGAACGATGCTCGCCACGAGCGTCAGGTCAAGTGCGTGATCAAGGACCGTTACGGCAACGAGGTTGAGTCCGAAGTCGCTACCATGTATCAGGACAAGGTGGTTGCCGCGTTCGTCAAGCAGCCGGAGGCTGTGACCGTCGCCGAAGGCGAGAAGGCCACCATCTCTGTCGAGGCTGTCGGCGACGGCCTGACCTACACCTGGTACACCAAGGACCTGGGCGCCTCCAAGTATGTCAAGAGCTCCGTCACCAAGTCCTCTTACTCCGTCACCATGAATGAAGCGCGCCATAAGCGCCTTGTCTACTGCGTGATCAAGGACGCCTACGGCAACAAGGTCACCTCTGCCAAGGTCCGCATGCGCATGATCGTTCCGGAGATCGAGATCGTCACCCAGCCGCAGAACGTCCTCGTCGCCCCGGGCGCGAAGGCCACCATCTCTGTGGAAGCCACCGGCAAGGATCTCACCTACACTTGGTACACCAAGGATGCCGGCGCGACCGAGTTCGTCAAGAGCTCCGTCACCAAGTCCTCCTACTCCGTCACCATGAACGCCTCGCGCCATGGTCGCGAGGTCTACTGCGTGATCAAGGACAAGTACGGCGAGAAGCTCCAGACCGAAACCGCCAAGATGGAAATGGTCATCACCCCGCTGGAGATCACCGCGCAGCCGCAGAGCGTCGTCGTCGCTGAGGGCGAAGAGGCGAAGGTGACTGTCGAGGCGAACGGCGACGGCCTGACCTACAAGTGGTATTATGCCGCCGCCGGCTCCTCCAACTTCACCTACACCAAGTCCTTCACCGGCAACAGCTATTTCGTCGAGATGACCGAAGCCCGCAGCGGCCGTCAGGTCTACTGCGTGATCACCGATGATTACGGCGAGTCCGTAACCACCGAGATCGCCACCCTCTCCATGAAGGGCGCGCTGGCCATCACCAAGGATCTGACTGCTGAGACCTACATCGAGGAAGGTGCTGTCATCTCCCTGAATATCGAAGCCACCGGCGACGAGCTGACCTATCAGTGGTACACCAAGCTGCCGGGCGCTGCGGAATTCACCGCCTCCTCCACGACCGATACCTACACCCTGAATGCTGCCGGCACCGAGATGGCCGGCCTGCAGGCCTACTGCGTGGTGACCGACGCCTACGGCGCGACCGTCACCTCCAAGACCACAACCATCAAGTACAAGGCTCCGCTGGCCATCACCACCCAGCCGCTGAGCGTCGCCGTTCTCGATGGCGAAGTTGCGATCGTGACCTTCGAGGCGACCGGCGACGGCCTGACCTACGAGTGGTACTTCGCTGCTCCGGGCTCCACCGAGTTCAAGAAGACCACCTCCTTCACCTCCAACGAGTATTCCGTTGCGATGAACGAGGATCGCGACGGCCGTCAGATCTACTGCGTGGTCACCGACATGTACGGCGCCTCCGTGCAGACCGAGACCGTCACCCTGAGCCTCAAGCCGCCGGTCGAGTACACCATCGTCGACGGCAAGGCGACCATCACCGCTTACATCGGCAGCGAGACCACGCTGACCATCCCGTCCGTGCTCGAGGGCGCGACGGTGACCGCCATCGCGGACAACGCTTTCAAGAGCAACACCACGCTCACCAGCGTTACCCTGCCGAAGACCGTAACCAGCATCGGCGCCTCCGCCTTCGAGGGCTGCTCCGCGCTGAAGACCGTCACCCTCTCCGACAATGTCTCCACCATCGGCCGTGCGGCGTTCAAGAACTGCACCAGCCTGGAGACCATGAAGATCAGCAACTGATCTTCTGAAGCGATTACCAAGCACTCATCATTTTCAGCCCGCTGGTTCAACCCGGCGGGCTCTTCTGATCCCCTTTGCCCACGATTCTCTGCGGGCACAGAAAAGGGAGCTGCCATATCCCGGCAGCTCCCTTTTTTCTATTCTCTGTACGCTCGGTATCAGATTGCCCTGCGTCCGATCATTCTCGGCTTATTCCACCAGGCGGCGGAATTCGTAGCCCTGAGCTTCTGCGAACTCGTAGGCGGTGCTCGCCTCCGGGGCAACGATCAGAAGCTCCTGACAGCCGCTAAACGCTTCCTCGTCGATGCTTACATCCTCCGAAGCGATGACTACCTTCACCAGATTCGCGCAGTCCTCAAACGCGCCTGCCGCGATCTCCTTCACGTTCTCCGGAATGTACACGCTCTCCAGCGCAGCCACACAGCAGCAGGCAAATAAACAGCACCGCCGCCCATATCCTTTTCATCCGTTCATCATCCTTTCTCCTGCAAAAACCCCTCGCTTCCTTTATTGTATCACGCCGGCAAGCTAATCACAAGCGTACGGCAGCCGCAGCAAGCAAAAAGCAGCCCTGCTCCGGATAAACCGGAACAGGGCTGCCTTGCTTATTCAGATTTCACGCACAGCGGGGAGCTTTTATTGCTTCAGATTGAGCCAGAAGCTATCAAACTCATAATCGCCGCCGCTGCTCTGATAGCCCACGCAGAACGAATCGCCATCGAAGTCCGCCGGAAGCTGATAGCTCAGCGTCGCAACAGGCGCATCCTGCGTCAGCACGCCGGTCACCAGCGCCGTAGATTCATCCCAATCACTGAAGATGGCAATCTGCCTTCCGCCGCCGAGCTTCGCCGGGTTATAGCAGGTGAAGGTAACCTGAAGCGTTTCGCCGGCAGCAAGCTCGTCCGGATACGTCATTCCAACAATAACGTCGTTCGCTTCACCAAGCGGTACCAGCTCATAATCGATACTGCTGCGCGCCTCATCGATGGTAAAGGGGCAATAGGCAGACTCGTTATCCGACAGGATGAAGCGGAAGTAGCGGCCATCCAGCTCAGCCATCTTCATCCAGACGTTAGCGTCATACCAGTAGGTAGTCATCTTATTCGAGCTGAGCGCACAGTAGAGCGTGTCATAGCCCAGACCACCCTCGACAGCATCGAAGAGCACATTCTTGTTTTCATCCAGAATCTGGACATTGACCCTCGGTTCCACAGCGTGCGCCGGGATCTCCATCAGGTCGCCAATGATGCCAACGCCCAGGTCGCAGGAATTGCGCCACCTAAGCGCCTGGCTCTCCGCGCTGTAGAGATACAGTTCCGGAACAACCGTACCCTCGGAGTTGAAGACCGTCACCTTGCGGGTGATCGTCTGATGCGCACAGGAAGCCGTGAGCATGCAGGTGCCCACCTTATTGGCCGTGAACCAGCCCTTCTCATCAAAGCCTGCGACGGTCGGATCGCTGCTGCTCATCGTCACATCGCACGTGTAGCCATCCAGATCAAAGAACGTGCTGACCTCATACGAGCTGCCAAGGGACATGCGGTTCGGCGCACCATCAAACTCAAGCTGCGGCTCTGCGATGGTGAACGTATAAGAAGCGTTCTCAACCTTCTCACCATCGACATACAGAGAGACGGTCTGCTCGCTCAGCGGCTTGTAATCGTCCTCTTCCAGCCTGAACTCCAGGTATTCCTCCATCATCCCGGCGTAGAAGGTCGTGGTATCAAGCACCTCTCCCGCAGCATTCTTCAGCTCGACGGTTCTCTTTTCCTCATCGCCGGTACGCCAAACATTGAAGCCGACCCAGGAGCCAACCGCAAATTCCGCGCTATTCGGGCTGATGCCGTAGCGGACCTCGCCGCGCTCCGGAACACCGGTGACCGGAATCTTCACCGCTTCATAATCAATGGTGAAATTCGCCTGATCGTCCGTGTATCCCGGGACAATGACCATGGTCTTCAGCGCAAAGCCTTCATCACTCGTCGGCCAGTTGTTCAGCTCATATACCACGCCCTCGCCGAGCAGCTTCGTCCAGCGGATATTCTTCCAGTCGCTGAAGGTCTCAATGACGTCGCCGTACTTATTCTGGAAGGAAGAGGTCAGCCTGAAGTATATCCAATCATTGCCGGTGGTGATCGCGTCGCTCAGCTGCACCCTGACCCTGACCGGCTCGCCATAAACGGCGCTCGTCGTCAGCGGCGTGACCGTCAGCACGGGGAGCTCGCCCTCCGCCTTTTCAAAGACGCTCATGGACAGCCAAACGGTATCCACAATGCCGTAGCTGGTCTCGTAGTAGACCTCTATCTCGGTCTCTCCAGCCTTCAGCGCCGTCGCCACACCCTCGCTGTCAACGGTCAGGATGGACGGGTCAAACACATCAAAATAGACATTGTTCCAGTCCGCACCCTCCGCGATGGTGATCGGCAGCTTGCTGCTCTCGCCGACAGTCATCGTAGCGTTATACACCAGACGGCTGAGGCCGGAGTGGATCATCACGGAGTAGTAGCCCACCTGCTGCGTGCCGTAGTAGAACGGAACATAGAAGCCTTCGCCCGGAATGACATTGTCGCTGATGGTGAAGGACATGATCGCGCTCTTCGTATCCGCATTGAAGACGGCGGGCTGCACATTCTCAAGGATGTCATACGCGCCATTCTGGCACAGCGGAACCACCTTCACCGGGCCCGCCGCGGCGTAGGAAGCCAGCAGCTCCGGCGTGGTGCAGGTGATCTCGATCTCCACCGTATCGCCGGCCGTATAGGTGCCGTAGTTGGAGGAAGCCTTGAAGCCCAGCAGGCCCAGCTCCTCGGGGTGAATGACCTCCACACGGGCGGTGGACGGCTCAGTCACCTCATATCCGGTCTCGCCGAAGCTGAACTCGACATAACGGTACGGCTGGCCGACGCGGTCGTCCCAGTACTGCCATTCCGCCCAGATCTTCACATAGGAGCCGGTATTGATATAGCGGTACTCATTAAAGCTGGTGACAAACTGGTTGTTCTCGTCGTAGAAGCTCAGGGTATACGGAATATCCTCATCCAGATAGAGGGAATCCTCGACGTCGGAATAAATCCGGAAGATCTCAAGATCCTCATCGCCATGGAGCGCCTGCGCCTTCGGCGCGGCGACATAGAAGACAGGCGCATTCTCAGACGGGACACTGCCCTCCTCATCGCGCACGATGATCTCAAAGGTGTAGTTCTGGCCTGCGTTGGTGGTCATCGTACCCGTGGTCTTGCCGGCCTTCACACCGGTGATTGTGCCATACTGGTCGATCGTCGCGATCGAGGTGTTCTCCACATCAAAGGTGTACGGCATCAGGGACGGGATCTTGCGGTAGTCAATGCTGCTGCTCTCGCCGGCATTAACCGCAAGGCCCGTATCGCACATCGGCTCGATCCACAGATACCAGTCGTGCCAGTAGTCGCCGACATTGAACGTGAGCACATAGTCGCGCTCGTTGCCCTCGTCATCATAGAACTTCCAGCTGGCCGGAATACGGATCTCCTTGCTCAGCGTGGTATTGGTCTTGCTGATCTCGCCCAGCGTAACGACCGTACCGGCCGGGGTCGTCAAAGTGACTTTCTCCGCTTTCTCGATCTTGTCCGGATTGCGCAGGGTCACGACAGCCAGCACCTTGCCGCCCGGATAGGCATTGCCATAGACGCTGAAGTCGCAGTAATCATACGCATCGCTGCCCGTGAGCTTGATCTCGACGGAATGCTTTTCACCGGGGCCAAAGCCATTCTGATCCGTGATCTCGATGAGCACCTTCGTCGCGCCGGCGCACTGGAAACTCATCTCCCAGGTCTCGTCGAGATCGCCGATACGCCACGCGTCGGTCATGAGCACTTCGCCGTCAGCATTCAGATAGAAGATCGAGATATACACGCGATCATCCTTGGCGAATGCCTTGCCGTCATCCCTGGTGAACGTCAGGCCGACAACGCCGGTGCCCATGGCGGCGCTGGTCTTATTCGCACTGACGCTGACCGGAATACCAGCACTGGGCAGCGCAACGGACTGCACCTCAAAGTCGATGCCGTTCTCGGCGCAGTAGGTCATGGCATAGCTGCCCGCCTTGACCGTCGCCTTCACATTGGGGCTGTCCGCAAAGGCGTCGTCCGCAATGCTCGTGATCGAGCGCGGCAGATTGATGCTGGTCAGCGAGCTGCCCGCAAACGCCTGGCTGCCGATTGACTTGACGCCGTCCGGTACGACAACCCGATCCAGCGCCGCAGAGCCGTAAAAGGCCTGCTCTTCGATCTCGCTGATGCCCGCGGGGAGCTTCAGCGTCGCTGCCTGCGCGCCGGCGGCCATGCTGACCAGCAGCATGAGCATCAGCGCGAGGGCAATGCTTCTCTTCATCATGTTCATCGTAAGCCTCCTGTATACTGCAGAATAAGCAGATTACGTCACTTCATATTATACAACAACGAATCGTTAAATGCTGTTAAATCTCAGTAAACCATATTACTATTTCACGAATATACGAAACATTTTGTCCGGTTCTCTGCTCTGAATGCAAAAACCGCCTCTTCCCTCATGTTAAAGGGAAAAGGCGGCCTGTACACGCTTATTCCGGGAGCTCCATCTCCAGCAGCACGCCCATGTCCCAGAGCATCGAGCTGGTCAGGTATTTATCCCGCGTATCACGCGCAGCGCGGAAGGCGTCCACGGCATCCTGATGCGTAAATCCGATGTCCTCCGGGGTCATCGCCATGCCGAGGCTGCGCATAAGCGCCTCAATCTGCGCCGTCTGCGGCAGCTCCTGCTGCGCGGCATACAGAATCTCATCCCAGTGCTCAATGATCCGCTCGATCCTTTCCGCATGTGCGGCGGCGTCATTATTATGGAAGACGCTGCGCCGGAGATGAATGACCGTCTCCGCTGTGCCGCCCAGAATCCGGCGAAGCTCCTCGTCCCACGCATCCTCGTCAAAGCCGCGGACAAAGGCCAGCGCCCGTTCCCTGTCCGGCGTCATCGTGCGAACCTGATCGAGGATGCGCAGCGCCAGCAGCGTGCCCACGCCCACCTGAATGCCGTGGAGCTCAAAGGGGATCTTTCTGTCCAGCGCCATCATCTCCCAGAGATGGCTGAAATAATGCTCAAAACCGCTGGCCGGGCGGGAGACGCCCGCATAGCTCATCGCGATGCCGGAGAGAACAAGCCCCTCCACCGTCGCCTGCACGGCGGCGGGGTCGCGCTCGCGGAGGCCTGGCGCATGGGCGACGATCTTTTCAAGCGTCGCGCGCATGAGCCCCGCGACGTTCTCACAATAGTATTCGCCCTTCACGGCTGCGGCCATGCGCCACTCAAAGAGCGCGACATACTTGGCCAGCATATCGCCCAGGCCGGCGCGCAGCATGCGCATGGGTGCATCCTTGATGATATCCACGTCGCAGATGATGGCGTCCGGCGCGGCGTTGACCAGCGTACACTTGACGCCCTCGCGGATCATCGCCGAGGAATTGGAGGCATAGCCGTCCATCGACGGGGCCGTGCCCACGATCATCATCTTGCGCCCGACGGCACGCGCGAGCACCTTGCAGCAGTCGTTGATGACGCCCGAGCCAATGCCCATGATGCAGTCGCACGCGGGATCAAAGCGCATGACGAGCGCGCCCATCGCCTCTTCATTGGGCTCTACATGCGCCATCGGCAGGCAGAAGAACACATAGTTCACCCCCGCCGCCTCCAGCACGGGCTGCACGCGGCCCCACGCGGCCGCCTTCGTATTCGCATCGCAGACGATAAAGGGGCGCTTCTTCCCCATCGCATCAAGCGCCTGCGGGATCTCCTGCACGGCGCCGCTGCAGATGCTCAGGTAATCCATATCCACCGCATGGCGGCGGCCGCAGGCGCATTCATTCCCGCCCTTCCGAATCAGTGTATTTAAGGAAGCGTCAGCAAAACGGATCATGACATTCTCCTCTTTCTCGTCCTGTTTATTCTATGTTTTCCTCGGCGGCCGCGCGTCGGCTGATCGCCTTCAGGCGCTTCATCACATCGTTCTCCCCGCGCCCAAAGGTATCATGCAGCCGCCTGTACTCCGCAAACAGCCCGTCATAGACCGCCGCATGCGCCTCCTTCGGCGCATATGCGCACAGCACCGGCGCAGCCATGGCCGCAATGGCGTCCTCCATCGTCGGATAGACGCCCGCAGCGACGGCGGCGATGATCGCGCTGCCCAGCGCGCCGCCCTGCGCGCAGTCCACCACGCGAACGGGCATATTCAGCACATCGGCATAGATCTGCATCGCCATGGCGTTCTTCTGGCTGATGCCGCCCAGGGCAAAGACCTCGTCCACCGCCACGCCGTGCTCCCTGTAGTTTTCCACCACCATGCGCAGGCCATAGGCCGTGGCCTCGATCAGCGCGCGGTAGATCTCCTCCGGCCTTGTTCTGAGGGTCATGCCGAGGAGCATACCGGTCAGGTCCGCATCGGCGAGGATGCTTCGGTTGCCATTCCACCAGTCCAGCGCAAGCAGACCGCTCTCCCCCGGCGCAAGGCGCGAGGCCAGCTCCGTCAGATAGGCATGCACGGAGACGCCGCGCCGCGCAGCTTCCTCATGATAGGCCGCAGGCGTGATCCGCTCCGCCGCCCAGGCGAAGTGATCGCCCACACAGGTCTGCCCCGACTCATAGCCCCAGCACCCGGGCAGGATGCCGTCCTCGACGATCCCGCAGATGCCCGGCACGTCATGACGCACGCGGCTCAGCGCCATATGACAGGTGGAGGTGCCGATGATCGCCAGCAGCTGCCCCGGCTTTGTGACGCCGGCTGCAGGCACGCTCGCATGTGCGTCCACATTGCCCGCCGCCACGGCAATTCCCGGACGAAGGCCAAGGCGTGCTGCCATCTCCGGCGTCAGGCTGCCGGCCCTGCTGCCGATGGGTATCACAGGCGCAGAGAGCTTCTCGCGCACGACGTGGCGCAGGCGCTCATCCACCGCAGCAAAGTAATCCTCAGAGGGCCAGCCCTCCTGCTTTCTGTAAAAGCACTTGTAGCCCGCGGCGCAGCTGTTCTGCACCCATGTGCCGCAGAGCTGCCAGACGATCCAGTCCGCCGCCTCCACCCAGCCGGCCATGGCCGCATAGATCTCCGGCGCTTCGTCAAGCACCTGCCAGAGCTTGGGGAAGGACCATTCGCTGGATACCTTTCCGCCGTACGCGGGCAGCCAGTCCTCGCCGCGCTCCATCGCGATGCGGGTCATCTCGTTAGCCTTGTCCTGTGCGGCGTGATGCTTCCAGAGCTTGACATAGGCATGCGGATTCCCGCGATAGGCGTCCTTCATGCACAGCGGCATGCCGTCGCCGTCCACCGGCAGCGCCGTGCAGGCGGTCACATCCAGCGCGATGCCGACGACCTGCGAGGCGTCTGCCCCGCTCGACTTCATGACGGCGGGGATGGTGTGCATGAGGACGTCCAGATAATCCTGCGGATGCTGCAGCGCCCAGTCCTGCCCAAGGGGCGTGCCGCCCGGCAGGGCAGCGTCCATGACCCCATGCGGATATTCATAGACGGCAGAGGCCGCAATCCGCCCATCCGCCGTATCCACCAGCGCAGCTCGGCCGGACAGCGTGCCAAAGTCGATTCCGATTGTTACGAAGGCATAGGCTCCTCCTGAATTCAAGCTTTCGGAGTGTCTGATACGTTCATCATATCATGCTTTTTGTCCCAAGAAAAGGGCAAACTCGTCCTTCTTTTGTTTCATGTTTGGTCCTCTTCCCCTTCCTTTTCAGCCCCGTTCCCGCCGCACGCATTCTCTGCATGCGCATTCATTCATCTTCACCCCGGATAAGATGAACGAAAACGAATCATATCCGCCCATTCATTGCAGTTCACCGTCGATTTTCGCCGCATATCTGCACGAATCAGCGATTTTTTGCGCATAAAATTTCAATTTCTGTTAATTTAGGGGTTGTATTCGGACGGATAATTATGTATAATTCCATGTAACATAACTTGGAGGTGCTTATCTATGAAAAAGATCCTCTCTCTGGTTCTCGCGCTTGCTCTGCTGCTCACGGCTTCCGCGGCAATGGCGGACGTCGTCAAGATCGGCGTTTTCGAGCCGGCTTCCGGCGATAACGGCGCCGGCGGCAAGCAGGAAGTGATCGGCATCGAATATGCGAAGTCCATCGTCCCGACGGTCGAAGTCGGCGGCAAGACTTATGACGTTGAGCTGGTCATCGTGGACAATCAGTCCGCGACCGACAAGGCTGTCTCCGCTGCGCAGGAGCTCGTCGACGCGGGCGTGAGCATCGTGCTCGGCTCCTACGGCTCCGGCGTCTCCATGGCGGGCGGCGAGGTCTTCGCCGACGCTGAGGTCCCGGCCATCGGCTGCTCCTGCACCAACCCGGGCGTGACCTCCCTGTGCGACTACTACTGGCGCGTCTGCTTCCTGGATCCGTTCCAGGGCACCGTCATGGCCAACTTCGCGATGGACGAATTCGGCGCGAAGACCGCGTACGTCCTCAGCCAGCTGGGCGACGACTACACCACCGGCCTGGCCACTTACTTCGCCAAGGCGTTTGAGTCCATGGGCGGCACCGTCATCAACGAGCAGTTCACCGAGGGCACCTCTGACTACACCGCGTACCTGAACAACGCCATCAGCGGCGGCGCGGACGTCATCTTCAGCCCGACCAGCACCACCGTGGCCTCCCTGCTGATCAACCAGGCCGCTTCCATGAACGTCTCCATGCCGATCCTGGCGGGCGACACCTGGGAGTCCTCCGTTATCCTCGACGCCGCGAAGGGCACCAACCTGACCATCTGCATGTCCACCTTCTTCGACGAGAAGGACGAGTCCTCCCCGCAGGCTGCCGAGTTCGTCCAGGGCTTCAAGGCCTGGCTGAACGCCAACCCGGACAAGAAGACCAACAACGGCGGCAACGACATCGTCGCGGCTGTCTCCGCGCTGGGCTATGACGCGTACATGGTCGCCATCGAGGCCATCAAGGCTGCCGACTCCATCGACAGCGTGGCCATCGCCGAGGCGCTCCCCTCCGTCGTGACCACCGGCGTCACCGGCAGCATCTCCTTCGACGAGATCGGCGATGCGAACAAGGATATGGCCTACATCAAGAAGGCGAACACCGAGACCGGCGCGTTCGACTTCGTGAAGACCCAGACCGTCGCCGAGCTGGCGAAGTAATCCCGCTGCCTTTCCTGTCATGACCCAACAGCCGAACCCGCGTTACTTGCGCGGGTTCGGTTTATATGGGGCGATGCGAAGGCGGTTATCCCATTTTACGGAGGCTTTTGAACATGTTTGACAGAATCCTGCCCTACCTGCTGTCGGGCATCTCGGTCGGAGGTCAGTATGCGCTGATCGCCGTCGGCTACACGATGGTATACGGCATTCTGCGTCTGATCAACTTCGCCCACGGCGATATCTTCACCGCAGCCGGCTTCTTCATGGTGTATATCGCCACGGCGCTGCCGGTTCAGTTTGCCATTCCGCTGGTCATCGCGCTCACCGTCGCCCTCGGCTTCACCGTCGAGCGCATCGCCTATAAGCCGCTGCGCAGCGCGCCGCGCATGTCCGTCATGATCTCCGCGATCGGCGTGTCCTATCTGCTGCAGAATCTGATGTGGTACGTCACCGGCGGCCTGGCCAAGCAGTACCCCACCATCCCGTGGATCTCCGAATCCATCACCATCGGCAGCGCGACGACGAAGGTCGTCACCCTCATCACCCCGGTGCTGACCATCCTGCTGGTGATTGCGCTGGTCACGATCATCCAGAAGACGAAGATTGGCATGGCCATGCGCGCCGTATCGAAGGACTTTGAGACCGCACAGCTGATGGGCATCAAGATCAATTCCGTCATCTCCACCACGTTCATCATCGGCTCGCTGCTGGCGGCCGTGGGCTCCGTGCTCTATTTCTCCAACTACACCTCCGTCACCCCGACCGTCGGCGCGATGCCGGGCCTGAAGGCCTTCGTCGCCGCCGTCTTCGGCGGCATCGGCTCCATCCCCGGCGCGGTCATCGGCGCGTTCATCATCGGCATCTGCGAGAACATCATCAAGGCCCTCGGCTATACGACCTTCTCCGACGCCTTCACCTTCGCGCTGCTGATCGTCATCCTGCTGTTCAAGCCCACGGGCCTGTTCGGCGAAAAGACTTCCGAAAAGGTTTGAGGTGAGCAGCATGAAAAAGACAACGAAAAACCTCATCAACATCGCGCTGCTGCTTCTGATGTTCGTCGGGCTCTACTTCCTCGAGCAGCACTTCGGCCGCCGCTCCATGCTCATCACCGTGCTCAAGAAGGGCGCGATCTACGCGCTTATCGCCGTGTCGATGAATCTGCTCAACGGCTTTACGGGCTTGTTCTCCCTCGGTCAGGCGGGCTTCATGCTCGTGGGCGCGTACACCTACGCCGTGCTGACCATCCCCATGGCCAAGCGCATGGCCGTCTACCAGTACTATGACGGCGGCATCATCAATTTCACCGTTCCGACCATCGTGGGCATCCTCGCCGCAGGCGCGCTGGCCGCGCTGCTGGCCATGCTCATCGGCATGCCCGTGCTGCGGCTCAAGAGCGACTATCTGGCCATCGCCACGCTGGGCTTTGCAGAAATCATCCGCGCCATCATCCAGTGGGATACCCTCGGCCCGATCACCAACGGCTCCAACCTGCTCAAGACCTACCCGACCTTCAAGTCGGTCATCCCGGTCTTCGCCGCGGCGACCATCTGTATCGGCGTGATCGTCCTATTGATCAACTCCACCTACGGCCGCGCCTTCAAGGCCATCCGCGACGACGAAATCGCCGCCGAGGCCATGGGCATCAACCTCTTCCACCACAAGCAGATGGCCTTCATTATCTCCTCCTTCTTCGCCGGCATCGGCGGCGCGCTGCTGGCCATGTATCAGGGCTCGCTGCAGGCCAACGCCTTCAAGGCCTCGATGACCTATGAGATCCTGCTGATCGTCGTCATCGGCGGCATGGGCTCGGTCACCGGCTCCGTCATCGCCAGCTTCCTGTTCATCGCCTGCAGCGAGTGGTGGCTGCGCTTCCTTGACACGGAGACCTATCTCTTCGGCGGCACGGTCAAGCTGCCGCTGCTGCGCTCCGGCTTCCGCATGGTCGTCTTCTCCGTGGTGATCATGATCGTCGTGCTCTTCTTCCGCAAGGGCATCATGGGCGAGAAGGAACTGTGGGACCTGTTTACCCCGAAGAAGAAAAAGGAGGGAATCAAGCCGTGAGCCGCAATGTATTGCATGTGGAGAATGTGACGATGCAGTTTGGCGGCGTCGTCGCGGTCAATAACCTCTCCATGGACATCAACGAGGGCGAAATCGTCGCCCTGATCGGCCCCAACGGCGCGGGCAAGACGACGGCCTTCAACTGCGTGACGGGCGTCTACGAGCCGACAAACGGCCGCATCGACTACATGGGCAAGACCATCGTGGAGAACTACCCCAGCGGCAAGATGAAGCGCAGCTACGCCGGCGAAAACGCAGGCCTCTATACCAAGCGCGTCGTCAACACGCCGGACAAGATCACCGCGCTGGGCATCGCCCGCACCTTCCAGAACATCCGCCTCTTCAAGAGCCAGACCGTCTTCAACAACGTGCTCATCGCCATGCACATGCGCCGCACGAGCAACGTCTTCAGCGCGACCTTCCGCCTGAACATGAAGGAAGAGAATCAGATGCGCCAGGAGGCGATGGAGCTGCTGAAGATCGTCGGCCTCGAGGGCGTCGCCGATGAGCTGGCCACCTCCCTCCCCTACGGCCAGCAGCGCAGGCTGGAAATCGTCCGCGCGCTGGCGACGCATCCCAAGCTCCTGCTGCTCGACGAGCCGGCCGCCGGCATGAACCCGCAGGAGACCGAGGAGCTCGGCGCATTCATCAAGGAGATCAAGGATCGCTTCAACCTCACCGTCTTCATGATCGAGCACCACATGAACCTGGTCATGGGCATCTCCGACAGAATCTACGTCATCGACTTCGGCAAGCAGATTGCCGAGGGCACGCCCGAAGAGGTGCGCGACAATCCCGCCGTCATCGCGGCATATCTGGGGGTGGATGAAGAATGATTATGCTCAAGGTCACCGATCTGAAGGTGAATTACAGCGGCATCGAGGCGCTCAAGGGCATCAGCTTCGACGTCCGTCAGGGTCAGATCGTCACGCTCATCGGCGCGAACGGCGCGGGCAAATCCACGACCCTGCGCGCAATCTCCGGCCTGGTCAAGCCCAGCAGCGGCAGCATCAACTTCATGGGCCGGGACATCACCATGCTCAACCCGCAGCGCGTGGTCGCCGAGGGCGTCGCGCTCGTCCCGGAAGGCCGCCGTGTCTTCCCGAATCTCACCGTCAAGGAGAATCTCAAGATCGGCGCGTACCTTCGCAATGACAAGGATGAGATCGAGGACGACATCAAGGATATCTACCGCCGCTTCCCCCGCCTGCGCGAGCGCGAATGGCAGCTGGCCGGCACACTCTCCGGCGGCGAGCAGCAGATGCTGGCCGTCGGCCGCGCGATGATGGCCAAGCCGAAGCTGCTGATGATGGACGAGCCGTCGCTGGGCCTCGCGCCCCTCGTCGTCAAGGATATCTTCTCCATCATCCGCGACCTCAAGAGCGAGGGCATCACCATCCTGCTCATCGAGCAGAACGCCAACGCCGCGCTGCGCTGCGCAGACTTCGGCTTTGTCATGGAGACGGGACACATCACCATGACGGGCGCCGGCAGCGAGCTGCTGGTCAACAAGGCCGTTAAAGAGGCGTATCTCGGATCGAAATAATCGCATACAACCATCAACCCGGAGCCTCCGCTGGATGGCTCCGGGTTTTGTCCTGCATCCCTCTGATATTGTCCATATTCCGCAAAGGTCAGGCATGTACAGGTTGTATATGTCCATGTATTCAGCTATAATCATTCCATACACGCTATTATGAAGGTGAAAACACTATGGAACTGCTCCTCTGCACGCTGGCGGCCATCGCCGCAGGCGTGGGCACAGGCCTCGCCGGCCTGTCCGCCGCAACCGTCATGGTCCCGGTGATGATCGTGCTCTGCCCCTCCTTCGCCGGGGAAACCGGCGCCTATCACGCCACAGCCATCGCGCTGGCGTCCGACATTCTGGGCTCCGCCTTCACATCCGCAATCTATATCCGCCACAGGAACATCGATCTGCGCCGCGGCGGCGTGATGATGGCCTGCATCATCTCCATGTGCATCGCGGGCAGCATCGCCGCATGGCACGCGGGCAATGTGGTGCTGGGTACCTTCTCGCTCTTCCTGTGCGTGGGCATCGGCATCCGCTTTCTCATAAAGCCCGACACCCAGCGGGAAAAGACCGTGCACAAGGGCGCGGCGCTCGGCCTCAAGGGGCTCGCCGTCTCGCTGTTCTTCGGCCTGACGATCGGCTTTGGCACGGGCTTTGTCGGCAGCGGCGGCGGAATGATGATGCTGGTGGTCTTCACCGCCTTCCTCGGCATGGAGCGAAAGAGCGCCGTGGGCACCAGCACGCTGATCATGACCTTTACCGCCCTGATCGCCTTTATCAGCCATGCTCTGGTGGATCCCGCCATCGTACTGGAAAAATGGCACATTCTTCTGTTGTGCATCGTGCTGGAGACGGCGGCCAGCATCCTCTCCGCCCAGTTTGCCAACAGGGTCAATAACCGCATCGTCGGCCTCGTCACAGGCGCTGTACTGACGGTGCTCGGCGTCGTCATGCTGGGTATCCATTACCGTGAGGCGCTTGCCGCCATCCCGCTGCTGCGGCAGGTGCTTGCCTGCTTTGAGCGGTATCTGCTGTATCTGGGCGTATGCCTTGCCGTGCTGCTGACCGCGCGCGCCTTTCTGCCGATCAATCCCGAGGTATGGCGTAAGGCGCTGCATACCATCGCCTACACCTCTTCCCTGTTCATGATGCTGGTCTCCCGCGACTGGCTGATCTCCAGCGTCTGCTGCCTCGCCTTCGCCGCAATCGTCTATCCGATCCTCCGCGCTGCCGAGGGCTGGAAGGGCTATGACCGCCTCTTCACCCAGCGCCATGCGGGCGAGGTCAAGGTGAGCCTGCTGCTCCTCTTCTGCAGCCATGCGCTGCTGATCGCCCTGTGCTGGGGTGTACTGGACAAGCCGTATATCGCCGCAGCCGCCATCCTCATGTGGGGCGTGGGCGACACCGCCGCCGCGCTCATCGGCAAGCGATTTGGCAGGCACCATGTCCATCTGCCGCTGGCGGATGAGCGCAAGACCTGGGAAGGCAGCGCAGCGATGATGCTCTGCGCACTGACGGCGGGCTTCATCACGCTCACCCTCCTCTCCCCCATGCGCTGGCCCGTCTGCCTGCTGCATGCCGCCCTCACCGCCCCTGTTGCAGCCTATACCGAGCTCATCAGCCACGGCGGCAACGACACGGTGACCGTGCCCGCGGCGGCGGCGGTCTGCCTCGCGCTGCTGGGGATGATCTGATTCTTATTCCAACAAAACAAGTACAAACAAGCGCAGCCCGGATGACAGGAAATATCATCCGGGCTGCGCCTATTTACATCAATCTATCCTGAATATATCAGATCCCGTCCAGCTTATCCTTCCGGCGCTGGTTGCGGATTCTGCGGCGTTCCTCGCCATGCTCCCAGCCAAGCCGCTCATCGTCCGTCTGCAGAATCAGGCGAGGCACGCAAACAGGCTGGTCATTGTCATCCAGCGCGACCATCATGAAGTGGGCGTTGTTGATCCTGCGGCGCTCGCCGGAGAGATTCTCCACATAAGTATCCACACACACCTCCATCGAGGACGTGCCGACCCATGTCATCTTGCCCTTGATGACGACCATCTCATTCTGATATGCGCCGTGCAGGAAGGTCAGGTTATCCACGGAAGCCGTGGTCACATTGCTCATGGAGTGGCGTTTCGCCACAATGCCGGCCACTTCGTCAATCCACTGCATCAGGATGCCGCCAAAGAGACGATTCGCACCATTGAGGTGATTCGGACGGACGATATGTACGGTTTCAACCCGGGAATCATCCACGGTTTTTGCTTCGATATTCATGTTTATCCCCTTTCACGCTCCGAGGTATCGTGAGCCGATGTACTAAAATCACTATAGCATTGATGCGTCCGTTTTTCAATCACAAAATCTCCCGCTCCCATCTGTCCGCTTTCCTTTTCAGCGCAGATCCATCACTCAAGTTCCCATGCAGCAAAAAGAGACCGCCCGAAACGGACGATCTCCTCATATTCAGATTTAGGGTCTCATGCTACATCTTGCTTCCTGCTTAAGCGCTTTCTTTGATCCTTAATCTGTCCGACACCAGCGCGATAAACTCCCCATTGGTCGGCTGAAAAACATTTGTTACCGGAACCACGACTCGCATACCATTGCTTTTGATGCATGAAATACTTTTCTATATATTGCTTGAATTTCTTCGATTTTTTGAAGTGTAAAAAGTTCGTGTAAAATCACCATTTCAATTATAATAACACATAGTATCTCATGGAATGTTTATCGGGCTTTTTTGGCTATTTGTCGGTCTGTTTTCGGCCCTTTATTGCTTTCTCTCATGGGTATTATAACATGTGTTTACAGAGGTTTTGGTTTACAAACTTTCAGAGTAACTCTTACTCTCGCTTAGGCCTCCAGCATTTCGGATTCATCTTCAAATCATCTTTTAAACAACAAAGATACAACTTCGATATATCCAGATACCATCTCTGAATCATCTTTTGAACTGCTTTCAACGCAAAAATACAACAGAAATCCCAAGTATCAATCATTTACCCTAAAAAGTATCCCCTCTGTTTACTCTCAAAACAAGATCATAGTATTCAGCCAAGTCATCTGCATCCGCTTCGCAATCAACCCAACTGCATCGCGCATGGCTCTCTGCTTCAGCAATATATCCAAGCAAACGATCAAAATCTTCTTTCGTGCCATCAACACCAATTTCAAGGATCATCTTTGCGATTTCCAGAATAATCTTGCCATCAGTTGTATATAGCAGCACACTCAGAAGTCCAATACCATATTTTTGATGATTCCACCCTTCATTCAGAAAAAAGCGAATGATTTCCGGTAAGTGCTTAAGCGTATATTTGGGGCATGTTTTTGCACACTCAATATCCTTATCACACTCTTCACATTCTTGAGAATTGAGCGGATACTCTCCAATCAGCTTTAGAAGCAACATGTCAAATTCATCTGCTTCACAAGCATTCCGATATGTATCAACAAACTCTTTGGCTCTCACAAAATCAGGCGGAATTTTGCAAAGCGCATAAATCAATTTTTGTTCCAATTGCTGCCTATTCATTTGACATCACCTTTGACCGATTCTTTATGCTTCAGCTTTTGTCAACACCAAAACGGTTTTGAAGCACTTATCCTCTCATTCTTCATCTGGCATATACATATCTCTCATCTTTTCGATATACGCCCGGAAGTCCTCCAGCACATCCGAAGGATACAGTATCTTCACCCTCCTGCCGAAACCCAGCAGCCAACCAAAGAAGAGGTCACTGATTTCCACCTCTGCGGTAACAGTGAAGTGTTTGTCATCCACGGCGCTGTACTGTGCGTCTTTTGTGCCAAACCGTTCAACGGCAACATCCAAGAGCATATTGATGAACCGGATGGTCACGCGCTTCTTCTTTCCGCTATACATGGAGAATACGCGCTGTGCGTATGTGCGGACGTCAATCTTGTCGAATTCCTCCTGCCCCTCGCGCGGCTCTCTGGTGAAGGATACCCCCTTCATTCGGTCAACGCGATATGTTCTGATCTTCTTCCGATCATAAGCAAGCAGATAGTAGTTACCGTCATTGATAAGCAACTGATACGGACTGACCACATATTCTGCACCACTTCGCCGCTCTACTTGTTTGCTGACATCTTCAATCGCATATTTCAGGTATTTGAATCGGATCTTCTCCGGTTTATGCGTAACACCGTCTATTCTGAGGCTCATTGCATCGTTAATGATAGAAATGTTATTCAGCACAGACTTGTTTTCTGTCTTAATACGATCTACCAGAAAAGCGTTATGCTTGATTCTATCTGCCTGCCGCTCACTCACAAAACCGCAGACGACATCTACAAGGCGCTTAGCTTGTCCTTCTGTCACAAACTTTGCAGCATATACGCACTCCGCCAGCAGCCGAATATCATTCTGGTCATAATGACGCTGACGGACATAGAAGCCTTTTCTATGCGGATCATAGACGATGATTTTGAGTTCATCGTCCTCATCATCTTCCAGCATTTCTTTTGCTTCATCTACCGAGCAGTCTTCCTCCAGCATCAGTGCAACAAGATTGATGTCCTTGATATCCCGGTAAACTGAGCGCCGTTCCGCATCAATCCCACATTCCTCAAGATACGCAACAATGTCCTGCGCCGATGAAACCACGTTCTCATCGGTGTTCTTCAGTAGATATTGCAGCACTACATACGGCTTCAGCTTCTGATTAAGTCGCTTGCCAGAATGCGGCCCAGCATTTCCTTCTGTCATCGTGCGCCTCCAAATAACTTACTGATAAAAGTATACCACATACGTCATCCAGAACAAAATGAAATTCTGCGCAGCAAAAAACATTACGCTCTCAAAATTTGAAAAAAGTAAAAATCCGATTTATAATATTAATATAAATAAAAAGCGAGTAAAACTCGCAAGGAGAATATTCCTGATATGTTAGATTATAAATCCCTATGGACAAGATTCTATATTGCCTCTTCAAACCTTCGTTCAATCTCACAGCGATACAGTGCCTCTTGTACAGCAGAATAGAAAGATTATCAGACGAAAGAATTCCTTCATGCCGTCCCAGACAGCATAGATGACCTTGCAAGAACAACCGACATGTGGGTATATGCCATTTATGAAAAACTGAATGAAGTAGATGCCAGATTAGATAGTATAGAAACAGCCTTGGCATCCAATTCCAAAGAGGAAATTAAATCAAATCCTTCAAACATAGTTCCTGAGATTGAAATTTCAAAGCAATCTATAAAGCAAGCACGTAACGAGATCATAAAGGAATTACAAAAAGAATTCTCCCGGTAAATAGGGTGGTCAGGCATTCTCAAGATTGGAGCGCTAAAGCGCTACACGAAACCTATCCCCCTATAGCCATAAATTCACCACACTTAAAATCCCCTTCCTCCAGCATTATTGTATGCCAGAGAAAGGGGCCATTTTTATCCTTTTTGTTTTCCATATTGTCATGCAGTTTTGCCTTTAGAATGAGTCAGTTCAAAGATGCACTTCTCAACCTTGATCCAGATGTTAACCGTATTGCTTTGTAATCTCACGCAGCTTACATGTCATAATGCAGAGCCATTCAAAATACTCAGGCCATTTTTCACGACACTGCAAATCTATCCCTTTGTTTACAGCCAATATACGGCAGGCCTTCGCTGCAACACGCCATATCAATTCTGTGTTAAGTTCAGCTTCAATTTCTTGTTTTCTGCTTTTATACTTCTCAAAAAGAGCCTTATCATCGTCGATGTAGATTTCTGCACCAATTGTTTTCTTCACCGTATTGACCGTCAACCCCACATGACAGGCAGAACTTCCAATGCTTAAATCATACCAATGCTGCGGCAGTGCCTTACGCCGCGAAAATTGTTGTGCAAAATCAGCTTTGCCAAATGCATATTGACAAAACGCCTGCCAGAATTCGTACTGAAGCTTTTTAGTTTCAGATAACCCTCCAGCAGCCTTCATGGTTTTCGCCCAATCATTAGGCCTTTCAACAACATTAAACTTTGGAGCCGGAATAGAATCATTAATTCTCCAGAGTTCAATCTCAACCAAGAAAAAACCAATGTTTTCATCCGTATGTTGGTTCAACCATTCAATGGCTTGTCTATGCTCATCTCTAGCATGCTTTACAATCCAGATGATAACCTCTGCCCCTTTTCCAGAAGCATATGTAATGATCTTTCCAAGATGATCGTGGTTTGTATCCTCCAACTGATTCTCAATAATAATCCTTCGAGAAGATCCTTCCTCTCGGGCATAAAGATCAACGCTAAAATCACCTACTGCTGACTCTAATTCTTCCAGAACAATATCAATTCCTATTTCGTCACTCAGCAGTGTCAAATTCTCTTCTTTTGCAAGCCATTTAGAAAAATCACGTGCTTCATGGGGCCAAATAGAACGTAAATCCTCGATCCGTGTAATTCTACCCAAACTACTCATATACTACTCTCCTATAATGTCATTGGTGATAACCCCAGTACACCATAATGCTCGATAAAGTAAAAACAAGCGAATCTATTTCTTACTATACAAGCATCCAAACAAAAGAGTTCAAAACCCTATTTTGAAGAAAAAACTAACTATAAATACTCCTCAACACATTCCCATATGTATTCTCATATTTACAGCAAGGAGCAGACATCAAATGTCTTCTCCATTTTTCATATCTTTGTTCCATCCTTAAAAGAGAAACCAAAATAGTATTCTGCTTCAAGTGCTTCCGCAATCTTTTCCATTTCCTCCGAAGAGAATTTCCCCGTTTTCATTCTCTGATTGAACGCCTGCGGACTCGATCCCACTGCTCGCGCCAAATCAGCCTCGCTCATTCCCTTATATGCAAGCGCCATTTTGATTTTCTGAGATATAGTCATTATCATCCCTCCAACAAAATTATATAGGATCTTCTTTTTTTCGTCAAGAATAAAGCGAAAATATAAAGAAATTCTTTTATATTATCATTGACAAAATAAAGGAAATCATTTATAATATACTCATAAGGTTGATGAAAGCAACCAAACATAAAGGAGGCCATACACAATGAGCAACCCGAATATGGAAGGCAAAATCAAGGAACTGATGGAACTCAAGAGAATGAAAGAGGAAATCGAAGTAGAAATCGCCGCCGCAGAGGACGAAATCAAGAGCGTCATGGGCGACGAAGAAACCCTTCTCGCTGGGGCCTTCAAAGTCGATTGGAAGACCGTCGTTTCCAGCAGGATCGACACTGCCGCACTCAAAAAGATGATGCCGGAGATTGCAGAACGCTTCATGAAGCAGACCACGACCCGCCGCTTCTGCGTGAGGTGAGAAGATGAACAAAGAAATCGACCTCTACCGCTTGCGGTTAGTGATACGCGGGGCACTCGACTTCATCAACCGGGATGCCGGAGACATCAACGAAGCACTCACCGCACAAGGCAAAGTAAAGCTGACCGTGACAATCGATACCCTCGAAACCGCGCTCCTTTGGCTGAGAAGGATGGTCGAAGATGCCCTCTCTACCGAAGAAAAAGAAAAAGTCTGAGCGTCTACCAAACACTCAGACCAGCCCGCCGAAGTGCTACCAACACCAAGCGGGAAGCCACCCAGAAACAACGACGAAACCGGGAAGCACAGTCATTATAACACAGGCTGTGCTCCCTCTTCAACAGAAAGGACACAGCATATGGATATCTACAAGGAAGTCACCGACCGCATTATGGCTCAGCTCGAAAACGGAATCATCCCTTGGCAGAAGCCTTGGATCGCCAGCGGTAACGCCGTCAGTCACGTCACCGGGCATTCTTACAGTCTTCTGAATCAGATGCTTCTCGGTAGACCCGGCGAATACGTCACCTTTGCACAGTGCCAGAAGGAAGGCGGCAAAGTGAAGAAGGGCGAGAAATCCTCCATGGTTGTCTTCTGGAAGTTCATCGAACAGGAAGACGAAGATACCCACGAAAAGAAACAGGTTCCCTTCCTGAGATACTTCAACGTCTTCCATATCGACCAGTGCGAAGGGC
The DNA here is from genome assembly GCA_017936375.1 of Clostridia bacterium. Taxonomy (GTDB): domain Bacteria; phylum Bacillota; class Clostridia; order Christensenellales; family Aristaeellaceae; genus Ventricola. The sequence goes on from JAGBFR010000033.1 coordinate 80,909, forward strand.
TGAAAGCCAAGCACCAGAAAGAACTTCCCAACACCGCCAACGCAGACGAAGCCGCCGACGCCATCATCCATGACTACTGCGAAAGAAGCGGCGTCAAGCTCCAGCATCAGGAAGGCGACCGGGCCTTCTATCGGCCTTCTACTGACAGCATCACTCTTCCTCTTCTAGCACAGTTCGCAGAAACCGCAGAATATTACAGCACAGCATTCCACGAACTGACCCACAGCACAGGACATGCAAGCCGCCTGAACCGCCTTGAGAAGACCGCCTTCTTTGGAACGGAAGCATACAGCAAAGAAGAGCTGATTGCAGAGATTGGCGCGGCAACGCTAGTGAATTACGCTGGGATTGAAACCTCCAGCAGTTTCCGAAACAGCGCTGCCTACGTTCAAAACTGGCTCAAGGTCCTGAAGGATGACAAAAGGTTCATCGTCAGTGCGGCGGGTAAGGCAGAGAAAGCAGTTGCCCTGATACTCGGAGAATAAGCAAAGCGCCTTGCGGGGAGAAATCCCCGCAGGGCCGCCTATGGAGGAAACACGATGGAAGAAAGCTATCTCTGGAAGTCCGGCATCATCCAGTATGAAATGCGGCTGATTATCGAAGGCGCGATTGCTCTGTATGAGGGCGACGCTGTGCCGCTGCTGGGTCTGGCAAATAAGAGCGAACAATACGAAGCGGCTGACGCTTTCGATTCGATAGGAACAGCGCTTTATGGTCTGCGCGACCATGTGCGCAATCTTCAAAAAGCACACAGGCAAGAAGTTCTTCGGGAGTGCGAAGCCATGTAACAAAAACATGTGCTTACATTTCCACACGCGGCGTCACCCACGACGCCACGAAAGGCCGCGAATTCTGTAAACAAAATCCGTCAACGAAACGTTTTGACCCTTTTGACCTTTTCTTTGACACGGAGGACAATATGAGCAAGATATACGGGTATGCACGATGCAGTACGAATGAAGATAAACAGGACATCAACCGCCAGATTCGTGAACTTAAGGCCGCAGGAGCCGAAGAAGTCATCTTTGAATATGAACACGGCGACGCCAAGGTGAAGCAGAACCTGAACATGCTGCTGGACGCGGCCCAAGAAGGCGACACGATTATCACGCTGGAAGTCAGCCGCCTTTCCAGAAGCACCCAGCAGCTTTGTGAGATCGTGGAGGTCATCAAGCAAAAGAAGCTCAGACTCATTATCGTGGGCAGTATCACAGTCGATTGCAGGAACGGCGACATAGATCCCATGAGTCAAGCTTTCATCCAAATGAGTGCGGTTTTTTCAGAACTCGAATTGTCAATTATTCGTGCTCGTGTTCGCTCTGGAATGAGAAATGCGCGCGAGAAAGGCGCAAGAATTGGTCGCCGCCCAACCACGAAGGATGACATCCCGCCGATCTTCTACAAGCATTATCCCGCGTTCATGGCAAAGCAGATGAACGTCAGCGAGTTCGCAAGGGTGTGTGGACTGAGCAGGCCGACAGTGTATAAGTATCTAAAACTAATCCAATAAAGTAAGCGTCAAACCTACAAACGTCAACTAGAATAAAACATGGCGCGGAGTGCAACATTCTCCGCGCCAAACTTATTTTCACTTATTCATCTGGACATTCCACGGCAGCAGTAACTGCACATCCTGTTTCAGATCCATTGCCGGTGCTGTCTGCAGAATGTGGAGCAGATACTTATACGGATCAAGCCCGTTTTCCTTTGCGGTTTCAATCATGCTGAATATGATCGCGCTGCCCTGTGCGCCGCCGGGCGTATTGGCAAACAGAAAGTTCTTCCTGTCAATGACAAACGGTTTAATGCTTCGCTCTGCACGGTTGTTGCTGATTTCCAGCCTGCCGTCTTCAAGATACGCAGTCAGGTACAGCCACTGCTCCAGCAGATAATGGATCGCCTTGCCAAAGGCAGACTGCGGCGCTGCATTCCGGCTTTGCGCCCATCTCAAAAAGGCGTCCAGAATCGGTTTTGCCTTTTTCTGCCGCTGGTTATATCGTTCTTCCGGACTGCACTTCTTCAGTTTGTCCTCAACGGCAAACAACTGGTTGCAGTATGCCCATCCTTTATGAACCTGCGAGGAATTCCGCTGTGCTGCCGGCAATACTTTAAGTGCTTCGTCAAAGTACCGGCGTGCATGTGCCCAGCAGCCAACCACCCGGATACCTTCAGGCAGAGTGTGGTAACCCTTATACCCGTCCGTATGCAGATAGCCGGAGAAGTCTTTCAGAAATTCCTTTGGATGTTCTGCTTTTCTGTTCGGCTGATACTCATAGAGCACGATGTGCCTGCCCGTATCGCCGCTTGTTCTGTACAGCCACATATAACTGTCCGTATGCGCGCTCTTTCCCGGTTCGTGCAGTACCTGCAGCGTAGTTTCGTCTGCATGGAGTACCTGACGCTTCACCAGTTCCCTGTGCATACAGTCGTACACAGGCTTCAACCAATCCTGCGCAGCACGCAGAATCCAATTGGACATGGTCTGCCTGGACAGATGCACACCCATGCGTTCAAGCTCTTGTTCCTGCCGATACAGCGGAGAACCCATGACGAACTTCTGCACCATGATCTGCGCAATGGCTTCAGGAGATGCAAAGCTGCCCGGAATAACCGCCGGTTCCTTCGCTGCCTTTACAACAGGCGTATGCTCAGCTTCGTCTTTGCAGGTCTGACAGGCATACGTGTAGTACCAGTCCTCACGGATACGCACCTGTGCGGGGATAATTTGCAGTGTCCTGCGGACTTCTTTGCCAATCTCCTGCATCACGGTTCCGCATTCGTCACAGATGCGCTCCTCTTCAGGAATCCGGTGTTCCACGACATCTACCGGTACATTCTCCGGCAGGACGTCTTTCACACTGCCGCTGCGGCGCTTTCTCTCATGTGCAGCAACAGAAACAGACTCTTCTTCCTGAGCAGCAGCCTGATCCTCATAGACTTCTGCTTCGTTGAATAGAAAGCTGAGCTGCTCAGATACAGAACTCTTCTCAGACGATGCGCCGAACAGCTTCCTGCGGCTCAGTTTAATGCCCTCCAACAGCCACTGAACCTGCTGATTCAGCCTCGCATTCTCCGCCTTGAGTTCCTGCAATGCCTCATATTCTTCTATGGAAATCGTGACGGTTTTTTCTGTCTCCGCCACGATTTTGTTCTCACTTTTCATGAGTACATTATACCATATTTTTGAAGCAATATCTACGTTTTATGCAGTTATCCGAACTCAAGGCCGTCCACTTTACGATGTGCTTTTGGCTGCTCCACACTCAAACCTTCCATGAGCCAGCGATACTGCTGCGCCGTGAGCTGACGGGCTTCTTTGCTGTTTCGCGGCCATTGATACTTCCCGTTCTCAAGCCGCTTATACAGCAAAACGAAGCCATCTCCTTCCCAGTACAGCGCCTTGATTCTGTCCCGCTTTCGTCCGCAGAACAGAAAGAGCGCATCTGAACAGGGATCTAGCTGGAACTGCTGCTGTACCAACATGACGAGACCGTCTATCCCTTTGCGGATATCCGTGTAGCCGCAGGCAATGTACACATGCGCAGCGCCTGTGAAGTCATTCAGCATGACGACAGCGCATGAAACAGCGCAGACAAGGTTGATTCATCTGCTCCGGCATATACCTGCACATTCACGCCGGAGATCTCAAGTGACGCAGCGACAGCGGAAACAGCGCGGAAACTATGGAGTTCTGTAAACTCCGGAGACTGCTGTTCCTGCGCTATTCTGAAGATTCTTCTCTGCCAATAGTAATATGTCTTTTCCGAAATGTCATTCTCCTGGCACCAGTGCTTGACGCTCTTTCCGCTGCTGCGGCAGCCTGCGATGCGCTGTGTCCATACCGCCAGACGCTGATCTGCATTCAGCTTTTGCAGTCCTTGTTCCATGACTGAGTCACTCCCATCTGTCTAACCGACTCGGTTAGACTCTAACCAAGTCGATTAGATTTTTGGAGTATTCTCGCATGTTTTTAGAATGTGGGCAAGCCGATGGGAGGTTTGACGCTTACCCAATAAATATAACCCGCGTTGCTTGCAGTTAGCAACACGGGTTCTTCATTCTGAATAATAACTATATCTAAATCACTCACCATAAGCAATACGCACTACAATAAACTGCACAATACGTATCATCAATGGGATATTGATAGCAAAAAGTCCTAAGCTACACGCTGATAATACATGATAAATATGTGCTCTAAAATTCTTTTGAAACATATCATACCAGCTAACTTGTTCTCGAAGCAAGATCATCACAATACTACAAATGATTGATACAATCCCAACGCCTAGTGCCGTCTTCAAATACGCATTGATTGTATACAATTCACTCTTTCCATTCTTAGGATCAACGACTCGCTTCAGTTTCTCTGCAAACTTTTCATTGCTTTGTATTCCTGCGTAAGCAGCAAAATACACCGCAGATGCAATTGATACAATACTAATTACTTCTGACGCTATTGCTATATAATCAATTTCTAACCACAATGCCACACTCAAAGTACACAGAAATAACCCCACTATAACTGCCCGGTCTGATTTATACATTTATTCTTCCGCCCTTAATACATGCAGCAAGTTCTCAATAACCGCATCTGCACTATATCGTCCATTTTCATCTGCATCTGCAACAATTTCAAGACTAGTCACCATAGAACCGAAATCAAAGCTTTTTTCTACTCCAAATGCATCTAGTCCCACAATAACGACTGAATCAAACTCCTTTGTATCCTTTCGCGCTCTCAATTCGCGAAGCTTTCGAGCCGTTTCTCTTTCTCTCAAATCGAGTCCACCATAGTCCAATCTAGCTGATACTTTGTCAGGCACATTCAAGCCAATTGGATCATATCGCTGCTTGAAAGTTCCTTGAGGCGTAGTATTTGTTAGCGTCCTACTTTGTGTAAAACGAATCGATTTAAGATACCTGACCGTTCTTTCAAAATCCTCAAACGATGCAAAACGTTCCCGAATCTTAACGTTCTGATTATAGACACCCTTAAAATACTTCGCCAATACACCTTTCTTTTCTGAATCTGAAATATACAAAATATGTGTATGTATATCGTAGCAGGCAAAGAATTGCTGCCTTAACTCATTTTGAGTTGGTCTACGAGGATTGGCTGATTCCTGCTCAGACTCAATATCATATACGGTCTCCCGATATAAGAAATTATCATAATCACATGCAATCGTATAATATCGATCATCATATAAGTTGAACGAAAACTCATATAAGACCTTCTTTTTACCCGCTTTTTGATTGTCTGGCATATAATGGTACATTCCAATACGAATGCCTTCAACAAATTGTCCTCCATCAATCAGTCTATCATCAAAAAGCATATCATAGTTCTTGAACGACAACATGCATTATTCCCCCTAACCGTATACCTTATATACCGCTTTGATACCCAATCGGCTCTCATTAAAACACAACAACGTATTTTACAGATCCTTTATTAAACACAACGGAATAGCATTCAGTCCTTTACCAATAATTCTCAGAAAGATTCTGAAAATAACTTTCTGTATCAATGATAGCACAGCCGCTTTCTTTTTACAACATTGAACAGTTTCACCTAACCATCATGTATTTTGTATCTTCTTGAAAATTTGATTTAGCAGAAAAAACGTTATAAAATATAAGTATGAAAAGAAAAATAGAGGCCCGTCATCTGCGACGCACTATACAGCACCAATCTCTTCACCATCAACGGCGGGCCGCTTTCTTATCTATGAAAACATATATGGAGGTTCATTACCTATGGCATCATTTCCAAATCAAAGAGACATCAAAATCCATAAGCCCAAGTACGATGGGAATTTCGTATCGGTAGACATTTACGAATGGCAAGAAGCATATGCCACGCTTACAAGAAGCGGTTTCGGTCTGTATCTTTATTGTTGCAGCAACATGGACGGCTTCAAACTTGAACTCAGCAGTGCCGCTGTTCAGAATGCGCTTCGCATCTCTGACAGCTCCTATCGTCGTGCGTTCGAAGAACTGCTCGAACACGGCTATATCATCAAGAAGACCAACACCAAATTCGACTTCTTCACGACGCCGCAGCCGACGTCATATGTGCCAAAGCCCAAGAAGACCAAGAAAAAGAGCGACGGCGGCGGGGCGGCGGCACCTGTACTTGAAGAAACCCTTGCGGCAGAACCCACCCAAGAACCTGCAAAGCCGTTTTATTCTTTCTCTCCCCATTTAGTACGTGATTATGATTGGGAAGAATAATCTTTGCCCTTCGCCGCTTGCGGCAATTATTTATTGTATTTATTATTTATTTCTCTAATCACGCATGGAGGATTTTTCCTCATGCATGGTGGGACATTTGCCGTCTATGGTGAATGCCCCGTCCACGGTGATGCGTTCATCGGCGGCGTCATCCATGAAAAGCCGCATATCATGTTCATCTGTCCTCCAGCATTGGAGGGCTTTTTTCGTATCATATGAAAGCACCGCATTATTCTACCGCATTATGTATCTTGATCATTAGAAATTCTCAATATCTTTATCTGTATTCTTTATCTTCTTCCTCTTCTTTCACATAGGAAGTCGTCTGCGCCGCCCTGAATAAAGAATTCTTATTCTGGAATCAAAAAATAGCCTCCGCAGTGGTTATTTGCAAAGGCTATTCATATTATGTACTTCTTATTCCCGCAATTATATCAACTATACTGCCGTATAATCCGTCCACATTTCGCACTGCATAAGTACAGTTTTGACAGCATCTTCTACACCTTCAGGTGGATATTTATGCTTTTTAAGCAGGCGCTTCACCAAACGGCGCATACCAGCTCTTGCACTCTCCTTCTTCTGCCAATCAATCGTTCTGTTCTGGCGCAGAAGATCTGTCAATTCTTTGGTCAATGCAATTAGCTCATTGTTCTGATAGAAATCCTTAATCGCCTGCGGTTTAGTCAATGCATCATAGAAAGCAAGTTCTTCAGCAGAAAGACCAAGCTGTTCTCCTTCAGCATGCGCATTCGAGATATCCTTTGCCAGCTTGAGCAATTCAGCAATAACCTCTTCATTAGTCAGCATGCCATTCAGATAGCGGCGCATCGCCTCTGCGATGATCTCTGAGAACTTCTCAGATTTCACCACGTTTGTCTTACGGTAGATCGAAACCTGTTCAGCAATTAGCTTTTTGAGAAGTTCGACTGCTAGATTCCGCTCCTTCATACGGGAGATTTCTTCAAGGAACTTGGTATCGAACAGGTTAAACTCTGACTTCACATCCGAGAATAGATTGATGACACCTTCGCTCTTTATGCTATGGCGCAAAAGTTCGTTGATCCTCTCGTTGACCTCCGGCAGAGTAAGCTTCTTTCCCGTACCCCCAACCGTCAGACGCACAAGCATCGTTCGAACTGCTTCAAAGTAAGCCGCTTCAAAGCGTGTCCTTTCATCGACCAAACTTCCACAAAGAGACAATGCCTGCTTGAGAAGCATAGCTTCTTTGATATAGACATACTGCGTACGTTCTTTTTCGGGCAAATGCTGTTCTTCAACATTCTTACCCAACAGGAAGTTGACGCCGCCAGTAATAACCCTCGCCTTCGCCAAATCATCCCCGTCCAAGAACGCCTGATAATCAAATCCATGGAAGAGATCACGACAGACGGACAGCTTTTCAAGGAACTTCGGATATGCTGCTTTGGAAACATCCGTATTGCCGTAGTTCTTCTTATCGCGGCTGGTATAGTCATTCATCGCCTGCTTCAGCGCAGTAGCAATACCAACATAGTCGACAACCAGACCACCCTCTTTATCTTTGAACACACGATTAACGCGCGCGATAGCCTGCATCAGATTATGACCAGCCATAGGCTTATAAACGTACATCGTTGCCAGCGACGGGACATCAAAGCCCGTCAGCCACATATCAACTACAATGGCGATTTTCATTGGCGACTCATTATCCTTGAACTTACGCGCCAACTCATCCTTGTACGTTTTATTTCCGATGACCTTACGCCATTCTTCAGGATCATTGTTGCCCTGCGTCATGACAACGGCAACCGTCTCCGTCCAGTTCGGTCGGAGTTCCAGAATCCGATTATAGATCTTCATGGCGATAGCGCGGGAATACGCCACAATCATCGCCTTGCCCGTAAGCAGATCGGCACGGTAATTTTCATAATGGTCTAGGATATCATCGACAAGAGAGTTAATCGTCTGTTCTGCGCCAAGAATCGCCTCCATCTGGCCCAGTTCCTTTTTACTCTTATCAATGACATAGGCATCCGTGCATTCAGCCATGATATCATATTCAGCATCAATCAGCTCAAGTGTATTCTGATCCAGATTCAGATGAATGACACGGCTCTCATAATACACCGGGCGCGTTGCGCCGTCTTCCACTGCCTGCGTCATATCGTAAATATCGATATACTCACCAAACACTTCGCGGGTACTACGATCCTTCGATGAAATCGGCGTTCCAGTGAAACCAATATAGGTTGCATTGGGCAAGCTATCGCGGATCATGCGCGCCGTACCGATAACCGTTTTCGCCTCAATTTCTCCATCTTCTTTCGTACGAACAACAACCCGTTCACTAAGGCCGTATTGTCCGCGATGGGCTTCATCTGCCATTACGACTATATTTCGACGCTCAGATAATGCTTCTTTGCTTTCTTCAAACTTCTGCATTGTCGTAAAGATGATACCATTGGCCTGACGATCTTTCAGTAATTGCTTAAGATGATTGCGGCTTTCCGCATGCTGCGGCGTCTGACGCAGGAAATCCTTACAACGAGCAAATTGTCCAAACAACTGATCATCCAGATCATTACGGTCTGTAATCACGACGATTGTTGGGCTTTCAAGCGCTTTTTGCAGATAGTGCGCATAGAATACCATAGACAGGGACTTACCACTACCCTGCGTATGCCAGAATACGCCGCCTTTGCCGTCTGTCTGTGTTGCTTTACGGGTAGATTCAACTGCCTTCTTTACCGCAAAATACTGATGATAGCCCGCAAGAATCTTAAATGTGCTCTGCCCATCCACATTAAAGCAAATGAAGTTTTTCAGGATATCCAGAAAGCGCTGCTTATCAAACAAGCCTTCAAAGAAAGTATCAAAGGCGGCATACTGTGTATTCTCATAGTTGCCATCCTTCGTCTTCCATTCCATGAATCGATCTTCACCAGATGTAATCGTACCCGCCTTTGATACGCTCATGTCGCTCATGACAAGCACAGCATTGTACACGAACAAAGACGGAATCTCGTACATATAATTGCGCAGTTGGCGATATGCTTCAGATGCATCCGTTTCTTCACGCGAAGGAGACTTGAGTTCAACCACAACCAGCGGCAGGCCATTGACAAAGAGAATCACATCAGGTCGCTTCTCGGAATGCTCCACAATCGTCCACTGATTCGCAACGGTAAAGTCATTCTTCGCGGGCGTCTCATAATCTACTAGATACACCAGATCCGCGCGTTCTTCACCGCCAATGACATACTTCACCGGAACACCATTCTGCAAATAATCCATGAAGACCATGTTCTTCTGCACAAGCGTACCGCTCTCGATATTCGTCAGCTTATACACCGCCTCCGTCAACGCAGACTGCGGCAAACGAGGATTGATCCGTTGCAGCGCAGGCATAAGCATGCCCTCATACAATACAGAGTGATAATCACGCGATACATCGGGGCCATAGGCATAGTTATAGCCCATGTGATCGGTGAATAACTGGATCACTGCTGATTCGTAGTTGGATTCAGTAAACGTAGTAGACATCGCAAATCCCTCATAACATATCGTTTTGCGCTTCATCTTCAAGTTGACGATTATAGGCAAAATACTCTTCCATTGTACACAGAAAATTCGCCAATTCCTCAATTCGATCCTTCAAGTTGATTAAATCAATTGGTACTTCGTTCTTGAAAAAATCGTTCTCATGTCGCTTATCATCAGGATATCGAAATGCCATTGACTTTCTATCTACCGCTGACAATTCAGCAATATATGCATCTGTTCCAATGAGAATATCAAGAATATCTCGATCACGGATTATTCTTGGGTAACAGTGTATATTCTCTTTAATATAGTCGAGCAAACAATGCCACAATGCATAAAGATCATGTGAGCCACTTAATCCATTCTGATTTTTGCTTAATGGTACAAAACGACGAATCAAATCCTTAAGATACAGTTCAATAAACTGACGATACAAAAAAGTAATCGGATACACAGATACACTCAAGAATAATGAATCGCCTTCTATTGCCTCTTTGACCAAGCGGTCTCCAGCTTCTTTGTATGCGATTTCATACTCCCAATACCTAGATTTGAAATATGCTGAGGCAATCGTTGCTTCGTTTCTCTTGTCACTAGCCTGTTTGAAAACGCTTTTTTCTTGGGAAGGAAAACTCATGCTTTACCTCAATATCACTATTAATCAGGCTTATCCTTCTTAATGCACTGACTTGCAAATAATGGCTCTCCATCAATATCTCAACGGCATTTCAGATTTCTTGACTTCCACGCCAAGCTTTAAGTTCCTGAAAAAGTATTCCAATCCTCTCACTGCTATATCACTTTTATTCTTTGGTCCAATCAATACCGACTCCAAGCCACTTAAATCATCAAGCCGTTTTTCGATATAAGGTATAAGGACTTCATCCTTGATTCTAAAGTGCTGAATATCACGCTTTTCTGGTTTAATGAATCCTCCATCATGGATTGACATAAAAACAAATCGATACTCATGCTCACCCTGAAACCATGACTTTTTAAAGAACATATTGTACAGAACGCAAGCAGATGAAGTCCAAGAAATAAATTCCTTCTTCTGAGCTAGTGTCATTACATTCATTTTATCCCAAGCAGGAAAATCCTCGAGTCCAAAATGCTCTAAGAATAGCTTTTCAAGCGTTTTTTCTATACAATCAATCTGCTCATCATGATCATAAATGACCTTACCGTGCACAAGCATGTCATCCTGAAAGCAAGCAAGTAGCTTTTTAAAATCAAACTTCATACAATAGCCCATGAAGTTTGAATACTCCGACCACAGAAGTGGACTATCTTCGTCTAAGCAAAATGAGATAACATAATTACCCGAATATGCTCCTGTATTGTCGAAAGTATCAGATTCATTCATCTGTTTTACTTCTCGAAGTATTTCTAATTTCAGTTCTTCATATACGTCATCCCATATTATGTTTTTTCGCAATACTTCAAGAAAAACATCTGTACCAACCTGAAACTCTGAGCTATCATTCAGAAAATGGCATTCTGTTACCCAGAATTCTCCTTGACAAATACCTTTTAATCCTGCAGCAGATGTGTAATGATACACTTTATCTCCATCGCCTAATACTGGGACATTAATATACTCATCAAGATATTCCATTTTACTATCTCCATTTATGAAATCATATATCCATTGTATAGAGTTATTCTCTAAGTGACAATAACGAATAATACCATTTCAAAAACATTGCTATTTCAATCTAATCTGCATCTGTAGTTTTTCCAATGAACCTCTCCTCTTTTGTGTTGCATATGCATCAGCTAATTTCTCATAAGCAGTGCAGATACTCTGAAAATACTCCTCTTCATCCGCAATCTCCCTAACTACAGAACTTGATGATAATGTATCATCAAATGCATGAATAAAACTGTACAGTTTTAATAGTACATGCTCATAACATAGTACGAATGTTGAAATATCCTCTGATTCTTTCCCCTTAAAAATCAGAGTTGTCTCCACTGCCGAATTACGCAACTTATTTCTTGCTTGAATTAGTGCTTTTCCATATTCTCTATCAAAGCCATTATCCGATGCACATACATTTTCAAAGAAATTATCTTTCGTCAACGAAATAAGGTGAATTCGAGCAGCCACAACCCTACCATCTGTATCTTCATCATAAAAGGAGAGTATATTACTCTCGTAAAGATGAATAAGATTGGACGCCAATTGATAGTTTTGAAGCCTTCGGTCAAACAAATGCTGTTTATTGCTTAGTTTTGTTTGCTTATTGGTTTGAAAGAGTGCTATCACTGCAACAAACGATGTGATAACAGTTAACCAAAACTCCCATTCTATAACAGCTTCTTTCATCATTTGAATAATAGCATTCATATGTCCTTCTCCTCAAAACCAATTCACACCTAGCATAACTCAAGTTCGATACAAAACCATTATCCAATACTCAATTCTGCTTCAAGGCTCTGCAAAATACCATTTTCGAGGTCTGTAGCTTTTTTCATTAACCTTTCTTGTTCTTGCTCAAGATCAAAAATATTGCATGGAATATCCTTACACTCATCCATTACAAAATCAGTAAATTCGAGATAGAAACTATTCGAAATCTCTTTCAATTCTTTTCTTGGAATCTCATTCTCGGGCATCTCGTAATAGTCTCCAAAGAGTTTGAATATTCTTTTTCTTCTTTCATCGTCTGCGCCCATTAAATAATCTAGTGCATCCGATATCTGTTCATCCATGCGCTTAATCTGCTTATATATCTCCATTAATTCCTCAAGTTTTACTTTGACTGATGGAAAAAGCGCGCGAACCGTGAATACTACATGCATATTCTCACGTACAAAAGGATTCAACTTGTAATCCTGTAGCTGTTCTTTGTAAAATACACGACTTCCAATTGCAAAAGAATACTTGCTTCTTTGCTGAAACACTCCATCAAGTGCTATATACGTCTCGATTCTTTTTTCTAGCAGCGCAATCTTATCCTGATTCTTTGCAATTCGCTCGGGTACTCTAATTGAGTAAACAAGGGCTAGAATAGAAACAATAATTGCTACAAGTGTCAACCAGAAATTCCAATCAACAATAGCTTGACCAAGCATCATTCTCACTTCTGCCATCAAAATGCTCCCATTAAACACATATCAAAACCGAAATGAATAGTCACCCGCAATAATCTCACGTTCAATACCATCTCTGATCCTCATCAGCAATTGAGAGAGATTAGCATTATTTCTCCCCTCTTTCTGAAAACCATCAGAGAAGAGTTCTGCTATACTGAAAGGCAATGCCCAGTCCGCAATCGATGTATCAAACTTAAATGCTCTATATGTCAGCTTTTTCATCAACTTAGATAGAATGGTTGGGAACCACGCCTTATCCTCATCCCACGGATTCGGATTCAGAAAAATTCTTACTGTTTCTGTATAGGCCTTTCGAAAAATGCTCGCAACGTTGTCCGCATACTGAATTAGTATCTCATCTTTACTATCCGCAAAAGACAATTTGTTTTGATATAGAGACGATACCGAATCCTTAAACTCCGGCTCAAACTCTAATATGCGATCATGTATCAATTCCGCTGAAGAAAACTCATTTGGATACAGAATGCTCAGCATTAAAAGCAATTCTCCAAAAGCATTTAGGTTAATAAAGTTTGTGATTTTCGGATCTGTATAGCATCCAATCGGCAATGGGTATTCAGGAAAATCATTTTCCGAAAACTCATTCAAATATTTTTGGGCAGCTTCCTTATAAAGATTGAATCCGTCATCTATCTTCTTGTAATCATAATTCAATACAAACTCGGCAAATCTCTTTCGGCTTGCTCCTGTTCCTTCAAGCGCAGAGCGACAGAATTCCTCAAAGATATCCTGATCTTCATGAGACAATGCGCTTGACAACTGATAATATACCAAAGGAAACTCGCATTGAATTTGATGTCCAAGAAAATAGAAGCTAATCAGCGTTGCCAAATAGAAAATCTTATCATAGCAGCAAATATAGAAATGCTTATCATCCAGCATCGTATCGATGAAATCAAGGAGAATTTCATTATTCTCCCTTTTCATCATATCTGATCCTTTAAACTCCGAATAATCTATACCATGAGAATCAAGGAATTGCTTATATCTTGTTTTCAGCAAATCCTCATCTATTTCGTCGTGCGCAACAAGAGCACAAAGTACAAAATGACGTTGATTGTCATTATATAACTTGCCTTTCTTGTTAGGCAGTATGCATCCGGTTTGACCAGATTCATCGAAAAAGACCCTCATGATTAACCTCATAAACGATAATTTA
>JAGBFR010000034.1 GCA_017936375.1 Clostridia bacterium
CGAAAGGGTCCCACCTGTTCCCATACCGAACACAGAAGTTAAGCCTTTCAGCGCCGATGGTACTTGGCTGGAGACGGCCCGGGAGAGTAGGTCGTTGCCGGATCCCAAATGAAAACCCCTAGCAAAAGCTAGGGGTTTTTCTTTTGCTCCCGGCTGCCTCCCTACTCTCCCAGGGAGGCTCAAAAAGGAAATATCTTTGATGCAGGGAGCAGAGAAGGGGTGGTGGGGGCGATCGATAAGCCCCTGCCAAGTATGGGCATGAGAAGCATGTTCTGAATAGATTACGAACTACGATGATAGACCGTCTGCCTGCGGGCGGAGACCTCATCCGTCGCGGCTCTTGCCGCGCCACCTTCCCCATAGGGGAAGGTCATAGAGCTTCCATTCAATACGAAAGATCTTATGTACAATTGATGGTTAATCTTGTGCCTCAGTGTCAGGATTTGCCTGTAAACGAAAGGACCTTCCCCTATGGGGAAGGTGTCAGCCCTTAGGGCTGACGGATGAGGTCCCGCGCCGCAGCGCGATCAATCCAGATCTCATATGAGAATCAACAGGTAAATTATGACAAAATTGTAATAAAGTCTTTAACTTTTGCCCGAAATGGCGTATACTATATCCACTATGCATCACCATGGAGGATATTGACATGATGAACGGCATCAAGTGCCGCTTTTGTATTGCGCTGATGATGATCGCACTGCTCGCCGCGACGGCTTCGCTCGCGGAGACGCTCTCCGTCCAGACGATGGACACAGCGACGGCTGCGGAAGCCAACCCCGGATACAGCCGCTATATCGACGTGCCCGGCGTGGGCCCGTGGTACTACTATGCGCAAAATGACCCTGTGTGGGATGAATCCGTCTATGAGCAGAAGCGCTATGATATGAAGCGCGAATTCGGCAGCGGCGGCTGCGGCCCGACGTCGCTGGCCATCGCCCTGAGCAAGCAGCTCACGCCGGAGGAGATGATGGCGATCAACGACCACAGGAATCCCTCTCGCGACGGGTATTTCTACTGCCCCTGCTCGGTGAATACCTACCACTGCAATAACCGCCATGAGCCGATCAAGGTGGAGACGGCGGAGGACTTCCTTTATAACCTGCCGCAGGTGCTGGGCGCCTACGCTACGGGCAACAACGAGCGGAGGGAGATGTACCGCGCGGACTTCGCCGGCACGTCGATCAATCTCTTCAAGCATGTCGCCCGGGACTATGGGCTTGAATACTATGGCACGAGCGACTGGGAGACGGTCTATGCGGAGCTGCAGGCCGGCGCAAGCGTGATCACGACGGTCACCAAGGGGATCTTCACCGGCAGCTCGCACTATATGGTCGTCGCGCATGCCGATGAGGAGTATGTCTACATCCTTGATCCGCTGATGCGCACGGAGTATCCCAATGATAAGCGGGGCGTGCTCGAGATTCTGGAGCCCGGCCTGCTGCGCGCGAAGATGAGCGACTTTGGCCGCCTTTCGCTGCATGGCTACTATATTCTCAAAAAAGATAAAGGCATCACGATTAAAGTAGAGGCGCGCCCGGAGTGACGGACGCGCCTTTATGTTGGGGTTATTCGGAGAAGGAAGCGGGAACGGCCCGCAGGATGAGCATGGATGCCGGGCTAGCATCGGCCTCGTGTGTATGGGCTTGATGATTTGAGGTACTTATTCGGAAAGGGAGGCGGGCACGGCCCGCACGATGGGTGGGATGACGAGAAGCTGCAGGATGATGCCGGGAACGGCATTGATAAAGCCATTGGCGATAAAGAGCTGGAAGGTAAAGCTCTTGGCGGCCATGCCGTAGAGCGGGATGCAGGCGACGCCCCAGACGATGCGGCCGACGATCATCGCGGCGATCAGGGCAGCGTAGAGCATGGGCAGCGTGCGCGGCAGACGGCGGCGCAGGAAGCCGGAGACAAAGCCATACGCCGCAAGCTCAAAGGCCATCGCGGCGGCGGCGGGCATCATGACCGGCATGCCGAAGAGCGCGCTGCGCAGCAGCGGCATGACCGCGCCGACGGCAAGCCCCCACGCGGGGCCGCAGATCATGCCGCAGATGAAGACCGGCAGGTGCATCGGGCAGAGCATATTGCCGATCTGCTGGATCTGCCCGGTGAGGAAGGGAAGCAGCAGGCCGACGGCCAGCAGCATGGCGGAGAGCGTCAGGCGGCGGACGGAGAGACTGTTTTTCATGGGAAGGACTCCTTTCTGATGAACCGCATCGGGCGCGTCACTGCGCCCCCGGCGGGGGATGGCGCAAAAAAACGCCATGAGGAAACAACCGGTTCGCCGGTTATTCGCCTTCATGGCGTGTTTGTTCATGTCAGGCTGCCTTCAGACAGCAGGAATATTATACATGACGGGCGCAATGCCTGTCAATGCTTTTGACGGATTACGCGGGCTCGCCGTTCATCCAGCGCTCGATGATCGCGCGCTCCTCCTCTGCGCGGCCCGGCCAGACCTCCTCGCGCATGACGCAGAGGCTTTCGTTGTGCGCCTTGAGGCGGGGGAGCAGGTGCTGCCAGTCCATGAAGCCCTCGCCGAGCGGGCGCTTGGACCAATGGCCGTTCTCGTCGAAGACGCCGTCCTTGAGGTGCAGGGCGCAGATCTTCTCGCCGAAGCACTCAAGGCAGCGGGTGAGGATATCGGCCTGCGCCTCGGGGGAGCAGGTTTCCGGGCGGACAAGGTTGCCCATGTCGAGGATGATCTTCAGATTGTCGCTGGGCACGTCCTGCAGCATGCGGCGGGTGAGCTCCGGCGTGTTGAGCGTGTGGACGGCGACGGGCTCAATGCCCACGATCGCGCCGCATTCCTCCGCGACGGGCACAACCGCGCGCAGGAAGTCGATCAGGCGCGCATACGCCGCCTCGCGCTCGGACTCGTCGAAGGTGAAGTGCGTCGTCTCCGTGCCGACACAGCCCGCGCCGAGCAGCACGCTGGCGCGCAGCGCCTCGGCAAATTTCGCCTTTGCAGCGTCGCGCACGGCGTCGTCCTTGTCGCTGGCGCTGATGTAGCAGCCCATGACGGGGATGCGGACGCCGTTCGCCTCAAACGAGGCGCGGATGGAGGCGAGGGCCTCCGGGGTCATATAGGCGTCGGCGCTCTGGGGAAACGCCTTTCCAAAGGCCAGCTGCGCACAGGCGAAGCCCTTCTCCGCGATGGCGGCGGCGAGGACGTCCGGCTCCATGCGGCCAAAGTCGTGGCCTCTCATGCCGATGATCATGTGCATACCTCCTAAGGTGCAATTGTATAGCAATAGTATACGATAAATCGGACGAAAATGGAATGAGAAATTGCGCACGGACATGGGCGCAAGAGGGGGCGCCGCGTTGCGCAGAGCGGGGATTTAGGGTATAATGATCATGATATAGGTACAGCCCGGACACACCGGGGAGACATCACGCGAATCAAGAACCATTCACCATGACAGGAGGCAATGAATATGGACCTGAACAAGATTCTTTCCATGGTCGATCATACGCTGCTCAAGCCCGAATCCACGTGGGCGCAGATCAGAGAAATCTGCGACGACGCGATGAAGTACCGCACCGCGACGGTCTGCATCCCCGCGTCCTACGTCGCCCGCTGCAAGGCTTACATGCAGGAGCAAGGCAGCAGCGTGGGCGTGTGCACGGTCATCGGCTTCCCGACGGGCTATTCCACGACGGCGGCGAAGGTCTTTGAGGCGGCCGATGCGGTGAAGAACGGCGCGGACGAGGTCGATATGGTCATCAATATCGGCATGCTCAAGGATGGGCACGACGACGAGGTGCTCGCCGAGATCAACGCGATCAAGGACGCCTGCGCCGGCAAGCCGCTCAAGGTCATCATCGAGACTTGCCTGCTGACCGAGGAGGAGAAGATCCGCATGTGCGATATCGTCTCCCGCTCCAAAGCTGATTTCATCAAGACCAGCACGGGCTTCTCCACCGCGGGCGCGACGTTTGACGATGTGGCGCTGATGGCCAGGCACATGGCCCCGGGCAAGGAGATCAAGGCGGCGGGCGGCATCGCCTCCCTTGACGACGCGCAGCGCTTTATCGAGCTGGGCGCGACGCGCCTTGGCACCAGCCGGATTGTAAAAATCGTCAAGAACGAGCACGCCGAGGGCTATTGAGCGGCGGGCGGACCGGCGCGCGCCGGATTCGTAACAATAACAGGAAAAAACCTTGTATTCCTGCAAAAAAATGTGAAGAAAAGCGTCTGAAATGCGTTGACAGAAGAAGCAAAAGCTGTTATCATTGTAAGGTAAGCCGCTCGGGAATGGTCTGTAAAAGCCTCGAGCTACCTAAGCCCGGCGAGTATTGAATTAGGAGGTGTCACCAAATGTACGCTATTATCGCGACTGGTGGCAAGCAGTACCGCGTCAGTGAGGGCGACGTGATCTACATCGAGAAGATCGATGCTCAGGTTGACTCCACGGTTTCTTTCGACGTGCTTCTCGTTGAGAACGAGGGCGACGTCAAGGTCGGCACGCCTGTTGTTGAGGGCGTGAAGGTCGAGGGCAAGGTCGTGGGTCAGATCCGCGGCGAGAAGATCATCGTCTTCAAGTACAAGTCCAAGAAGAACTATCGCCGTAAGCAGGGCCATCGTCAGCCGTACACCAAGGTGGAGATCACCAAGATCGGCTGATAACCGGCAATGACCACCATTAAGGTTTATCGGACGGCGCTCAGCGGAATTGTCCGCGGCTTTGAGGCCAGCGGCCATGCCGGCAGCGCGCAGTCCCGGAGGAATGATCTCATCTGCTGTGCGGTTTCCGTGCTGACGCAGACATGCGTGAATGCATTGGAGGCTGTGGCGGGCTTTGAGCCCGAGGTGCAGATTGCCGATGGTTATCTTCGCTGCATGATGCCCAAGGGGATCGGCGGCAAGCAGAACGAAAAGGCACAGATCATTTTCCAGACAGTCCTTCAGGGACTGAATGACATCGAAAAAACCAATCCGAAGCGAATTCGGATACAGCAAGTAGAATGGAGGCAAGCAGATGCTTACGATGAATCTTCAGCTCTTCGCTCATAAGAAGGGCACCGGTTCTTCCCACAACGGCCGTGACAGCGAGTCCAAGCGACTCGGCGCGAAGCGTGCGGACGGCCAGTTCGTCCTGGCGGGCAACATCCTGTACCGTCAGCGCGGCACCCACATTCATCCGGGCACGAACTGCGGCATCGGCGGCGACGACACC
>JAGBFR010000035.1 GCA_017936375.1 Clostridia bacterium
CTGCTCCGAGTACGGCAAGTACAACATCCAGTGCAACGGCATCGGCCCGGGCTACATCGCGACCCCGCAGACCGCGCCGCTGCGCGAGATCCAGCCGGACGGCAGCCGTCATCCGTTCGATCAGTTCATCATCGCCAAGACGCCGGCCGAGCGCTGGGGCGAGGCGGACGATCTGGGCGGCCCGGCCGTGTTCCTGGCCTCCGACGCTTCCAACTTCGTCAACGGCCATGTGCTCTACGTCGACGGCGGCATCCTCGCCTACATCGGCAAGCAGCCGTAACTTTAAAACCTTCACAGCGTCCCTGCCAGATGGCGGGGACGCTTTTTTGCTGTTTTTCGGATGGTTTACGGGGCGTTCTGCTTTAGAAATCAAGGCGGAGCAAGCAGAAAAGCTTCAAAAAAACGCCGAAAATCCCTTGAGCCATCAATCTATCCAATCGGGATATGTATATCCGTGTTTTTTCCGAAAATCCGGCCGGAAAGCCGCTCAAACAGCCCCTTCGGCGCCCGATCAAGGGTATTTTGAGGGAAATCGGGGTCTTTTCGATAAAAAACGAGCGTATTGACGCTGCCGGGCGACTATGTTATCCTTTTATCAATCGATCGAGGAACCCGATACCACAAAGAAAACCTGCGGCGCACAGCCGCATAGGATACGCAGCCGGGCAGCCCCCGGGGAAAGGAAGAATCCATATGAAGAATGTCAAGCTGATCGTCGCCGCCTCTGTTATCCTTGTGCTCCTGCTCATCCTGGGGCTCAACAGCTTCGCCTCCGTGCCCGTCGGCCACACCGGCATCCTGCTGACGATGGGCAAGGTGGAGGACTCCGCGCTCTCCGAGGGCGTGCATTTCAAGATCCCCTTCGCGCAGAAGATCATCTCCATGGACAACAGGATCAAGAAGCTGGAGCTCAATACCGAGGCCTTCTCCAAGGACATCCAGACCGTCTCCGCGACGCTCGCGGTCAATTACCGCCTGCAGGCCGACAAGACCTTCTCCATCTATAAGTCCGCCGGCCTCTCCTACGAGGAGAATCTGATCGTTCCCGCGACGCACGAGGTGCTCAAGTCCGTCTGCGCGCAGTACACGGCGGAGGAGCTGATCTCCAAGCGCGCTGAGTCTTCCGACAAGATGCGCGACGAGCTGGACGCGAAGCTCTCCGGCATGGGCATCTCCGTCAATGATTTCAACATCATCGACTTTGACTTCTCCGACGAGTTCATCTCCGCCGTCGAGTCCAAGCAGGTCGCCGAGCAGCTCAAGAAGAAGGCGGCCACCGAGAACGAGACCGCCATTGCCCAGGCCGAGCGCGAAAAGCAGGTGGCCATCAAGCAGAGCGAGGCGCAGGCCCAGAGCCTGCTCATCGCCGCGCAGGCTGAGGCCGACGCCATCAAGCTCGCCGCCGATGCGGAGGCCTATCGCCTTGAGCATGTGGGCGCGCAGCTGACCAATCAGACCATCCTCAACACGCTGGCCGAAAACTGGAACGGCGAACTGCCCGGCGTGGTCGGCGCGGACGCCGCCGGCATCTTCAGCCTCGACGCGGCTGTCTCCGACGGGGCGGCCCAGTAAAATGACAACAAAAGAAGCTGCATACAGCACAGAACAGAAAGGAATATGACCGGATGTATACCCATGACAGTATCCCGCAGGACAGCGAATGGATGAAGCGCCAGCTTGGCGAGGCGATCATCGCCGGCGAACGCGCGATGAAGAGCCTGTCCGACGCGTGCGACAAATTGAGCAGCGCGAAGAAGTGGGGCATCTTTGATATGCTGGGTGGCGGCTTTATCGCCAGCATGATCAAGCACTCCAGGATGGAGGACGCCGCGCAGCTCCTTCGCCGCGCGGGCGACGATCTCGCCGTCTTTCAGGATGAATTGCAGGACGTCGACGTGATCTGCGATATCGACCTTGAGACGGACGGCTTCCTCTCCTTTGCCGACGTATTCATGGACAGCTTCGTTGCCGACGCGCTCGTGCAGGAGAAGATCGCCAGGATCATGCGTCAGGCGGAGGAGGCCCTCGAGCGCACGGGCTCCATCGTTGCGGCGATGAAGGAAAAGCACAGGATGCTGTAATACAGCATTAGAACAACGGCATAAAAACCGGGACTGCCGAAAGGCGGTCCCGGTTTGTGTCTTTTCAGATGGAAGAGGGATGCTCAGGCCTCTCTCTTCTTCTTTTTTCTCATGCCCTTGAAGGAGCGGATCGTGCGGAACGACTTGCGCATGCGGTAGAGCTGCACGATGCACAGCAGCATCAGCAGCACGCACACGATCGCCAGAAAATCCGTCCGCTTAAAGCCGGTGAGCGCACAGAGCATCGTGATGACCACGGCGAAGGCGGTAATCATGAACAGCCCGAGCGTATTGCTTTTGCGGCGGTACAGAAAGGACTTGAGCTTTTCGCCATTCAGCTTGCCAGCCATTGAATCATATCCCCCAGATCATTGACGCCGGAACAGAATCCTAAGCGACACAGATAATCAAAAACATATTTCTTGATTATCCGGAAAATTCCTGTTCAGTTTTCGTTAATTTTTTGCGGAGTTATTCTCCGGCGGTCATCGCCGCGCTCAGCGCCATCCATGCGCAGGAGAGCGCCAGCACATCCTCGTCCACGGTGAACAGGCCGTGGTGATGCGCTGCAGTATATCCCTTCTCTGGGTTATTCATGCCTGCCTGCACATAGCAGCAGGGCGCGATGGCGCGGTAATCGGCAAAGTCGTCGCCGAGCATGCTGGGCTCCTGCGGCTGTATCTTTTCCGGCGGGACGAGCTGCGCCGCCGCGCGGTTGGCGATCTCGACAAGGGATGCGTCGTTGACGACCACGCCGCTGACATGGTTGATCTCGATCTCCGCCGTGCAGCCGTGGGCGCGGGCGATATCATGGATGATGGCGTCAAAGCGCTCGAGGATCGTCTCGTGCACCGCATCGTCAAAGCAGCGCAGCGTGCCCTCAAGCACGGCGTCCTGCGCGATGATGTTGCAGCGCGTGCCGGCGTGGAAGGAACCGACCGTCACCACAGCGCTCTGCATCGGGGAGACGAAGCGGGAGACGATGCTCTGCAGGGACTGCACGATCGCCGCGCCCGCGGTGATCGGGTCGATGCAGGAGTGCGGCGCCGCGCCATGGCCGCCGCGCCCGTGGATGGTGACCTTGAACATATCCGGGCAGGCGCACATGCCGCCCGCCGTGGCGTGGAGCGTGCCGGTTTCGTACGGGCTCCAGACGTGCAGGCCGTAGAAGGCGTCAATATCCTGCACAAGCCCGGTGGCGATGACCTCGCTGGCGCCCTTCTCGCCCTCCTCCGCCGGCTGGAAGATGATCTTGTACGTGCCGCAGAGGGACTCGCGCGCGTCGTGCAGCATCAGCGCGGTGTATACGCCGACGGTCGTGTGCGCGTCGTGCCCGCAGCCGTGCATCATGCCCTCGACCTTCGACTTATAGGGGAGGTCGGTCAATTCCTGCATCTGCAGCGCGTCGGTGTCAAAGCGCATGCCGATCGTCTTTCCCGGCTTCGCGCCGCGCACGACGGCGATCGTGATATTCTCTGCCGGGCAGAGCAGCTCGACGCCCGCCGCGCCGAGCACCTCGCGCACGCGCGCATTGGTGCGGATTTCAAAGTGGGACGGCTCGGGATACTGGTGCAGATCCCTGAAAAACGCGCGCATATCCGCCTCATAGGCCTTTGCTGCGGTCATAAAATCCATATCTGTGCCTGCCTTCCGCGCCGCTGGCGGCGCTGTATTTTCCATGTATAATGAAGAAAAGTTTCGCCGGAGAGGGGAAAAAATCCTCTTTATTCAGGCCAAAATAGCGGGATTCGGTCAGTTGGCCATAGTCTGATCCTATGACCGGGCATACCTTTTTCATCATTGCCTATATGGGCAAAAGGGAATATAATAGCACTCAGCTGCCTCCCGGCAGCCTGAAAAGGGGATACAGAATGATAGAATTACGCCATGTCTGCAAGACATTTGAAACAACCGATAAAGAGAAGAGCGTGCATGCGGTGCGCGACGTCTCCCTGACCATCGAGGACGGCGAGATCTTCGGCATCATCGGCTTCTCCGGCGCGGGCAAGTCGACGCTCGTGCGCTGCATCAATCTGCTCGAGCGGCCAACCAGCGGCAGCGTCATCATGGACGGCGAGGACCTGACAAAGATGACTGAGCGCCAGCTGCGTCAGACGCGCAGGAAGATCGGCATGATCTTCCAGCACTTCAACCTCATGAATTCCCGCACGGTCTTTGACAATGTGGCCTATCCGCTCTTCGGATCGAAGATGAGCAAGGAACGCAAGGAGCGCAAGGTCATGGAGCTGCTGGAGATCGTGGGCCTGACGGAAAAGGCGGGGGCCTACCCCTCTCAGCTCTCCGGCGGACAGAAGCAGCGCGTGGCCATCGCCCGTGCGCTGGCGAATAACCCGACCGTTCTCCTTTGCGACGAGGCGACCAGCGCGCTGGACCCGCAGACCACGCAGGACATCCTGCGCCTGCTGCAGCGCCTGCGCGAGCGGCTGAAGCTGACCATCATCCTCATCACGCATGAGATGGCGGTGGTCAAGCAGGTCTGCACCCGCGTGGCCGTCATGGAGGAGGGCCGCGTGGTGGAGGAAGGCAGGATCTACGACGTCTTCTCCAATCCTCAGCAGCCCATCACCCGCCGCTTTATCCGCACCACGACGCACATCGAGGGCGTCGAAGAGCTCCTCAAGACCGATCCGTCCTCGCTGGGTCTTGCCAGCGGCGATATCGTCGTGCGCTACGACTGCTCGGGCGACCGGACGTCGCAGGCCTCCGTTTCCCGGATTTCCCGCGAGTACGGCGTGGACATCTCCATCATCTTCGGCAATGTCGAGATGCTGCTGGGCACCCCGTTCGGCACGATGATCGTCGTCTTCCGCGGCGAAGAGAAGGCGGTACAGGCGGCGCTCACCGAATTTGAAAAGACCGCAAGCCGGGTGGAGGTGATCTGCCGTGTCTGAGCTGCTGACGAAAATCGCACCCAACTTCATCAAGACCTTCCCGGAATTCACAGAGTCCTTCTTTGAGACGCTGGAGATGGTCGGCACGGCGGCGGCGACGAGCGCGCTGTTCGGCATCTTCTTCGGCGTGGTGCTCGTGGTGACCGCGCCGGGCGGCATCATGGAAAACAAGTGGATCAATTCGATCCTCGACAAGATCATCAACGTCTTCCGCGCGATCCCGTTCGTCATCATGATCGCGCTGTTGCTCCCGCTCACGCGCCTTGTGATGGGCACGTCCATCGGCACGAAGGGCGCGATCTTCCCGCTGGTTGTGGCGACGGTCCCGTTCTTCTCCCGCCAGATCCACAGCGCGCTGTGCGAGGTGGATAAGGGCGTCATCGAGGCGGCGCAGGCCATGGGCTCCGGCCCGTGGGAGATCGTCTTCCGCGTGTATCTGCGCGAGGGCCTCGGCGGCATGATCCGCGGCGCGACGATCACCGTCGTCAACCTCATCACCCTCTCCGCGATGGCGGGCTGCGTCGGCGGCGGCGGCCTTGGCGACTATGCCATCCGCTACGGCTTCCAGCGCAAGATGACCGACGTCACCATCGTCACCTGCATCGTGCTGCTGATCCTGGTGACGATCATCCAGTCCATCGGCAACGTCCTCTCCGCCAAAAGGCATTGAGGCAATGACCCTGCAACTCTCCGCGCTGCGCGCGCGGGATTGATAAACATCTTCAGGAGGAACCATTATGAAGAAGATTCTTGCGATCATCCTTGCCCTGTCCCTGTGCCTGTGCGCTGCGCTGGCCTGCGCCGAGACCGTGAAGGTCGGCGTCGTCGGCGAGAACAACGAGCAGTGGGAGCAGGTCATCATCCCGACCCTTGCCGCTGAAGGCATCGAGATCGAGCTGGTCAAGTTCTCCGATTACATCATGCCCAACATCGCGCTGGCCGAGGGCGAGGTCGACCTCAACGCCTTCCAGCACTACAACTTCATGAACAACTGGTCCGCCGAGAACGGCACCGAGCTCGTCGCCGTCTGCGACACGCTGATTGCTCCGCTGTGCATCTACTCCGAGAAGTACACCTCCCTTGACGAGGTCAAGGAAGGCGACGGCATCGCGATCATGAACGACGTCGTCAACGAGGCGCGCGCCCTGCGCATGCTCGAGGCCGCCGGCCTGATCAAGCTCGCCGAGGACATCACCGAGCTGGCCACCGTCGCCGACATCGTTGAGAACCCGAAGAACCTCGAGTTCTTTGAGATGGAAGCCGCGCTGACCGCCTCCATGATGAGCGACCCGTCCGTGCACATCGCTTTCCTCAACGGCACCCATGCCAAAGACGCCGGCCTGACCAACGACCAGGCGCTCTACATGGAGCAGTATGACCCGAACAACCCCGACATGCACGGCATCATCAACGTCATCGCCGCCCGCGCTGACCGCGCCGAGGAAGCCGTCTTTGCCCGCATCGCCGAGGTCTATCACAGCGACGAAGTCCGCGCGCTGTTTGACACCGTGTACAAGGGCGTCTACATCCCGGCTTGGGAGTAATCCGAAAAAACAAAAGCGCGAGCCGCAGAGCATTGCTCTGCGGCTCGTTCTTTTGTTGGTCTTGCATTCTCCCTCAGCCGCGGCTTTCGCCGCGTCAGCTCCCTCTCGGAGGGAGCCTATTATATGCGCTGCTCTGCAAATCGGCGGGGATTTGCATGATTACAATGAAGAAAAGCCTCCCTCCGGGAGGGAGGTGGCATCGCATCCAGCGATGACGGAGGGAGACTGCGGGAAGCAGGGTATCTCATACAGCAAAAGAGAGATCTTTTGCTTATTCTTCGGCATTACTCCGCCCAGAAGACGTTCCCGCCGCGGCGCGCCGGGGCAGCGGGCATGTCGCAGTCGGCATAGCCCAGAATGCAGTGGCCGACGCCCTCGTAATCGCCCTCAACGCCCAGCTCGCGCAGGATGGCCTTGCCTTCCTCGCTCTCAAATTCTTCCTTCGCGCGGTGAATCCAGCAGCTGCCCACGCCCAGTTCATGCGCGGCGAGCATCAGATTGCCCATCACGAGGCTGCCGTCGTAGACATAGGTGCCGACCTCCTTGTTCGCCAGCACGACCAGCACCACCGGCGCGCCGTAGAAGGGATCGTGTCCCTCGGGCGCGCCCATGATCTTTGCGTTCATCGCCGAGAGCTTATCGCGCAGGGCGCGGTTGGTGACGGCGAGGATCATCCCGGCCTGCTTGTTCCTGCCGCTGGCCGCCCAAAGGCCGGCCTCGATGATCGATTCCAGCGTCTCTCTGGGAATCATGTCGCTCTTGTATTTGCGGATGCTTCGCCTTTCAAGCATCGCGGTCATGGCGTCGCTCATAAGAAATCCTCCTTGCGGCTCTTTGGGCCGTCCGGCCCTGATGGATTCAGTATAGCGGATTGCGCGGGGAATGTAAACGCAGATTTTGTGTGCATTCCCGCTGCGCTTGACAAACGGACGGCGCTGCGCTAGGATGGTTGGAGCGAATTCAAAGCATCCCGCCGAGCAAAGGAGACGCCTGTATGATGCGCATGGAGATCATCAGCCCTTGCCTACGCGACGCCCCGCCCGGCGGCTGCGGATACAGATCAACGGGAGGCCGACATGCTTGAGCTTGTGAAGGGAAGGCCGCAGGACGCGGCGGGCAGGCTCGCGCGGGAGATGCGCGTATATGACCTGCTTGACCGCCTCGGCATTGAATATGAGCGCATCGACCACGAGGCGGCGTTCACGATGGAGGCGTGCGAGGCGATCGACCGCGCGCTCGGCACGCTGATCTGCAAGAATCTGTTTCTTTGCAACCGGCAGAAGACAAAGTTCTACCTGCTGATGATCCCCGGCGATAAGGTCTTTAAGACCCGCGACCTGAGCCGCCAGATCGGCAGCGCGCGCCTGTCCTTTGCCTCGCCGGAGGCGATGGAGGCGTACCTGGATATCACGCCCGGCTCCGTCTCCGTGATGGGCCTGATGAACGACCACGGGCGTCAGGTGCAGCTGCTGGTGGACAGGGAGGTTCTTTCCGCACCAACGCTGGGGTGCCATCCGTGCGTCAATACCTCGAGCCTGCGCCTGCGCATGGCGGATGTGACGGACGTCTTCCTCCCCGCGGTCGGGCATGAGATGATCGTGGTCGATCTGCCGGCTTGTGAGGAATGAAAGGAAATATCATGAACAGCGTGAATCTGGAAGCATATATCGATCAGGCAAGAGCGCTCGATGTGCTGGGCGTGAATGTGACCGTCAGGGGCGAGCAGATCGTCACATGGCGCGCGGAGGAGGAGTGCAGGCGGCTGATCCATTCCGCAGCGAAGAGCTTTACCGCCATGGCGGTGGGCTTTGCCGTGCAGGAGGGGCTTGTCTCCCTGGAGGAAAAGCTGACGGACGCCTTCGCCGATGAACTGCCGGGCGACGTCGGAGAGAATCTGCAGAAGGCGACCGTGCGCGATCTTCTGACCATGCACCTTGGCCATGCGCAGGCGCATCTGATGGCCGGGCAGCGCCCCTTCTACGAGGAGGACGACTGGGTGCGCATGTGCCTCGCGCTGCCGATGCCGTATGTGCCGGGCAGGCGATTCTGCTACAGCAATCTCGGCCCGTATCTGGCGGGCGTGCTCGTGCAGCGCCGGGCGGGCTGCGATCTGGTCGAATATCTGACGCCGCGCCTCTTTGCGCCGCTCGGTATCAAGAGGCCGACGTGGGAGACCGACCGGCAGGGCCGCACCTTCGGCGCGGCGGGGCTGATGCTCACCATCACGGAGCTGCACCGCTTCGGCCTGTTCTGCCTGCAGCGCGGCATGTGGGAGGGGAAGCAGCTGATCGACCCCGCGTGGATCGACGAATGTGCGAAGCAGCAGGGGCCCATGCCCTACGGCTATCTCTTCTGGCTGGGCAAGCGCGGCTCCTACCGGGCGGATGGCAAATACGGCCAGCTCTCCATCATCCTGCCGGAGAAGGAGGCTGTCGTCACGCTTGTCTCCGAATGCCGCGATACGAAGGCGCTGATGCGCGCGGTCGATGCATTCATCGACGAGGTGCTGTGAACCTCATATTGACAAATGAAATCCCGTCGGGTATGATAAGTATATCGTTAAACCTTCTGCACTAAGGTGATTTGATGCGCGTCTGCGCATGGCTATGAGAAAGGACGGATGAAGCATGAATCGTGCCGCCGGTATTCTTCTCCCCATCACCAGCCTGCCGTCCAGGTACGGCGTGGGCTGCTTCTCCAAAAGCGCGTATGACTTCGTGGACTGGCTGCGCGACGCGGGCCAGACCTACTGGCAGATCCTTCCGATCTGCCCGACGAGCTACGGCGATTCCCCGTATCAGTCGTTTTCCACCTTTGCGGGCAATCCGTATTTCATCAGCCTCGAGGCGCTGATTGAGGAGGGCGTGCTCACCCGCGAGGAGTGCGATGCGGCGGACTTTGGCGATAACCCGTCGGATATCGACTATGAGAAGCTGTACTTCCAGCGCTATCCGCTGCTGCGCAGGGCGTACGAGCGCAGCGATATCAGTAAGAATCCGGCCTATCAGGCGTTCGTTGATAAGAATGGCTGGTGGCTGTCGGATTATGCGCTCTTCATGGCGCTCAAGGATTTCTTCAAGGGCCAGTGCTGGTATGACTGGCCGGAGGATATCCGCCTGAGGTATGGCTATGCGCTGGATTACTACCGCCGCGAATTGTATTTTGACGTCGAATTCCAGCAGTATCTGCAGTTCAAGTTCTTCGAGCAGTACCGCGCGCTCAAGGCCTATGCCAACGGGCAGGGCGTGAAGATCATCGGCGATATCCCGATCTATGTCGCCATGGACAGCGCGGACGTCTGGGCGCATCCGGAGCTGTTCCAGCTGGACAAGGACAACGTGCCCACGGCCGTCGCGGGCTGCCCGCCGGATGGCTTTGCTGCGGATGGACAGCTCTGGGGCAATCCGCTCTACCGCTGGGACTACCACAAGCAGACGGGCTACAGCTGGTGGCTCTCCCGCCTGTGGTACTGCCATCAGCTCTACGACGTCACGCGCATCGATCACTTCCGCGGCTTTGACGAGTATTATTCCATCCCCTACGGCGCGAAGACCGCCGCGGGCGGCCACTGGGAGAAGGGCCCGGGCATCGACCTCTTCCGCTGCGTGGAGGCGAATCTGGGCTGGCATGAGATGATCGCCGAGGATCTGGGCTATGTGACGGACACCGTCCGCCAGCTCGTGCGCGAGAGCGGATTCCCGGGAATGAAGGTTTTGGAATTTGCCTTTGACTCCCGCGACACCGGCTCCGCCAACGACTACCTGCCGCACAACTATATCGAGAACTGCATCGCCTACACCGGCACGCACGACAACGAGACGCTGGTCGGCTGGTTTGACGAGATCCCGGATAACGAACTCGCCATGGCGCGCCGCTACCTTTGGGATGATTACACGCCCAAGGCGCAGCTGCACAAGGCCTTCATCGCGCTGGCTATGCGCTCGGCGGCGAAGAGCTGCATCGTTCCCATGCAGGACTATCTCGGCCTTGACAACACCTGCCGTACGAATAAGCCCTCGACCATCGGCACCAACTGGCGCTGGCGCGTGACCGGGGAACAGCTCTCCCCCGAGCTCCGGGAGGAGATCCTCTCCATCACCAAGCTCTATGGCCGGATGAACTGGGCCGCAAATAAGTAAATAAGAAAAGCCGCTTCCATCGTGAAGCGGCTTTTGTATGCTTACTGGATCTTCTCGGCGCGGCGCAGTCGGCGCATCATCATCGCGCGGAAGACGACGGACGTGACCGCCGAACCCACGGCAATTGCCGCGACGACCTGCACGGCCTCCATGCCGCAGCGTGCGGCCTGCATGCCGTTGTCCTGCACGAGGGCGAGAAGCATGGCGTAGAAGCTGTAGCCGGGGACGAGGGGGATCAGCGCGCTGAGCAGAAAGATCGTCGAGGGCATGCGCATCACGCGCGCGCAGATTTCACAGATGACGGCGACAGTCACCGTCGCGAAAAAATAGCTGGCGATCAGGCTCTGCCCCATGTGCAGGCGCAGGATCATATAGACCAGCTGGCCGAGCATACCGGTCAGCGAGGCGGGCAGGATAGAGCGGGGCGGCGCATTGAGCAGCAGGCTCAGCCCGACTGTGCCGCCGAATGCGCCGACGGCGCCAATGAACAATTCCCCAATCACAGCAGCATGCCTCCCATCATCGCGGCTATTTCAAGGCCGACATACACGCCCAGCGCGACGGACGCCGCCAGCAGCAGGGCTTCTGCCGCGCGCGTCACGCCCGAGACGAGATCGCCATACATCGTATCGCGCATCGCCGTGGTCATCAGCAGCCCTGTGAGCAGGGGCATGATGCCGCCGGCGATGACGGCATTGACGCTCCCGGCGGGCAGCAGCGGCGAGGAGGCCTGCGCGAGCAGCGCTGTGATCGCACCGCCGGCAAAGCAGCCAAAGAGCGCGCCCATCTCCATATTGGAAAAGAGCGGCTGCACCAGCTGCACCAGCATGCCGATGAGGAAGGAGACGACAAATGCGCTCAGCCGCCCGCCAAAGAGCAGGCTGAAGGAGGCTGCCGTGAGGCCCGACGCTGCAATCTGTACCCAGAGGGGCAGGCCCGGCAGCGCCGCGATGGCCTCCAGTTCCGCCTGCGCCTGCTGCGCGGTCATTTCCCCGCGCTCCACGCTGCGGGAGACGCTGTTTGTGCGCTCAAGCCGCGTGGTATTGGTGCCGCGGCGATTGATGCGCGTCACGCGCATGTGCCCGTCCACCTCCACGAAGATCGATGTGGGGAAGGCGGCGATATTCACATTCTTCAGCCCGAAGCCCTTGGCCATGCGCAGGGCCGTCTCCTCGACGCGGTAGGTTTCCCCGCCGTTTTCAAGGATGAGCTGTGCAGCGCGGCAGATCAGGGCGATCTGCTGCTTCGTGCTTTCGCTGAGTGTGCTTTGCATAGGTGAATCTCCTTATACGCCACAGAGCCCGTATGGCACGCTTATTTTTTCAAAGAGAGCAGCGCGCCCTTTGCCTTTTCCTGTATCCATGCCGCGGCGAGGGGCAGCAGCATGCCCGCCGCGACATAGATCACGGCGAACTGCTCCCGCCCGAAGGGGGTATAGACATAGCCGCTCTTCGTGCGGAAGGAGAGGACGGAGAAATCCGCCGCGCCGACGCCCGCCATATTCATCAGAAGGAAGACACAGTTGACCGCGAAGAAGCCCATGTAATGGTGCATCATGATGTCAAACGTATGCCGCGAGGCATAGAGCGCGAGGCGGCTGCGGGCCACAACGGGCGCGGCGATGCGCGCGACGCGCAGCCAGAAGGCGATCGCCAGCGCGCCGCCGACGTATACGCCGAAGGGGCCGCAGGGGAAGTAGCTGCAGCTTGAGAGCAGATAGGACAGATTCTCATAGCGCGCAAAGAGCAGCGCCCGCAGCGTGAGGATGACGAGCAGATACGGCGCGGTGGGGATGCGGTCGCGCGATTCGAGTGCGCGGCGGTAGAGCACGCCGCCCGCATAGCCCGGCAGGAGGATGAGCGCGCGCATGGCAAAGAGCGGCAGCGCTGCCTGATGTCCCCCGGCGCAGAGCGCGGCCGCCGTGCTGCCCGCAGCGAGGCTCACGAGGAAGGAAGGCAGCAGCCACCTGCCGCCGAAGAGGCGCGCGCAGACGCGCTGGATGAGCAGATACCCGGCCTGAACGAGGAAGAGCGGGAAGACAAACCACGAACCGAGGTTGTAGACGAAGTGCTCTCCATCCGTCAGCGGGGCGAGCAGCAGCGTATAGGCATTGAGCTCCTGCCCGAGGGCAAAGCCGCCCGCCCTGCGCAAGAAGGCGGCGAGCAGGCCGTAGAGGAGATTCCACAGATAGAGCGGGATCAGCAGGCGCTTCGCCTTTGCGGCGAGGGAGGGCAGCGCCCTCTTTTCCGGGCTGAAGAAATAGCCGGAGACGAAGGCGAACAGCAGCAGATGAAAGGAGTAATATCCCATCAGCCCGCCCAAATCCATCATGTCGCGCAGCGGGATATGCCCGTCCACGACAAAAAGGATGGCAAACAGATACAGCGCGCGCATGGTCATGTTTTCCCCTTTCGGGGCATTGGAAGAATGGGGCATGGCGGCGCCTCCTTTCGGTATTGCTGCGGCAGGAACGGCGATCGCTGCGCGCGTGACGGCGCGGCGGGCAGATCGTGACAAGACGATTATACCATAGTTGACACGCGGCTATAAAGAGGGAAATAGACCGCAGAAGAGGGCGAAGAAAGAGCCCGAACTGACTGATAACGGTTAAAAAAGTCAGTGATTGTGTGAAAAACGGAAAAATACATCATTTTTGTCAGTAGACGATCCCAAAATGAAAAGTATACTAAATGTATCAGGTGATTTTTGCCTGTAAAACGGGTGAATCCCCCGTAGGAGGTGTCTACACATGGTGAAGTTTGGCGAGCGGCTCAAAGCAGCGCGCACCGCTAAACATATGAGCCAGCAGGCGCTCGCCGACGTGATCGGAAAGAGCCTCAATACTGTCGGGCTCTATGAGAGAGGTCTGCGTCAGCCGAGTCTTGAGACGCTTTGTCTTCTTGCGGACACGCTGGAGGTTTCCTGCGATTATCTTCTCGCACGGACGG
This sequence comes from Clostridia bacterium, assembly GCA_017936375.1. Classification (GTDB taxonomy): domain Bacteria; phylum Bacillota; class Clostridia; order Christensenellales; family Aristaeellaceae; genus Ventricola. The sequence goes on from JAGBFR010000035.1 coordinate 13,625, forward strand.
AAGCGAAAAAGACGGCAAAGATGTCCGAGGAGGACGATGAAAGCCTTGTTATGAGGATCCGGAGGATCGAATCTCATCTTGGGCTCGATTGATCCGTGATTTTGAGACAATCGGAAATTGAAACAGCTAAGCGCGGAGAATGGACCCCGCGCTTTTCTTTTTGTTTGAAAAGGCTTCCCCTTGCGAAAAGGGGAAGCCGGAAGGGTATTACTGCGGCGCGCGCTCCTGCTGCTCTGCCTTCATGCGGATGGCGTCGTCCATGTTGAGCCGGTGGTGACGCTTCTTGATCGGGGTGAGCAGGTAGAGCCTGTGCTTCTCGCGCACGTCGGCGGCCTCGTTTTCGTCCGCCGCGTAGGCGCGCTGATGCATGATGAGCATGCCGGACTGGGTACGCTTGAAGTGCATCTGCCCATAGCACATCCCATGCTGCGGGCAGCGGGAGAGGGCGATGAACTTTTCCCGTCCGCTGTCAAACCAGCGGATCTCAAACGCCGTCCTCTGTCCGCAGGCGGGACAGGGGATGTTCATCAGCTTCTCGTCCGCCAGCGCGTCGGTCTGGTAGCCGTAATGCGTGGGCAGGGAGCGGAGCATGGACTCGGCGATCTTCTTTTCCCTCCTGACGGCGGCGAGAAGGAGGCTGCGCCGGCCCTCTTCCATCTCGGGCAGCGCGCGCTCGATGCAGGGGAGCAGCGCCGCGGTGCATTGCGCGTCATAGACCGCCCTGTGCGCGGGCACGTCGGGCGTGAGCTCCATGCGCTCGAGCGCGGCGTGGAGATTCATCTGCTGATGCGGGTCGCCCAGGCACGCATGGCCGAAGACCATCTGCGCGTCCAGCGGCGCTTCAAAGGGCATCGGGGTCATAAAGAAGGCGGCGTTGCGCTTGAGCACGGGGTAGTCGTCCCTGCCCCATGTGACCAGCTGCGCGTCGTCGCCGCACCAGTGCACAAAATCGGCAAAGACGTCCTGGAACGTGCCGCCGGAGCTCAGCTCCTCGGGGGTGATGCCGGTGACGGAGCGGATATGCTTGTCGAGCTTCTTATACAGCCTCGGGCGGATCAGCGCGCTGAAGGTATCTACAACGTTGTAGTCCCTGTCCACGCGGCAGGCGCCGATCTCGATGATCTCATGCGGCATGCGGTGGTTGGGGTTGTAGGCGCTCTGGTTCCATTCCAGGTCAAATACGATCATATGGCGAGCCTGCTCGCCGGCCAAAGAAAACATGGAGCCACATCCTGACGTAAGAATTGATTCTGCCGGCGCTTCCGCCGGCCGCTCGCTCTATTGTACAGCATCCCGCGCGTTTTTCATAGAGGAAAAAGCGCGCGCGGTTGAATTTGCCGCCCCTTTCTGCTATCATCATAGGCAGGACAGGCGCGCTGTGCGCCGCCGCATTCAGATAATACGGGGGACAGCCGATGAATATATTCGACATTCTGGGGCCGGTGATGGTCGGCCCGAGCAGCTCGCATACCGCGGGCGCCGTGCGCATCGGGCGCATTGCGCGCCGGCTGCTTGGCGAGGGCACGCCCGTGCATGCATGGATCGGGCTGAGCGGCTCCTTCGCCGCCACGGGCCGGGGCCACGGCACGGACCGCGCAATCATCGCGGGCCTGCTCGGCATGCAGACGGACGACGAGCGCATCGCCTCGAGCTTTGCCTGCGCCGCGCAGGAGGGCATGGCCTTCACCTTTGAGAGCGTGAAATTGACGGGCGAGCACCCCAATACGGCCAAGCTCATCCTGACGGCCAGAAGCGGGCGGACGATGGAGATGGTCGCCTCCTCGCTGGGCGGCGGGCGGATCATGGTCGTGGAGCTCGATGGCCTGCGCGCCAATTTTTCCGGCGATCTGCCGACGCTCATCGTGCAGAATATGGACCAGCCGGGCCATGTCAGCGACGTGACGAGCATGCTCGCGCACAAGGGCATCAACATCGCGACCCTGCAGCTTTCACGCGATCATCCCGGCGGAAACGCCGTCATGATCCTTGAGATCGACAAGGCCGTGCCGCAGGAGGGCATCGCATGGCTCGCACGGACGGAGGGTATCCGCCGCGTCACGTTCGTGGATGCGGAGCCCGTCGAGGTGCAGGCATAAGGCTGAAGGAGGAAACGGATATGGCGATTGATTCCCTTGCCGGGCTGATGCAGGCCGGAGCGGAACGCGATCTTTTTGATGTGATTCTTGAAAACGACTGCCGCGAGCGCGGCGCTTTGCGGGAGGATTCCCTCGCACGCATGCGCATGCTCTATGCGGCGATCCGGCGCGCCGGGCGGGGATACGATCCTGCGCTGCGCTCGGGCAGCGGCATGGTCGGCGGCGACGGCGCGAGGATGCGCGCGCACGCAGCCTCGGGAAAGACCATCTGCGGCGAGTATATCGGCAGCGTGATCGCGCAGGCGCTGGAGATGGGCGAGAGCAACGCATGCATGAAGTGCATCGTCGCCGCGCCGACGGCGGGCAGCTGCGGCGTGCTCCCGGCGGTGCTGCTGCCCTATCAGCAGCGCGAGGGGCTTGACGACGAGACGATGGTCCGCGCGATGTATGTGTCCGGCATGATCGGCCAGATCATCGCCAGGAAGGCGTCCATCGCGGGCGCGTCCGGCGGCTGTCAGGCGGAGATCGGCTCCGCCAGCGCGATGGCGGCTGCGGCGCTGTGCTATCTGGCGGGCGGCAGCGCGGAGGCGGTCTGCCATGCCGCGGCGATCGCGGTCAAGAGCCTGCTCGGCCTCGTGTGCGACCCGATTGCGGGCCTTGTCGAGGTGCCGTGCGTCAAGCGCAATGCCGCGGGCGCGATGATCGCCATGTCCAGCGCGGATATGGCGCTTGCCGGCATCCGCTCGGCTGTGCCGCCGGACGAGGTCATCGCGGCGATGCGCGAGGTTGGCGACAAGATGGACGTCTCTCTCAAGGAGACGGGCGTCGGCGGCGTTGCGGGCACGCCCTTCGGGCAGAGCATCGCCAAAAAGATGAGCGGGAAAAGTGAATAAATCAAAACCACCAGTTTAACTGGTGGTTTTGATTTTGCGGGATGCGCCTGCGGGCGGGAACCTCATCCGTCTGCCCTTCGGGCAGCCACCTTCCCCTCTCAGGGGAAGGCTTTTGGGGTTACGGTTCTATCCAAGAAACTTGTGTTAGGAATAGTTGTTTGGTGAACCTTTGCCTTCCCCTGGGAGGGGAAGGTGCCGAGCATAGCGAGGCGGATGAGGTTCCCGCGCCGCAGCACGATCGTTTCCCTGCAGGGGCGGGTGAGGTTCTTAATGCGTCATGAGGGCGTTTGTTATTTCCTTCAGCCCATCCTTCCCAAGCTCCACCGCCCTCGTGCAGACCTCGCGCGCAAAGCGCTCGTCGTGCGAGACGGCGATGATGCAGCCGGGATATTCCGCAAAGAGCGCGCGGATCACCGGGCCGGAGAGGGGCGAGATGTTGCGCGTGGGCTCGTCGAGCAGCAGCACGTTGGCGCTTGCATTGGCCATCATCAGGAACATGAGCTTCGCCTTCTGCCCGCCGGAGAGGCCGCGGCAGGGGTGCTCCATCTCCTCGGGGGTGAATTTCATGGAGCCCAGCGCGATGCGGCTGCGCGTGGTCTCATCCTTGTCCCATGTGACGGCGAGCATCTCCACGGGCGTCTTGTCCATGTCCAGCATGTCGCATGGGTCCTGCGGCATATAGAAGACGCGCAGGTCGGCGCGGTCCCGGATCTCTTCATGGATCGCGCGAAGGAGGGTCGATTTGCCCGCGCCGTTGCGCCCGGCGAGGAGCAGCCTGTCCCGCCCGCGAACGACGAGCCTCAGATCCCGCGCGAGCACGCGCCCGGGGACGGTGAGCTCCGGCAGGGTCATGTCCAGCACCACCTTGCCCGGGGGCAGGGGCTCGCAGTCGAGCTTGGCGAAGATGGCCTCCTCGCTCTCGGGCATGTCGGTCATGTCCTCCGCCTCGCGCTCAAAGCGCCGGCCCATGCTCGTCACGGCGGCCATCTTTTTCTTGAGCAGCCTGCCGCCGTGCGGGTCCTGCCGGGAGATGGTGTTCTGCTGGTGCTCGACCTTCTGGCGGATCTGGTCGTAGCGGCGCATCTTCTTGTCGAATTCCTCCCGCTCCTTGCGGGCGACCTGCTCCTGATGCGCCATGGACGAGGCGCGGGTCGAGACGAATTCCTCATAGCGCATCCGCCATACCGTCGCGCGCGGCACCTGCCTGCGCCGCAGCCGCTCGATGTGGATGATGACGTTCGCTGCCGCGTCAAGGAGCTCCTCGTCGTGGGAGACAAAGACCGTGGGGATGCGGCAGGAGGCGATGAAGCCGCGCAGCCAGCGCACGGTCGAAAGGTCCAGGTCGTTGCTCGGCTCGTCGAGCAGCAGCAGCGAGGGCTTCTCCATCAGGATGCGCGTAAGCTGGAGCTTGACGCGCTCCCCGCCGGAGAAGCTGCTCATCGTCTGCTCGCTGTAGAAGACGTCCTGCGGAAGGGCCGCCTGCCGGGCGAGGTCGATGAGCTCCCGCGGCGTCTGGTCAAAGAAGGCGGGGCTGGCGCTGAAGAATTCATATGCGCTCATTTCGCGTTCATCGGCGGGCAGCTCCTGCGGCAGATAGCCGCGCGCGCCTGTGACGCTGATCGTTCCCTCATAGGAAACGTAGGGCGCGTCCAGCCCGGCGAGCAGGCGCAGGATGGTGGATTTGCCGTTGCCCTCCTCGCCGATGAGCGCGGCGCGCTCGCCCTCGCGCAGGGAGAAGGACAGGTCCGTGACCAGCGGGGTCAGATCCTTGTTGTGGTGGATGGAAAGGTGCTGAATCTGAAGCATGCGTTCATATCCTCATCAAAACCGGCATGCTGCCGGCGGCATCACCGACCAAGTACCGCAAATCTCTTTCCTTTGCGAACGAGGCCGATGCTTTTCAGATTTACATAACAAAAAACCGCCCGCAGCGCTGGGCTGCAGGCGGACGTCACGCGCAAATAAGCCCGGACAGGGCTGGAGGCGGCGCAAGGGATTCCGTTTTTCTGCAGCACAAAAACACGCGGCTTTGTGTCCATAAAAACAGAATTACCTGCGCATCGTGTCACCTCTTGATCATTCTGCCTGTATGATAGCATGGCCGCGGGCGGCGCGTCAAGGATTTCATGACGCGCGGATCCTTCAGAATCAAGGAGGGGACGACTGACCGACGGCGAAAATGAACCGAATTCACAGAACGTTCACATTCCTATGTATTGACACCGTCCCCGGGGGCATTTATCATTATTTTGAATGCAGATAAAGAGATGCAGAAAAGGGGGCATATGATGAAGAAGGGGATCCTCGGCGCGCTGGGGCGCCTTGGCGGGCAGGTTGGGCCGTATAAGAAGAACGCCCTGCTCTCGCCCATGTTCACGACGCTCTGCGTCATTTTGGAAATTTATATCCCGTACCTCACCGCGTCCATCATCGACGACGGCATCGCGGTGGGCGATATGGCGCATGTGGTCAGGACCGGCGTTCTGATGATGGTGATGGCGGCGCTCGCCGCGTTTTTTGGCGTGCAGGCCGGCACGCACTCCTCCCGCGCGTCCACGGGCTTTGCCTGCAACCTGCGCGAGACGATGTTCGGCCGGATTCAGGCGTACTCTTTTTCCAACATCGATAAGTTCTCCACCGCCGGCCTCGTCACGCGCCTGACGACGGACGTGACCAACGTGCAGAACGCCTTCCAGATGGTGATGATGCTCTGCACCCGCGCGCCGATGACGCTGATTGTCGCGCTGGTGATGGCCTTCTCCATCAGCGCGCGCCTGTCTATGATCTTCCTGGGGGTCATGGTGGTGCTGATCGTGCTGCTGGCGGTGCTCATCCCGATGGCGATGAAGTACTTCAAGCAGATGTTCAAGAAGTACGACGTGATCAACGCCGTCATCAAGGAGAATATCGGCTCTATCCGCGTGGTCAAGAGCTTTGTGCGCGAGGCGCATGAAAACGAGAAGTTTGAGCGCGCGGCTGGCGACGTGTATGACAACTCCGTCGCGGCGGAGAAGATCATGTCCCTGCATAACCCGATCATGATGACCTGCGTGCGCACCTGCACGCTGCTGATCTCCTGGTTCGGCGCGCAGATGATCGTGCGCGGCACGGGCCTGACCACGGGCGAACTGACGAGCCTGCTCTCCTACGTGATGAGCGTGCTCTTCAGCCTGATGATGCTCTCGATGGCCTTTGTCATGATCACCCAGTCTGCCGCGGCGGTGGAGCGCATCGACGAGGTGCTCTGCGAGGAGATCGACATCGTCTCCCCGGAGAATGCCGTCAAGACCGTCCGGGACGGCTCCATTGAATTTGACAACGTGGCCTTCTCCTATCAGGGGAAGGGCGGCAAGCGCGTCCTGCAGGATGTGACGCTGAAGATCCATTCCGGCGAGACCGTCGGCATCCTCGGCGGCACGGGCAGCGCGAAGTCCACCCTCGTCTCGCTCATCTCCCGCCTGTACGATGCGACGGAGGGCAGCGTGAAGGTCGGCGGCGAGGACGTGCGCCGCTATGATATTGAAGCCCTGCGCAGTGAGGTCGCCGTCGTCCTGCAGAAGAATGTGCTCTTCTCCGGCACGGTGCTGGAGAATCTGCGCTGGGGCAATGAAGACGCGACCGAGGAGCAGTGCCGCGAGGCCTGCCGCCTCGCCTGCGCGGATGACTTTGTCTCCGCTATGCCCGAGGGCTACAACACCCGCATCGAGCGCGGCGGCACGAATGTATCCGGCGGGCAGAAGCAGCGCCTGTGCATTGCCCGCGCGCTGCTGAGCAGCCCGAAGGTGCTCATCCTCGACGATTCCACCTCCGCCGTCGATACCGCGACGGACGCGAAGATCCGCGCCGCGATGCGCACATACATCCCCGAGACGACCAAGATCATCATCGCCCAGCGCATCGCCTCCATCGAGGACGCCGACCGCGTGATCGTCATGGACGAGGGGCGCGTGGTCGCCTTCGATACCCCGGCGCAGCTCATGGAGACCTGCCCGATCTATCAGGAGGTCGCCCTCAGTCAGGCCGGCAGCGGCTCGGGCGACTTTGACGAGGACGCGAAGAAGGACGCGGGCAGCGTGAAGGGAGGCGAGCGCGCATGATGAGAGGACCCGGCGGCCCCAACGCCCGCATGAAGAACGCGGGCAGGCCCGGCGCAAAGAACCCGATGAAGACCTTCCGGCGCATCCTCAGCGAGATTATGACGCGCTACAAGTGGCATTACCTGCTCGTCTTCGTCTGCATCTTTGTCAATACGATCACCAATATTCAGGGCCAGCTCTTCTCCCAGACGCTCATCGACGACCATATCCTGCCGATGATGGGCGTGGAGAACCCGGACTTCGGCCCGCTCGGGCGGGCGATTCTGGGCATTACGCTTGTATATCTCGTGGGTACGTTCGCCGCGTGGCTGCAGAATTACCTGATGATCTTCGTCACCCAGGGCACGCTGCGCGACCTGCGGCTCAAGGTGTTCAAAAAGATGGAGCGCCTGCCTATCAAGTACTTTGACACCCACGCGCACGGCGACGTCATGAGCGTCTACACCAACGACATCGACACCATGCGCCAGATGATCTCCCAGTCGCTGATCCAGCTGGTGACGAGCGTGGTGACGATCGTGAGCGTCCTCATTTCCATGATTGCGCTCAACGTCCCGCTGACGCTCATCACGCTGGTCATGGTCGCGCTGATGCTGCGCATCTCCATGGGCAGGATGATGAAGTCCGGCGCGTACTTCGTCAAGCAGCAGAAGGATCTCGGCGCGGTCAACGGCTATATCGAGGAGATGATGGACGGCCAGAAGGTCGTCAAGGTCTTCTGCCATGAGGATGAGACGCTGGAGGCCTTCCACACGCTCAATGAAAACCTGCGCGACAGCGCCTACAACGCCAACCGCATCGCCCATACCGTCATGCCGGTCAACGCCGCGATGGGCAATATCAGCTATGTGCTCTGCGCGGTGGCGGGCGGCATGCTCGCGGCCAACGGCTACCTCGGCCTGACCATCGGCACGCTGGTCTCCTTCCTCTCGCTCAACCGCAGCTTCTCCCAGCCGATCAACAACGTCTCCCAGCAGGCCAATTCCATCGTCATGGCGCTGGCCGGCGCGGAGCGCGTCTTTGCCCTGCTCGACGAGGAGCCGGAGGCGGACGAGGGCTATGTGACGCTGGTCAATGCCAAGCGCAGCCCCGACGGCACGCTGACGGAGTGCGCGGAGCGCACCGGCCTGTGGGCATGGAAGCACCCGCACAAGTCGACCGGCGTGACCGAATACGTGGAGCTCAGGGGCGATATCGTCATGGACGGCGTGGACTTTGGCTACACGGATGAAAAGATGGTCCTGCACGACATCAAACTCTACGCCACCCCGGGGCAGAAGATCGCCTTCGTCGGCTCCACCGGCGCGGGCAAGACGACCATCACCAACCTCATCAACCGCTTCTACGACATTCAGGACGGCAAGATCCGCTACGACGGCATCAACATCACCAAGATCCGCAAGGACGATCTGAGGCGGTCGCTGGGCGTCGTCCTGCAGGAGACGAATCTCTTCACCGGCACGGTCATGGAGAATATCCGCTACGGCAGGCTCGACGCGACGGACGAGGAGTGCATCGCCGCGGCAAAGCTGGCCAATGCGCACAGCTTCATCGAGAAGCTTCCCGAGGGCTATGACACCATGCTCTCCGGCAACGGCGGCAACCTCTCTCAGGGCCAGCGCCAGCTGCTCTCCATCGCGCGCGCAGCCGTCGCTGACCCGCCGGTGCTCATCCTCGACGAGGCGACCTCCTCCATCGATACCCGCACGGAGGGTCTCGTGCAGGCGGGTATGGACAGCCTGATGCACGGGCGCACGACGTTCGTCATCGCGCACAGGCTCTCGACCGTCCGCAATTCCGACTGCATCATGGTCCTTGAAAAGGGCCGCATCATCGAGCGCGGCACGCACGACGAACTCATCGAGCAGAAGGGCAAGTACTACCAGCTCTACACGGGCGACTTTGCGTAAAAACCAAACCGGCATGCTGCCGGCGGCATCACCGACAAAGCACCATAAATCATGCCGCTCTGCGGCCGAGTCCGCCATTCTGCGGGATGATTTACGCAGCAAAAAAATAAGCTCCCCCGGCTTTGCCGGGGGAGCATTTTGTCTGTTACAGCATCTTCAGCAGCCTCACGTAGAACTGCACCGTCGTCACCAGCGTCTTGACGGGCACGCGCTCGTCGTTGCCGTGGATCATCGCGCGCTCCTCCTTGGACAGGCGCATCGCCGAGAAGCGGTAGACCTTGTCGCTGATCGCGCAGTAGTGGCGGGAGTCGCTGCAGGCCATCATCAGATAGGGCGTGACGATCGCCTCCGTCCACGTCTGGCGGATGGCGAGGGCGAGCTTGTCATAGCTCTCGCAGTCCGTTCGGGAGACGATGGAGGGCGCCATGCCGCTGATGCGCTCGACCTCGATCGCCTTGTTGCCGGCGGCCCTGCGGATGTGGGCCTGCGCGGAGTCGAGCGTCTCCCCGGGCAGCAGGCGCATGTTCAGGCCGAAGCTCGCCTTCGGGGGCATGACGTTGTAGGCCGGGCTGCCCTCAAAGCGCGTGGGCGCGACGGTCGTGCGCAGCAGCGCGTTGAGCTCGCCGCCGCTCAGGCGGCAGTAGAGGCTGAGCACGGGCTTGAAGAGCCAGAGATTGGCAAAGATCATCCTGTAGAGGAAGGTCGAATGCCGCCCCAGCGTGTCGAGCATCTGTGCGACGGGCGGGGTGACGCGGCTGGCAAAGGGACGCCTCTCGATAGAGACCAGCGCGCGCGCCAGCTGGCCGAGCACCGTTTTGGGCGGGGGCGTGGAGGCATGGCCGCCGCTCGAGGTCATGGACAGGCGCAGGTTGAGGCTGCCCTTTTCCGCGATGCCGATGACGGCGCACTCGCGCGTGACGCCGGGGAAGACGCGGCTGACCACCGCGCCGCCCTCGTCCAGCACGATCTCGGGCGTGACGCCGCGGCTGCGCAGCGTCTCCACAATCTGCGGGCAGGACTGCCCGTCGACCTCCTCCTCGCCGGAGAAGGAGAGGTAGAGGTCGTTTTCCGGCGTGTAGCCGTCGGCGAGCAGCGACTCCAGCGCCTCAAAGACGCCCAGCAGCGTGCCCTTGGTGTCCAGCGTGCCGCGGCCCCAGATGACCCCGTCCTCGAGGACGCCCTCAAAGGCTGGGCGGCTCCAGTCCTCCTCGTTCGCGGGGACGACGTCGTAATGCGCCATCAGCACGGAGGGCTTTTCCTGCGAGCGGCCTTTCATGTGATAGAGCAGGCCGGTTCTGCCGATGTGCTCGAGGGTAAAGGCCTTATGGACCAGCGGATATCGCGCGGCGAGCAGCGCCTGAAATTTTTCAAACTCGGCGAAGTCGACCTTCGTTTCGTTCCGGTCGGAGACCGTGCGGCAGCGGATCATCTCCTGCATGCTTTCCGTGATGCGCGCCTCGTCCACGAGGACGGGGACGGGCTCTGCGGGCGTCTCCTGCGGGGGGATAAAGGCGTTTGTCCGGCGCACGACGACGGCGATGAGCGCGGCCAGCGCGAGCAGGATCAGGATGGCGAGGAGCATGATCTTACACCCATCCCTTCTTGTACATCACGCGCGCGGCGGCCAGCGCGATGATCACGCCGACGGGCACCAGCACGCCCACCGAGCCCGCCAGAGACGGCACGGCGAGGAACAGGCAGATCATGAAGACCAGCGGGGCGACGGAGAGCTTCCAGTTCTTGCTGATGTAGACCACGCCGAGGCCGCCGAAGAGCGCGGGCAGGATGTTGTCAAACGCGGGCGCGAGCGCGGGGGAATCGAGGATGGGCGTGATCAGCGCGAGCAGGCAGACGCCCGCGGCGATGACCAGCGTGGTGACGATGGAGCAGGTCGCAATGGCGAGGGTGGAGATGACCTCGCCCTCCTCCGTGCCGGGCTTTACGCCCATGGACTCCATGGCGCTCAGCGCGCTGGGCGCCTTGAGGCTGGTCAGATTGCCGGTGACGAAGGCCAGATACGTACCGCCGACGCCGAGCATCGGGGTGTAGGTGATGACCTCGATCACGCCGACGGTCCAGTAGATCGGCGCGACGCCGAGCAGGCCCTTGAGGACGGCGGTCATCTCCGGCCATGCGTTGTAGTACACGCAGATGGCGGCGGGCACCATCAGCACCACGACCACGGCGCTCCAGATCCAGATTCTGCCGTAGCGGTCGGTTTCTTTCATATAATCTCTCATATCTGTGTCCTCCCTTCTCAGCTGAGCAGCGGCGTGATGACCACGGCGAAGATCATCGCGCCGACCATGGAGATGGACATGGCGTACGTCTCCAGCCACTGCATGTTCTTTTTCTTGATCAGGTAGCCGCACACGCCCATCAGCGCGGCGGAGCACAGCAGCACGAGGATCGGGATCAGCCCGGCGGGGCCGCTGCGCAGATCGGAAAAGACCATGCCCAGGAACGCCGAGATCATGCCCAGGAACATCGAGGTCATGAACAGGTCGCCCCACTTGTCGTCCTTCTGGCGGAGCTTGACCACGCCGCCGCGGATGCGCTTCATCAGCACCGGCGGGAGGATGATGCTGGGCAGGATGCCGAGTGTCATGACCCATGCGATGGCGGAATACGCCTTCGGGTCGGTGATCATCTGCGAGAGGGAGAGGCCCAGCGCGTTGGCGGTGGAGGTCGCGGCGGGCAGCTCATAGGTCAGCGCGCCGATGACGCTCATGCGGATCCACGGCAGCGGAATGCCCAGAAACTTGGCCAGCGTGACCACGCCCAGCAGGATCGAGACCGCCGGGGCGAGGGTGAAGATGGACGTGGAGAGGATGACCCGGCGCAGACGCTCGGCGCTCATGCCCATCTCGCGGCCGCGCCTGTACGCGCGCACGAGGAAGAAGACCGACTGCGCCAGCACAAAGAGGATGACGAGCACGGCCACAAGATACAGGAATGTGCTGTTGGTGCTGAATTCCATACGATGATGCTCCTTTCTGTTGTGTCAAAAGGGTTATGCCTTGAAGAAGCGGCGAAGAGGCAGCGCGTCGCGCTCATCAAAGTGCGCACCGAGCCATCTGGAGATGAGCGAGATCAGCGTGCCGTTGACCAGCGCGCAGACGATCGTGCCCGCCTTCACGCCCTCAAAGTGACCAAAGCCGAAAAAGGCAAAGCTCATCGCCACCGAGGCGGCGCAGCTTATGCAGTCGTAGGCCGTCTTGACCCTGCCCACATCCATGCGCCGCGCGGCGGAGAGCTCCTTGACCAGCAGCTCATAGACCTCCGGCGCGATGTATGTGCGCAGGAAGAGCGCCACGCCGATGGAGCCCAGCACCATGCCCAGCACATAGTATACCGTGCGCAGCACGAGTCCGCCTGCGGGCAGCGGCGCGGCGAGGGCAATGCACAGATCCAGCGTGAGGCCGTAGAGCACGGCGGTGACGAAGGAGAAGAAGTAATACTTGCGTACCCGGCGCAGCAGGAGCATCATCACGACCAGCAGCGCGCCCTGCAGCAGGTACTCCGCCATGCCGAAGGTGAGGAAGGGCAGCGCGGGGGAGAATTTGAGATGCAGCAGGTACGCCGGCGCGACGACCATGGACATGCCAAAGTCCGCCCGCTCCATCAGCGCGGTGCCCAGCGCGAGGATCACCATGCCCAGAACATAGGACGCTTCGGCGTAGAGGACGGGCTTCTTTGCGCCCGGTGTCTTTTGCGTTTCCATCGGATTGCCTCCTGACTGACGAGGGGTGATGCGGATTGATGCGCCTTGCCGGCGCATGAGTCCGCATAGTACCTGCCATTGTATCACTGCTGTGCGGCGCAGGCAAGCCGCCGCCGCGCATTTTGGGCTTTCCGCGGCGCAAAAAAACTGCGGGCCGCCTGAGCGGCCCGCAGGGAGTGATGGGGGATTACGCCTTGATGTACGCTTCCATGTACTTGGCGGCGACGATGCCGCTGGTGAACGCGACGCCGATGGAAGCGCCTTCGTTCTCATAGTACGGGGAGGCATAGATGCTGCCGTTGTCCACGCCCGCGACGTACAGGCCCGCGATGGGCTCCTGCGCCGGGGTCAGCGCGCGGCAGTAGTCGTCGGTCTTCACGCCGCCGAAGGTGCCCCAGATGGACGGCATGGACTCGATCACATAATAGGTCTCGCCGGAGAGCGGCTTGAGCAGGTAGGGCGCCTTGTAGAACTGGTCGTCCTCGCCCTTTTCGCACAGCGCGTTGTAGTCGGTGACGGCCTTTTCGAGGTTGTCAAGGCCGAAGAACGCGGCGCACTCCGCCAGCGTGCCCTTGACCGCCCAGCCCTCGGCGAGGGCGATGCCCATGGCCTCGTCCATGTTGGACAGCACAGCGCCCTTGAGGGTCGCCTGGCCGACGTACCAGTCCGCCGGGTTGCCGTAGTACTCGAGGATGCCCTTGTCGCGCACGGCGGTATAGTACGCCTCGTCCACGACGGCGTAATACTTGCCCTCGCGCAGGCTCATCTCGCCGCCCAGCGCCAGCGGACGGTCGGTCAGATACTGCTCGTTCATGAAGCGGTCGCCGTTCTGATTGACGATCAGGCCGCCGTAGATGGCGAACTTCTGCGCACGGGTCGTCGGGGAGAAGGCCTGCAGCATGCCGGCGACGTGCTGGATCTTGCTGTTCGCGCCGCCGAACTCGTTGCAGCACAGCGCCCAGTTGCGGTCGGCGATGCCGCCGGCCTCGAGCACCATGTCATAGCCCTTGCCGTCCGGCAGGGTGGAGCACAGCGGGATGATGTCGATATCGCCGAAGTGCTCGCGCAGGCGCGCGTCGTTGCCCGCGTAGCCGCCGGTGGCGACGAGCACGGCCTTCGCATTGTACTGCAGGTAGGTGTTGTCCTCCACATTGCGCGCGATCACGCCGGTGACGGCCTCGCCGGTCTTGACCAGAGAGACGCCCTCGCGGTTGTACTCGATCACGCCGCCGTCGGCGACGAACTTGTCGACCAGCGGCTGATAGCGGGCCGCGCCGGAAACCTGAACGCCGTCCGCGCCGGTGAAGTTGTGGCGGGCGCGGAAGCCCATGCCGTACGCGTCAATGCGCAGGCCCATCGGCACGCCGTTGTCCACAAAATTGCCGACGACCTTGTCGCCCTGCTCGAGGCACTTCTTGAGCAGGCTGCCGTTGACGGTGCCGTTGCTGTGGCCGTACATGCACTTGTAGAGGGTCTCGACGGTCACGGTCGCGTTCTCCGCTTCCTGAACGCGGGTAGCCGCCAGCGCGGGGCCGCCGGCCATCGTGGCGCTCGCCACGCCGCAGGAGCCGCCCTTTTCCAGCAGGATGGTCTTGACGCCGGCCTTCTGCAGCTCGAGCGCGGCCATCATGCCCGCAGCGCCGCAGCCGATGACGACCGCGTCGTACTCCGCCGTCGCGGCGATATCATAGCCCTTCTTCTCCTCGGCGGCTTCCGCAGCGGCGGTGCCGACAAGGCCGGTGGCGGCCAGACCCAGCAGGCCGGCGGCGGAGCCCTTCATAAAGGACCTTCTGGTCATGTTGATGCTCATGGTGATCTTCCTTTCTCCGACTGAATCGGATCCGTATGTTGAATCCAGTATATGACTTTGACGAAATTGTGTCAATTATATTATGGAAATACGATGTTTATATGACTATGTGAATATAAAGGAAATGGCCGGAATCGTATGATTTTTGTCTGATTCCGGGGTTTCTTTGGGGAGATTTTCGGGGCCGCATGCAGGAGCCGTTCCGGCGTGATATAATGCTGCCGGATGATGAATAACCGGCCGCATCTCTGCGCCGGAATTGCGCATAAGAAAGGAAGTATAACCCATGGCACAGTTTATTACCCTCGCCTCCGCCGGCCTTGAGCGCCTGCGCGGGATCGACGAGCGCCTCGTCTCCTACAACGTCGAGATGACCGAGGTCACCGGCGGCACCTTCTGGACGGCCTATACCGACGCGCAGGTGGACGGCACGGAGGAATTCCCCGTGATCACCGACTGGCGCGACATGGGCAATCTGCAGCAGTGGTACGACCCGATCGACCTGTATAACCCGCGCCTGCGCAAGCTGGCGAAGGAGCTGGGCGCGGCGTGGGTGCGCATCTCCGGCACATGGGCGAACAAGACCTATTACGACTTTGACGGCCATACCAGCGGCAAGGTGCCGGCGGGCTTCCAGAATCTGCTCACGCGCGAGCAGTGGGTCGGCGTGCTCGATTTTGTCAAGGCCATCGGCGGCAAGCTGCTCGTTTCCATGGCCAACTGCCCGGGCATCCACGCGGCGGACGAGCCCTATCCGCTCGATCAGGCGAAGCTGCTCTTTGACTTCTCCGCGCAGTACGGCGTGCCGATTGACGCGGCGGAATTCACCAACGAGCCGAACATGATGGCCATGTCCGGCCTGCCGCAGGGCTACACCGCCGAGGATCATGCCCGCGACCACGACATCTTTGGCCTCTGGCTCAAGGAGAATTATCCGGACTGCCTGTTCGTCGGCCCCTGCACCGTCGGCGATATCAAGATCAACATGGGCGGCCGCGACAATGTCGGCGGCGGCATCGCCTCCGCGCTCAAGATGGTCTCCACCGAGGAGCTGCTCGGCGAGAACAAGGCGAAGCTGGACGTCTTCTCCTATCATTATTACAACGGCGTGTCTGAGCGCGGCGCGGCGATGGGCGGACACTGGCCGGTCGAGAAGGCGCTGAGCGAGGAGTATCTCGCCGTGGCGGCGGACTGCGCGCGCCAGTATGTCGCCCGCCGAGACCGCTATGTCCCGGGCGGACAGATGTGGGTCACCGAGTCCGGCGACGCCGGCTGCGGCGGCAACACGTGGGCGCCGACGTATATGGATGTGCCGCGCACGCTCAATGAGCTGGGCGAGTTCGCGACCGTGACCGACGGCGTGATCTTCCACAATACGCTGGCCTCCTCCGCTTACGGCTATCTGGAGCACGGCAGCTTCATGCCGAGGCCGAATTACTTCGCCGTCCTCCTGTGGAACCGCCTGATGGGCTCTGACGTCTATGCCTCCGGCGAGGAGGTCCGCGAGGGCGCGCATGTCTATGTCCACTCCCGCAAGGACGGCAAGGACGGCTACGTCTACCTCGTCATCAACAACTCCACGACCGACACGACCACCGTCGCCCTGCCGGGCGAGGCCGAGGCCTATGTCCTTGGCGGCGAGGGGAAGCTGCGCAGCCGCGTGATGACCCTCAACGGCAAGCCCCTCACGCTGGGTGAAAACGACGAGCTCCCGGCGCTTGAGGGCGTGAAGGCCTCCGGCGAGGTGGCGCTCGCTCCGGGCGCCTGCGCGTTCTTCGTGATCTGATTCTGGCAAAATGAAAAATAGGCCGCCGGGCATCCGCCTGGCGGCTGGATTGGACCGTACTACCCGGGCAGCGGCACCGCGGTCATCGGTACCGTGCACTGGGGCCGCAAGGCGGGCGCGGCGGCTGCGGCGAACGTCTGATCAGATCTCAAACGCACATAATCAAAGGGGACAGCTTCGGCTGTCCCCTCTTTCTTATGGAAAAAAATCAGTTGTTCATCTCCAGCATGAAGAGCATCGTCTGCTCGTCCGCGCCGGGCAGGTATTCGTGGCCGAAGTCCGGGAAGATCACGACCTCCTTGGGCGCGGTGATCTTGTTGTACGCGGCGAACTGCGTGGACGGCGGGCAGATGTTGTCCATCAGGCCCGTGTACATGCGCACCTTTGCGCGGATGCGGTGGGCGATGTGCTGATTGTCGATATAGCCAAGGAGGGTGAAGATCTCCTCCTCGCGCTCATGCAGCGGATCGAACTTGCGGAAGTACTGGCGCAGCTCGTCATAGGCGTCCTTCGCCAGGTCCATCTCCCACACGCGCTGATAGTCGCACAGGAAGGGATAGGTCGGCGCGGCGCGGTTGAGGTTTGGGGTCAGCGCGGCGCAGGCCAGCGTCAGCGCGCCGCCCTGGGAGCCGCCCATCGCGCCCACGCGCGTCTCGTCCACCTCGGGCATCGCCATCACGATGCGCGCCATCTGGGCCGCGTCGAGGAAGATCTGACGGAAAAGGAGCTTCTCGGGGTTCTTTTCGTCAAGGCCGCGGATGATGTGGCCGTTGAGGGTGTTGCCCTTCACGCCGCCCACGTCCTCGGAGGAGCCGCCCTGGCCGCGGCAGTCCATCGCCGCGACGATGAAGCCCGCCTGCACATAGCCCAAAAGGCCGGTGAATTCCGGCGCGGCGCCGCTGTATCCGTGGTAACAGCAGACGGCGGGCATCGGCTTTTCAATCTTCTCGGGCATGACGAGCTTGCAGTGGATGCGCGCGCCGCCCATGCCGGTGAAGTACATATGATAGCAGACGACGCCGGGGATCTGGAAGTCGGCCTTCTCCAGCTCATAGCCGGTGCCCAGCGCCTCCATCTCGGCGACGGACTTGTCCCAGAAGGCGTCGATATCCGCGGGACGCGGGTTGATTCCCTGATACTGCTTCAGCTCCCGCAGGGGCATGTCAAGAATGGGCATGGTGATTTTCTCCTTTGCAGTGCGTTTTTTTCAAAATCGCGGCGGCTGCGCCGCCTTTCATCGGGTCAGGGTGACGGGGCCGAACATACCCGAGGGCAGGACGGCGTGCTCCCGCGCGTTTGCGGGCGTGTTGCATATTTCGATGCGGAGTTTCTTCATTCCTGCCGGAAGCGCGTAAGTATGCGGCCCCCACATGCGCAGGCCGAGCGCCTGCCCATCCGCAAAGGCGCGGGTGATCCCGGAGCATGCGCCCAGATCAAGCGCGGCGGGCGCGGAGAGGAACAGCTCCGCCTCATAGGCCATGAAGCTGGAATAATGCGCGAGGCCGGGCTGCTCCGTCCACGAGGGGAGGCGGCCCTCGCCGTCCGTCACAAGCGAAAAGGCGGGACGATCGCCGTCCAGCGGCGTGACGGCAAAGCGCACGCCGGCAAGGGGCTGCGCCGTTTTTACGTCCTCCGTCTCTTTGCCGGCGCAGGTCACGGGCAGCTCGCGGCTGACGCAGAGGATGATGCTCTCCCTGCGTCCAAGGCGCAGGGCATAGCGCCCCTCGCCGTCAACGCCCGCCGGCGTGATTTCGCCCGTCCATGCGTTCCACCACTGCGCGCCGCCTTCGGCGGCGACAAAGAGCCTGCCCCGGATTTCCTCTGCGCCCTCGTTGGTCATCAGGTAGAAATCGACGCCCTCCTTGACCACATGGGTCACGCGCAGATCCGGCGCGGCAGGCGTGATGACAAGGTCGCGCGGGAGGGAGGCGAGGTCCGGCGCGCCGTCGATGATATGCGTGTAGCGCTGGTGGGCGAGGGTCAGGCTGCCGTCCGCGCCGCGCGCTGCCTCCGGAAGCAGATCGCGCTCGAGGTAGTTGAACTCGATCTGGTTTTCATACAGTGGGATGCAGGCCTCCCACGGCATCTCGTCCGCCTCGCAGAGCACGGCGACGCGCGCCTGATTGACGCTGTCCGTATTGAGCCATGAGAGCCTGCGCATGTACAGGGCGATTTTGTCATACCACGGCCACCAATGATTGCCGGGGCCGACGTCCGGCGGGCGCTCCATGTCCCGTCCGTCCCGCAGGGAATAGAAGAACGCATGCGGATAGAGCAGATTTGTGCCGCGCACGAAGAGGTAATCCATGTACCACTTCATGTCGTCCGCCGTGAAGGACCAGAGCGCGCCGTCCGCGCCGCAGCAGCCGAAGCATTCGTTGGCGTTCCGCCTGCGTAGTCTGTGCCGCGCCGCATCGGAGGCGCACTTGGGATGGACGCTCTCCGCGCCGCGAAGGCCGTCCTCCACCTCGACAAAGCGCCAGACGAGGTCCTGCCCGGGGATGCCGAAGTGCTGCTCGAGCCCGATGTCCCAGCCCTTCGCCGGATGGCCCGTGAGCGCGACGCTGTGCGAATCGCACCATGCGGCGAGCTGGCCGTAATACGTCTCGTTCATCCGCGCGTTGACCGCGCGGCGGTAGCGGCGGCGGATCTCCTGCGTGCGCGCGCCCATGTCCATAAAGAGCGCGGGCAGGTCCGCCGCATCGCCGAAGGATGCAAGGAAGCCCTCCGTCCATGCGATGCCGCCGGGCAGGCTGTTGCGGCCGGTAATGTCCGGCTCGTCGGTGAACATGGCGACGATGGTTTTGCCAAAGTGGCGCGCGAGCGCGGCGTAATAGCGCTCATGCGTCAGGCGGATGAAGGCGCGCACCGCGTCGGGATTCAGCAGGTCGGCGGAGGCGGGGGCGTCTGCCTCGCCGTCGTCCTCGTTTTCGTGCACGCCGCGGATGGTGCCGCCGGAATAGACGAGGGAGAAGGCGAGCAGACGCTTCCCCTCGCCCGCGCGGTACAGGCCGTCTGCATCCGGCTGGAGGGCGCGCACCTCGCCCGCGCAGCCGTCTTCGATGAGAGCCTCGCACACGGCGATATGCTCCGACGCCGCCGGGAGGACGCTGCCCTCCGCAATCTGCATGCGCAGGCAGCGGGAGGCATAGGCCGGGTTCTCCCGCACGACCATGCCGTGCGCTGAGCCGGAGGGATACATCGCCTCGTCATAGAGCACCACGCGCATGGACAGGCGCTCGGCCTCCTCCACGGCGAAGCGGATGAAGTCCATATACCGGTCCGACAGATAGGGGATCGTTTTGGGTAGACCCTTGCGCGGATGGATCACAAAGCCCGCGACGCCTTTTTCGTGAAAGTCGTGAATCTGGCGGCGCAGCGCTTCGTGCGTCAGATCGTCGTTGATGAACCAGAAGGGGAGGGGGGAATACTCGTCCCCCGGGCGCAGGAAGGCCCCGCGCAGCGCGTCGATGCTCATGCCGTACCTCGCTTTCTGATGAGTTTTGATGAGTCTATTTTCGCACAGAACGATTCTTGCTGTAAATGATGAAAATTCAGCACAACATAAAAACCCGGGAAACACCCGGGTTTTTGTGTCGAAATCTTCAGGCTGTTCTTGCTGCGGATCATTCTGAACCACGATGTGCGGCTCATGTCTTTGCAGACATTGATGGCGATGCGAACCAGCCAGGTTTTCGGGCTGCTGTCCCCGCGAAAGGAGGATAAGCGGCTGTATGCCTTGAGGAATGTTTCCTGAACGGCGTCCTCTGCCAGCGCCTCGTCCTTGAGGTAGACAAAGCACAGACGAAGAAGCTCCTTTTCATATAGAGAGATCCATTGATCGATCCGTTCGGCGCTGCTGTCCGGGCCCTTGACAACATCCATGGCTTTTGCCTCCTTTCAATGGATTGGACGAAGAAAGCGTCCGTTTTTTACGCTGTGGAGAGAAAAAACAAGAAAAATGCGCCCCTCCGAAGAAGGGGCGCATGGCCTTGGGTTTGGTTATTCCTCCCCTGCCGGCATGACGGCAAAGCGCGTAAAGCGCGCGGGAACGCTTGCCGGCGCGCCGTTTCCCGTGGCGTACATGCCCGCATACACGCCGACGAAGCCCCAGTGCGCCTCGGAGGAGAGGAGCTTGGTCATCGCGCTGGCGTGGGAGCTGATGCCGTCCGGGCGCTGCACGCCAAAGCGGTAAAACTCCCTGTCCGACCGGATGACGAGCGTGACCTCGCCATCGGGGCAGGGGATGGGCGCGCTCTCGGTCTGCATGTCGCCGACCGTGCGCTTGAGGACGATCGCGCGCTGCCCGCCGCGCAGGGTGATCACCCATTCATAATGCGCCTGCTCGCACATGCGCAGCGCGACGCCGGCCTCCTCGTTTTCCCCCTGCGGGTCAAAGGAGAGCCGCGCGGCGATCTCGGTGACGAAGTGCCGCTGACGCCTGCCGATAAAGACCGGGGAGAAGTCGCTGAGCGTATCCGCCGCACCGTGCAGCAGCAGCGCGCCCGGCTCGAGGGCATAGCCCTCCGGGAAGCGGCGCACGCCGTTATAGCACAACGCCAGCTGCGGCGCGGTGAAATCATCCTCCGTCATCTCCGGCTTTACGGGCTGGAGGGTCAGCTGAGAGGGGGTGTCCACATGGATGGGCGCGAGCTTGCCTGTGCGCACGTGCGGCCAGCCGTCGCCGTCCCAGTCGATGGGCAGCAGCGCTGTCTCGCGGCCCAGATGATGATACTTCGACACCGCCTGACGGTAGCAGAGGAAGACGATGAACGTCTCCCCGTGCTGGGTCTGCACGAAATCGGCGTGGCCGGTCGCGGAGAGGGGCGCGGGGTTGCGGTCGCGCGCGGTGAGGATGGGGTTGTGCGGGCAGGGGGCAAACGGGCCCCACGGGCTGCGCGCCCTGAAGAGCGTGACCATATGCCCCAGCGCCGTGCCGCCCTCGGCGAGGACGAGGTAGTAGTACTCGCTGCGCTTGAAGAGATGCGGCGCCTCCGTGCTGCAGCCGCCCGTGCCCTCGCAGATGACGCGCGGGCCGTCGAGGATCTCGCCCGTCGCCGGGTCGATGACCGACTGCTGGATGACGGGGTTGACGATGCCGCCGCCGAAGAGGTTGCTCGTCAGGTAGCAGGTGCCGTCCTCGTCAAAGAAGAGGGACGGGTCGATGCCGCTCTGCTCGAGCCAGACGGGCATGGACCACGGGCCGGCGGGGTCCTTGGCGGTCATGAAGAAATTGCCGCCGCGCGCGGAGGCAACCGCCGTCGTGACCATGTAGAATGTGCCGTCGTGATAGCGGATGGTCGGGGCGTAGATGCCGCCGGAGGCCTTTACCCGGGCAAAGTCCATCTGCTCCGGCCGGTCGATGACATGGCCGATCTGTTCCCAATTCACCAGATCGCGGCTGTGGAAGACCGGGACGCCCGGCAGATATTCAAATGTGCTGGTGACGAGGTAGTAATCCTCGCCCACGCGGCAGACGCTCGGATCGGGATACATGCCCGTGAGCACGGGGTTCTTGTATTGCATGGCTGCGCCTCCTTGGTGACGTCGCTGTCGTTTGCGGATTGTCGGCTGATTCCATTGTTTCACAAATGCGCGCCAAAGTAAACAGGCGATTATTTTGTCCCTCCATAAAATCATATCCGGAAACCGTATCCGCCCGCGCATATCCGCCGCCGCTGCGCATATAGATGATACTACATGAGGAGGGAATCATATGAATCACAGCATGCCCGGGCGAATCGCCCTTCTGACCATCATCCTCGCGCTGGCGCTCGCTGCCGCGAAGGCGCAGACGCTGACCTGCATCGTCGCCGACGGGCAGTATGTCAATGTGCGCAACAGGCCGTCGACCTCGGCTGCGTCATGGGGAATCCTGCACAACGGCGATACCATCGAGGCGGACCCGATGGAGATCACGGACGGCTTTTTCAAGACGACCTTCCGCGAGCGGGAGGCCTATGTCTCCGTGCGCTATTTTGAGATCGCGGAGGAGGCGGCGTATACCGTCTCGGCGAATGGGCGCGTGCGCGTGCGGGAGACGCCGGGCGGAAAGGCGGCGGGCTTTGTGCAGCCCGGCGCGCAGGTCTATGTCAGCGCATGGCGCTATGCGGCGGACGGCAGCCTCTGGGCCCGGTGCACGGGCGGGCAGTATGTGTCGGCAGAGTTTTTGAAGAAGAAAGAGGATTAGGCAGACGCATCCTCGTTGCCCCAAAAGCCTTCCCCTGTGAGGGGAAGGTGGCTGCCCGGAGGGCAGTCGGATGAGGTCCCCCGCCCGCAGGCGGATACGCCATAAAGAACCCCGCGCTCACCTGAGCGCGGGGTATTTTGCTTAGTAATGCTCAATATACCAGTTGTAGTCGTAGCCGTACTCCGGCTGCGGCTGATAGGGCTTGAGGGTGAAGTACACCAGCGCGTTGCGGCCGAGGGTGAGGGACGCCGCCGTGCCGTCCTCCACGATCGCGGAGGCGCACAGGGGCTTGGCCGCCTCGCGCAGGAAGGCAAGCTGTTCCCCGTCAAGGCTTGCCGGCTCGCCCATCTCATGCCAGATCTTCAGCGGGTTGCAGCAGTCCTCGTCGACCGTGCGCGTGAGCAGCGTGCTCGCGCCCGCCCAGCCCGCGTCGATCTTCACCTCGAGCGGGCTCTGATCCTCGCGGCAGAGATTCCATGCCACGCCTTCAAGCGTGCCGTCCGCCCGGCGGACGATGACGCTCTGCGCGTCGCGGTGGACGCACTCGCCCTTCAGATTGTTGAAGAAGGCGAATGTGTACATCGTGGGCTTGGCGATCAGACCGTTGGCGATCATGCCGAAGCCGCCGTGGAACGGGCGGGACGGCACGTCGCACTCCTCAAACACATCGCCGAACGTCCAGTAGGAGTAGCTTGCGGCGACGTCGCCAAGACCGGCGAGCAGCCCGGCGATGTAGCAGGCGTTGAGGTTCGTGTCGTGAATCGGGCAGAGGGGATTGTAGGAGGTGTTGAACTCGGTGATGTGCATCTCCATCCCCTTATACTCGGGGAAGCTGTCGATAATCTCGCGCGTTTTGCGCATTTCCTCGATGGTGAATTCCGGTGTGCACATCTCGTGGTAGAGATAGCGGCCGACGCGGTTGGGCTGCTGGCCCATGTAGGCATGGCGGGAGACGAAGTCGAGCGGCAGCTGCTTCTCCCGGCAGAAGGTCAGGAAATCCAGCACCCACTCCTGCGAGCCGGCGCCGCCGCAGATGGCCGGGCCGCCCACGCGCATGGCGGGCAGCGCCTCCTTGACGGCCTTCGATGTGATCTCATAGAGGCGCAGGTACTTCGGCTTGTCCGCGTTCTCCCAAAATCCGGGGAGGTTCGGCTCGTTCCAGACCTCGCAGGGCCACGCGCTCACCTCGTCCTCGCCATAGCGCCGGGCAAGGTGGGTGAGCGTGGCCTTGACCATCGCCGTCCACTTCTCCTCGTCGGCGGGCGGGGTGGTGTTGCCCTCCCAGTAGAAGATGGTCTGCTTGCCGGAGGCCATCTTTTTCGGCATGAAGCCCAGCTCGAGGAAGGGCTTGATGCCCAGCGCCAGATAGCTGTCCACCACGCGGTCGAGGTAGGTGAAATTGTAGGCCTCGTGGGTCACGCCGTCCGCGTCGGTATAGGGGCGGTAGATGCCCATATCGTCGCAGAAGAGGCCGTGGCCGCGGATGTGCTTGAAGTGCGCCATGTCCTGCGCCATGGCGAGCTGGTCGAGGTATTCCTTGTGCAGGGCGAGGCCCATGCGGCCCGTGCCGACGCAGAAGGCCGCGTTATTCGTAAAGGAAGCGCAGCTGTTTTCGTCGATGGCGATGTGCAGTTGCTTCATCATTATATTTCCTCCTCGCGCCTGCGCGCGGCATATTTGTCATAATCAAAGACGAAAACCTGCCCCTCGGCGGGGACGGCCTCGCGGGTGGCGATGGGATGGCCCATGTCCACGCACTTTGCGCCCTCGAGCGTCCCGCGCGTCAGGCCCTGATAGAAGGCGTCGATCGCCGCCCGGGGATAGAGCGCCTCCCTGTGGGAGCAGAGCACGTGGTCAAACGGCAGCGCAAGCGCGGCGCGCATGTTGCCGATCAGATCCTGCACGACGGCCGCCTCGGGGAAGAAGAGCCATGTACAGGGGTTCCAGTTGTCGCCGGAGAGCAGCAGCCTGCGCTCGGGCACATAGACGACCGCGCTGCCCGGCGTATGCCCGGGGCAGGGGATGATGCGCGCCGTCATCCCGCCCAGATCGATCTCCTCCGCCTGCGCGGGCTGCGGGACGGGGTAGGACGCCGTCAGATAATCCGTCGGGGGCGTGACGCCCGCGCCTGCTGCCTGCTGCGCGACGCGCGCGCGCCGCTCGGGCGAGGTGTAATCCGGGTAGAGGGGGATATCGGGTGCGGCGAGCAGCACAGAATCAAAATCGCGCGCGCCGAGCGCATGGTCGTGATGCGCATGGGTGAGCAGGACGGTCACGGGCTTGTCCGTAATCGTCCGCACAAATGCGGCGGCGCTCTCCACGCCGTAGCCCGTGTCGACCAGCAGCGCGCGCTCCCCGCCTGCAAGGAGGGTCATATACACGCCCAGTGGATCGCGGATGTGGTATACGCCGGGCAGGACTTCTCGGGAAATGAACATACGGCGGCCTCCTTTGGCGCGGGAGATGCGGAAGGGGTTGACGTTGTGTGCGCCCGGTCATGGGCGGGAAAGTAGTCTGCGCAGCGGGCATTCCTGCCTCAAACGGACCCCGGCGGGGCCTGATCAGCCGTCGGAATCCCTGCAATGGCTGCGCTTTTTCGGGAGATTTTACTGCGGGAGATATTCGACGGGGGTATGAAATCTCCTTTTTGTCAACCTGTGAAGCGCAATATCTGAGCAGTCATGAGCAATTATTATATTGTCCGGCTATTTTTGACCATGCTATAATGGATAAAACGAAGCGCTGCTTTCTGTTCAATATCACCGATGGCCGCCGGATGCTCCGCCGGACAGGCGGTCACACATGCCATGCAGCAAATGAAGAGCGAAATACAGAGAAGAGAGAGGGTACCGTCCATGAAAAACCAAATGGATTACGGTTTGTCCTGGCTGAAATTCCTGCCCGATCAGCCGTCCATGACGGCGAAGACGCCGCTGGAGGCCGCGCACGCGGAGCTTGCGCAGATGGAGGGCCTTCATGTGGATGTACAGCTGGAGCCCGCCCTTGGCGACGGCTTTAGCATCGAGAAGCGCGGGGACGGCTATCTGCTGCGCGGCGGCGAGACGGGCGTGCTCTACGGCGCGTACCGCGCGATGATGGCACATGCCGCCGGGCAGAATGTACCCGAGGGGGAGGATGCGCCGTACTATGCCCTGCGCATGCTCAATTGCTGGGACAATGCCGAGGGCGATATTGAGCGCGGCTATTCCGGGCGCTCCCTGTTCTTTGAGGGCGGGCGCTTTGCCTATGACCCGGCGCGCATCCGCCAGCTGGCGCGCATGCTCGCCTCCGTCGGCGTCAACGTCATCTGCATCAACAACGTCAACGTCCACAACCCGGCGCACAAGCTCATCGAGGAGGAGTGGCTGCCGCAGCTGGCGGAGCTGGCGGCGATCTTCCGCCCCTTCGGCGTGCGGCTGATGCTCTCCATCGATTATGCGCATCCCATGCGCCACGGCGTCGCGACGGCGGATCCGCTCGACCCCGAGGTGCAGCGCTGGTGGATGGAGCGGGCGGACATCGTCTACCGCTATGTGCCGGATCTGGCCGGCTTCCTCGTCAAGGCGGACAGCGAGCACAGGCCCGGCCCCTTCACCTACGGGCGCACGCACGCGGACGGCGCGAATATGCTCGCCAGGGCGCTTGCCCCGCACGGCGGCACGCTCGTCTGGCGCTGCTTTGTCTACAACTGCATGCAGGACTGGCGCGACACTGCAACCGACAGGCCGATGGCGGCCTACAAGCACTACGCGTATCTGGACGGCCAGTTTGAGGACAATGTGATCCTGCAGATCAAGAATGGCCCGTTCGATTTCCAGGTCCGCGAGCCGGTCTCCCCGCTGCTGCTGGCGATGCCCAAGACGCATCTGGCGCTCGAATTCCAGCTTGCGCAGGAGTACACCGGCCATCAGATCGACATCTACGCCATGCCGCCGATGTGGAAGGAACACTTTGCGGATATGCCGCCCTCCTGCGTGCAGGCGATTGCGGCGGTCAGCAACCTTGGCCGCGACGACAACTACACCGGTCATCCCTTTGCGGCGGTCAATCTCTTTGCCTACGGCCTGACGGCGTGGAATCCTGCGGCGGAGCCGGATGAGGTCATCCGCCTCTGGTGCCGCCTGACCTACGGCCTGCACGGGGCGCAGGAGGACGCGCTGCACGCGCTGCTCATGGGCAGCCGCCGCACCTATGAAAAGTACACCGCGCCGCTGGGCCTTTGCTGGATGGTCGAGCCGCACGGGCATTACGGCCCCTCGCCGATGGGCTATGAATACGCCCTCTGGGGCACCTATCACAAGGCCAACCGCGACGCCGTGGGCATCGACAGGACGGAGAGCGGGACGGGCTACACCGCGCAGTACCCCGAGGCGCTCAGGACGCGCTATGAAAACCTTGAGACCTGCCCGGATCTGCTCAAGCTCTTCTTCCATCGCCTGCGCTACGACTATGTGATGGACGATGGCCGCACGCTGATCCAGCGCATCTACGACGATCACTTTGAGGGCCTTGAGGAGGCGAAGGAGATGGCGCGCGTGCTGGCTGCGCTCGACCTGCCCGAGCCGGACAGGGCTGTCGCGGCGGAGCGCATGGAGCGCCAGCTGCGCAATGCGCGCGAGTGGTGCGACGTGACCAACACGTTCTTCTATCGCCTCAGCGGCGTGAAGGACGCGAAGGGCCGCACGATTTACGACTGAGACTGACGGAATAAAGGGGGGCTCCTTGGTGAGGGAATCCTTCAGCAGCCTGCGGCAGATCGAGCATCATGACAATGATCTTGTCCGCGTATATAACAACACGCAGACGGACGACTATCCCGCGCACTGGAACAACGCCTTTGAGATCATCGTGCCCATCGAGAATGCCTACGAGGTCTGCATCAACGATACCACGTACGACGTGCGTCAGGGCGAGGTGCTGATCATCCCGGCGGGTACCGTGCATGAGATTTTCGCCCCGGAGAGCGGGCGGCGCTATATCATCATGGCGGAGACGAGGCTGTTTCTTGCGGTCGACGGGCTCGCTGCCGTGCAGCACTGCTTCTATCCCTGTGTGCATCTGCGCTATGACCGTCACGGGGAATTGCTCGAGGAGATTCACGGCTTCCTGTCCAAGGTGGTCAGGGGCTATGAGACGCAGGCCTACTTTGGCCGCGCGGAGGCGAAGCTCTATCTGAGCATGGTCTTCGTGCGCATCGCCCGCAGCCTGCTGGAGGGCGGCGAGCAGGGCGCTGCCGGCGCGCACCGGCAGCAGACGATGAGCGTCTTTCTGGATGTATGCACCTACATCGCCGAGCACTGCGCGCAGAAGCTGACGCTCGAGGACGCCGCCGCTTACAGCGGCTACAGCAAGTATCACTTCGCCCGCATGTTCAAGGCGTATTCGGGCATGAGCTTCTATGATTTCTTCCTGCGCCAGCGCGTGCTGCTGTGCGAGCAGCTGCTGGGCGATCCGCAGCTGCCGGTGACGGAGGTCGCCCTGCGCAGCGGCTTTGGCTCGATCGCCACATTCAACAGGATCTTCAAGCAATACGAAAAGATGACGCCGACGGAGTACCGCAGGATGCGTCAGCAGGTGCAGAGCGCCGGCGATCCGGCGGAGGAAAACAGCAATATCTGAGAAGCAAATGACCATTATCGATAGGTGTGCGATTTGTGATAAATGGTACAATTTTGTCAGAATAATTGGACGGAATCGCCTTTTATCCCAAGACAAAGCCGGGATTCGGTGCAGATTTGCCCGTTCCGGCCATGATTCCTGAAGGAGGAGTGCAACTTGAAAAAGAGTCAGGCCGCAGTGAGCAATCGACGTTCGCTGCGCAGGCTGTCCTGGAGCAACTACATGAAGCGGTACGGCACGCTGTATCTGCTGCTGCTGCTGCCCATGGCGTTCTTCATCGTCTTCCGCTATCTGCCGATGGCCTACATCACCATGGCCTTCAAGCAGAATAACATCATCAAGCCGCTCTTTGAGGTGCCGTGGGCGAAGAACAACGGCATGGAGTGGTTCATCAAGGCGTTTAAGAACCGCGACTTCCTCTTCGCCATCAAGAACACCATCACCCTGAACCTGCTGGATCTGGTGGTCGGCTTCCCGGCGCCGATTCTCATTGCGCTGCTGCTCAATGAGCTGACGCACAACGGCTTCAAGCGCGTGACGCAGACGATCATCTACCTTCCGCACTTCCTGTCCTGGATCATCATCTCCGGCCTCGCGCTGCGCCTGCTCGCGCCGACGGACGGCCTGATCAACATCCTGCTCGCCAAGGTGGGCATAGAGCCCATCCCCTTCCTCAACAAGCCCAACTGGTGGACCGGCACATATGTCGCCCTGGGCATCTGGAAGGAAGCGGGCTGGAATACCATCATCTACCTCGCTGCGATGACCTCCATCAGCCCTGAGCTGTACGAGGCCGCCGCCGTTGACGGCGCGAACCGCCTGCGCAGAATCTGGCACGTGACGCTGCCGGGCCTGCGCTCGACGATCATCACCCTGCTGATCATGAACCTCGGCCGCATCCTGGGCAGCGAATTTGATCGCCCGTACGCGCTGAGCAACAAGCTGGTCACCAGCGCCTCCAACGTCATTTCCATCTTCGTCTATCAGAACGGTATCAAGGGCTCCCAGTTCTCTCTGACGACGGCTGTGGGTCTGTTCCAGTCGGTCATCGGCGTGTTCTTCCTGCTCGGTGCGAACAAGCTGGCGAAGAACTTCGGCGAGCGCGGCGTCTGGTAAGGGAGGAGAGAAAATATGATCAAATCCAAGGGCGCAAAAATCGCCGATATCGTCATCATTGCCGTCTGCTGCGTGCTGATCTTCATCTGCCTCGTGCCGATGCTCAACGTTCTGGCGCGCTCCCTGTCCTCCACGGAATACCTCATCCGCAATGAGGTGCTCCTCTGGCCCAAGGGCCTGACCTTTGAGGCGTACACCACTGTCCTTCAGGACGCGAAGTACACCCATTCCCTCGTCTTCACCGCGTGGCTCACCCTGGGCTGCACCATCCTCTCGATGGTGATGACCATCATGTGCGCCTACCCGCTGATCTATGACAACCTGCGCGGCAAGGCCTTTATCAACGGCTTCGTCCTGCTGACGATGTACTTCTCCGCCGGCACGATCCCGCATTACCTGCTGCTCAAGAACCTCAAGATGCTCGATACCGTCTGGGTGCTGGTCATCCCGAACTGCCTGAGCGTCTTCAACGTGGTCATCATGCGCAGCTTCTTCTACGGCATCCCGGACAGCCTGCGCGAGGCGGCCGAGATCGACGGCGCGGGCCCGATCCGCACGCTGATCCAGATCTACCTGCCGCTGTCCACCTCCGTCATGGCGACGCTGGCGCTGTTC
>JAGBFR010000036.1 GCA_017936375.1 Clostridia bacterium
CTCATAAATGATGAGCCTCCTTTGTTTTCTTTCTGCGGTTGCCGAACCACTTTAAGTATAACAAAGGAGGCTCCTTGTATCTAAAGATATTTTATCCTCACCAGCTCCGCTGGTGGTTAAATAACGCTAAAGCTAGACAAATAAAAGGGAATGCGGCAAACCGCATTCCCTCTCGTTATGGATAGATTATTTCTCGGCCGGAGCAGCAGGCTTCACAGCAGGTGCAGCCGGAGCTTTCTTGACCTTGTCCATCTTGTTGCGCGGAGCACGACGATCACGCATGGTGATCGCCTTCTTCGGGCACTTCTCCGCACACAGACCGCAGCCCGTGCAGGCGCCGAGCACCTTGTGCTTCTGCTTGAGCGCGCCCTCGATGGCGTCAAACTTGCACTGCTTGGTACATATCGTGCAGCCAACGCACTTATCAGGATCGATGTACGCTTCCTTGCGCTGCTCATAGTCAGCCGCCATCGCACCGGTCGGACAGACGTCGGCACAGGCCATGCAGCCCACGCACTTCTCGTAATCGATCTTCGGCACGCCATTCTCCATGGTCAGCGCGCCAAAGTTACAGGCCTTAACGCAGGCTTCGCAGCCGATGCAGGCCTTATCGCACTTCTCCTTCAGCGCGATACCCTTCTCAGGGTTATGGCAGCTGACGGTGACGACGCGATTGTCCGGCTGCATGCTCAGCACATGCTGCGGGCAGGCGGCGACGCACTTCTTACAGCCCTGGCACTTCTCCTTATCGACAACGGCAATCTTCTTCACCGGATCGACATGAATCGCGCCGAACGGGCAGGCACGCTCGCAGGTGCCGAGGCCAAGACAGGCGTACTGGCAGGACTTGGTGCCGTTATTCACCAGAGAAGCCGCAACGCAGTCGTGAATGCCCTGATAATCAAACTTTTCGCCGCAGTGCTCGCCATAGCCCTGGCAGGCAACGGTCGCAACCATGCGCGCGCCGACGCTCGCCTCGACGCCCATGATCTCGCCCATCTTCTTCGCGCAGGCAGGACCGCCGACGGCGCAGGCGCCGATCTCAGCCTTTCCATCCGCAACAGCGGCGGCATAGCCGTCGCAGCCCGGGAAGCCGCAGGCGCCGCAGTTCGCGCCCGGCAGGCACTCGCGAAGGGCATCAACCTTCGGATCGGATTCAATGGCAAAGACGCGGTTGGTAACGCCCAGCAGCGCGCCAAAGATCAGACCCAGCGCACTCATCACGATCGCAGCGATCACAATAGCAGAAAAACTCATGTTTCATTCCTCCCTCGATCGCTTAAATCAGACCGGCAAAGCCGTTGAACGCAACAGCCATCAGACCGGCGGTAATCAGCGCGCCGGTGAAGCCTTCCATCCACTTGGGCATGTTGCCAAGCGCAAGGCGCTCGCGGATGCCGGCAAACAGGCAGATGGACAGCGTATAGCCAAGCGCAGACGCAGTACCATTGACGACGGAGAGAATCAGGTTGTACCCCTCCGTCACGTTCAGCTGCGCAACGCCCAGAACGGCGCAGTTGGTGGTGATCAGCGGAAGATACACGCCGAGCGCCTGATAGAGGCTGGGCATCATCTTCTTGAGCGCCATCTCAACGATCTGCACCAGAACAGCGATAACCAGAATGAACGCGATGGTCTGCAGATACTCAAGCTGGAACGGAACGAGCAGGAAAGTGTTAATCAGATAGGCAACCAGAGAGGCCATTGCCATAACGAAGGTAACAGCCATGCCCATGCCAAAGGCGGTTTCCAGCTTCTTGGATACGCCGAGGAACGGACAGATGCCGTAGAAGCGGGACATCGCAAAGTTATTGACGAAGATGGAGCCAATCAGAATCGTAAGAATTTCGCTCATACTCTCTCCTCCTTACGCCTTCTTCGGCAGCAGCTTGTTCATCAGCGCCATCATCAGACCAAGCACGATGAAGCCGCCAGCCGGCTTGACCAGCATATCCATCGGCATGTAGCCGGCCGGCATCACCTGAATGCCGAGCAGCGTGCCCGCGCCGAACAGCTCACGAACCGCGCAGATCATGGTGATCGCACAGGTGAAGCCCAGACCCATGCCCAGGCCATCCACGATGGACGCAAGCGGCTTATTCTTGAAGGCAAACGCTTCTGCGCGGCCAAAGATGATGCAGTTGACAACGATCAGCGGAATGAACACGCCCAGCGCAGCATCCAGAGCCGGGACAAACGCCTTGATGATCAGCTGAACAATGGTAACAAATGTAGCAATGACGACGATGAACGCCGGAATACGAATCTGATCCGGAATCGCCTTGCGCAGCAGAGAAATAACCAGATTAGAGAAAACAAGAACGAACGTTGTTGCCAGACCCATGCCAATACCGTTGAAGACAGCGGTAGTGATTGCCAGAGTCGGGCACATACCCAGCACCATGCGGAACGTGGGGTTCTCATCGATGATGCCGTTCATGAAGATTTTACGGAGTTCCTTCATTTACTGCACCTCCTCGGCGGCCTGCTTGAGAGCATTGTTAATGGCGTTGCTGGTCAGCGTCACGCCGGACTTGACGTCAATCTGAGCGGTCGCAATATCCTGACCGACCAGCGCGTCAAACACGGCGGTATCGGCAACCAGATCCGCGCCGAAGCCCGGAGTCTCGCCATGCTCAGTCACAACGACGGAGACGATCTTGCCGTCAGCGCCAACCTCGACGTCGACCTTCATCGGCTGGAAGCCGGTGACTTCGCAGGTCGTAACCGTAGAAACAGCAGCCTCTTCGGAGGTCTCCGGCAGGGTCGACGGCGTAGCGGCAGCCGCCTGCTTGAGGGCTTCGTTGATGGCATTGCTGGTCAGCGTCACGCCGGCCTTGACGTCGATCTGAGCGGTCGCGATATCCTGACCAACCAGCGCGTCAAACACGGCGGTGTCAGCAATCAGATCCGCGCCGAAGCCCGGAGTCTCTCCATGCTCAGTCACAACGATGGAGACGATCTTGCCGTCCGCGCCAACCTCGACGTCAACCTTCATCGGCTGGAAGCCGGTGACTTCGCAGGTCGTAACCGTAGAAACAGCAGCCTCTTCAGAGGTCTCCGGCAGGGTCGCCGGCGTAGCGGCAGCCGCCTGCTTGAGGGCATCGTTGATAGCGTTGCTGGTCAGCGTCACGCCGGCCTTGACGTCGATCTGAGCGGTCGCGATATCCTGACCAACCAGCGCGTCAAACACGGCGGTATCAGCGATCAGATCCGCGCCAAAGCCCGGAGTCTCGCCATGCTCAGTCACGGAAACGGAGGCAATCTTGCCCTCGCCGTTCACTTCGATAGCAACCTTCATCGGCTGGAAACCAGTCGCCTCATAGAAAGGCACCTCGACCGGCGCAGCCTCTTCGGCGGCAGGAGCAGCTTCCTCGACAGGCTCTTCGACAGCCGGGGCAGCCTCGACAGGCTCTTCCTTAACAACTTCGATGCCATTGGCGGCGGCAGCCTGCGCAATCGCATTGTTGATGGCCGTGCTGGTCAGCGTCACGCCGGCCTTCACGTCGATACCGGCCGTCGCCAGATCCTGACCGGCCAGCGCAGAAAGCGCCTCCTCCGTCAGCAGATCTGCGCCAAAGCCCGGAGTCTCGCCATGCTCGGGAGCAGAAACGGAGACGATCTTGCCATCAGCAACCTCAATGTAGAGGATGAACTTGGCAAAGCCCTTCACCGTATACGGATCACCCGGGATCACAGCGGCGCCGTCGGCAGAGCCGTCAGCAGCAGCCTGCTTGAGCGCGTCGTTGATGGCGTTGCTGGTCAGCGTCACGCCGGACCTGACGTCAATCTGAGCGGTCGCGATATCCTGACCGACCAGCGCGTCAAACACGGCGGTATCCGCGATCAGATCCGCGCCGAAGCCCGGAGTCTCGCCATGCTCGGTCACGGACACGGAGGCAATCTTGCCCTCGCCGTCCACTTCGATGGCAACCTTCATCGGCTGGAAGCCGGTGACCTCATACGTCTTCGCACCGCCCTCGGCCGGAGCGCCGGCCATCTTGAGAGCCTCATTGATGGCGTTGCTGGTCAGCGTCACGCCGGCCTTGACGTCAATCTGGGCAGTCGCAATATCCTGACCGACCAGGGCGTCAAACACAGCAGTATCCGCGATCAGATCCGCGCCGAAGCCCGGGGTCTCGCCATGCTCGGTCACGGACACGGAGGCAATCTTGCCCTCGCCGTCCACTTCGATGGCGACCTTCATCGGTGCAAAGCCGGTGACGTCGTAAGTATTGGCAGAGGCTTCAGCCACGGTCTCTTCGGCCGGAGCTTCCTCGCTGCCGGCAGAAGCGGCAAGGATCGCTTCCTTATCGCCCGCCTGCGGCGCAACGCCAAGCTGATTCTTGGTGTAGGTCAGCATCTCGGCGACAGCATTCCTGAAGGCGCTGGAAGACACGGTCGCGCCGCCGATGGTGTCAACATGGTCGTTCAGCGTGTCCGGATCAGCCGGGATCGCGATGAACTGCTCCATGAAGGGCGCCTCGCCAACCTTGCTGCCCAGACCGGCAGTCTCCTGCAGCGCGCCGACATAGGTCTGGGTCACCCAGCCCTCAGCGCTCACGCCCAGGGTGATCGGAATCGGTCCGCCGTAGCCCTGCGGATTGGCAACAAGCGCATAGCCCTTGATTTCGCCGGCTTCATCCTTGCCGGTGAACAGCTGCGCAATCACGCTCTCCTCAGACAGGCCTTCGATGTTCTCGACTTCTTCATAGCTGCAGCCGGGAAGCACCTTCTCAAGGGCGGCCTTCTGCGCAGCAATCTTCTGCTCCGCGATCGGGCCCTTGGTGACTTCGTTGGTCACCGCCAGCGCAACGGCGGCGACGCAGGAGAAGATGAAAAGACGAATCGCAAGCTTCAGAATATCACGCATTCTTCTTTACCTCCCCAAAGCTCTTCACGCCGGTCACGCGCTCGATCAGCGGGGACGCGACGTTCATCAGCAGGATGGCGTAGGAGCACCATTCCGCCGGGGTCTTCTTGCAGTAGCGGAAAACAAACAGCAGCAGGCCACAGCCCAGACCGAAGACGATCTTACCCTTATTGGTAGCAGGAGAAGAAGAGTAATCAGTCGCCATGAAGAACGCACCGAGGATCAGACCGCCGGAGAGCAGCTGATACAGGGTCACATTCACATCAAAGCCGGTCGCCAGCAGATAGCACACGGCAAAGGAGCCAAGGAAGGCTGCCGGGATGTGCCAGCTGATGACCTTCTTCCAGAGCAGATACGCAGCGCCGATGAGCAGCGCGATCTTGCTGGTCTCACCGATGGTGCCGGGGCAGTCGCCCAGGAAGAGCTGCAGCAGCGTGAAGGTTTCCTTGGAGGCACCGGAGATCGGCGTCGCAGAAGCGATCGCATCAACGCCGGCCAGGTTACCAAACTGCGCTGGAGCGAAGGACGTCATCACCGTCGCCCAGGAAAGCGCGAGAATCGCGCGGGCAGCGAGCGCCGGGTTGATGAAGTTCTGGCCGATACCGCCAAAGATCATCTTGCACAGCAGGATCGCAATGACAGAGCCGATAATCGGCATCCAGTACGGCGCAGTGGACGGCAGGTTCATCGCGAGGAGCATGCCGGTGACCACAGCGCTGAAATCGCCGACAGACACCTTCTGATGCGCGGCCTTGCAGTAGAACCATTCGCTCAGCACCGCTGCCGCAACGGACAGCGCGAGAATCACCGCAGCGCGATAGCCAAAGAACAGCACGCCGGCAGCGCAGGCAGGCAGCATGGCAATGCAGACATCCTGCATAATGCTCCTGGTCGAAACATTATCGCGCAGATGCGGAGAAGACGAAACAACATACTTAGACATTTTGACGTTCCTCCGTAATCGTTAGGACTTTTTGCTTCTGGCGATAGCCTTGGCAACGCGGCAGCTCTGCGTGAGCTGGCGCTTGGCCGGGCAGGCGTACGTGCAGGCGCCGCACTCCATGCAGTTCATCGCGCCAAGCGCAATGGCGCCATCGTAATCATCGTGGCGGACCATGGCGTCAATCTTCGCCGGCATCAGGCCCATCGGGCAGGTGCGGATGCAGCGGCCGCAGCGGATGCACGGAGACTCCTCATCGCTCAGGCCCTCGTCGCCAAAGGCGAGGAAGCCGCCGAAGTTCTTGGTAATCGGCAGATTGAGAGACGGGACGCTCATGCCCATCATCGGGCCGCCGATGACAAGCTTGCGCACGCCTTCCGTCAGACCGCCAGCCTGATCGACCAGATCCATAAGATTCGTACCAATGCGCACACGGAAGTTGCACGGATTGGCCACGCGGCCGGCAAAGGTCACCACGCGCTCAACGAGCGGCTTGCCCTCGCGTACGGCAGCGGACAGCGCAGCACAGGTGGAAACATTGAGCACAACACACTTAACCGCGCTGGGCAGCGCTCCATTGGGTACCTTGCGGCCAGTCAGCGCGTAAATGAGCATCTTCTCACCGCCCTGCGGGTACATTACCGGCAGCGCAACAACCTCAATGCCCTCCGTCGCAGCAGCCTTGAGCGCAGAGATCGCCTCGGGCTTATTGTCTTCGATGCCGATCTTGGCAAGCTTCACGCCGGTAGCCTTCATAGCGATGCGGATACCGTCGATAATCTGCGCCGCAGACTCGATCATGAGACGGTCATCGCTGGTCAGATAGGGCTCGCACTCGGCGCCATTAACGACGAGCGTATCCGGCTTGGGATCCAGCTTGCTGGTGTCAAGCTTGACGAAAGTCGGGAAAGCCGCGCCGCCAAGACCAACGATGCCAGCATTTCTTGCGATGGAAACAATCTCCTCCGGGGTCAGCGCGTCGACGTTTTCACACGGGCGCACAGATTCGTCCCAGCGATCCTCGTAATCATTCTCAATGACCACGGCGGGAACGGCGCGGCCGGCGGCGACCGTGCAGGTCGTCACGGCGATCACCTTGCCGGAGACGGAAGCATGAACAGGCGCGGAGATAAAGCCCTGCGCCTCACCAATCACCTGGCCCAGATTGACCGTATCGCCAACCTTGACGCAGCACTTTGCGGGGGCGCCCGCATGCTGAGACAGGGCGATCGTCACCTTAGCCGGTGCAGCGGCGTTCACAATCGGAGCGGCACAGGTGGACGCTTTGCCGTTGCCGATCTCGTGCGGATGAATACCGCCGCTGAATGCCTGGGTAGTAGCCACAGACAAGTTCCTCCCTTCGATTTTCAAGTGTTCTTTATTTGAACCTGAAAACAAAATGATACGCTTTATTATACCACACAAGCATGTAAAATGAAATATTGATTTAGCCAAATAACCATTGTTAATTTTGTACTCAGCGGAGATTCGTCCGGACTCTTTACATGCCGCAAATACAGAACGGCGGTCTGTTATTCCCCAACAGACCGCCGTTCTATGTGTTACAAGAGAATACAAAGCATTCCCCCGCTGCCCTCGTTGATAATTTTCTCCAGTGTCTGCCGCAGCTTAAGCTGCGCGTCCTCCGGCATATGCATCAATTTGCTGGATAGCCCTTCTCTCACAAGATCCGAAAGCGGTTTACCAAACAGATTGCTCTGCCATAGTTTCTGCGGATCCTGCTCAAATCCATCCAGAAGATATCGAATCATCTCCTCAGACTGCTGCTCAGATCCAACCAGCGGCGAAACTTCCGTATTGATATCTACGCGGATCAAATGCAGGCTGGGTGCACTTGCACGCAGGCGAACGCCGAACCGCCCGCCTTGTCGGATCATCTCCGGCTCCTGCAGCGTCAGTTCTTCCAGTTTGGGCGGCACAAGACCGTATCCCGTCTCCCTGACGGAGCGAAGAGCTGCCTCGATATGGTCGTATTCCCGTTTTGCCTCCACGAGTTCGCGCAGAAGAGACAGCAGATGCGCGTCGCTTCTGATCTCTGTACCGCACTGCTCCGCAAGAATCCTATTGAACATCCCCTCGTTCAAGCAAAGCTGCAGCGTTAATTCGCCATTTCCATGCTGCACCCGCCTGACAAAGACGTCCGAAAGATGCTCATTCTGAGCAATATCCCGCGCAAAACTCGCAGCGCCGCCAATAATCAGCTCACCGCGCACTGCATTGATGATGCTCGCCTCCAGGCTGCGAACCAGCCAATGACTGTTATCCAGCGCGCCGATCCACTCCGGCGTCTGTATGCTTACGCAGCCGACCGGAAACTGGTCAAGCACAATCCCGATGATTGCACGGATATCGTCTTCTCCCATCTTTGCAATATCCACAGCCAGAATGGGCATGCCGTATTCCTTTTCAAGCCGATTGACCAGTTCCTTCGTTTTGACAGCGTCAGGCGCCGATGTATTCAGGAGAATAGCAAATGGCTTCCCCAGCGCTTTCAGCTCATCAATCACGCGCTTTTCTGCTTGAGCATAGGCTTCGCGCGGAAGATCGGTCACGCTGCCATCTGTCGTAACGACCAACCCGATCGTCGAGTGTTCGCCAATGACCTTCCTCGTTCCGATCTCAGCCGCCTGTTCAAATGGGATCGCAGACTCTGCCCACGGCGTGTTGACCATGCGGAGGGTCTCGCCCTCCTGCGTCCCAAGCGCCCCCTCCACCAGATAGCCTACGCTGTCCACGAGCCGGATCCTGACCCTGCTGCTTTCCGGCAGCGTCACTTCAACCGCTTCATTGGGTACAAAGGCCGGCTGGGTCGTCATAATCGTGCGGCCCGATCCGCTCTGAGGAATCTCATCCAGCATCCTCGACCGCAAATGCACATTCTCTACCCCAGGGATCACGATCTGCTCCATGAATTTCTGAATAAACGTCGATTTCCCCGTTCTGACAGGCCCTACGACGCCAATGTAGACATCTCCCTTCGTCCTCATGGCAATATCCTGATACAAATCTGCTGCCTGCATACCATCCCTCCCTGCTTTCATGCCAGCGTATGCATGAGCAGGATGGGATATGACGCGGTCAGGTTCGCTCATCCGGCAGCTGAAGCTCAATCTCTATTTCGATGCGTTTTCCGTCCGGAATCTCATCCTGAACGGTCAAGTCTTCAATTCCCGGAATCCGATACACTTCAAGCTGTATTCGCTCACCCGCTTTTCTGGACGCTATCTCTGCAATTAAATCCGTGTGCATCAGCACACGCTCCTCTTCAACACGGATGATGATATCGCCCGGAAGAAGACCCGCTTTCTCCGCGGCGCTGCCCGGCGTAACCCCGCTGACGTATACGCCTGCCGGAAGACGCCCTTTCTCCGGCTCATCACTGCCTCTTATGGTCGCCACAGAGACGCCAAGCTTCGGTCTGGTCACCTTACCGTATTGTATAATGCTGCTGACAACCGGCTCGACGACATCCATCGGAATCGCCATGGCGATCCCTTCAATGCTGGCAATTCCGCCTTTTCCGGCTGAGCTGAATTTGAGCGATGGAATACCGATCAGCTCTCCGCTTGTGCTGAACATCCCGCCGCCGCTGTTGCCCGAATTGATTGCCGCATCCGTCTGAATCATCTTAACAATGGAGGAATCGTCAATCTCTCTGTTGACAGCGGATATCACGCCGACCGTCACGGTATCCGCCAGCTGTTTACCAAGCGGATTGCCGATGACAATCGCCCAATCTCCCGCGCGAACAGAATCCGGATTGCCCATCCTGACAGCAGGCAGAACAACATCCTCCGTCACCCTCAGAACAGCCAGGTCTGTCATCTCATCGTATCCAACAAGCTCCGCGCTCAGGTATTGTCCCTGCCAGAGCACCTGCAGGCTGTTCGCCCCTTCAATGACATGGTAATTTGTCACCACATGTCCCTGGGTTGTGATTACGACGCCCGATCCCGACGACTGCTCAATCAATTGCGTCTGTCCGGATATCATGCTGTATGTATTCGCCCTGTTGCTCACGCCGACAACGCAGGGCATGACCCGCTCCGCCACATTGGCAAACGGGCTTTCCGCCCCTTGAATCACATCCACATATTCGCCCTGTGCATATACCGTCCG
This sequence comes from Clostridia bacterium, assembly GCA_017936375.1. Classification (GTDB taxonomy): domain Bacteria; phylum Bacillota; class Clostridia; order Christensenellales; family Aristaeellaceae; genus Ventricola. The sequence goes on from JAGBFR010000036.1 coordinate 9,954, forward strand.
GCTGAAGAACCCCTCTCCATCCCTCAGGCTTACCCCAGCAGCTGTACCGACTGTCAGCAGAAGCGTACCGAGCATCAGCCTGTTCTCAGCTTTTCCTTTCAAAACAAAACACCCCGGACATCATTGTGTCCGGGGCCATTGAAATTTATCACATTCCAAGTCGGCGCTTACTTCAGCGTCACGATGGTCACGCCCGTCTCGCCTTCTCCGTAGCGGCCAAGCCGGAAGCTGCTCACGCACGGATGCCGCTGCAGGCAGCTGGTGATGCCGGAGCGAAGGATGCCCATTCCGTTGCCGTGGATGATGCTGACCTGACCAAGGGAGGAAATCATCGCATCATCAAGGAACTTCTGAACCTCAGGGATCGCCTCGTCAAGCGCCATACCGCGCACATCGAGCTCCTGCCTGACCTGCCTTGTCATGACGTCCACACGCATTTCGCGCATGGATCGCTTGTGCTCCAGCTTCTTCTGCTCCTTGCGGATCATCTGCTGGGTGGATGTCAGCGTGCGAAGGTCATCCATCCGGGCGCGCATCTTCATCATGCCGGCCTTCAATTGGACAAATCCCTTCGCATCCGGGCCGGAGACAACAGTGGCGTCAATATCCATCGAAGCGACATGCACCATATCGCCTGCCTTGACAGACGTCGGGATCTCGCCTCCGACTTCTTTCTTTTCCGCAAGCGCATCCTGTGCCTGTTCCATCTTCTTTCTTACGCGCTGGATTTCGTGCTCCTGCGCGCCGCCCGCCTTCTTCATCGCGCGCAGCTCGGTGATCATCGCCTCAGATTCGCGCCTTGCGTTCTCGACGATCCTCTTAGCCTCTTCCCTTGCCTTCTTGATCGCGCGATCTCGCTGATCCTCCAGCTTTTTCCTCTCCGCCTCTGCCTGATTGCGGATGGATACCATCTCAGCGCGTGCTTCTTCTGCAATCTGACGTTCCTTCTCGGCGACCTGACGATGGTACTCGGCATTGGCAATGACGTCCTCAAACCTGACCTGTTCCTTGGAGAGCAGATCCTTTGCGCTGTCAATCAGATACTCCGGGAGCCCCAATTTACGGGAGATTTCGAAGGCGTTCGATTTGCCGGGAATACCGATGAGCAGCTTGTAGGTCGGTCTGAGCGTCGCCACATCAAACTCAACGGAAGCATTCTCCACATTAGGCGTCGTCAGGGCATATTCCTTCAGCTCGCTGTAATGCGTTGTGGCGACAGTGCGTGTACGCATCTTCAGCAATGCAGCAAGAATCGCCTGCGCCAGCGCAGCGCCCTCCGTCGGATCTGTGCCGGCACCCAACTCATCAAAGAGCACCAGCGAATCCGGCGTTACGCCCTCCAGAATGGAGACGATATTGGTCATATGCCCGGAGAAAGTGGACAGCGACTGTTCGATTGACTGCTCGTCGCCGATATCGGCGAACACATCGTCGAAGACAGCCAGCTCTGTGCCATGCTCCGCAGGCACCTGCAGGCCAGCCTGTGCCATCAGCGTAAACAGACCGGTGGTCTTGAGTGTGACCGTCTTGCCGCCGGTGTTGGGTCCGGTGATGATCAGCGTGGAGAATCCATCACCGAGACGGATATCCAGCGGAACAACCTTTTCCGGATCGATCAGCGGATGCCTGCCGCGCATGATGCTGATCTTTCCTTCGCTGTTCATCTTTGGCGGACAGGCATGCATCTCTCTGGCCAGCGCCGCCTTGGAGAATGCAAAATCCAGCTGAGCGAGAATGGCAAGATTGTCAGCGATGGCCTCCGCATCCGGCGCAGCCTGTGCGGACAGCGCGCGCAGAATCCGCTCGATCTCCGCTCTCTCTGCGACGATGAGCTGCTTGAGCTCGTTGCCGATCTCCACGACGGACATCGGCTCGATAAAGAGCGTCGCGCCCGTGGAGGACTGGTCATGCACGATGCCGGGCACCATGCCGCGATACTCCTGCCGGACCGGAATGACATAACGATCTGCACGCATGGTGACAATCGCTTCCTGCAGATACTTCTGGAAGGAAGCATTGTGGATCATGCCGTTCAAGCGCTCGCGCACGCGTTCGTTGCATGCGCGCATCTTCCTGCGGATAGAAAACAGCTCGCTGCTCGCCCTGTCGGCAATCTCGTCCTCGCTGAGGATCGCGTCGGTAATCGCCTGCTCAAGCTGCCTGAATGTCGACAGCCTCGACGCATTCGCCGTGAGCATCGGCGTATTCTCCTTATCCGTCACCAGCGCGTCGCGCGCAGCCCTGGCAGCGCGCAGCGAGGCAGCGATATCCAGCAGCGCGCGCGGCGAAAGCACGGAACCGATCTGCGCCAGATGCAGCTGGGCGCGAACGTCCGTAAACGGAATCATGGGCGTCGCGCCAAGGAAGGTCAGAACGACGTGCGCCTCCTCGGTCTCCTGCTGCATACGCAGGACGTCCGTCAGATTGCCCGACGGCTCCAGCGCTTCAGAAAGCTCCCTGCCCATATCGGACACGCAGAACTGCGCAAGCTGCGCCCTTATCTTGTGAAACTCTAATACACGTAGCGATCTTTCGGTCATAGCGACCTCCATCTGTCCGTTATTTCATTGCTTTAAGAAATCGTAGTACTTCTGCATCGCGTCGTCATTCCACACCCCGGGCAAGATGTCCTGCCGTAGCATGGACCGCAGGCGTATGCAGCGCACATCCATTATCCATCAAAGAGCGATATGACTTCGTGATCATCATGCGCTCCTCCGGGGTCTCATCCGTAAAACAAAGGCGCAAAGAGCAATTCAGCTGACGAAGCTTATCAGCAGCCTTTGCCATATCAGTGACAACGCTGTTATACAGCCGAACAAGACATCCATGATCCATCCTCAGCCGCCTTGCCGGGAATTGATACCCCTTCCTGTCGGTATAAACAGCTGTGCGCCCTCCATCCCTGACGCAGGCGGCGCATGCGGTATCCTGCGCCTCGTGTCCGGCCTTTGTCCTGCGCGGACAATGCGAGAGCAGCATCAGCAGCGTCCTGCCATAGGCCTCGATCTCATAATTCCCGCCAAAGCGCATCAGCTCACCAAGCTCTTTGTGACTCAGCTCGCAGGAGGCCGTCAGCCGCTTTGCGCCCATTGCCGTACAGAAGGCGGCGCAGTCTGCGTTCATCACGTTCAGCCCCTGTCCGCCATAGCACGGTACGCCCCAATCGAGCTCAAGCTGGCCGACATTGTTGATCACGACGCCCGCAAGCCGCGCGTGATTGGAAAGGACAAAGGCGTGCAGGGCCTCAAGCTCCTGTGTGCGCACAAATCCCGGAAGAACAAGCACCGGCCTGGCCTCAGGCTGCGCATCAAGCGCGCGCTGCATGGCAGCTGTCGTAACCTCCTGCGGACTCCAGTAAAACACATCCGCACCAGTGCCCATCAGAGCCGGCATTTCCTCAAGATTCTCACTCTGTACGATCAGAAGCCGCTCCGATTCCGGCATCTCAGCCGGCATGAGCGCCGCTTTGCCCGGATTGACAATTATCTCCGTGCGTGCCGCCTTCATCTTGGCAAGCGCATCCCTTCGCAGATTATTGAGCATACCTGCCGTCAAAAAGGCGTTTTCACTCTCAAATGTCAGGGCGCGCAGCGCATAAGGCGTACCACCGAGCTTGGAAAGCTGCTTCTTTGCGTATTCTGCATCGAGCGCGCGCTGCTGCGCCGACTCAACTTGCTGCTCGCCAAACGCCTCCACGCAATGTCCGTCGTCATCGCGCAGTTCAAGGCGCGGCAGATCGCCGGGCATAGCAGTCAGCTTCGCATCAAGCGGTACTTTGATCGGTTCCTGCTTGATGTATTCGCGGATCTCCTGCATCTGCAGCGCATCTGTTAAGCGATAGACTGCGTCGCCGGGATTCACCTTCCCCTGAGCGATGCGCACGGTCGCCTCGCCGCGGCCCATGACCTCGGGTCCGGAATACGTCGTCTCAATCTCCTGCCGTCCTCTGATCTGAAGACCATCGCCATTATGCAGCGGCGTATCCAGAAGAACTCTGGTCAGCTGTCCCTTCTGTCCTGTCACACGTCCCATATAGACGCCCCAGTGATTCGGGCGCTCCCAGCTCATCAGCGCGGCATTGCTCTTGGAGAGCGCATAGCCCTCAGTGAAGCCTCCGCGATTGAAAACCTGTCGCAGCGCATCGATCGTCTTCTGATCGGGATGATACGGAACATATGCCTCAGCTGCATCAAGCGCCTCGCGATAGGCACGCGTGATCACGCCGACATACTCAGGCCGCTTCATCCGCCCTTCCAATTTGAAGGAGAACACGCCGGCGTCACGCAGCTGCGGAATCCGGTCAATGAGCATCAGGTCCTTCGTGGAGAGAAGATAACCGCTCGTCCCGTCTTCCAGCCCGTACGGAAGCCGACACGGCTGGGCGCAGCGCCCGCGATTGCCGCTCCTTCCACCAATCATGCTGGAAAACAGGCACTGTCCCGACACCGCCACGCAAAGCGCTCCATGTGCAAAGGCTTCCACCTCCACGCCGGTATCCGCCATCCTGCGAAGCTCCTCCAGCGTGCATTCCCTCGCCGGAACAACACGGGAAAAGCCCAGCGACTGCATCAGCCGCGCGCCCTGCGCATTGTGGATGGTCATCTGCGTGCTGCTGTGGAGCGTCAGCTCGGGAAACCTCTCCCGCGCAATCCGCACGACGCCCAGATCCTGCACAAGCGCCGCATCCACGCCGCAGCGAACCAACAGCTCCAGCACATCGCACAGGTCGTCCTTCTCGCACTGCTTGACCAGCGTGTTGACGGTAACATAGATCTTTCTGCCCCGTTCGTGCGCGTATTCGACAGCCTCTTTTAATCCATCCGCATCGAAATTACCCGCATAACTGCGCGCTCCAAAGGCTGTGTATCCCAGATACACAGCGTCCGCACCGCAGGCGACCGCGGCCGTCAGCGCATCGCGGTTACCCGCCGGGGAAAGAAGCTCCATATTGCCCTCCGGTATCATTTGTCGTTATTCGCAAAAAAGCGGCGCGGGTAATCCCCTCGCGCCGCCGCATATCATTCCTGATTCTTCCTGCCGTCCTGCGTGAGCGCAGCCAGCTCCTTTTTCAGGCGCGTATTCTCATCCTGCGCGCGGAAAAGCTCGTCAGCCAGCGTCATCGTCGTCAGAATCGGCGCCACGGAATCAGTCGCCCGGGAAAGGATCGCGACCTCGCGCATCTTCCTGTCCACGTAGCGCGCCATGCGCTGCACGTGCTCCGTCGGCTGATCCGTCAGCAGCGCATAGTCATGCCCCATCAGGCGCACAACCACTTTATTCTTCTTCACAGGCATCCCCCGATCAGAATCTGCTCTTCTTCTTTTCGACCTTGTACTCAACGCCGAAGGTCTCAACGCGGACGCTCTTCATGCGCTGATCCTCGTACGGCTTATCCATCGGATCGCGCGGCACGCTCACAATGGCGTCTGCCGTCTCCATGCCCTCGGTCACCTTGCCAAACGCAGCATACTGACCATCCAGATGCGGCGCATTCTCGACCATGATAAAGAACTGAGAGCCGGCAGAATCCGGCATCATGCTCCTCGCCATGGAAAGCACGCCGCGGGTATGCTTGAGCGGATTCGGGAAACCGTTGCGCGCAAACTCGCCCCTGATGCAGTAGCCCGGGCCGCCGGTGCCGCGGCCGAGAGGATCGCCGCCCTGAATCATGAAGCCCGGAATCACGCGGTGAAAGATCACGCCGTCATAAAAGCCGCTGTTGGCCAGTTCGACGAAATTCGCCACGCTGTTGGGCGCGGTCTCCGGATAGAGCTCGCCCTTCATGGTCATGCCATTTTCCATTTCAATCGTGAAAATCGGATTCATTTGAATTCCTCCTCTATATTCTCTCGAAATTCGCTTATTCATACAGGCTCAGCAGATTTCCGCCAAGCAGCGCCTGTATATCTTTTTCAATTGTTCCGCTTTCCAGCGGGTAGCCGGACCTGGCCAGCGGCAGATACGCATCGCAAAGTGCCTGCCAGAACGCATCTTTTGCCACAATCCATCTCCCAAGCATCATATCCGGAGACAAAGCGCGGCAGGTAAACGGGATAAACCTCGTCCCCAGCGCAGCAAGAGCCTCCTCAAGATGATCCATGCTGCTCAGCACAGGAAGCAACCGCGGCTGTTCTGCAGCAGCCGCAATCAGCCTTCCGTCAAGCCCGGAGGCCGCATGCACCACCGCACGGACAGACGGAAAACTCTCCAGCAGCGCACAGAAACGACCGATCTCGCCCTCATCCCTAAGAAGCACATGCAGCACAGCATGCATATCCTCGCAGACGGGGAACGCGCAATAGCGCAGCGCATGCTCATCAAAGCGCCTGATCATGAGATCCTTTGAATTCATAGCGGCGAGCATATCTTCCAGCCGTTTGGCAAGCTGCGCGTAATCGACGCCATAGCGTCCGGCTTCAAAGAAGGACTCATCAGCGGCAATCATGGGAGAAATCCTGTCCTCACCATAGAAATCGACGCTCTGCGCCCTGCAGTCGACAGTCACCAGCACGCGCTTGGCACGCATGGAGTCGAGCACTTCGCGAATATAAGCATGACGCTCATAGCTCTGCTGAATCGACCGTGCACTGCTGAGGTCCCTGGCCGGCAGCTCCAGCGCATCCAGTGCAGCATAGAATGCGGCGCCGTTTTCACCAAAGGGCGTTCCCTTCCCTGGATGCACGCCAGCCTCATCCATCAGCGCATCGACGCCAAGCGGCCCATTCTGCATGTCAAAATCAAGGCAGCATTCCGCAATCTGAACGCGGCGCACTGCCTGCTTGACGCAGCGCTTGAGCTCCTGTTTATCGCTAATGATCATCAGATCTCCCCTTTTGCCTGTGTGCGCAGCGCAGCAAGCTGCTCTGCCTTGAGGGCAAACGCCTGACGCTTGCGCTCAATCATCTCATCCACACGTGCGATGTACTGCTCGATATTCGCTATATTCGGCGCACGGAGGATTTTCTCCTCTTGACGCATGACACATTTTGATATGCCGCCTGCGCCAAGGGCCAGCACGCTGGTGGTCTCCTCCATGTTATCGATGTTATAGCGGCAGACGCTTCTGCGCTTCGCATAACCGACATTCTCGAGGTTATCCGCCATGTACTTCTGCCTGTACAGATAATAGGCGCGCATCCCCATCGCATGCGCCGTCTCGCGCCCGAGGGCCACCATCCTTGCCACGTCGTCCGCGCTCTGCTGATAGCGCTGCTCATGCAGCTTTGAAGAGCGCTTGATGGCGAGGGTGTGAACGGTCAGACTGTCCGGCCCCAATTCACGGATTCTGTCCAGCGTCGAGGCGAACATCCCGTAATCTTCACCCGGAAGCGCAGCGATGACGTCCATATTGATGTCGTCAAACCCCAGACTGCGCGCCAGCGCATAGCATTCAACCGTCTGCTGCGCCGTATGCGCGCGGCCAATGCGCACGAGGGTCTCATCATTCATCGTCTGCGGATTGATGCTGATTCTCGTGACGGGATGGCTGCGCATCATGCTCAGCTTTTCTCTGTCAAGGGTATCCGGCCTGCCAGCCTCGACAGTCCATTCTGTCAGAGGACCAAACCGCTTCTCCGCATGGGTCAGCAGCCGGTCAAGCTGCTTGGTCGTCAGGCTGCTCGGCGTGCCTCCGCCGATATAACCCACGCTGACGTCAAGCCCGTATTCGCTCGCCATCTCGCTGCAGACGTCAATCTCATGCAGCAGCGCATCCAGATACGGCTCCACCAGCCTGCCGTTTCCGATCTCGCCTGAGGAAAACGAGCAGTAACTGCACCGCGTCGTGCAGAACGGGATGCCGATGTACAGGTCACACGCATTGGCGGGCCTTTCAATCAGCCTCTCCTGCGCGTCGAGAATCTCATCCAGCAGATCCAGTTTTTCATCGGACAGGTCAAAGAGCTCCGCCAGCGCAGCTCTTGCCTCGCTCCTGCTCTTTCCCATCTCCATCTGCTGATAATACAGCCTCGTCGGACGGATGCCCGTCAGGGATCCCCATGCGGGCCGCCTGCCGGTTATCTCCTTGAACAGACGATAGCAGCAGCGCTTGATCAGCCGCTTGAGCTGGCGCTTTTCCTCCAGCCCGCCGCAGGTATATGCCTCGCCGCGGAGCGTGGCGCACGTCGCCGTCGGCCCGCTGCTGAGCGAAAAGCACTCGATCCACATGCCGTCTTCCTGAGCATGCGTATGCTCAAGCTCGGCGTCATGCTCCTCCTGCATGGTCACCGCAGCGCCTTCGCCATAAAACAGCCGCACCACATCGGCGATATCATTGGCAAAGGCCTCAAACGGCGTCTGTATGGCAATCCTCACAGGTACTGCCTCCGTTCCCACGCAATCTTTGTCTTCATGCCATGGCCGGGATAGACGACCGTCTCCGGATCAAGCGTCAGCAGCTTTTTCAGCGACATGGCCATCTGCATATTGCTGCCGCCGGGAAGATCCACCCTGCCATAGCCGTTGTAAAACATCGTATCGCCTGCAAAGAGGGTCTGCCCGCTGAGCAGGCACATGCTGCCCGGCGTATGACCGGGCGTATGCACGACGGTCAGTTCCATGCCAGCCTCCCTGATGACGTCCCCATCATGAAGGAGAACGTCCGCATTGGGCAGCATAAGGCGTACACGCATCATCGCCGAGGCATTCAGGTCAGGATCGGTAAGCGCGGGCGCGTCCTTCTCGTGAACGTACAGCTTTGCCCCCTGCCTGAGCCACTGCATGGCGTAGAGCATATGATCAAAGTGCGCATGGGTCAGGATGACTGCGCTGACTTTTCTGCCGCACGCCGCCCCTTCCACAGAAGCAAACTCTGCACCCGGGTCGATCACCACACAGCTGTCATATCCTTCGGCGGACACCACGTAGGTATTTACCTGCAGCGGACCGCCGGTCACAATTCTGATATCCAGATCCATCAGAACGTCCTCCTGGAATCAACCAGCAGCGTCACCGGGCCGTCGTTGATCAGGGAGACCTTCATATCCGCCTGAAAAACGCCTGTCTCCACATGCACGCCGGCAGCGCGAAGCCCTTCGCAGTAAGCATCATACAGCGGGACAGCCGTCTCCGGCCTCGCAGCCTTGATGAAGCTGGGCCTGCGCCCATGGCGCACATCGCCGTGCAGCGTAAACTGGGAAATCGCAAGAATCTCTCCGCCGTCGTCAAGAATGGAGCGGTTCATCTTGCCGGCATCATCTTCAAAGATGCGCAGATTGACGGTCTTATCGATACAGTAGCGGACGTCGGCCTCCGTATCGCCGTCTTCGACGCCGCAGAGCACCATAAATCCCTTCCCGATCTGACCGACGACCTCGCCGTCGATGCGCACGCTGGATTCGAGCACGCGCTGAATCACAAGTCTCATGCTGTTTTCTCCTTTTCCGGCCAGCGCCGGCCGCGCTTACACGCGGAAAATATCGATGGTATCCTGCCGCTTGGCCAGCTGCTTGATCACCCAGTCAAGCTCCTGCTTGTTGGCAACCTGCAGCGTAAGCTCAATGGTGACCGTCTGGTTGGACGGATTCAGGCGCGCATTGAGCGCACAGACCGTCACCTTCTGCGCAGAAAGATAGCTCATCAGATCAGCAATCAGATTGTGCCTGTCATAGGCCAGAATCTGAAGCGATCCGTTGTAGAATGTATTGGTTGTATCCGACCACTCCGCCGCAACCCAGCGCGCCGGATCATGCGAAGAATTGACGTTGATGCAGTAGCGGGAGTGAATGGTCACGCCCCTGCCTCGGGTAATGAAGCCGATGATTTCATCTCCTGGGAGCGGCGTACAGCACTTGGCGAAATGGACCTGGCATCCGGGCAGGCCGGCGACCATGATGCCCATATCGTTTTTCGCCCCGGAGCCCTGTCTGCCCGCCGTCGGCAGATCCGCCGTCTTGGGCAGAACGGGGATCAGCGGCTTTTCATGGCTCCTCTGCTCCTCACGAAGGCGCGTAACAATCTGTGCCGCCGTGATGCCGCCGCAGCCAACCGCTGCATACATATCATCGACATCCGTAAAGGAATACTTTCGCAGGATCGGCTCAATATACTCGTTCTTGGCCAGAACGGGCCAGCTGCACGCCTGACGCTTCGCCTCATATTCGAGCATCTGCCTGCCGCTGGCGATATTCTCTTCCTTAAGCTCCTTCTTGTAGAAAGCCCGGATTTTGGATTTCGCCTGGGAGGTCTTGACGATCTTCAGCCAGTCGCGGCTGGGTCCCTTGCTGCTCTGCTGGGTGATGATCTCAACGAAATCGCCCGTGTCCAGCGGCGTATCGAGGGTAACGATCCTGCCATTGACCTTTGCGCCGACGCACTTGTTTCCGACGGCGCTGTGAATCCGATAGGCAAAGTCGATCGGCGTCGCCCCGCGCGGAAGATCGATGATCTCGCCCTTGGGCGTAAAGACAAAGACCTCGTCGCTGAAGAGATCCACCTTGAGCGACTTAATAAATTCCTCAGAGTCGCGCGTGTCATTCTGCCAATCCAGAATCTGACGCAGCCAGTAGAGCTTGTTATCAAGCCCATCGGCGACGTGCTTGCCCTCCTTATAGCGCCAATGCGCGGCAATGCCGTATTCGGCGATGCGGTGCATCTCATACGTTCTGATCTGCACCTCAAAGGGCATGCCATTCTCGCCGACCACCGTCGTATGCAGGGACTGATACATATTCGGCTTTGGCGTGGAAATGTAATCCTTGAAGCGGTTGGGCACCTGCTTCCAGAGGGTATGGACGATGCCGAGCACCGCATAGCAGTCCTGAACGGAATTGACCAGCACGCGGATCGCGATCAGGTCAAAAATCTGCTCGAAAGGCTTTTGCTGGAGCACCATCTTGCGGTAGATGCTGTAGAAATGCTTGGGTCTGCCGTCAATCTCGTAGCGGACATTCATTTCCCTGATCTTGTCGCTCAGCGTGCTGATAACCGACCGGATATTGGCCTCGCGCTCCGCGCGCTTCATGCCAACCTTCACAATCAGATTCTGATATCCCTCGGGATCCAGATAGCGCAGACAGAGATCCTCCAGCTCCTGCTTGATCTTGTATACGCCCAGCCTGTGCGCCAGCGGCGCATAGATATCCAGCGTCTCCTGCGCGATGCGCTTCTGCCCCTCGGGTGACTGGGACTTGAGCGTGCGCATGTTGTGCGTGCGGTCTGCCAGCTTGATGAGCACAACGCGGATATCCTTACTCATCGCAAGGATCATTTTGCGGATGGACTCCGCCTGCTGCTCCACCTTTGAGGAGAAGTCGAGCCTCTCAAGCTTGGTGACGCCGTCGACGAGCAGTGCAACCTCCTGACCGAATTCGCGCGCAATCACTTCCAGTGTGACGCCTTCGCAGTCCTCCACAGTGTCATGGAGAAGGCCCGCCGCGATCGTCGGCGCATCGAGCATCAGCTTGGCCAGAATGCCCGCGACCGTAAGGGGATGGACAAAATAAGGCTCGCCGGATTTTCTCATCTGGCCTTCATGCGCCTTCTCAGCGAACGCATAGGCTTTCTTAACCAGATCGACGTTGGCCTCCGGATGGTATTTGACCATCGTGCCGATCAATTCGTCGATATTCTTGCAGATCTCCTGCGTCATGCCCAATCCCCTCCTTTCCTGTTCTTCAGCATGGCAAGTCCGGTACGGATTCTGCTGCTTTCCAGCGATACCTTGCCGGACGGAAGCAAACTGTATCGGAACGGCTCATTCGTATATTCAAGGAGCGCAAGCTCCTCAAAGATCATCACAGCGCACATGGCCATGTTCTCGCTGATACCCGCATCAGCAGCGAGCACGCCAAGGGTATATTCCGTCTTTTCCCGCTTGCGCAGCACGCGGAAGAAGCTTCGCAGCGCATCGTCATCCGGCAGAAGCGCCTCGCATGCCGAGGCCGTCTGACGCTCAAAGCCGCTGACCTCGATAATTCGCGCCTGCGGAAAACGGCTTATGGCCATCTCTCGCTCGGCGTCGCTCATGAAGCCATCCAGCATCACAATCGCCTTTGGATTGCAGTTGAGCCGCTTCCAGTCTGGCGCCATCACAAGCGTATTGAACATCCGGATGTCATCCATCTCATGCAGCGCATAATCCAGCTGTGCATGCAGGATCGCCAGATGAATACTGGCCATCTTGAGCGCCGGCAGCGTATGCACGCAGAGCAGCGTCCCCTGATAGGACGTCAGCAGCTCATCGGCCAGCAGCTTTTCCGCCTGCTTGAGCGGCATACGCTGGACGCCTTCCCGATGTCCGCCGCTCTCGTCTTTCATCTGAGAGAGCAGGGCGCGGTGGATTTCCGTCTCATTCTGCTGACAGCGGGCAAGGAATGCCTTCGCCGGCATATAGGCCTGAAACTGCCTGATCTCGCACTGAACCGTGCGTTTATCCTGCCATTCATTGATCGTAAGACCCAGTACAGCCTCAATCACCTCAGGCATCGTGCGCGCACGCTCGCCCATTCTGAAAGCGATCGCATTGCGCATGTCTGTTCCATTGGAGAGGCGGAAGCGAAGGTGCGCTCCCTCCTTACCAATCTGGCGAACATCCGTGGCATGCACGCCGCGCACGCAGAATACGGGTGCAGGATTGCCAAAGCCTGTCGGCTGCATAGCGGCAAACGCCTGAACGAACTCCTCCGTCATCTCGGAAAGCTCGATTTCAAGATCATATTCCTCTGTCGGGATAAACGCCTCAAGCGCAGACTGCGCGCGTATGGCCTCGCTCAGCCTGCGGCGGAATTCCGCAACATTCTTCTTTTCAATCGTCAGGCCGGCTGCCTGCGCATGCCCACCAAAGCGAACAAACAGATCACGGCAGGTCGACATCGCCTGATGGATATCCACGCCGGGGATAGATCTTGCAGATCCCACACAAACCTCGCCATCCTGCGAAAGGAGGATGGCCGGCCACTTGTATTTTTCGACGAGACGCGACGCCGCAAGACCGATCACGCCGGGATTCCAGCCCTCGCCGCAGATCACGATCGCACGCTCGTGGCGGAAGTCGATCTCGTTCTGCGTCTTTTCATCTGCCTGCCGGAAGATATCGAGCTCCAATTCACGGCGCTTGGTGTTGTCCTGATCCAGCTCCGCTGCGATCTCTCTCGCCGTGTCCAGCCTTCTTGTCGTCAGCAGCTCCACGCCGCGCGAGGCCAGCGCAAGCCGGCCGCCCGCATTGATGCGCGGAGCCATGCGGAAGGCAATATCCGAAGAGGTGACATTCTGCGCATCCACGCCCGCAGACTCCATCAGCGCAATCAGGCCAGGACGCTTTGTCCTCGCCATCGCCTGCAGACCAAAGGAGACGATCACGCGGTTCTCGTCCACCAGCGGCACAATATCCGCAATCGTCGCCAGCGCTGCCAGCTCCCACAGGGGCTCGATCGCCTCCATGCCGCCCAGCGCCTGCACAAGCTTAAAGGCGACGCCGGCGCCGCAGAGCCTTCTGAAGGGATACTGACCCATCAGCGGATTGAGCACCGCCTCGCAGACCGGCAGCTCCGGTCCGAGCTGATGATGGTCCGTCACGATCACGCGCATGCCCAGATCTCTTGCCCGTTTCACCTCGTTGGGGCAGGTAATGCCGCAGTCCACGGTGATCAGAAGCTTTGCATGAGAGGCAATCTGCTCGACAGCAGCGATATTCAGGCCGTATCCTTCCCCATGTCTGTCCGGAATATAGAAGGAAACCGTCGCGCCGCGCTTTCTCAGATACGTCATCAGGATCGCAGTTGCCGTCACGCCATCGACGTCATAGTCGCCGAAAATGACGATCTCCTCGCTCTTTTCGATTGCGTCGTTGACCACGGAAACCGCCTTGTCCATATCCTGCATCCGCATTGGATCGCAAAGATCCTCCTTCTTCGGGTGCAGATACGCATGAATACGCTCCGGGGTATCGATCCCCCTGTCCACGAGCAGCTCAAGGAGGCGCCGCTCAACGCCCAGCTCCGTCAGGCTATCCGGAATCTGCGTATTCTCTTTGTGCTTAGGCAGAAACTGAAGCATATGCGTCCCCCTTTCCCTCCTGCTTGTCCATATCCGTACAGCATGCGGATATGGACAAACAGAAGCATTTTCATTTCGTATCGTCAAATGAATGAAACACCGTAAGGGCGGGTATGCCCCCGCCCTTACGATGCAGCTGGAATTACGCCTTCACGCGCTTCTTGTTCTTCAGATCCATGAGCAGCGCCCAAACATAACCGTTGATCAGGTTCGCAGAGTAAGCGCCAGCCAGGATACCGACGATCAGCGGCAGCGCAAACTGCTTGACGGAATCAACGCCCATCACATACAGACAGACGATGGTCAGCAGGGTGGTCACCGTGGTATTGATCGTACGCGGCAGGGACTCGGACACGGAGCGATTGACAATCTCCTCGCGCGGCAGATTGCGCACGCCGGCCTTCTTGTTGTTCTCACGAATACGGTCAAAGATGATGATCGTATTGTTGATGGAATAGCCGACGATGGTCAGCAGAGCCGCGATGAAGGTGGTCTCCACGCGGATGGAACCGCGGAAGAGCACAACGAAGGACAGCATGATCGCAACGTCATGCAGCAGGCCGATGACAGCCGCCAGACCGGAGTAGAAGTCAAAGCGGACCGCGATGTAGAGCAGCATCAGCACAGCGGCGAAGGACACGCTCTTGACCGCGTTGGAGATCAGCTCCTTGCCGGCGACGGCGCCGACGCGGGTGATATCCACATACTCAATCTCCGGATAGGTCTCGGAGAGCTTTGCCTCGAGAGCGGTGCGCAGATCGTCGGTGTTCTCAGAGTCCGCGATGCGGATCTGCACCTGCGTACCCTCTTCGCCGGCCTTGGCAACCTGCGCGTTGGCGACGCCATTCTCAGTGAGAGCAGCGTTGACGACATTCACATCAAACTCCGCGCCCATGTTGTAGGTCATGATGGTACCGCCGGTAAAGTCGATACCCAGATTCATGCCGTAGCCCAGCACGCTCATCGCAAGCGCAACCACCATGATAGCGACGGACAGCACAGCGCACGGCTTCAGGTGATTCTTCATTTCAAACTTCATTTTGATTTCCTCCTCACCCTATCACACGTAGAGCTTCGTGTTCTTGAAGCCGAGGTCAGCAAAGATATCCAGCAGCTTGTGCGTGATAAAGATCGCGGTGAACATGGACGTAGCAACGCCGATGCCCAGCGTCAGCGCGAAGCCGCGGATGGTACCGGTGCCGAAGGCATACAACACGACGGCAGCGATGATGGTGGTGATGTTCGCATCAATGATGGCGGACAGCGCGTTGGAGAAGCCCTTGCGGATCGCAGAGGTCAGCGGCAGGCCGATCTTCACTTCCTCACGGATGCGCTCGAAGATAACGACGTTCGCGTCGACAGCCATGCCGATGCCGAGGATGATACCGGCAACGCCCGGCAGGGTCAGCTGAGCGCCGGTCAGGGCAAGCAGCAGGACGACGATCATGATATAGATGGTCAGCGCGATGTCGGCGACGACGCCGCACAGACGATAGCGGAAGACCATGAAGATCATGACCAGAATCACGCCGATGATGCCGGCCTGAATCGCGCGGTCCAGCGCCTCAACGCCCAGCGTCGCAGAGATCGCACTGACCTCAAGCTGGGACAGATTCAGCGGCAGCGCGCCGGAAAGGATCAGAGTCGCCAGATTCATCGCTTCCTCAGCGGTGAAATTACCGGTGATCTCGCCCTTGCCGCCGGCAATGACGGTCTGAACAGTCGCGGTGGAGATGGTCTCGCCGTCGAGCGTGATGGAGATGGTCTTGCCCAGGTTCGCAGCGGTCGCCTCGGCAAAGATCTTCGCGCCCTCATCGTTGAGCTCAAAGGCGATACACGGGGAGCCGTTCTGGTCCTGCGCAGCCTGCGCATTCTTGACCATGGAACCCTCCATCAGAACGGTGCCGGCCTCGTCGACGAAGTTCAGCTGAGCCGGAGTGCCGATGATGCGCAGGATTTCATTCGGGTCGGAGACGTTCGGGATTTCAACACGGATGCGGTTGGTGCCCTGACGGGTCACGGTCGCCTCGGTGAAGCCCTGACGGGTCAGACGGCTGGTCAGGATGCTGACCGTGGAGCTCATCTTGGTCTCAAAGTCCTCAGTGCCGTCGTCCTCAGCCTCGTAGACGGTGTAAACGCCGCCGCGCAGGTCAAGACCCAGGCTGATGGCTTCGCCCCAGGGCTTCAGGTAGTTGATCATCGAGCCCTTGCCGATGCCGAACAGCGCAATGCAGCCGACCACAGCAACGACAACCAGGATGGAGACCAGCGAGATCAGCGCACGCACGCGCGGATTCATCGCCTTGGCATTCTTCTTAGCCATAGTGTTATTCCTCTCCTCTATCATATCATACGGGGTTTGCAGCGAGTGTCACGACGCTATGCAAAACCATCGCCGAGGGCAAATGCCTGATAGACAGCGCGCATATACGAGCATGCAGCAAGAATGTTTCCGTTGGAGTCGCAGCAGATCCCCGCCGTCTCCATCCGCAAGGCACTCTTTCCAGAATGCGCAGGCAAATCCTTGCGCTGCGCATCGTACTCTCTGGCTTCAAGCAGCCCGTTCAGTTCACTTTGCGTCTGCAGTCTGCACGTATAGGCAGATGCAGGCACATTCTGCGCAAGCATGACGGACGGCTCTTCGCGTTCAATCAGACGATCTGCCCCGGTGACGAGCAGGCAGGCAAAGCACACAAGAAATGTACAAAGCAAAAGTTTATACCATGAGCATTCCTTCATGCACAGCGCCTCCCTTCCGTCATGGGTGCAAATTCCCATATTTGTACATTACTCAATTATATTCATAATCAGCTTTTCCGTCAAGCTGTCATCATGCCCATTCTATCTTATGGAAGAAAAAATGGATGAAAAAACTGCCGCGCATCCATCTGCACGGCAGTCGTCATCAAATTATTCCCTGTATTTGTCTCTCGGCGTCAGGCATTGGTCTTCTGCATACGAAGCTCCTGAATCCGGTCAAGAATCCGATCAGCCACCTCGTCCTTGCTCATCAGCGGCAGCTGCCTGCTGTCCTCTCGGGTCATCAGGGTGACGATGTTGGTGTCCACGTCAAAGCCTGCGCCCGCCGCCGTCACATCGTTGGCGACGATCATATCCAGATTCTTCTTTTCGAGCTTTCCCTTTGCATGCTCAGCGACATGCTGCGTCTCCGCAGCAAAGCCCACAAAGATCTGATCTGCCCGCTTGGCCTTTCCCAGCGTCGCGGCGACGTCCGGGTTTTCAATCATCTCCAGCACAAAATCCTCGCCGCCCTGCTTCTTGATCTTCTGGTCAGCGATGGTTTTGGCTCGATAATCCGCAGGCGCAGCGGACTGGATCAGGATATCCTGTGCATCCGCATATTCCAGCGCGCGCTCAAGGAGATCCCGCGTGGTCGTGAAGGAAACCGTGGTCACACCTGCGGGCGGCTGGAGGGAAACCGGTCCTGTTAGCAGCGTCACATCCGCCCCGCGTCTTTTCGCAGCGCGCGCAATGGCATAACCCATCTTACCGGAGGAGCGATTGCTGATATAGCGCACAGGATCAATCGGCTCCCTTGTCGGACCGGCTGTGACCATCACGCGAAGCCCCTTCAGGTCCTGCACGGCAAAGAGCGCGTCGATGGCGCGCTGCGCGATCACGGAGACGTCCTCCAGCTTGCCCGCGCCGCTGTCGCCGCAGGCCAGATAGCCCGTCGCAGGCGCGACAATCTGCACACCGCGGGATTCAAGGGTGCGAAGGTTCTGCTGCGTCGCCGGGTTGTCCCACATGCCGGTATTCATTGCGGGCGCAATCATCACCGGCGCACGCGTGGCCAGAACGGTCGTGGAAAGCATGTCATCCGCAATGCCGCAGGCCATCTTGGCAATGATATTCGCCGTAGCCGGAGCAATCAGGAAGAGATCCGCGCGCTTGGCCAGCGCGATATGCTCGACCTCCCACGTCGCCGGGCGCTCAAAGGTATCCACGGCAACAGGATGACCGGAGAGCGTCTCGAAGGTCAGGGGCGATACGAAGCTGCATGCGTTTCTGGTCATCACCACATACACATCAATGCCCTGCTTCTGCAGCAGACGCAGAATTTCACATGCCTTATATGCAGCGATGCCCCCGGTAACACCGAGGACAACGCACTTTTTACTTGTATCAGCGGACATCGATTTCCGGCGCGCGGTCATAGGAAATCAGGCCGCGGTTCACCTCGTCGATCGCGATGGAGACGGGCATATTCTCCTTGTCCTTGGTATCCACCAGAGCGGGAATGCCGTCGATCAGCTGGCGGGCGCGCTTGGACACCTCAACGACGAGGGTGTAGCGGCAGTCAGCCTTATCAAGAAGCTGCAGGATATTGGGATCGGTCATGGACATAGCGTCTTCCTCCTCAAAAAGGTCACTCTCCGGCTTGGCCGGTATTACATCTGCTGCGACTTTGTCGCATGGAGATAGATTGTGCGAAGTTCTTCATAGGCTGCGTCAAGATCGTTGTTGACAATCCTGTGCTGATACTTTTCGGCAATCGGAAGTTCGCGCTTTGCCGTCTCAAGGCGGGCAAGGATCTTCTCCTCGCTCTCCGTCGCGCGGCCGCGCAGCCTGCTTTCCAGTTCCTCATAGCTCGGCGGCAGGATGAACACGCTCACGCAGTCGGGCATACGCTCAAAGACCTGAAGCGCACCCTGCACCTCGATCTCAGTGATGACATTCACACCCTTTTCCAGCACGGACAGTACATAGGATTTCGGCGTGCCGTACATATTGCCGCTGAACTCGGCATGTTCCAGAAAGTCATTATTCGCGATTCTCTCAAGAAAATCCTGCCTGCTGATGAAAAAGTACTCTCTTCCGTGTACTTCTCCCTCACGCGGGCCTCGGGTGGTTGCGGAGATAGAATCCACGACCTGCCCCTCAAACTCCGCAAGAAGCCGATTCTTCAGCGTTCCCTTGCCCACGCCGGACGGCCCGGAGAGAACGAATAAAACGCCCTTCTTCTGCATTATGCCTCTTCCTCCTCGACGATATTGGTATTATCCTTGATATCGAAGCGGTGAGCAATGGTCTCCGGCTGCACCGCAGAGAGAATGACATGATCGCTGTCGGAGATGATGACCGCACGCGTCCTGCGGCCGTAGGTGGCGTCGATGAGCCTGCGCTCCTCTTTCGCCTCCTGAATGATGCGCTTGACCGGCGCGGAATCCGGGCCGATGATCGCGATAATGCGGCCGGAAGAGATGAAATTGCCGTAGCCGACGTTAATCAGTTTAATATCCACGTTTTCCTCCGTTTTCAGGCCGCGCCTTACTCGATATTCTGCACCTGCTCGCGCAGCTTCTCGATCTCGCCCTTTGCTTCGACGACCTTCTGCGCGATGGCGGCATCGGATGCCTTGGAACCGATGGTATTGACCTCGCGGTTGAGCTCCTGCACGAGGAAGTCAAGCTTCCTGCCGACAGGCTCCTTCATATCGACTGTCGCGCGAATCTGGCCGGTATGGCTGACAAGTCGCACGAGTTCCTCGTCGATCGCAGCGCGGTCGGCAAAGATCGCCACCTCGGTCACAAGCCTCGCCTCGTCGATTTCGCCCTCCGTCAGCGCGGCGATGCGCTGGTGGAGCTTCTCGCGGTATTCCTCCACGACAGAAGGCGCGCGCTGCGCAATCACCTCGCGGATCGCCTCAATGGCGCCGATCTTTTCCAGAATGTCAAGACGCATATTCGCGCCCTCCATCTCGCGCATATCGCACAGCGCGCAGAGTGCGCCGTCCAGCGCCTCAAGGAACAATTCGCGCACGGCGTCCTGATCCTCCGCCCGCTCCTCTACGCGCATGACGTCCGGCATGCGGGCATATTCGACGAGGGAAATCTCATTGCTCTTGCCCAGCGCCTCGCCGAGCGCCTGATAGGCGCTGCGGTATGCCAGCGCCAGCGCCGTATCCACATGCACCTCACGAGCATCCTCGCGATGATTGGTATAGCTGACAAAGACGTCCACATGACCGCGTGCGAGCCTTGCGCTCACGCCCTTGCGCATGGCGTCCTCAAGGAACAGCAGGTGCCGCGGCAGCCTGCAGGAGATATCCAGAAAACGATGGTTGACCGTCTTGACCTCGACGGCCATCTCGCGTCCATCCCGCTCAATCTGACAGCGGCCATAGCCCGTCATGCTCTTCATGTGCGTCCGCTCCTTCTCATCGTATAATTTATATACAGAAAAGATTATACCACGCCATTATGAAAAATGAAATACCAGAAAACGGCGTTTCTTTCCGTCTTATATTGACAACGGCGTTCACGCATCGCCGCCGACGAGCGAAAGGAATTCCGCCTCGTCCATGATGCGCACACCCAGCACCCTTGCCTTCTCCAATTTGCTGCCTGCGCTCTCACCGGCGAGCACAACGCTCGTCTTTTTGGATACGCTGCCGGCCGCCTTGCCGCCGTTTCGGCGGATGATCTCCTCCGCCTGCGCACGGCTGAGTGTGGGCAGCGTGCCTGTGAGCACGAACGTCATGCCCTCAAACGCTGCGCCGGCGCTCTCCTGCGCATGCATCTGCGGCTTTACGCCGTGATCGAGCAGCTTCTTGACAAACGCACGGTTATCTTCCTGCGCAAAGAACTCCGTAATCGACGCGGCGACGATCTCGCCCACATCGTCAAGCGCCGTCAGTTCTTCGTCCTTCGCGTTCATCAGGGCCTCGAGCGTACCGAAGTGCTCCATCAGATCACGCGCCGTCTTCTTGCCGATATTGGGAATACCGATCGCAAAGAGGAACGCATCCAATTCACAATCCTTGCTTTTCTCCAGTTCAGAGATAAGCTTGTCCGCCTTCTTCGCGCCAAAGCCCTTGAGCACGGTCATCTGCCCCTTCTCAAGGGCATACAGCTCATCCGCCGTGCGGACGCCGAGTTCATCATAGAACAGCTCCGCCGTCTTTTCGCTGAAGGACTCAATATCAAGCCCCTGTCGGGAAGCAAAGTGCGCCATGCGGGCGATCGCCTGCGGGCGGCAGGTATTCCTGTTCAGGCAGAAGATGTGCGCGCCGCGCTGCGTAAGCGCTCCGCCGCAGGCCGGGCAGCGCTTCGGCGGCAGGATATCCGTCTCGGGCGCTTCGCCTTCGCCCTCCCAGACGACGCCCATGATCTCCGGGATCACGTCATTGGAACGACGTACCCATACATCGCTGCCCACGCGCACACGCTTGCGGCAGATGTCTCCATAGTTATTGAGCGTTGCGCGGCGCACCGTCACGCCGCAGATATCTACCGGCGCAAGATGCGCGAGCGGCGTCAGCTTGCCCGTGCGGCCCAGCTCCCATGTGACGTCCTCAAGCCTCGTGACCGTCTCCTGCGCAGCAAATTTATAGGCGACGGCCCAGCGCGGAAACTTATCCGTCGTACCGAGCACTTCGCGCGTGCGCATATCGGTCAGCTTGATCGTCGCGCCGTCGATGAGAAAATCGAGCGTATCTCTCTTCTCCTCGATCTCATGCACGAGCGCAAGCGCCTCCTCAATGGTCTTCGCCTCACCGAGATAGGGACTGACACTCAGCCCATTCTCTTTAAGGAAGGCGATCATCTCCGCCTGCGTCTCAAAGCTCTTCCCCTCGATATACCCGATCTGATAGAAGAAGGCGTCAAGCCGCCTGCTGGCCGTGACCTTCGGATCAAGATTGCGTAGCGCGCCGGCCGCGGCGTTGCGGGCATTCTTCAGCGGCTCATCCGCCGTCTCGTTATATGCTTTGAGCGTGGACAGGCGCATGATGCCCTCTCCCTGCACCTCCATCCGTCCCGTGAACGGAATGGTCAACGGAATCGTGCGGATCGTCTGCGCCTGCGGAAGGATCGCCTCGCCGACCTCGCCGTTGCCGCGCGTCGCCGCCTGGACGAGCTTGCCGCCGTCATAGGTCAGGTTGACCGTCAGACCGTCGAGCTTGTATTCCACGCAATAGGCATTCTCCGGTAGTGCACCGGCGTCCTCGGTCAGCTTTTTGGCACGCTGTGCCCAGGCGAGCACCTCCGCCTCGCTCTGGGCCTTGTCCATGCTCCAGAGCCTTGCGATGTGCCTGTGCTGCTCAAATCCGGCGAGCACCTCTCCGCCTACGCGCCGCGTCGGCGAATCCTCCAGCCGCTCGCCCGTCTCATCCTCCAGCCTGCGCAGCTCAGCATACATCGAATCCCACTCGTCATCGGACATCATGGATTCGTTCCTGTCGTAATACTGCCTCGACGCCTCGTTGAGCCGGTCGATCAGCTCCCGCATGCGCTGCATGCCGTCCATATTATCCCTCCGTCTTGATGATCGGCGCAATCGCCAGCGCAAATTCCTTTACGCCGATGCGCGTATCGTCAAATCTTATCATGATCCTCGCGTCGGATCCCGTGCCGGTCACGCGGACAACCGCGCCCTTGCCGTATTTCTTATGAAGCACATGATCCCCGGCCGAAAAGAGCGAAGGCTTCTGCACCTCGTGCGCGGAGGAGGCGACCACCTTCGGCACATCCATGCCACGCTGCACGCCTTGAACGGTTTTGCTGCCAATTTGCTCGCTGCCGCCCATGCCCACGCCGCTGCCCCGGCTCCAGCTGGAGAAGCTCTGCCTCGGCCCGGACGGCGCCTTCGCGCCAAACTGCGTCTTCGGCTGCCATGCGCCGCCGCTCTGCGTCTGCTGCTGCGGCCTGCCAAAGGAACTGCTCCTGCTCCATGCCGGCTGCCTCCACTGACCGCTCTGCCATCCGTCAGAGGCTGTGCTGCGGCCGCCAAAGCCTCCGCTTCTTCCGCCCGCTTCAGAAATATCGGAAAGCACGCGGTCGGGAATGTCATCGATAAAGCGGGAGCGGTCGTTAAACTGCATCTGATTGTAAAGCATTCTTCTAGAAGCATGCGTCAGATACAGGCGCTCGCGCGCGCGGGTGATGCCGACGTAGCAGAGCCTGCGCTCCTCTTCCATCCTGTCGTGATCGTCACGGCTGCGCATGGACGGGAAGAGATTCTCCTCCATACCGACCATGAAGACATTCGGGAACTCAAGACCCTTCGCGCTGTGCAGCGTCATCATCGTCACCGCACCGCCATCCTCGCTCATTTCATCCAGATCGGATACCAGCGCGACGTTTTCCAGATAGTCCGCCAGCGTCGGATTATCCGCCTTTTCCTCATATTCCTGAACGGCGCCGATGAACTCGCGGATATTCTCCACCCTCGAGCGCGCCTCGTCGTTGTCCTCTTTGGCATACTGGCTTTCCAGCCCGGTCGTGTCGATGACGTACTGCACCAGCTGCGTCAGCTTCATGCTCTCGGTCATCATCGTCAGGCTCATCATCAGCTCACTGAACTTTTCAACGCTCTTTCTGGCGCGCGTGCCGACGCTCTCCGGGATGTCCATACACACGCTCAGCAGCGGGACGCCCTCCTCCTGCGCGCAGCGCGCCAGCTCTGTCACCGTCGTATCGCCGATAGCACGCTTGGGCACGTTGATGATCCTGCGGAGCGAGACGTCGTCCGCCGGGTTGACCATCACGCGCAGGTAAGCCAGAATATCCTTGACCTCCTTGCGGTCATAGAATCGAAGGCCGCCGTACATCCTGTACTTGATGCCCGTCTGCACAAAAGCTTCTTCGATGACGCGGGACTGCGCGTTCGTCCTGTAGAGCACGGCAAAGCGCGATGCATCCTCGCCCTGACGCTGCAGATCGCGGATCTGCTGGCAGATAAAGGCCGCCTCCTCACGCTCGTCGCCTGCGCGGTAGAGGCGGATGGCCTCGCCCGGCTCCTGCTCCGTCCAGAGCGCTTTATCCTTGCGCTTTTCATTGCGCGCAATGACCTGATTGGCTGCATCCAGAATGTTGGCTGTCGAGCGGTAATTCTGCTCAAGCTTAATGACCGTCGCGTCCGGGAAATCCTTTTCAAAGTCGAGAATATTGCGGATATCCGCGCCGCGCCAGCCATAAATCGACTGATCGTCATCGCCGACGACGCAGAGATTGCGGCTGTGCTGCGCAAGCAGCCTCACCAGCATATACTGCGCATAGTTGGTATCCTGATACTCGTCGACGTGGATATAGCGGAACTTTCTCTGGTATGCCTCCAGCACAGGCGGATGCATGGCGAACAGCTCCAGCGTCTTGACGATCAGATCGTCAAAATCCAGCGCGTTGCTGCTCTTGAGCTTCTCCTCATAGGCGCTGTACACATCCTGCACGATCTGGCAGCGGTAATCCCTGTCGGACTGCGCAAACCACTCCTGAGGACCGAGCAGCTTGTTTTTCGCATCGGAAATCTTGCCCTTAATCTCCCTGGGCGCGAGGAATTTCTCATCGATATTCAGCCGCTTGAGAATTTCCTTGAGCACCGTCATCTGGTCATCGTCGTCATAGATGGTGAACGAACGGCTATAGCCCAGTTTTTCAATATCCCTGCGCAGGATCTTGGCGCAGCCGGAATGGAACGTGGATACCCATACGTCCCCCGCCGACGCGCCGGCCAGCTTCTCAATGCGCTCGCGCATCTCCGCTGCCGCCTTATTGGTAAACGTGATCGCCATGATCGCCCACGGCGGCACGCCATGCTCGAGCAGATTGGCCACACGATAGGTCAGCGCGCGCGTCTTGCCGGAGCCTGCGCCGGCAAGCACCAACAGCGGCCCTTCCAGCGTTTCCGCTGCGAGCCGCTGTTCCCTGTTCAGATCATTCAGATTCATTCTTTGTCCTCTTTATCCTCTTAAGCACGGCAAAAGCCCGCTTCCGCCGCATCATCCCTGCGTTTCGTCCTCTTTATTGAGGATCAGCTGATAGCCGCCCGCGCCATAAGCCAGGCTCCTGTTCACGCGGCTGATGGTCGCCGTAGAAGCGCCCGTCTTTTCCGCGATTTCCTGATAGGTTACCTTTTTCCGCAGCAGACGCGCGACGGCAAGCCTCTGTGCGACGGCCTGCAGTTCGTGAATGGTAAAAATGTCCTCAAAAAAGCTGCAGGCCTCCTCCTTGGTCTCAAGCAGGAGCATCGCCTCGGCCAGCTTCTCAATCTGTTCGTCTTTCATGATTTCGCTTCTCATGTGCAACCTCCGGTCTTTCAATCGGTAAACGCATTATACCATAAATCCTCAAAGAAAAAAAGACGGCGCGTTGCTCCGCGCCGCCTATTTTGCCGCAATTTCAGCTTTTCGCCATCTGATTACTGCGGAATCGCCGCATCATGGTGCACAGCACCCGTATTCAGATTCATCGCCAGCGCATTCGCATCCCCCAGCAGCTCCAGATGTCCAACAGACACCTCGTAGGCCGTCTTCTCCACAACCGTGCCATCCGGCAGCTGCTTCTGATAGCCGCGGGACTGCAGCCTGCCCGTCAGGGTGATCTTATCGCCGACGGAGAGCTTCGCTGCAAAGCGCGCGCTGCGGCCCCATGTGATGCAGGGAATATAGTCGCTCTTGCCGTATGCCCGGTTGACAGCGAGCATCATATCCGCAATCTCGCGTCCGAAGGGAGTTGTACGATAGGCAGGCGCCTTGCAGAGCGTGCCGGTAAGCTGGATCTGATTGGGATTTTCCCTTTCGTCCGGCTCGACAATCCGCTGGGCAAAGGCCGTGATCAGCAGTCTGCCGGAGCCCTCGATAATCTTGTTATACGAGCGCACCTGCCCCTCGATGGAAAGCGGATCGCCATCCTTGAGCATCGCGCCGTCAAGAAGCCGCTCAGAGAGCGTCACCGGCAGCAGATCCTGCGCGCCGGAGAGGCGCGGCACCCCCAGCGTCAGATAATAAAACTTTTCGCCAAAGGCCTCATGCCCAACCTCGGGCGTGCCGACGACAACGCCGCTCAGGCGCAGTGTGTTAATCACATTTTCCATTGTACGTCCTCCTCAACCATATTCGTTGTCCATGTCACGCTTCCGGCGCTGCGGTTCCATCGGGAACCGGCTCCGGCGTACACAAATGCTGTTTGCCCGTGTGATCGATCCATGTCTTTCCCTCGAGCAGCAGCTGTGAGATCGGAATTATTCTGTATCCTTCCCTCGTGTAATATTCAAGGATCTGCGGGAGCGCCTCAAGGATATACTTTGAGTCATTATGGAATAGAACGATATCCCCGGGGCTTACCTGCTTTGTGCACTGGCGCACCATATTCTCTGTGCCCAGATTCTTCCAGTCCAGAGAATCGACGTTCCATTGCACGCATTCGTATCCCTCCTCCCGGCTGACCCGCACGACCAGATCGTTATACTCGCCATACGGCGGGCGGAAGAGCGTGGTCGGCGTTCCGGTGATGGATTTTACGAGATCGCTTGTCTTTCGCAGTTCCTCCCGGATCTGAGCCTGATTCAGCTGTGACATATGCGGGTGTGTCGCAGAGTGGTTGCCGATTTCATGCCCGCGGCTGACAAGCTCCCGAACAAGATCCGGATGCTCCTCTGCCCAGAATCCGACGAGGAAGAAGGTCGTCTTGACGCCGTACTGATCCAGAATATCGAGTATGCCTTCCGTATTGGCACGGCCCCATGCCGCATCAAAGCTGATGGAAAGCACCTTCTCCTCTGTATCGACATTGTAGACGGGAAGCTCTCGCGTCGCCACGGCAGCCATCAGGGACGGGCCGCCGCTCATTGAGACATACGCAGCCAGCACAGCGGCAAGCGCAGCCGGCGGGATCAACCGACGAAGAAGCTGCGCATTCATGCGCAATCTTTTCATAGACATCGCCTCCATGAAAGCCTTCGCAGTTTGTATATGTGCCCGCCGGCGGTTTTAGAACTTCACTCATAAGACGTAGAATCCTGCCGAAAAATTCCGACTCCTCAAAGGTTTCACATTGCTGCCATATTTGCCCGGGTCAGTTTATCGGCTTCCGCATCCCGTTCCTCCTTTTATTGCATAGAAAAACGGCGCGTCCGAAGACGCGCCGCAAGGCTTATTAATGCGTATTCTTTTTTACTTGGTGCCGAAGAGACGGTCGCCCGCATCGCCCAGACCCGGGATGATGTAGCCGTGGTCGTTGAGCTTCTCATCCATCGCAGCGACGAAGATGTCGACGTCGTTGTGATCCGCCTGCACGCGGGAGGTTCCCTCGGGCGCAGCGATCAGGCAGACGAGCTTGATGTTCTTGCAGCCGCGCCTCTTGAGGAAGCTGATCGCAGCAGAAGCGGAACCGCCGGTCGCCAGCATCGGATCGACGAGCAGGATCTCGCGCTCCTCAGCGTCGGCGGGCAGCTTGCAGTAGTACTCGACCGGCTCAAGGGTATTCGGGTCACGGTACAGACCGATATGGCCGATCTTCGCCGCGGGCACAAGGCTCATGATGCCGTCGACCATGCCCAGACCGGCGCGGAGAATCGGGACGATCGCCAGCTTCTTGCCGGCGATAACCTTGGTCTGCGCGCGGCAGATCGGGGTCTCGATTTCGACCGTCTTCAGCGGAAGATCGCGGGTGACTTCATATGCCATCAGCGTGGAAATCTCGCTGAGCAGCTCACGGAACTCCTTCGGGCCGGTCTCCTTATCGCGCATCAGGGACACCTTATGCTGAATCAGCGGGTGATCCATCACATGAACCTTGGACATGTTATCCTCTCCTTTACATCGGCTCAACGGCCGTTTCGATCATTTGCTTCATTATATCATTTTGCTCCGGGATGGGCAAGTATCTATGCTCTGTTTTTTGTATCCATCCGTTCCCATGCGTCGCTTGACAGGCGAATGTGTGCCGCGCTATACTTTATAAAGGTATGTCTTTCCATCAATCGGCCACGCTATGGCTGGATTCATTGTTTTCGGAGGTATTTATGCTCAGCAGACCTTTGCTCGACCGCGTCGCCTTCCTTGGCATCAGCTGGTATGCGATCCTCATCGTTGCGGCAATCCTCATCGGCTATCTCATCAGCAGCCGTGAAGCGCGCCGCCTCTCCTTCCCGCAGGATACGCTTGTGGATTTCCTCCTCTATGCCATTCCGCTCGGCATCATCTGCGCGCGTCTTTATTACGTCTTTTTCCGCTTCAATACCTATGCGGAGGATCCAATCGCCATCTTCAATATCCGCGAGGGCGGTCTGGCCATCTATGGCGGCGTGATCGGCGGCCTCATCGCCGCGCGCATCGTCTCCCGCAGGCATAAGATCAGCGAGCTGCAGCTGCTGGACGTTCTTGCCCCGTCGCTCGTCCTCGGGCAGGCCATCGGCCGCTGGGGCAACTACATCAATATGGAGGCCTACGGCCTGCGCATCGGCGAAGAAGCCCTCCAGTTCTTCCCATTCGCTGTGGAGATTCCCGTCGGCGAGGTCTGGTACTGGCACATGGCGACGTTCTTCTACGAGTTCTGCTGGGATATCCTGGTCTTTGCCCTGCTTTTGATCGTTCGCCGCTGCTGCCGCAGGAAGGGCGATGTCTTCTGCTGGTATCTGCTGCTGTACTGCTCCGGCCGCACGGTCATCGAGGGCCTGCGCAATGACAGCCTGACCTTCATCAGCGAGTTCGTCCGTATCTCTCAGGTGCTATCCGCCATCGCGGCGTTCGCCGTGGTGATCTATTTCTTCCTGCGCATCCGCGACAGGATCAGCGCGGTCACCATCGCGCCCGTCGTCAGCGCGGTGCTCTGCCTCGTCACCACATTCCTTGGCGAATTCGAGCGCGGCGCATACAGCACACTCTTTATCTTCTCGCAGCTCAGCCTTGCCGCGCTGATCATCTCTCAGATCGTCATCATCGTCCTCTGGACGCTGGACAGCGGCAAGTTTGACGCCCTGACGGCCATTCCCCTCATTGCCGATGCGCTCTTTATCGCTGCGCTGCTCATCGCCGGCGTCCCGCGCGCCAATGAGGACAATACCTACTATGTCTCCCTCAGGCAGTGCGCTGCCATGATCCAGATGATCCTCTGCGGCTGGCTGCTCTGCTACCCCTTCTGCCCGAAGTCTGCAGAGACCACCCGCTGATCTCAAGACGCATTCCCCGCCAGCCGGTCCTGAATCGGCTGGCTTTTCTTCCCAATATGCAAGAATACTCCAAAGGATGGAATTCTTATGGCACAGACGCTCACCATTTCAAAGGTCACGCGCGTACATGGCCGCGCAAATCTCACCCTTTCCACGGGTGAGACGCTCTCTATGCCCCGCGCCATGCTCAAGGAGCGACCCTATCGTGGCGGCATGCCCTTTGACAGAGCCAGCCACACCGCGTTCATCCGGGATCGATCCTATCCCTTCGCGCTGGATAAAGCCGTATCCCTGCTCGCGCTCCGCGCCCGCACCGAAAAGGAAATCCGCGATTCCCTCCGCCTTTGCGCCTATCCCGAGGAGACCATCGAGCGCGTCATGGCGCGCCTTGGAGAAGCCGGATACCTCAATGACGCCGATTTTGCTGTGAGCTGGTCTGCCTCCCGCCTGTCAAAGGGGATGGGCGCCCGGCGCATCAGTCAGGAGCTGAGCCGAAAAGGCGTCGACAGAGAGACCATCAGCGCCGCGATCGACGAGCTTGATGAGGACGACGTCTTCGCTTCCGCAATGAAAACCGCAAGAAAGGCCGCCTCGGGCAAGGATCTCGCTTCCCCATCTGACAGACAGAAAATCACAGCGGCCCTGCTGCGCAGGGGCTTTGACTACGGCATAGTGCG
This sequence comes from Clostridia bacterium, assembly GCA_017936375.1. GTDB lineage: Bacteria > Bacillota > Clostridia > Christensenellales > Aristaeellaceae > Ventricola. Next base: position 39,536 of record JAGBFR010000036.1, read on the forward strand.
CAGAGCGCTGGATACGCTGAGATCCGGAGAAGACTGAGCGCACCATATTCTTCATATAAAAACAGCCTTCCAGATTCGCGCTGGAAGGCTATTCTTATTCATGTTCCGATTGCTTTGCCGCAAGCACACGGCGGATCATTTTCGCCACGCCGCATTCATCATTTGTCGCCGTGACGTAACGGCAGACATCCTTAACATGTTCGGGCGCATTGCCCATGGCCGTGCTGTGATACGCATATTCGAGCATGGAAAGGTCGTTTTCCGCATCGCCGAAGGCCATGACGTTCTCGCGCGTCAAGCCAAGCTGCTCTGCCAGCCACGCAAGCGCCATGCCCTTGCCGGTATCCTTCGGCATGATTTCAATATTATTGGGCGAAGAGGAAACGATCTCCAGATGCGGCAGCGCGCGGCGGAGAGCCTCCCTCGCAGGCGGAATCCGCTCATCGCTCACGGCGCTCCACATTCCGTTGGCGACGATAAAGAGCTTCATGATGCCGCGCTCCGCCGCCTCGCGGATGTTCTCCTTGCCATAGCGCGGCTCGATCAGCCCGCGCGCCACGAGATGATAATCCCGCCCGGATTCATCCTGAACGGTATTGACAATCCCATCTTCAAAGCCGTTGATCATCATCCCATAAGGGAGCAGGATATCCAGCGCCCGCAGCGCATCCTGCGTCTCAAACCGCCTGCCATAGATGATCTTTCCTTCCGGCAGCGCCCTTTCCGCAATCCTCGCGCCGTTGGCAGCGATGATCATACAGGGCAGATCGTACTGGCGGATAAAATCGCTGGCATCCTCCGCCATGCGGCCCGTCGAAATGCAGACGCAGACGCCTGCATCATGCGCCGCGCAGATCGCGTCAATATTCTCCTGAGGAATCGTAGCGTGATCGCTCAGCAGGAGCGTGCCGTCCATATCAATGGCAATCATGCCCACATTTGCAAGCTCAGCTGTTTTCATTCGCTTTCCTCCATCGTCCTTTGTATCCCATTGGCTAAGCCATCAGAACGGACATTTGGCCTCAAAGCTTCGTCCGTTCAGATAGGCGAGCGCGCCGTCCGCATGAACAACCAGCCGCGTCGCCCAAAGCTGCTGCCGGCGAATCCCCAGCTGACGATTGATCGCCCTGTCGCCGTATTTATCATCACCCAGAATCGGATGACCGATATGCGCCAGATGCGCCCTGATCTGATGCGTTCGGCCTGTGATCAGCTCGACCTCAAGGCGTGCATACTCGCCCGGCTGTATGACCCTGTAAGCGGTCTCGATGGGCAGCGAATTGCGGGCGGGATAATCCGTAATCGCCACGCGGGAGATCTCCGCATCCTTGCGCAGATAAGCGCGCATATGCGCCTGCGCCATCGCAGGGCAGCCCTTGACGCGGCAGGTATAGAATTTCTGGAACGTCCGCTCGCTGAATGCCGCTCTGGCGGAGTCAAACGCCTCATCATCCTTGGCAAACAGGAGCAGACCGCCGGTCTGTACATCCAGCCTGTGGCATAGATGCAGGGAGTCGGTCTGCTTCCCCTGCGCCTTCAGGTATGCAATCGCGCGTGTAAGCGCACTGTCGCCCTCAAGGGGCTTTTCTTCATTCTGAGAAGGGATGCCCTGCGGCTTATTGACGAGCAGAATCCGCTCGTCTTCAAAGACGATCTCCGGCAGCGGCAGGCTCTTCTTCTCCTGCTGGGCAAGAACCGCCTTCGGGAAGAATACGCGGATTTCCTGTCCGGCCTTTACGCGAACGTCCGCTGTGATCTTTTCACCGTCCACGCGGACGTCACGCTTCTTGATCGCTTCTTTGATCGCCCAGATCGGAATCTCGGCAGCCTCCTGCCTGAGGATGGCAGAGAGCAGCCAACCATCCCTCTCCCTGCTCACAATGAACTGCATGCTCTTCTTTCCTTTCTCTGCCCGCAGGCGTCTGCTTTTTCATTTGTTCGTCACTGCAGCAGAATATCCTCTGTGCATTCAATCCATTTTGGCGTGAGGCAGTACATCATCCTGAGCGCACTGCGCATGGCGTCCGTCAGGTAGACGATCACGGACGTCTGCAGCACATCCTCCATTGCCCGCAGCGGCGCACCCTGCTTACAGAGGAATCGAATCGTCTTCGCCACCTCAGAGTTCTGTCTTCCATCCCTCAGCGTGCCGGCAATCGCACGTTCCAGCGCGTCCTGAAGGGGGATTTCTTCCGGCAGAATGTCTTCCGTCGCCCATAGTCCGGCAGCATCCATCTGCTGAAGGCTCGTCCTTCTCCTGCCGTCCGCAATCAGGCACTGCGGCTCCGCCAGCGCTGCATGCAGCAGCATGACGCCACCGCTGTAATCCACGCAGTCAAATCCCGCCCAGAGATAGCGGCGGGCAAGCTGCATGGAGAGCTCCGATCCCATGTTCTCTGATCTGAGCACATCGACAATCATCCTCTGCGGCCGCCTATCATCCATCGCGCCGACGCGATAGAGCATTCCATGCAGACGCGCATGGACGAGATCAAGCCTTTGCCGTATACGATCGTGTCTATCCTGTGCGAATGCGCGCGCTGCAGCCCGAGCAACCGGGATCTCCATTTCAAAATACGGCCTTCCCGATACAAGCCCGACGCTCCCCCACAGCCGAAGAGACAGCGCCCTGGCCGCCTCAAGCTCCCGCTGCTCGGCAATCTGCGCGCTGCCGCCAAGGATCAGCGCGCGCTCGACGAGCTCATGCTCCTCTCTCGAGAGACAGGCCGCCTGCTCAGCCATGCTATTCATTACCGCGCGCCTCACCTGCTCAAGCTGCTGTGCGCGCATAGGCTTACGCTCGATATTCTGCCAGCTACGCTCGATCCTCCTCTGCAGCGCGGGGCCGTCCAGCGCCTCCAGCCTCGCTGCGCCCAGAGGAGGCATCTGGGACACCATCTGATCAAATCGCTTCTTCTGCATGAACTCAAGCGTCTTTTCCTGCCATCCGCCGATAAATACTTCATCCTGTCTGAACATAGATCCCCTCCGAGTACCGCAGCGCCGATGCGCTGTCTCAATCGTGCGCAAAGCAATGGCACCCGTGATTGCCATGGGTGCCATCTGCTGCGTTTATCTTTGGAAATCCATATTCTTCTGTGCGGATCAGGCTCAGTCGATCTTGAGCACCCAGCCAAACGGATCCTCAACCTCGCCGAACTGAATACCCGTCAGCATATCATAGAGCTTCTGGGTCAGCGTGCCGATCTCTCCGCCGGAGATCGTGATCTCGCGATCATTCCAGGCCAGGCGGCCAACCGGGGACACGACAGCCGCCGTGCCGGAGCCGAAGGCTTCCTCAAGCTGACCATTCTCGGACGCGTTGAACACATCCTCCACCGTGATGCGGCGCTCCTCAACCGGGACGCCAAGATGACCGGCCAGCTTGATGATAGAATCGCGGGTAATGCCGCCAAGGATGGAACCGGTCAGCGGCGGGGTCACGAGCGCGTCGCTGAACTTAAAGAACATGTTCATCGAGCCGACTTCCTCGACGTACTTATTCTCCTTGCCGTCCAGCCAGAGCACCTGCTCGTAGCCCTTGCTCTTGGCGATCTCGCCGGCAAGGATGGACGCCGCATAATTGCCGCCCGTCTTCGTGAAGCCGACGCCGCCCTTGACAGCGCGCACGAGCTCCGGCTCGACATAGATGCCCACCGGCGCAAGGCCCTTCGGGTAATACGCACCGGACGGAGAGCAGATGATGAAGAAACGATAGGTGTGCGAGGCATGAACGCCCAGCATCACATCGGTAGAGATCATCGTCGGACGGATATACAGAGAAGTACCCGGCGCAGACGGCACCCAATCGGCATCTGCCTTAAGGAGCGCCAGAAGGCCGGCAAGCGCCTGCTCAATATCGAGCGCCGGCATGCCCATGCGCTCGGCAGAGCGATTCATGCGGGCAAAGTTATCGCGCGGACGGAAGAGCTGCAGACCGCCATCCTTGCGGCGGTAGCACTTCATGCCCTCAAAAATCTCCTGTGCATAGTGGAACACCGTGCACGCGGGATCCATCAGAAACGGACCATAGGGAACCACGCGGGCGTCGAACCAGCCGCGGCCAACCTCATAATCCATCACAAACATGTGATCGGTAAAAACCTTGCCAAAGCCAAGCTTGGACTCATCCTCGGGCTTCTTCTTGGGCGCAGACGTCAGCGTCACCGGAATCTCGTACATCAGTAATTTCCTCCATAAAGTTCGATTTTTCGCCGAACTTCGGGGCAATTCGCCTCAAATCGTAGCAGGTCTATTTTATCGCCTGCGCCTGTGCCTGTCAAGTATCCGGAGGGGCGTTTCGGCTCAATTCCTGAATTTTCTGCAAGTTTTATATGATCATTTTTCATCTTTCTTCCGTTTTCACCAGATTCAGCAGATAATTCGCCGGATTATGTTCCATCCATTCATCTGTGTTCCTCGCCATCACAGAGAAAAGGGCCGGCGGATCAACCCGCCGGCCTTTGTCTATGTATCCTCCGCGCACAACGAAAAGGAGGGACAATCAGCTCTTCTTCGTTCTTCTCCTGCCGCCTCCGGCACGCAGGATGAGCACCGTGCCCGCAAGCAGCAAACCCGCCGCCGCAAGCATGGCTGCGAGGCAGATCAGCGATACAGACGCGAAGCCCGCCGCCTTTGCCGCCGTATAGATATGATACAGACGCAGGGTACTCTCCATCGTCCGGTGGAGGATGCCCGTCTGAGATGCAAGGAGCGTCACCAGACCCACAGCAGGATTGAGGAAAATGGTTACCGGCATCCCCTTCAGGATTTCACCGGCTGTCATGTCCGCCATCAGTTCAATCGTCTTCCCCGTGTAATGAGCCGCCAGCGGGCCATGCTTGGCAAGTCCCCAGCTGAGTGCGCCAATCAGAAATACGGCCATATACGACGCAAGAATCGCCGTGAGGGATCGCTTCATCAGCGAGGACACAAACAGGCCGACAGTCAGCGCAGAAAACGCGATCGCAGCCAGATAGATCGTCGTGCAGCATATCGCACCGAGGGATACGCCGCCGGTCATCCATGCCATGAGCATGACAGGCACGCCGGAAAACAGAAGGAGCAGCAGGAAAGCCAGATTCTCCATCAGCTTGCCTGACACGATGCCCCACGCGCCAATCTGCGTGACCATGAGCAGGTCAAACGTCTGCCTTTCCCTCTCGCCTGCGATGCTGCCCGCGCTCAGCGCAGGCGCCGCAAGCAGAATAAGGAAGAACTGCCCCGCCGTCATCCAGATATATGCCTCTACACTCCTGCGCATCCAGTCAATGGTCATTCCCGCACCATAGAATCCTTCCAGCAGCATCACCGCAACGGCAAGCAGCGCGCCGACATAGGCCGTAATGAGCAGCGGCGTTCTGACAGAGCGCATACGCCGTCTGGCAGAGGACTCAAAAATCGGATTCAGCATCATTCCCTGATCACCTCCATGAATACATCCTCCAGCGTCGCCTTATCCCTGTGGCAGGCGCACACACGCAGTCCGGCGCCGATCAGATCCCGCAGCAGCGCCGCATCCTGCGCTCTGTCCTCCGGCATATCAATGCGGCAGCGCCCTTCATCCATCGCGGCTTCCGCGCCCGTGACCCGCCTGCACACCTCTGCGGCAAGCTCCCTTTCCGCATCATCGAGCGCCTTATCAAACTCAATCACAAGCGTTGCGGCAGCATGGATCTTCTTTTCCAGTTCATCCATCTGCCCGCTGAATACAAGCTTTCCCTTATCGAGAATGGACATTGAACTGCACAGCTCGGAGAGCTCCGGCAGAATATGGGAAGAGATGAGCACCGTCTTTCCCGTCCGCCCGATCTCACGCAGAATATCCCTCATTTCAGCGCGCGATCTCGGGTCCATGCCGGAGGCCGGCTCGTCCAGAATGAGCAGCTCCGGATCGTGGAGCATGGCACGGCAGAGGCAGAGCCTCTGCTTCATGCCTCGCGAGAGATCATCCACATACCGCTCTCTTTTGTCTCTCATGCCCGTCATATCCAGCAGCTCGTCGATTCTCCTGCGGCGCGCTTTCGCGCTTATCCGCATGCAGCCGGCATACAGGTCGAGGTACTCCCACGCCTTGAGATTATCATACACGCCAAAGAAATCCGGCATATAGCCGATCACCTTTCGCGCCGCCTCAGGATCCGCAGCCACATCAACACCGCCGATCATCGCCCTGCCCGAGGTCGGGCTCAGGAGCGTGGCAAAGATTCGCATGGCGGTCGATTTGCCTGCTCCATTTGGACCGACAAAACCATGCACCTCGCCCGCGTCCACATGAAGATCAAGCTGATCAAGCGCGAGCAGCTGTCCATATCGCCTGCTGAGCTTTTCACATTGGATCACTTTGTCCTCACTCCTTCCACCGTAATCCTCGGCGCATAGACGCCCGATTCCATCTGTCCCATATAGCGGACAAAGACCTCGCCATCGGCGCTGACCGCGCGTCTTGCCAGTTCGCCGTCCGCCTCGGCGTAACTTAGTCCATCAATCGCAATCCATTCCCCGGCTTCATGGTCATAGACCGCTGCTGTCAGCTCCTCACGCTCAATCCAGCTATCCGTGGAAAAAGCCAGTCGCGCGACGTCCATATCAAGGATTCCCTCCGGCCTGTAGGCAAAGACGGCCTCCTTTTCCGCGCTCACATAACCGTTCTTCATCTCCTGTCCGCTCGTCGGTACGTCGTTTTCATCCATAGACACGCTGAGCACCGGCGTCGCCTCGCGCGGAATGTAGACATAGCCGTCATCGCCCGCAAGGCTGCACTGCATATCGGCAAACACCATGCCCGTATGCGCGCAGCGGTCAATTTTCTCTCCGTCGATAAGCAGCGGCGTCCCCTGCGCATCCTTTTCTCTTGCAGCCAGCATGCAGAAGAACGTGTCGCTATGGCTTTCAGCGCCGCTGCGCACAAGCTCTGCGGCAAGGCTGCGCTCGTACTGCTCCTGATCGCTGTACTGGATACTCTTGCCTTCCGTCTGCTCCTCCGGATAGGCATATGCGTGAGCGATGGTATATACATTCGTCGTATACGGCAGAATCTCGCCCTCGGTGATCACCGGATTCGCGTCCTGATCAAACTTCCATTTGCAGGGGCGGCTGATATGCACAGCCGCCTCCTGCCCGGGCGCAAGGCTTCCTACTCTCGCATAGCCAAGGCTCGTCATCAGGATGGCATCCTCAAGCTGCATCGGCGTCCCGTTTCTTATTTCAGCGCGCAGGCCATCCCGGGTCAGCTGCGCCTGCGCCTCAATGATGCCCTGCGACTTATCTTCCTTGACGATGACCAGATCCCTCGTCGTCCACGACGCCGCGGACGGAAGCTCCAGCGAAGGCGCATTCCCCTCACGCATGACGTCTCTGAGCTCAAGCTCGTCCTCTTTAGAAAAATAGCTGCTGGCATATCCATAGCTCAGGCGCTCAATGCGCTCACCTGTTCCCGCGCTGATCACGGCGCGCTCCTGACCCATATACCCGAGGTGAACGATCTCCTGCACATCTCCGCCGCCGTCGATCCCATACTGTGTCACGCGCAGGGACGACGCGGCAGGCTGTCCAAAGCCAAGCCCGATTCCATGCAGGACAGCTGCGCCGCACATCGCAACAGCCAGCGCAGGCAGGATTGCCCAGATCAGCTTTGTCCTGTCCCTGCTGCGGAGCAGCGCATAGAGCCCTACGCCTGAAACGAGCGCATACCCGGAAAGCAGGATGACAAACGGCAGGATGCTCTTTCCTTCATCTACCCTCTGCATGCGCGCCGCGGCCGTGGCAATCGTATAATTCGGCGTGCTGCTCTCCTCAACAATCTGACGATAGCGCTCAGAATCAATGGTCAGCAGCATCCTCCTGAGGATCGCCTGCTTCTCATTGGCCTGACGCGTGGCCGTCGTATCCCAGTCAAATCCAGTAATTACAAGCAATCCGCGTCCCTTCCTGCAGGCTGCGGCGATTGCCCCATCATCTGCAGAAATCAAAGCGTCCGCATCCTTTGCTTCCAGCCGGAATTCTGCTGCATCGTCCAGACCATCGGTCTGATAGGCCGTATCCGTATAGCCCATCAGCGCATGGATAACGCCTTGCGCGTCCGGTTCCGAGGAATCAGCCTTTATCAGACCGACGTCCGCAAGCTGAGCTGCCCAGTGAAGCGTATCGTTTCCGCCTTTTCCCGTTCCGGCAATCAGAATACCTCCGTCCAGCAGCCATTCCGTCAGCGCGGCCTTCTGTTCATCGGACAGCGGACAATCTCCGCTGAACATCATCACATCAAACGCGCTCAGCTCCCGCTCGCTCCTGCCGACAGCATCCATATCAAGCGGAATCGCATGAATGGTTTCCATTCGCTTGAGCGGGTCTTCGGTCTCATCCGTGGTCAGCGACGCTGCAGCTGCCTCGTCCGTACATCCGGGCAGACCGATAACCATCGCATTGCGCTCAATCGACTGTGCAGCTCGATACGACGCAGAAGCCAGAATCTGCTCCTCATGCCTGAGCGTCAGCGAAAACTCCATCTGAGGCACAAGCGTCAGGATGGGAATCGTCATTTCAGCCACTTCGCCTGCGTCAGCCTGAACATCGATCTCGATCCTGTCCTTCATGCCGGATCGGGCATGAAGGTCAATCGCCACCGTACCGTCGATCGCCTCGTCTCCCGCCTCTATGCGGATATTCAGCGGCTGATAACGGCCGCAGAGCACAGCGTCTCCATACCCCACATGCAGCTCAATCTTTGGCGTTCCCTCTGCACATGCCACCGAAAGCAGGCAAAGCAGCAGGAGAAATACAGGTATAATCCGCCTTCTCTTCGCTCTCATCGAAATCTCCTCCTTTTATAATCAACAGTTACGCTTTGCTTTTGTGTCTTCATCTGTATGACGAGGAGAGGCCCGACAAAATTTCACATCTTTTGCATTCTTTTCTGAGCAAAGAAAAAGAGCCCGCTTTCGCAGACTCTTCATGTAATTGCTTAGTCCTCCTGCGCCCAGCGCATGCTGCGCTCCACAGCGCGATGCCATCCCTTCAGGGACGCTTCTCTCTTTGCATCATCCATCTTCGGCGCGAGGCTCAGGTCCATGCGCCAGATCCGGCTGAGCTCATCCATATCCTTCCATACGCCAACCGCAAGACCGGCCATCAACGCTGCGCCTAGCGCCGTCGTTTCAATGACTGCGGGGCGCACCACACGGCAGCCCAGCACATCGGACTGGAACTGCATCAGGAATTGATTCGCGCTCGCGCCGCCATCCACACGCAGCTCCGCCGGGCGCCTGCCGCAGTCCGTCGCCATCGCCTGCACAAGATCTGCGGACTGATACGCAATCGACTCGAGCGCCGCACGGACAATGTGCGCGCGGCCGGTACCCCTCGTCAGGCCGATGATCAGACCGCGGCTGTACATATCCCAGTACGGCGCACCGAGTCCGGTGAAGGTCGGCACCAGATATACGCCGCCGCAGTCCTCAATAGAGTTGGCGATGATCTCCGTCTCAGAGGCGCGCTCGATGAGTTTCATCTCATCTCTCAGCCATTGGATTGCCGCGCCGGCGACAAACACGCTGCCCTCAAGCGCATAAGTACACTTGCCTCCAATTCGCCATGCAATCGTGGAGACCAATCCGTTCTCGCTCCTGGCAATCCGATTGCCCGTGTTCATCAGCAGAAAACAGCCCGTACCATAGGTATTCTTCATCATGCCGGGCGCAAAGCAGCCCTGACCAAACAGCGCGCTGTGCTGATCACCCGCAATCGCCGCAACGGGGATTGCGCGTCCCAGAATCGCAGGGTCCAGCATGCCGATCACGCCGGAGGAGTCAACCACCTTGGGCAGCACGGCGCGCGGAATGCGCAGCGCGTCCAGCAGCGTATCGTCCCACTCGTTCTTCTCAATGTCAAAGAGCATGGTCCGGCTGGCGTTGGTCGCATCGGTCACATGCGGGCGTCCCGCAATCAGATTCCACGCGAGGAAGCTGTCCACCGTGCCAAAGCACAGCTCGCCCCGCTCCGCCCGGTCATGAACATCCAGATGATCGAGCAGCCAGCTGAGCTTCGTGCCGGAAAAATAGGCGTCCGGCACAAGGCCCGTCACCCGGCGGATATGCGGCTCATACCCGTCGTCGCAGAGCTTCTTGACGATCGGCGCCGTCCTCCTGCACTGCCACACGATCGCATTATGCAGCGGTCTGCCGGTCTCGCGATCCCAAAGCAGCGTGGTCTCCCGCTGATTGGTGATGCCGATCGCAGCGATTTCCTCCACAGAAATGCCGCTGATGCGAACGGCTTCGCGCAGGGCATCGACCTGTGTATTGAGGATTGCCGTCGGGTCATGCTCCACCCAGCCCGGCTGAGGATAAATCTGCTCAAACTCGTAGCTCTTCATCGCAACGATCTGCGCATGCTCGTCAAAGACCACAGCGCGCGAGCTCGTCGTGCCCTGATCCAGCGCGATAACGTACTTAGCCATGATATCTCCTCCTTGTAAAATGCGCCGCTGCGAGGTGATCCCGCAGCGGCGCAGATGTGCAGCAATTTACTTGATTTCGACAAAGTACACAACGCCGCCGGTCGTACCGACAACGATCGTGTTGTCATACGCAGCCGGAGAGGCCTGAATTGCGCTGCCGAGATTGACCGTGCTGATGGTGGAGCCGGTGTAGCCATCCATCAGGCGGAGCGTTCCGTTATCATCGCCCAGCACGATATAGCTCTTGCCGTCGGGCTGGTAGACCGCAACCGGAGAGGAAACGGAATCGACGTCCAGCGTCTGGCTCCAGACCTCTTCACCCGTCTTCTTATCAAGCGCATAGACGACGGCGGAGTTGGTCTTGCTGTCCAGCCTGACGCGGTTGACGTTGAAGATCACCAGGTCATTGATATCGCCCTGGCCGATGAGCGGAGAGGCCATCAGGCCCGCATACAGGCCATTCTTCGCCGGCGCAGAAGCATACTTGCCGGAGAGCTCGCCCGCGTACTGCCAGACGATTTCGCCCGTCATCGCATCAATCTTCACCAGCCTGATCGGGCCGCTCTTCGCTCTGCGGTTGATGACATTGCCCGCATAGAGGTAGACATTGTCCTCTTCCACCTCAAGGGAGACAGAAGCGATGACGCTGTCGTCCATATTCACCGCCCAGACAGGCTGCATGGTATTCATATCCACGCACTGGATCGTACCGGCCAGATCGCCGAAGTAGACATAGTCGCCATAGGCGGCAATGCTGCCCGGGATACCCTGAGAGGCATTGCGGATGTTGGTGGTATAGCCGTAGGCGGCCGTTGTCGGAGAGATGGAGATCTCCGCATTCTCCAGATCAAACTGCGTATTCATCGACATGGCATAGAGCATGCCGTTGCCCGCGCCGTAGAGAATGGTGTCAGAGCCAGTCTCCACAATCGGAGAAGAGGCGATGGTGCCGATCTTCTTCGTCTTGGCCGCCTGATCATAGCCGGAGCGGAAAGCGAGCAGCTTCTGATCGATCAGGTTGAAGACACGCAGGCCAAGGTTGCCGGTGTAGCCATTCACGCTGTCAGCCGTCTGACCGACATACAGGAGCGGATAGCCATACGGATTCAGACTCGGAGTCATGGTCATCGGGAATCCGATTTCGATCGGCTCACGGCTGTAAATCTGCTTATCCAGATCGAAGAAGTAGATGTTGCCGTCGGTGGAGGCAAAGATGACCTCCTTCATCGCCGTCGTATTGCGCATGTCCTCCTTGATGTTCATCATCTCGCGGATATTCTTATACCACTTGACGATGAGCGGCTGACTGCCAACGCCGAAGCCGGCGTACTTCTCCGTCAGCGCGCCGGTGCGGATCGCACGCAGCACAGAAAGCTGGGCATGCTCAATCTCAATCGTGCCGGAAGCCGCATTCTGGCGGAGCGGGCCGCCGCGGAAGGTCAGCACGCCAGCCTGCGCGCTGTACTTCGCAGGATCGCCCATGCTCACCTCTTCGCCCCTGCTGAACGCATCGATGACCGTGCTCTCCTGTGCGACGAAGCTCTCCTTGAGCAGATTCGCTGGGAGGGCGGCCTCGCTGCCCGCAGCCTTCAGCGGCTCATACGGCGTCGGAGTCGGCACCGGAGTCGGGGTCGGCGTAGGGGTAGGTGTCGGAGTAGGCGTCGGAGTAGGCGTCGGAGTGGGCGTCGGCGGCGGGGTGGGCGTCGGCGTCGGAGTGGGCGTCGGCGTCGGAGTGGGCGTCGGAGTGGGCGTCGGCGTCGGGGTAGGCGTCGGAGTAGGCGTCGGCGCGGCAGTCGGCTCAGCCGTCGGTTCGACAGTCGGAGTAGGCGTCGGCGTTACATACGGCGTCGCCGTAGGCATCACCTTCTGAATCAGCTCCTGCGTCTGAGCCGGGAACACATACCAGCCAAGCACAGCGGCAAGAATCGCAGCAATCAGAAGAACCGCAAGAGCAATCAGCAGCATGGAGCCGCAGCCCTTCTTTTTCTTCGGTTCTTCCGCGTCGCTGACGTCCTCCCAGATTTCCTCCTGCACGGGCGCAGCGGTCTTCTTAGCCGCCTTCGCAGGCTTAACAGGCTTCTTCTCCTCAGCCGCATCGTTTGCAGGCTTCGATTCCGGCTGGGGCTCCGCTGTTACCGGCTGTGTCGCGGCCTCTGCCTCCTGGGGCTTTTCAGTCTCTTCAAACACGCTCTCCTGCGCAACTCTGCGCCTGCGTCTGCGCGGCTGCTCGGGCGTTGCATTCTTCATCTCGTCCAAATTGTACACCTCATTTCAGACTATGTGCATCCATTATACAGGATATTTCTCCTTTTCTCAACCTATTTTTGAAAAAGCTTCTATTAGGGCCCCATGAACAGATATGGCCCCGCCTCACGCGGCATCGCCGCCAGCATAATCTGAAGCAGACAGATTATAAGGAGGTCCTGATATGCCCATGCCATCCAAGCTGCTTCACGCCATCCCCCCATCTGGTTCAGCGTCGCTTTCCAATCAACCCGTTATTCAGACGCAGCCGTCAGCCAACGCCCCTTCCATGCCGCTCAGCAAAAACGATGAATCCCCCTCTTTACAGGTTCCCTCTGCATTCATCCCACCGCAAAAGCGCACGCACTACATATCTGATATTCAACGAAAGCACAGCATAGCCGCCCGCCGCGCCTGCTTTACGCCCGTTCATCCCGAATGATCCGCTTGACTGCATCCGGATGGCCTCTCTTCCGCCATTGCAAAAACCTGCTCATCGCTCCATACGCCATGATGATAGCGCGCGCCGGGCATACAGGCAGGCGGCGGCCATCTGCGCTCCGGCAGGCTGCGCTTACTCTGCTCCTGCCTCCGCATATGGGCGTCCTCTAAAGCAGAACCATTCTTTTCTTCATTCTCCCTGTCCTCATCGGTCCTTTCGCTTTCAATGGCGCTGCACGCCCATTCTCCGTCGACCGCGCCTTTCCTGTCGCTTGACAAGAGTATTCCCTTTTCATCAAAAAGTGCAGCCCGGTCAATCTCACCAGCATATCCATATGTATGCTCCTGCCCGTCGCAGCAAACGGGAATCCGCTGCACAGCGCCGTCACCGCCCTGCAGCGCAGCGAACACGCCGTCCTTTTCACAAGCGACAGTTTTCAAAGAAAACGTGCCTTCCGCACAAATCAGATACCCTCCGACACGTCCTGCAGCATCCCGCAAGAGAAAGCTCTTTGCCATATTCTTCCCTCCCGTAAAAACTATGCGGGATTCACGCTTGCCTTGTCAGGTATTTAGGGGTATAATAAATTGATATTCTATCACACCAGTCAACGGAGGCTTTACTGTGCGATTCAAGCTTACACGCAGCCGTCGCTTTGCGGCGGTCATCATATCCGCTCTCCTCTGCATTCTGATTTCCGCTGCAGCTGCGGATACCGGCTATGAAACCTGCTACGAGGACTTCATGGCCAATGCGGTGAACGGGAAACCGCAAATCCTCTACACGGGCAAGACGACGATGGCGCTGTCCATGCGCAGCGGCCCCAGCAAGGAGACGCAGGCCCTCGGCTCGCTCAAGAGCAGGGAGACCGTTTACATCTTCGGCTATGACCAGACATGGCTCTTCTGCTGGGATGACGAGGTCGGCGCATACTATATCGGCCGGCACAATGTCGATACCATCGAGCCCATGCCCGGCGTCACAGAGCCCTACGGCGTCATCAGAAACCGCTATGTCGCCTATACGTCCAAGGACACCGTGCTGCGCGCTTCTCCGGACGCCAATGCCGAGATGGTCGACAGCTATCCCGCCGGCACGCGCATCAGCTTCTGGCACATCAAGGATGGATGGGCCGTCATGCCGTATAAGCGCCTTATCGGATACATCTATGTGGGCGACCTCACGGACCTCACGCCCGTCGCGCCCGACGTCAATTACGCCAAGGACGGCGACATCATCTCCGCCTTTACCACGCACTACTCCATCGCCAAGACGGAGCTGAACGTCGGCCGAATGGAGAATCTCCGTGTCGGCTGCCGCTATATCAGCAAGACCTATGAGCCCGGCGAGGTGCTCGACTTCAATAAGACTGCCGGCCCCTACCGCAAGAGCCGCGGCTACATGCCCTCTCCCGTTCTGATTGACGGCGGTACCGTCGCAGGCTACGGCGGCGGCACCTGTCAGGTCTCCACCACGCTGTACAACGCGCTCCTCCAGCTCTGGGACGGCGTGACGATCGTCTACCGCAGGCCGCACGGCCCGGGCGGCGCAAAATACGCACCCCACGGTGTGGATGCCGCCGTCGGCGCCGACAATCTGAATCTCATCTTCCGCAACGATTACGATTTCCCGATTTCCATTGAATGCACGGTGCTCAACGGTTCGCTGTGCATCTGCATCCGCAAGGGCGCCCACAACCCGTGATCAACAACACGCTGCCTGTTCAAAACGGCAGCGTGTTTTCTTTTTGTTGTTCCTGTTCTGTTTTCCTTTTTGTCGTCCCCGCGCTGCTTTTTGCCGTTTCTGCGTATCAAAAAACCACCCCTTAATGGGGTGGTTTTACGTTTTTGTTACTGCGCCTTCGCGATGGAGGTCACGTGGGTGTTGACGCCCTCGTACCAGTAGAGGAAGCCCTCAACGTCGACGACATCGCCAGCCTGCAGCTCGGCAACCGCCTTATACACGTCGGAATCCGGACCGGTCAGGTAAACCTCAACGCAGAAGCTGTAGCTCTGGCCGTTGTAGGAGACCGTCAGATAGATGTCATCGCCCGGCTCGCCGTTCTTGTACTCGACGCCCTCGAGGGTCAGGCCCTTGAAGGAAACGAACTTGTTCTGATGGTTGATCAGCTCTTCGGTGCCCAGCAGCTCGGTCACATCCAGCGCCTCAGCGATGAAGGTATCGCCGCCCTCGACAAACTCGAAGGTGCCGTCCATCACCTCAACCTCGCCGGCCCACTGGCCCTTGTAGCCGGTGACCTTGATCTTGGTGCCCGGAACGAGCTTGGCAGCATCTTCCTCGGAGCAGGCCAGCTCGTAGAGGAAGTAGGCGCCGTCCTGATCCTGGGTATAGACGGTCACCTTGTTGTCCCACCAGGACTGATGAGCCTGAACATAGGTCTCGATGACGACCTCGGTGTCCATCTCCGCAGCAGCATAGTCCGCATAGGTCATCACACCCTCGGCCATGCCCATCACGGCAAAGGCGGAGAACGCGACGAGGGTCAGCAGGATAGCAAGAATCTTCTTCATGGTATTTTCCTCCTGTCAAGAGTTCAAAAGTACACGACTATTATACATCAATTCCCGCATAAATCAACGGCTTATTTTCAGCGCTTCGCTTTTTTCTTGCGAAGGACGCCGATCAGCAGATACAGCCCCATGGCCGCCCATGTGCCGCAGAGCGCCGCCAGAAGAATCACCGACGTCGCCGGCAGCGGCCCAAGCGCGCCGCTGTCCACGGTTGATGCGCTCCTGCCGGACTGCTGATCGAGCCTGTACAGGGAGGCCACGTCGCCATAGAGCTTTTCAATGAAGGCGTCATCCACCGTCTTCTTGCGGCGCACGCCTTTGGTGACCTCCTCAATCATCTGCCCCGCCGCGTCGCGCAGGGATGCCGAGCCATTGAATACCGGGGTCACAAACGTGTTTTCCGTCTGATCCATTAAAAGCTGCGACGCCTTGATCTTGACGTCATAGTGCAGTTCGTTGTCCTCGCCGCAGCGCGCGATGTAGTCCTTATACTCCGCGCTCTCCTGCGCCTTTGCGGTGACGGGCACATATCCCTCCGTAGAGGCATAGGCGATCTGCACGTCATTGGTCAGCAGATACTGCGTGAACAGCCACGACGCCATGACCTCCTGCGGATCTTCTTTATTGAAGATGCACACGGACGGTCCCTGCGAGATCATGACAGGATTCTCGGGATCAAACTGCGGGATCGGCATGACAACCGTCTCAAACTCCACCAGTTTATCCTCCGCGATGTCCGTCAGCGGCGCATCGGAGCCCATCCATGTCGCGCCGGCTGTGGAATCCACCGCAAAGACGCACTGACCTGCATTGAGGAAGTTTGCCGGATAGCTGGAAATCTTGAAGGTCGAGAACGCGCCTCTTGACGTATGCAGTGCGACTGTTTCAAGGATCTCCTTCGTCTCATCGCTGAAGATCAGGATATTGCCCTCCGCGTCGGAGTAGCCCGCGCCCTTCTGCCTCAGCATCTGGATCATCATGTTGTCCGTGGACTTATAGATGAAAGGAATCATCACCTTCTGACCATTGAGCAGGTAATTCCCCTCTTCATCCTTGGCGGCAGCGGCGTCCGCCACCTCCCAGACGAAATCCCAGGTGAGCACCTCGGGCAGCTCATAGCCAAGCGCCTCGACATAGGTCTTGTTGACATAGCAGGCCTCTGTGGAGCGCATATAGGGCAGCGCATAGTGTCTGTCCCCGATCACGCACTCCTCCAGAAACTTGGGAACGATCTCCTCCTGCACCGGCGAATCGAACTTCACCATCCTGCCGCCCAAACCGTAATCCTCATCGTCAAAGAGCGCATCGAGCGGCACGACGCTGTTCGTTCCGGTCATGTAGGTCGCTATATGGTCCGGATAGGTGATGCAGACGTTAGGCGTCGTGTTCGTCGAGATATTGGTGATGACGTCGTTATAGATCCTGCCGTAGTCCGTATACAGGCGCAGGTTGACGCTGATATTGGGATACAGCGCCTCAAAATCCTCGATCGCCTTTTCATAGATGGCGACCTGCGTCATGTTCGTGTCGTTCTTCGCCCAGAAGGTGATCTCATGCGTCCGGCTCTCGTCAAAGGTATCCGGCACCTCAAAGGCGACAAGGCCCTTGGAGCCGTGGCAGCCGCTGAGCAGCGCCATCGCGCCCATCAGCATCAGCAGCAAGGCGAGGCGCTTCATTCTCCTTGTAATCATCCCTTCATGCCTCCCCTCGCGACGCCGGCCATGATCTTCTTGTGAAAGACGAGGAACAGCACGATCAGCGGCACAGAGATGACCACAACCGCCGCCATCATCGCCGGGATATTCTCGCGGCCAAAGCCGTTTTCCCGGATCTCCTGTATACCGTTGGAAACGAGGAAATACGCCTGATCGTCGGTGATCAGCCTCGGCCAGACGTACGAATTCCAGCACTCAATCACCTTGAGGATGGTGATGGTGATCAGCGTCGGGCGGCAGATCGGGATCATCACCTTAAAAAGGTATTTGAGATCCGACGTGGCGTCCACCTTCGCCGCATAGTACAGCTCGTCCGGGATCTGCGCAAAGTTCTCCCTGAGCAGATAGATGTAGAACACCGACGTGACCGACGGCAGAATCAGGCCGACGAACGTATTGCGCATATCCAGATTCGTGATGGTCACGAAATTGGTGATGACGACCAGCTCATTGGGGATCATCATCAGAGAAAGGAAGACGACAAACGCGATATCCTTTCCCGGAAAATCCAGCCTCGCAAAGGCAAACGCCGCCAGCACCGTCACAAAGAGCATGATCGCCGTCGTCGCCACGGTGAAGATCAGCGTATTGATAAAGTAGCTGCCCAGCGGCACAGCTGTAAAGGCGTCCTGATAGTTTTCAAGCGTCGGCGCGAGCGTATAGAGCTGGGGAACAAATTCCGAGCTGTAGGCGCTGTAGCTCTTGAGCGACGTGAGGATCATCCAGTAGAACGGGAACAGGACGACAATCCCCCACACGGCGAGCAGCGCATAGATCAGCGCCTTCACGGCGAAGTTTCCCGCCTTCGCGCGCTTTTCAATCATTTCATAATCCATTTGATTTGCCATATGTGCGCCCTCTCAGTAATGTACATGCTTTCTGCTGATCATCAGATTGATGCAGGTGATGGTCAGCACAATCGCAAAGAGAATGATCGCAGCCGCAGAGGCGTACGACGGGTAGCCGCCGCTGTTGCCGTAGAGCATATCGTACACATAGCCGACGATCGTGTTCATCTCCGCCGCATTGAGATTCGTGCCAAAGAGCGCAACCGCATCGCTGTACGCCTTGAACGCGCCGATAAAGCCCGTGATGATCAGATAGAACACCGTCGGCGAGATCATCGGCAGCGTGATGCGCGCAAACACACGGAGCCGCGGCGTGCCGTCCACCTTAGCGGCATTGTAGTAGATTTCATTGACCGAGGCCAGCGCACTGGTCAGAATCAGGATCTTGAAGGGCATGACCACCCAGATCGTATAAAAGCACAGGACGAACATCTTCGCCCAGTACGGGCCGTCGATGAAATCGACAGACTCCCCGCCGAACCAGTTGATGACCAAATTGGCAAAGCCGTCCGTATACGGCGTCTTCTTGAACAGAATCATGAAGACGAGGCCGACCGCCAGCGTATTGGTGACATACGGCAGGAAGTACACCGTCTGGAAGAGATTGCGCAGCGCCTTGATGGAGCTGAGCGCAACGGAGATCAGCAGCGCAATGCCCGTGGAGAGCGGCACCGTCACTGCCACGAGGATGAACGTATTCTTCACCGCCTGCAGGAAGTACGGGTCGCGCAGCACATACCGGTAATTGTAAAGGCCAACGCCGTAATACGTCTGCGAGGCGGAGTTATACCCTTCCTCAAAGGAATAGATAAAGACGTCGATCAGCGGATACACCATGAAGACGCCCAGAAAGAGGACCGCCGGCAGAAGATACAGCCAGCCCTTGATGCTCTGTTTTTCCATGGCTGTTCCCCCGTCAGATGAAGAGGCGGCAGTCGATTCGCTGCTGCGTCTCTTTGCTGAAGATGTGCACCTTCCCCGGCTTGAGGCTGAAGCGGACGGTGTCTGCCTCTTCGTCGATCTCACAATCAGAGTCGATGATCGCACGGACGGATGTATTCTGCGCCGCGCCATGCGTGCAGACGACGCTCACGTCCCTGCCCATGACCTCCACGCGCACAAGCCCGCAGCCAAGCGCGCCGTCCTTCTCGGGGACAAAGCCCTCCGGGCGAATGCCGACATAGACCGCCTGGTCGTCAGCGCCCTCCACAGACAGCACGGCCTCATCGCCGATATAGAGCTTTCCGCCCTTCACGCGCCCGTCAAACGTATTGACCGGCGGCGTGCCGAGGAACTGCGCGACAAAGAGATTGACCGGCTTGTCATAGACCTCCTGTGGCTTCCCGATCTGATGGACGACGCCGTCCTTCATGACCACAATCAGATCGGAAATGCTCATCGCCTCCTCCTGATCGTGTGTGACAAAGATCGTCGTGATCTTCGTCTCCCGCTGGATGCGGCGGATCTCCTCGCGGGTCTGCAGCCTCAGCCGCGCATCCAGATTGGAGAGCGGCTCGTCAAGCAGCAGAATGCGCGGGCGCTTGACCAGCGCGCGGGCGATGGCCACGCGCTGCTGCTGGCCGCCGGAGAGCTCGCTGGGCTTTCTGTCCATCAGCTCCTCGATCTGAACGAGGCGCGCTGCCTCCAGCGCCTTTTCCTGCATCTGCGCCTTGGTCATCTTCTGCTCGCCCTTGAGGTTTTCCAGCGGGAACATGATATTCTGCCGGACAGTCAGGTGCGGATAGAGCGCATAATTCTGAAAAACAAAACCGACCCCGCGCTTTTCCGCCGGGAGCTTCGTCACTTCGTCGTCTCCAAAGAAAATCCGACCGGAAGTCGGCTTCTGCAGGCCGCAGAGCAGGTTGAGCGTCGTGCTCTTTCCGCAGCCGGAGGGACCGAGCAAGCCGATCAGCTTGCCATCCGGAATCTCAAAGGTGAAGTCGTTGACCGCGATGACGTCCTTCGCGCCTCTTCCGCGCCCGGGGAATCGCTTGGTCAGATTCTGCAGAGCAACCTTCATATTGGTATCCCTTCCTTTTGTTCCCGCAGCGCCTTCGCGTCTGCGGCTGCTTATTGATTCATTGACGTGCCGCCTTATCGCCTGTATGCCGCCGGTCCCTGCTCATAGAGATTGCCTCCATGCGCATCGATGGCGACGATCAGCGGCATGCGTTCCACCTTCAGCTCCCGGATAGCCTCCGTACCCAGATCCTCAAAGGCGATCACGCGGGCCGATTTGACGCTCGAGGCAATCAGCGCGCCCGCGCCGCCTGTCGCAGCGAAGTAGACGCCGCCATTTCTCTGTATGGCCTCCACAACCGACTGAGCGCGCTGTCCCTTGCCGATCATGCCGATCAAGCCAAGATCGCAGAGCATCGGCGCGTACGCGTCCATGCGATAGCTGGTCGTCGGCCCGCAGGAGCCGATCGCATCGCCGGGCTTTGCCGGGCACGGCCCGGCGTAGTAGATCACCTGATTGCGCACATCAAAGGGCAGCGCTTCCCCAGCCCTGACCCTGTCGCACAGGCGCTTATGGGCGGCGTCCCGCCCGGTATAGATCGTGCCGCTGAGCAGCACGGTATCGCCCGCCCGCAGGTCGGCTATCTCCTCCTGCAAGAGCGGCGCATGAATCTCTCTTTCCATCCTGCACCTCTCAGATCACAGCGCTCTTGTGTCGCGCCGCATGGCACTGCATATTGACCGCAACGGGCAGGCCGGCGATGTGCGTGTGCATCTGCTCGATGTGCACGGCAAGGGCTGTCGTCCGTCCGCCAAGTCCCTGCGGGCCAATGCCCAGATCGTTGATGCGCGCGAGCAGCTCGCGCTCCATCTCCGCCAGCATAGGATCAGACGACGGCTCGCCGCACTCCCGCGTGAGGCTGTGCTTGGCCATGAGCATGGCACACTCTGCCGTGCCGCCAATGCCCACGCCCACGACGACCGGCGGGCAGGGATTGCCGCCCGCAAGACGTACGGTTTCCACGATCGCCTCTTTGACGCCCTCCACGCCCTGAGACGGCGTGAGCATCCACAGGCGTGACATGTTTTCCGAACCGAAGCCCTTTGGCGCAGCGGTGATCCTTACCTGCTCGCCGGGTACAAGCTTCATATGGACGATGGCGGGCGTGTTGTCCTTTGTATTCACGCGCTCAAGCGGCGTCAGCACGCTCGCGCGGAAGCAGCCGTCCCGATACGCCCTTCGAACGCCGTCCTCAATGGCGGCATTCACATCTCCGCCTGTAAAATGGACGTCCTGCCCGATTTCCATGAAGATGACCGCCATACCCGTATCCTGACAGATAGGCATCTGCTTCTCTGCTGCGAGGCGATCATTGTCAAGGAGCTGCTGCAGCACAGCGCGCCCAAACGGAGATTCCTCCGTCTCAAGATTCCTTCTGAGCTGGGAAAGCACATCGTCCCCGATCTCACAGCAGGCGCTGCGGAACAGGCTGCACACCGTATCGCTGACCTGCGCTATGTCAATCTCTCTCATCTCATGCTCCTGCGCCGCGCCATGGGCTGCGGCGTCCTCCTGTTTGTTCTATGTTAATATAGCGCAAAAAACGCGCCATTGCAAGCAGGACAGACCATTGACTTTTTCCCCGATGGTGTTTCTTTTTTTCAGAATCCGGGCTATAATACCCATATACACAGATTCGGAGGACATCACATGCAACTAACAGACAATACAAAACGCTTTCTGATCTTCCTGTCCGCCTTTATAGTCGGGCTTGTCCTTTGCAGCACGCATATCTCCTCCATCGCCGCATGGCTTTCCAGCGCGCTGACAACCTTTTCTCCCTTTATCGTCGGCGGATGCATCGCGTTCCTGCTGAGCGTCCCGATGAAGCTGATTGACAGGCTGCTCAGCACAAAGCGCCGCGGCACAAACAAGCCGCTGCTCGGCGACGGCGCGCGCCGCCCTGTCAGCCTCATCCTTTCCATCCTCCTCTTCGTGACGATCCTTGTGCTCTTCGTGCTGATTGTCGTTCCGCAGCTGGTGGAAACGGTCTCCTCCCTCGCCGGCTCAATCATGGCGTTTGTGCCTGTCGCACAGAGCTGGATCTCTGAGTTCATGGTCTGGCTGGAGGGGTATCCGGAGCTGCATGAGTTTATCTCGCCGTATATCCCTGATCTCAATGCGATGGCCTCCACACTGATTGCCTTCGTTCAGAAGTTCTTCGGCGTCGCCGCATCCTCTCTGGTCTCCGGCGTATCCACGATCTTCTCCAGCGCGACGGACGTCATCATCTCCTTCGTCTTTGCCATCTATATCCTGCTGCAGACGGACTCCCTCTCCCGCCAGAGCAAGAAGCTGATCTACGCCTTCCTGCCCAAGCGCTTCTGCGACACTGTGCTGCGCGTGGCGGGTATGGCACACAAGACCTTCTTCTCCTATGTCACCATCCAGTGCACGGAGGCCATGATCCTCGGCGCGCTCTGCTTTGCCGGCATGGTGCTCTTCCGCTTCCCGCATGCACTGGTCATTTCGGTGATCATGCTCTTCTGCGCGCTGATTCCGATTTACGGCGCGATCATCTCCTGCGTGGTGGGCGCATTCCTCGTGCTGATCGAGAGCCCCATGCAGGCGCTCGGCTTCATCGTGTTCATTCTCGTCCTCCAGCAGCTGGAGACGAATCTGATCTATCCCCGCGTGGTCTCCACCTCCATCAATCTGCCGCCCATGTGGGTGCTGCTGGCCGTAACAGTCGGCGGCGGTCTCTTCGGCCTTGTCGGCATGATCACCGCCGTTCCGATCACCTCCATCGGCTACACGCTCCTCGGCGAACTGACCGCGCAGCGCCTTGAGGCCCGCCGCATCACGCCGGAGGATTTCGCCGTCTATCAGCCGCCGGAAAAACCGGCCGAAAAGCGCCCCGAAACAAAAAAGCGCCGCGGATGATCTTTACAAATCCTCTGTCATCCGCTATCATGTCTTTATTATGCAGACAAGCATCCCATTCAGGAGGAAACGCACATGAGCCGTTTAGGTGATCTCATTCTCCTCGAGCGCACGCGCCAGAAGCTGACCCGCAAGCAGGTCGCCAAGAAGTGCGGCGTATCCGAGGGCTATATCAAGGACGTCGAAGAGGGCCGCCGCATCATTCAGGACGATCAGGCACGCCGTATTCTCAATAAGCTGGGCACCAGCTCCCGCAACGAGGCTGAATTCTCCCTCGACGAAATCGCAGCCACGGTCGACCTGGGCACCCTTGCCCCCGCGCCGAAGCCTGCCGAGCCGGCAAAGCCCGCCCCCAAGCCCGAGCCCGTCAAGACCTCCTCGCCCGAGGAGCAGAGCGGCATCTGGCTGGATGCGCTGAGCAGCGTCCTCAAGCCCGTACCGGTCATGAACGCCGGATGGATTCAGGTCTCCCGCAGGATGGTCCCGATTCAGGACGGCAAGATCGAAGGCGCCAAGCCTGACAAGGTTGTCTACTTCCTCGCGCCGGACGATTCCATGCGCGCCATGCGCATTGAAAAGGGCGATCTCGTGCTCATCGTCCCGCAGACACTGCCCGTCGACGGCGCGATCATGCTCGTCGAATACGGTGCGCACCGCTGCCTGCGCCGCGTGAAGCTGCTGGGCAATTCTAACATCCTGCTGCAGAGCGGCGACCGCGAGCTGGGCGCAGAATCCGTGCACATCAGCGACATCAAGCTGGTCGGCCGCGCCGTGCGTGTGGAAATCGCGCTCTAAGCCATGGCCGGTACATCCACTGCGCTCCCCTTTGCGCTCCCCGCATCACAATCCGATATTCTCCGCAGACGGGCAGGCATTCTGACCCGTCTTCTTTTGCTGGACGAGGGATTTGCGCAGGTGCCCGTGCGCTCCATGCGTCAGGACACGCTCGACGCCTTGCTCCGTCTGTACGACAAGGCGTTTCTCTCCGGATATCTCTCGCGCACATATGCAGAGCTGAAGATCACGCTGTCCTCCCGCATGACCAGCGCGGCAGGGAAATTCATCTATTCCCGTGACGCTGCAAAGCGCCTCTCAGGCGCGGAAATCCGCATGTCCTCCGATTTCCTCTTCCGACTGAAAGAAGGGCCTTTCGACTTGAATGGCCTGACTGTCTCCACCGCGCAGGAAGCGTTCCTTGTCGTTTTTGAGCATGAGCTCTGTCATGCAATTGAAACAGCGCTCTTTGGCAGCTCCGGTCATTCAAAACGATTTCTTTCCATCGCTTTCTCCTTGTTCGGGCACACGCAGATCCACCATGCCCTGCCGACTGTCCGCAGCGAGGCTGCACAGAAGGGCGTATTCCCCGGCGCAAAAGTCAGCTTTCTCTATCAGGGGAAGCGATTGTCCGGCGTTGTCTCATCCGTAGGCAAGACAGCCGCCGTCATGGTCCCCTCTCTCATGGGCGCATATCGGGGACGATTCTGCCGCAGATATGACAAGTACCGCGTACCCATCGATCATTTGACCATAGAAAAAGGCCTCTGATTCTTCATCAGAAGCCTTTTTGTTCAATTTGACCATCTTTGACAAAAACATTTTCTCACCTTGACTATTTACTGACTTTCTTTGACCATGATATACTGTCAGCGTAAAACAATAGCATTCAAGCTATACTGTATTGCAGGTATTGTCATAAAGGAGGATGATTTGGATGGATTCCAATCGTTTCACCCAAAAATCCCTTGAGGCGCTGCAGGGCGCGCAGCAGCTCGCCCAGACCTACGGCAGCGCGCAGGTTGAGCAGCTGCATCTGCTCTGCGCCCTCGTCAGCCAGGAGAATGGACTGATCGGCCAGCTGCTCGATCGCCTCGGCGTCCAGTCTGCCGCCAGCCAGTGCGAAAGCGCCCTCTCCCGCCTGCCCCGCGTATCCGGCAGCAACCAGCAGCCCTACGTCTCTGCGGGGTTCTCCGCCGTACTCGCACAGGCTGAGAATGAAATGAAGCAGATGCGTGATGAGTACATCTCTGTCGAGCATCTCTTCCTCTCTCTGATCGAGAAGGCGGACTCCGGCATCCGTCCGCTGCTCAGCAGCTGGAGAATTACGAAGGCCTCCTTCCTCTCTGCGCTGCAGGAGGTGCGCGGCAGCGCGCGTGTGACGAGCGAGGATCCCGAGGCGACCTATGACGCGCTGAAGAAATACGGTCAGGATCTGGTCGAGCTGGCCAGAAAGAACAAGCTCGACCCTGTCATCGGCCGCGATGCGGAAATCCGCAATGCGATCCGCATTCTCTCCCGCAAGTCAAAGAATAATCCCGTCCTTATCGGTGAACCCGGCGTCGGCAAGACAGCGATCGCGGAAGGCCTGGCTCAGCGCATCGTCCGCGGCGATGTGCCCGACAGCCTGAAGAATAAGACGATTTTCTCCCTCGACATGGGCGCGCTGATTGCGGGCGCGAAATTCCGCGGCGAGTTTGAGGAGCGGCTCAAGGCCGTCCTCGGCGACATCAAGGCCAGCGAGGGGCGCATCATCCTCTTCATCGACGAGCTGCACACCATCGTCGGCGCGGGCAAGACCGAGGGCAGCATGGACGCCGGAAACCTGCTCAAGCCCATGCTTGCGCGCGGCGAATTGCACTGCATCGGCGCGACGACGCTCAACGAATACCGTAAGTACATCGAAAAGGACGCTGCGCTTGAGCGCCGCTTCCAGCCGGTGATGGTCGCCGAGCCGACCGTCGAGGATACGATCTCCATCCTGCGCGGTCTCAAGGAACGCTACGAGGTCTTCCACGGCGTGCAGATTCAGGATCAGGCTCTCATCGCCGCCGCCACCCTGTCCAACCGCTATATCTCCGACCGCTTCCTGCCGGACAAAGCGATTGACCTCGTCGACGAGGCCTGTGCGACCATCCGCACGGAAATGGACTCCATGCCGCAGGAGCTGGACGACGTCCGCCGCCGCATCATGCAGCACGAGATCGAGGAAGCCGCTCTCAAAAAGGAAGAGGACGCGCTCTCCCGCGAGAGGCTTGACGTCATTCAGAAGGAGCTCGCTGACATGCGCGAGACCTTCTCCTCCATGCAGGCACGATGGGAAAATGAAAAGAACGCCATCGGCAAGGTACAGAAGCTGCGCGAGGACATTGAGCAGATCGGCGCTGAGATCGCACAGGCCGAGCGCAGCTACGACCTCAACCGCGCAGCCGAGCTCAAGTACGGACGTCTGCCGCAGCTGCAGAAGGAGCTGGCCGAACAGGAGAAGCTCGCCGAAGAGGCAAAAAACGACAGCACGCTGCTGCGCGACAAGGTCAGCGAGGAAGAAATCGCCCGCATCGTCGCCCGCTGGACGGGCATCCCCGTCTCCAAGCTGATGGAAGGCGAGCGTGAAAAGCTGCTGCATCTGGATGACACCCTGCACGAGCGCGTCATCGGTCAGGATGAAGCTGTCGAAAAGGTCTGCGAGGCCATCCTTCGCAGCCGCGCAGGCATCCAGAATCCGAACAGACCGATCGGTTCCTTCCTCTTCCTCGGTCCGACCGGCGTGGGCAAGACCGAACTGGCCAAGGCGCTGGCACAGGCGCTGTTTGATGACGAAAAGAACATGGTCCGCATCGATATGAGCGAATACATGGAGAAGCACAGCGTCTCCCGCCTGATCGGCGCGCCTCCGGGCTATGTGGGCTATGACGAGGGCGGTCAGCTGACGGAAGCCGTCCGCCGCAGGCCCTATGCCGTGATCCTCTTTGACGAGGTGGAAAAGGCGCATCCGGACGTCTTCAACGTCCTGCTTCAGGTGCTCGATGATGGACGGATCACTGATTCTCAGGGACGAACGGTGGATTTCAAGAACACCATCATCATCCTCACCAGCAATCTGGGCTCCTCTGCCATCCTCGACGGCATCGACGGCGATGGTCAGATCACAGAGAGCGCACGCACCCAGGTAGAATCCATGCTCCGCACGCATTTCCGCCCCGAATTCCTCAACAGGCTTGATGAGATCGTCTTCTACAAGCCGCTCACCCGCAGCGAGATCGACCGAATCGTCGACCTGCAGACGGCGGATCTCAACCGCCGCCTCAAGGATAAGCAGCTGAGCATGACGCTGACCGACGAAGCGCGGGCTTATATCGTCGCACAGGGATACGATCCCATCTATGGCGCCCGCCCGCTCAAGCGATTCATGCAGCGCGCTGTCGAAACGCTCATCGCGCGCAAGCTCATTGCCGAAGACGTCACCCCGCGCAGCGTGCTGACCGTCGATTACGATGGGGATAAGCTCTTTATCACATCCGATGGGAATTCTTCGATCAGCTAAGTTCATAAGCAAAACGAGTTGGCGGCTGCCCTTGAATTGGGCAGCCGCCAACTTATGCTATTGGACGAATCCGGAAGGCATTCCGGATGATCAAAAACCATGTTATAGCACAGTTGCAGCATATAGCTGCTCTTTTCCATCCAGCACAGCGCGAACAAGCCGTTCGCCCTCATAGACCAGCTTGAGCGAAAAGAACGTATCCCTCTCCTCAAGCAGCCGCAGGAATACCTTATCCCCCTCCCAGATCGGCAGCTGCGTCAGCTTCTCCGTCGGGACCCATTCCAGCGTACCTTCGTCGCAGGCACGAAGCGTCCCCTCATAAGCATCCGCTGTAAACAGATGCATGTATTCACACCAGTCGCCGGAATCAAAGGTAATGATCCCGCGATACGCCCAGCTCGTCAGGCGCAGGCCTGTCTCTTCGCGAAACTCGCGGAGCATGCACTCCTCAGGGCTCTCTCCGCGCTCAAACTTTCCGCCGATCCCAATCCATTTATCGTGATTGACGTCGTTTTTCTTCTTGATACGGTGAAGCATCAGCGTCTTTCCCTGTTCGCTCAGATAGCAGAGCGTCGTCTGCAGGCTGCCTTCCATGGCTGTTCCTCCTTCGCGTATAAAGCACCGGACTCACACGACGCTTCATCTCTTTTATCGCCATTCTATCACACTTCAGCCGCGCAGACAATCATTCCAGCCAGAGAAACCGCATGCAGTCTCCGATCAGCTTTCTCCAGTCTTCCTCGCAGTGCCGACCCTCCTCCTGAAGAAATGGATACGCCCGCGCTCCGTGGGCAATGATCGCATTGGCAAGCTTCAGATGCTGCGCCGTCATATGGGTGAGCATCTTTCTGTCCCTGGCCTCGCATTCTCCCCAGGAAAGGTACACGCGCGTGTCTGCATCCATTCTCCTGCTGCGCACATCATGCAGCAGCTGAAGACAGCATAGCCTGATCGCCGGCGAAAGGCATGCCGCCTTGGAGAACACCTCGCCATATTCAACAACCGCATACAGGCTCATCAGCCCGCCCATGGAAGCGCCGATCACGCCTGTACAGGCTCTGTCCGGCAGCGTCCTGTATCTATGGTCGATAATGGGCTTCAGCTCCGTACAGATCCAGTCAAGCGTCTCCTTTCCCCGTCCTCTGAGGCCGTCCCATATTCTCGGCGCCAGATGATAGGGGCAGTATTCAGCCAGCCGCCGATCACGCTCCGCGCTGCTCTGTATCGCTACGATGATCATTTTCTTCTCCCAGGCATCAAGAAACTCTCTCATCCGCCACGACTGCCCGTAATGCGCCTGCTCGTCATTGAAGGCATTCTGCCCGTCAAACATGTACATGACAGGATACCGTTCTTCTCCTTCATCATATCCGCCCGGCAGATACACGCTGATCAGCCGCCCGTCCTCGCCCGGCGAAAACAACATCTCAAACTGCTCAATTCTGCCCTGCAGCTTTCCATTCTGCTCCATTGCGACATCCTCCGTTCCTGCGGCGGCTGTTCCGCCGATTCTCTCCATATATATGTCCCTGCTTAAGATCTATTCGGCGCATTCTCTTTCCCATCGTTGTATTCGCGGTACGCCATGTGGTATAATATGTTGACATATACTCGTATGCCTCTGGCAGAATAGGAGCGGATAAAGTGCAGACAGATTGTATCATTCTTGGCGGCGGCGCAGGCGGCCTTGCTGCGGCGTGCGCGCTGGCAGGTTCCGGGCTGCGCGTCACGCTCGTCGAGCGGCTTGATCGCGTCGGGAAGAAGATTCTAGCCACCGGCAACGGCCGCTGCAACCTGTCCAACAGAGATATGGATCCGTCATACTATGGCCATGCAGAGCCGTTTGTGCGCGATCTGTATCACGCCATCCCTCCGGAACAGGTCGCTTCTTTCTTTTCCCGCCTTGGGTTGATGACCGCGGAAGAGGATGGGCGCGTTTATCCGCGGTCGATGATGGCCGCCTCTGTGCTGGATGTGCTGCGCGCTGGCTGTGATCATCCTGACGTCACCCTCGTAACCGGATGCGAGGCAGTCTCCATTGCCCCCTCAAGGCGCGGCGGCATGTGCGTACAGCTTTCCTCCGGGGAAGGGCTCTTTGCGCCGGCTGTCATCGCCGCCATGGGCGGCAGCGCTGCGCCGAACATGGGGACGGATGGCGCCGGCACGCGCCTGATGGGCGAGCTTGGGCACGAGATTACGCCGCTCCATCCCGCACTGGTTCAACTGAAATGCGATCATCCGTCGCTCCGCTCTCTCAAGGGGCTGCGCACGCATGCGCGCCTCACCCTCCTCATCGACGGACAGGATGCGGCGTCTGAAGACGGAGAACTGCTCTTTGCCGATTACGGCGTATCGGGCGTATGC
This sequence comes from Clostridia bacterium, assembly GCA_017936375.1. GTDB lineage: Bacteria > Bacillota > Clostridia > Christensenellales > Aristaeellaceae > Ventricola. The sequence goes on from JAGBFR010000036.1 coordinate 69,354, forward strand.
GTTTTCCAGCTCTCCCGTCTCGCTTCTCCGGCGCTTGCCGCCGGCAAGGATGTGCAGCTGCGCATCAATTTCCTGCCCGAGATCCCATCATCCGATTGGCTGGAAACACGCATTGCATCCCTCGCCTCCTGCAGCGCACTCGGGCTGCTGACGGGCGTCTTCCCCCGAATTCTTTCCCTGGCCCTGCTGCGCGAGGCCGGAATTAATCCTGACGCTCCCGCTGCGTCCCTCAACCCCGGGCAGCGGCGCTCGCTTATCCGAGCCCTTTCCTCCCTCACGCTCCCTGTTACGGGGACTCAGGGTTTCAAAAACGCACAGGTCACCTGCGGCGGCGTTTCCCTTGCGGACGTCGATCCCTCCAGCATGGCGTCAAAGATTTACGACGGTCTGTATATCTGCGGCGAATTGCTTGATGTGGACGGCCCCTGCGGCGGATACAATCTGCATTTTGCCTTCGCCTCCGCGCTGGCCGCCGCGCAGCATATCAGACGCCGCTTCGGGCTGACGCCCTGCGGTCTGTGATTCTTCTCTTATCGATCAGAAAGGATTAACATGATCCGAATTCATAATATCAAAATTCCGCTCTCCCATCAGCCTCACACGCTGATCGCCGCCGCCGCAAAAAAGCTCGGCCTGCCTGCCGCGCAGATTGCCGGATGCTCCATTGCCAAAAAGAGCATCGACGCCAGAAAAAAGAATGACGTCTGCTTTGTCGTATCGCTGGATGTGCAGCTGAAGAATCCTCAGGATGAACGCCGCATCGCCGCGCGTCTGGATCCCTCCGCAGGCGGCATGGCCAAACCCTATATCCCGCCTGTTTCTGCAGCGCTCGCCTCTGCGCCCGCTGTCCGCCCCGTCGTCGTCGGCTTTGGCCCTGCGGGCATGCTCGCTGCGCTGACGCTTGCCGAGGCAGGCGCATGCCCCATCGTTCTTGAACGCGGACAGGACGTCGATACCAGAACGCGCGACGTCGAAGCCTACTGGAAGGACGGGCAGACCGCTTTCAAGACCACATCCAATGTACAGTTCGGCGAAGGCGGCGCCGGCACATTCTCCGACGGCAAGCTCAACACCGGCACCAAAGACCCTCGCGGCGAACATATTCTGCGTACGTTTGTCCGCTTTGGCGCGCCGGAGGATATTCTGATCGACGCCAAGCCGCACATCGGTACGGATAAGCTCAAGGGCGTCGTCAAATCCCTCCGAGAGGCCGTTATCACCATGGGCGGCGAAATACGCTTTGGCGCGAGGATGACCCGTTTGATTCAAAAAGACGGCCGCCTCAGCGCAGTCGTCTATGAAGATGCGGACGGCGAGCATGAGATTGCTGCAAATCACCTCATTCTCGCCATCGGTCACAGCGCACGCGATACCTTCTCCATGCTCCATGACAGCGGTTTCTCGCTTGCGCAGAAGCCCTTCTCCATCGGCGCGCGCATCGAACATCCTCAGGCGCTCGTCAATGAGGCGCAGTATGGTCCGTTCGCCTCCCATCCTGCGCTCGGCGCAGCGGATTACAAGCTCGCGCTGCATCTGCCCTCCGGCAGGAGCGTATATACCTTCTGCATGTGCCCCGGCGGCAGCGTCGTCGCAGCCGCAAGCGAAGAGGAAAGCGTCGTTACAAACGGCATGAGCTGCTACGCACGCGATCTACAAAATGCCAACAGCGCGCTGCTCGTCGGCGTGGAGCCCGCCGATTTTGGCAGCGATCATCCGCTTGCCGGCATGTACCTGCAGCGTGAGATTGAACGCAGAGCATTTATCCTCGGCGGTAAGACGGGCAAGGCCCCCTGTCAGCTGGCGGGTGATCTTCTCGCCGGGCGCGCCAGCACGCAGCTGCGCTCCGTCGTTCCGTCTTACAGGCCGGGCGTCGTTCCCGGCGATCTGAGCGCACTGTTCCCCGATTTCATCGTCCGGTCTCTGCGCGAGGCTCTGCCCCTTCTCGGCAGAAAGCTGCGCGGCTTCGATCATCCCGACGCCGTGCTGACAGCGCCGGAAACCCGATCCTCCTCTCCCGTGCGCATTCCGCGCGGCGAGGATCTGCAAAGCGTCGATCTTCGCGGCCTCTACCCATGCGGCGAGGGCGCCGGATATGCCGGCGGCATCACATCCGCCGCCGTGGACGGCATGCGCTGCGCTGAGGCTGTGCTCGCCGCCCTGCGCTAATCAGTCAGCATCATCCGCAGCTCCCTGCAGAGGGCGCACATCGTCACCCGGGCAAACTGCAGCGTATACTGCGGATCAAAGGTGTTTCCTGCCTTCTCCATCAGGCTGCACCAGCTCACAAGGCTCTCTGCCAGCTGGGTATAAAGGGCATTGTCCGGATGTGTCTGCGCCGCGGTTTTCGCCGCATCCCGAACCTCAGCAATCATTGCTTCGAACGCATCGATCTCAATCGTGAGCAGCTGATCAAACAGGCTATCCGGCAGAAGGATCATCCGGCGAACGTCATCGATATCCCCCTCTGCCGCTGTCAGACGGACAGTTACCTCCGGCAGATGTTCTGTAATCACGCAGGAATCCATGCCTGCTGCTGACGAGTCATCCATCATTGCCCTGTCTCTTGCCGCGTCGCAGACAATGCGCATCTGCTCCCCCTGCCAGATCATACACGGAACGCCCTGCGCAGTCAGCCGGTTCATTTCATTCTGCGCCCGCTCTCCGCTGTCAAATACACCCAGCTGAAGCGCATAAATCTCCATTTCCCGCAATGTCACCGTCGCCGTCTTCGCGGCTTCGCCGTATGCGCCGATCCACGGCCCGGACGCCGAGGCGATCGCCTCACGGACCTGCGGCGTCATCGCCAGCGCAGTCAGCAAAAGCAGCGCGCCGACCGTCATCATCCGTCTTCGCCACAGGGCAGCCCGCTGCCGTCTGGCCCGCGGTGATTGTATTCTTCGCACCCTTCGCACGTTCATCCCCTCCCATGAAGCGCCCATGTGCGCATTGCCCTTGATCCTATGATGCGCCTGCCCGGTTTATCCCGAGCAGCGCTCGATCAATATCAGTATGAGGTGAATCAACATGAAGTATACGCTTGATACCATTCCCGTCCTTGACGCCTATAAAACGCAGTGCGAGTGTCCGCTCTGCCAGATGCGCATCCACTGTGAGGATCAGTATATCGAAAGCATGCTCAGTTCTGCCTACATGGAGCCGGATTATCGCCTCAAGACCAATGAGACCGGCTTCTGTACGCGTCATTTTGAGCTCATGTTCAATCGCCGCAATCGGCTTGGCCTCGCGCTGATGACCCATACGCACATGCAGGAGGTGATTACCTCCCTGGAGAGCATCCTCAGCGGCGGCAGCGCCGCCAAGCGCGGCTTCCTGTCCTCCCTGCGCGGCGGCGGAAAGACCGAAGGCGACAGCATCCCGCAGAAGATCCGTGCACGCATGGACGGCTGCTTTATCTGTGACCAGATGAAGGGCTCCATCGAGCGCTATGCCTATACCATCGCGCAGATCTACTTCACCAACACCGAATTCAGGGCCATGTTCGACAATTCAAAGGGCTTCTGTCTGCCGCATCTGGCGCTGATCCTTGAGATGGCGGAGAAGACGCTCAGCAGCGCTCAGGCTGAGCAGTTTACCAAGGCCGTGGCCAAGCTGCAGATTGAGAATATGAAGCGTGTTGAAGGCGAGCTCGAATGGTTCACGCTCAAATTCGATTACCGCAACGACAGCAAGCCGTGGGGAAACAGCAAGGACGCCCCCGAGCGCGCCATCAACAAGCTGATGGGCGCCTGTGTCGGCGCAGAGGCGGAAATGCCCGCGCATAATGACTGATTCACAATCGATATAGCAAAAGGAGTGAGCTGTAAGCCCACTCCTCTTTCTGTATATGCTTTATGCTTTCAGGAAGGCCTCGACCGCCTCGCAGGCCTGGCCCATATAATCGCCCGCCATATCCAGCCAGACAATATCCGGATTGCGGCGGAACCACGTCATCTGCCGCTTGGCAAACTGCTTGATCGCCGTCGCCAGAAGCGAAAGCATCTGATCCTTATCCGGGATCTCGCCAATCAGATACTGCGTGATGAACCTGTATTCAAGACCGAGCCCCAGCAGGAATTCCGTCGTCGCACCTTGATCCATCAGGCCCTGAACCTCTTCGATCATGCCCTGCGCAAGGCGGCGCTCAAGCCGCTCGTCGATGCGCGCATTGACCACCTCGCGCGGCCAGCTCACGCCAAGGCGCAGGCTCTCATAGCGCTTCTGCTTGCCCGGAACGGCCGTATCGCCGTCATGAATGCGCTCAATCATACGCATCACACGATTGCGGTTGTTCTTCTCCACCTGTGCATCCGGAACGAGCGACAGCAGCATCTCATACAGCTGCGGCGTGGTCAGCTTCTCCAATTCTGCGCGGTAAGCGAGATCCGGCTCCTTGTCAGAGAGCAGATAACCATCCAGCACGGAATCCACATACAGGCCCGTTCCGCCGACGATCATCGGCAGACGGCCCCGGGCTCGGATGTCCTCGATGGCCGCATAGCTCATCTTCTGAAAATCAGCCATGGAGAAGAATTCATTCGGCTCCCGCACATCGATCAGATGATGCGGCACGCCCTGCATTTCCTCAGGCGTAACCTTGCCGCTGCCCAGATCCAGCCCGCGGAAAACCTGCCGAGAATCAGCCGAGATGATCTCCGCATCATACTTTTTGGCCAGCTCAATGCCCAGCGCACTCTTTCCCGACGCATTCGTGCCGACAACAGCGACAACCTTCGGCAGTCTCTCCATGGTTCATTTCCCCTGTTCTTTCAGTCATTGTCCCAGATTATACCATACGTCGCCGTGCATCACAAGACAAACCAGCGCCGCATGACACGATCATCCCGATATACGCGAAAAACCGGCACAGGAACACCCGTGCCGATTCTGTATGCTCTTACCAGCGCGGCTCCTTGACCACGAACGCACGGTAAATCGCGCGCACAGCCACCTCAAAATCGAGGTTATCCACGCCAACGATGATGTTGAGCTCGCTGGAGCCCTGATCGATCAGGCGAACGTTGACGCCCGCCTTCATCAGCGCGTTGAACAGGCGCGCAGAGATGCCCTTGGAGCGGACCATGCCGCGGCCCACCGTCGCAATCAGCGCGAGGCCGGAATGGATCTCCACCGCATCCGGCGAGCAGAGCTCATGGATGCGCTTGATGATGCGCTCCTTCTTGCCGGAAATCGCAGACTCATGCACAACCACGCTCATCGTATCAATGCCGGAGGGCATGTGTTCAAAGGAGACGCCCTCCTCCTCAATCGCCTGCAGCACACGGCGGCCAAAGCCAAGCTCCGCGTTCATCATGGCCTTTTCAACCGAGATGATCGCAAAATCCTTATGGCCCGCAATGCCAGTGATCATGTACTCGCTCTCATAGTCCTCCGCTTCATAGCAGATGACCGTGCCCGGCGCCTCCGGATCGTTGGTATTGCGGATATTGGTCGGGATGCCCGCCATGCGCACCGGGAAGATCGCATCCTCATGCAGCACGGACGCGCCCATGTAGGACAGCTCGCGCAGTTCGCGATAGGTCACATAGCGGATCGGCTCCGGATTGCGAACGATGCGCGGGTCCGCCATCAGGCAGCCGGAGACGTCCGTCCAGTTCTCGTACATGTCCGCGTTGACAGCGCGCGCGACAATCGCGCCGGTCACATCGCTGCCGCCGCGGGAGAAGGTCTTGACCCTGCCGTGCGTATCACAGCCGTAGAAGCCGGGCACGACCGCATAGCTGTGGCCCTCCAGCAGCGCACTGAGCTCGCGCTGGGTCTTCTCCGCATCCAGACGACCCTCTTCATCAAAGAAGATGCCCTGCTGCGGATCAATAAAATCCCAGCCCATATATGCAGCAAGAAGAATACCATTGAGATACTCGCCGCGGCTGGCCGCATAATCCGCGCCCGCGCCAAGCTTAATATTCTTACGAACCTCTTCCAGATGCACATCAAGATCGACCGTCACGCCAAGCTCCTCGGCGATCTCATGATAGCGGCGGACAATCTTGTCAAACGCCTCATCCATGCTCCCGCCCGCACCCGCGAGCCTGTTGCACTCATAGAAAAGATCCGTTACCTTGATATCCGTAGAGCTGCGCTTTCCCGGCGCGCTCGGTACAACAATGCGCCTGTCGGGATCGGCGAGCAGAATACTCTTTACCCTTGCAAAATGCGCCGCATCAGCCAGCGAACTTCCGCCAAACTTTGCAACCTTGACGCCCATATCCGGAAGCCCCTCCGTTCTTTTTGTTGCTCATACATAAACATGTAAACAGCATCATTCTATATAAGGTTATCGTCAAAGTCAAGAGGATTTCAGTTCAGCATCAAAAAACTGAGACTTTTGCCGAAAATTGCTCTTTGGTTTCATACATTTCGGCATCCGGCGCTGCGCTCATGAGCATCCTATGCTCGCTTCCGCCTGCGCGTTCATCATGCGCCGCAGTCCATGCAAAACGCAATTTCAACCCGCAGCTTATTCCTGATAGGCGGCACGCACGCGGGGCATATCCCCGCCGCTCTTCTTCGCATCCTCATCATCGCGCAGGCTGTCCACAATCTGCGGGATGATCTCTGCAACCCGCTCTAGCGGAGAAGCGCAGGCTGCACGCAGAAGCCTGACCCCGCCCTCGGAACAGACCAGAAAGCCAACCGGCTGCACGGACACGCCCGCGCCGGATCCCCCGGCAAACGGAAGCGCCCCGGAAGGCGTGCCTGCATTCCCCGCGGCATATTCGCCGCCGCCCGCGACAAAGCCAAAGGACACTTTGGAAACGGGAATCACCGTAGAGCCGTCCTGCGTCTGCACCGGATCGCCGATGACGGTGTTGACGTCAATCATATCGCTGATATTCTCCATCGAAGTCTCCATAAGACTCTCGATCGGATGCCGGTCCATAAGACCCCTTCTTTCTGCGCATACTCTTCTTTTCAGAGCGACGCTCAATAAAGGCGTCCCTGATCAGCGCGCCAATAATATCCCCGCCGGAGGCCACGAGTATTCCCCCGGCACACAGGCAAAGCGCTGTCCGATCATAGGATGGATTGACATGAATATCGGCACGCTGTCCCTTCACGCGGCACGCAGCGGCAGACAGCACAGCCTGCAGCGCGCCGGCAAGCAGCGCAGTCGCGGCTGCATCGCCGGTACCGATATGCGCAGAGACGGCAATATGAGATGCATGCGCCCTTCTGATCATGGCACGAAGAAAACGCCGGAGAAGCCCCCAATCCGCCGGCCCCTGCTGCTTCCTTCCCTTTGTCTGCCTCCTGACGATACGGAGCCTGCCATCCTCAAAAAGCAGACGGATATCGGCACGCACGCCAATACCCATCATGCCGACGAACACATGCAGCCCAGCGCCTGTATCGCACACATAGGCGTCCGCGCGAAGGTATACCGGCAGGCACATCAGCAGATAGACGGCGGGTATGATCAGCATGCCATCACCTCTTTTTTTGATTCCAGCCGTCTGCCTCTTTTCAACAGGCATCCTTATCCTGTATAATAGCAGAAGAAAGCGCGTTTATACGCACACGAATCATCATGGAGGCGCTATGAAACTGATCTCATGGAACGTCAACGGCCTGCGCGCATGCCTTGGCAAGGGCTTTGGCGATTACTTTAATGAACAGGATGCCGATTTCTTCTGCCTACAGGAGACAAAGATGCAGCCCGATCAGGCTGAGGTATCCACCCCCGGCTATCAGCAGTATTTCAACTCCGCAGAAAAGAAGGGTTATTCCGGCACGGCAATCTTTGCAAAACACGCCCCTCTTTCCGTCGTCATGGGCATCGGAAACGACCTGCACGACCATGAAGGCCGCGTCATCACGCTGGAATACGAGAATTTCTACCTTGTCACCGTCTATACCCCCAACAGCCAGCGTGAGCTGACGCGCATCATGTACCGTATGTGCTGGGAAGAAGACTTCCGCATGTACCTCAAGAAGCTCGACGCTCTCAAGCCCGTGATTGTCTGCGGCGATATGAATGTCGCCCACAAGGAAATCGACCTGAAGAACCCCAAGACCAACCAGAACAATGCAGGCTTCACCCCGCAGGAACGCGCAGCCTTCACCAAGCTGCTGGAGTCTGGGTTTGTCGATACATTCCGCCACCTCTATCCCGACGTCACCGGCGCATACAGCTGGTGGAGCTATATGTTCAAGGCAAGAGAGAAGAATGCCGGGTGGCGTATTGATTACTTCCTCGTCTCCGAGCGCATCAAGGATAAAATCCGCGAGGCGCGCATCGACGCCCAGATCATGGGCAGCGATCACTGCCCCGTCGTGCTCGAGATCGATCTATGATTCTTGTCCGTTATCCGGATACCTTATCCGATCTGTTCAATGAAAGGGTGTACATACTATGAAGCTCATGTTCGCTTCCGATATCCACGGTTCCCGCAGCGCCATGGAAGCGCTGCTGCGCCAGTATGCGCTGGAGGGCGCATCCCGCCTCGTCCTGCTGGGCGATCTGCTCTATCACGGCCCGCGCAACGACCTTCCTGACGCCTATGATCCCAAGGGCGTCACCGCGCTGCTGAATGAACACAAGAACGAGCTGCTCTGCGTCCGCGGCAACTGCGACGCCGAGGTCGATCAGATGGTGCTCGAATTCCCGATTCAGGCGGATTACGCGCTGTTTGATCTGGACGGCACCACGGCCTTCGTTACCCACGGCCATCTGTTCCATCTGGACAATCTGCCACCGCACAAGGCCGGCGATCTGCTGATTCACGGGCACACACACCTGCCGGTCGTCGTTGAGAAGGACGGCATGACCTACATCAATCCCGGTTCCGCCGGCCTGCCCAAGGGCGGATTCCCCGCGAGCTACATGATCTATGAGGACGGCGTCTTCACCGTCAAGTCGCTTAACGGTGAAGCCTTCCTCACCCACTCTGTCAAATAAGTAAAGCCACCGGCTCAGCCGGTGGCTTTCTTTCTTATCGTTCTTTCTTATCGTTCTCTCTTGCTGCCCTGATACAGCACGCCCGCCGCATCGGGGCCGGTATTGGCGCAGACAGCGCTTCCCAGATGGATGGAGCCTGCCGGCGGATATCCCAGCGCCTTTTCGCACGCTGCGACATATTCAGCCTCATACTTGCGGTCGGCAAAACCCACCCAGTACGGCGTGCCTGGCTCCATGCGAGCCTTCATTTCGTTGACGACGGAGGAAAGGACCATCTTATCCCCTCTCGCCTTCTTGATGACCTTGCTCTCACCGTCGATCAGCGTAAAGATCGGACGGATGCCCAGCAGATCGCCGGCAATCGCCGCAGCCGCGCTCACACGGCCGGACTTGCGGATAATCTTGAGCGTATACGCGCCAAGAATGACCTCCAGACGGGCAAACATGTCGTCAAGATAGGCAACCACCTCATCCATCGTCTTTCCGTCAGCGAGCATCTTTGCCGCCTCAACAGCCTGAGAGCCGTACACAATGGAATAGCTGTGACTGTCCACGATGGTGATCTTCATCGGGCTGTCCGGGTGCGCCTCACGGAATTCCTCCGCCGCACGATGCGCAGCGGCATTCGTGCCGGAACCGGCGGAATTGATGGAGATATACAAAAGCTCCTCTACGCCCGCACGATCATACTCCTCAAACTTATCGAAGAATTCGAACTGCGTGACCTGAGAGGTGGTGGGCAGCCCCTTCGCCTCGCGCAGCATTTGGCTGAACTGCTCCGGCGTAAAATCCACACGCTCGGTATAGCCTTCGCCGTCCAGCGCAATCTTAAAGCAAATAATATCAATATGATGCTTGTCTGCAAGATCCTGCGGGAGATCGCAGGCAGAATCCGTCATAACAACGTACTTGCTCATCAATCTTCAACCTCTCGTCCTGTTCATTCAACATCGTGCTATGCGCGGCCAAATGCGCGCATGCTATCCTATATAAAACATCATACTATACTCTGGGCGCAATTGCAAGCATTTGTTTCTGAATTGTTAATCCTGTCGTTTTCTAAAATCCACGCACGGAAAAAGCCGCTCCGGAAACCGAAGCGGCTTTGAATGGATCTGGCTTATCAGGCCTTGCCGGCGCAGCCGAGGACGTTGATCAGCTTGTGGCGGACCATTTCCTTGATGTTGGCACGGGCGGGCTTGAGGTACTCGCGCGGATCGAACTTGTCCGGATGCTCGGCGAAGAACTTACGGATGGTGCCGGTCATCGCCAGACGCAGGTCGGAGTCAATGTTGATCTTGCAGACGGCGAGCTTCGCGGCATGACGCAGCTGCTCCTCCGGAACGCCAATCGCGCCCGGCATCGCGCCGCCGTAGGTGTTGACCATCTGGACATACTCCTGCGGGACGGAAGAAGAGCCATGCAGAACGATCGGGAACTCCGGCAGCTTCTTGACGATCTCCTCGAGGATGTCGAAGCGGAGCTGCGGGTTGGTGCCCGGCTTGAACTTATAAGCGCCATGAGAGGTGCCGATAGCGATGGCCAGGGAGTCACAGCCGGTCTTGGCGACGAACTCCTCAACCTCCTCCGGGCGGGTGTAGTGGGCGTTATCAGCATCAACGCTGACCTCGTCCTCAACGCCGGCCAGAGCGCCGAGCTCAGCCTCGACCACAACGCCGTGATCGTGCGCATACTCGACGACCTTGCGGGTGATCGCAATGTTCTCAGCGAACGGCTTGGAGGAAGCGTCGATCATGACGGAGGTGAAGCCGCCGTCGATGCAGGACTTACAGGTCTCAAAGCTGTCGCCATGGTCAAGGTGCAGCGCGATCGGGATCTCCGGGCACTCCAGAACAGCGGCCTCAACCAGCTTCACCAGATAGGTGTGGTTGGCATAGGCACGCGCGCCCTTGGACACCTGCAGGATAACCGGGGCCTTCTCCTCGCGGCAGGCCTCAGTGATGCCCTGAACGATTTCCATGTTATTGACGTTGAAAGCGCCGACAGCGTAGCCGCCGTGGTAAGCCTTCTTGAACATCTCGGTAGTAGTAACCAGAGCCATTTCAATCACTCCTTACGTATTTATGATGCCGGGCACATGTCCGCGCATCGTGTAATGATTGTCAATTGATAGTATAGCATATTTTCCTGTTTTGAACAGACCCCTCTTTTGCTTTTTTATGTTTTTTTCCAGCTTGCCACGCAGGATGCGCCGAAAACCATGGAGTTTGCTCAAAAAACGGATTGACGAAGGCCATTGAGGACTGCTATACTGACTTGACGATTTTGTTATTCTTTTGGAGGATTTTCATGCAGAAGCATTTTGAATGGATCGCTACAGCCGCCTTTGGCCTCGAGGGCGTCGTCGCGCGCGAGCTGGAGCGCCTCGGCATCAGCGCCAGGGCTGAAAACGGCGGCGCTCGCTTTATGGGAACGTTTGAGGATGCATTCCGTGCCAATCTCTGGCTGCGCTGCGCCGACAGGGTGCTGCTGGTCATGGGGCGCTTTGAGGCCCGCAGCTTTGAAGAGCTCTTTGAGGGCGTGCGCGCGCTCCCATGGGAAGATTTTATCGGCGTCAACTCCCGCTTCCCCGTCAGCGGCAAATGTGCGCGCAGCCAGCTGATGAGCGTTCGCGACTGTCAATCCATCACCAAGAAGGCCATTGTCGAGCGCCTCAAGGAGAAATACTGCGTCTCCTGGTTTGAGGAGACGGAGGAAACCGTCGCCATCGACGTTGCGCTGCACGGCGACATCGCGCAGCTGACGCTTGACGCCAGCGGCACCGCGCTCAATCGACGCGGTTACCGCACGTGGAATGGCGAAGCGCCTCTTCGCGAAACGCTGGCCGCCGCGCTCGTCTCCCTGAGCCCCTGGCGGACCGGCATGACGCTGCACGACCCCATGTGCGGCACAGGAACGCTGATGATCGAGGCTGCCATGCGCATGGCCAACCGAGCGCCCGGCCTGACCCGAGAGTTCGCGCTGGAGAGCTGGCGCGGCGTGCCCGCAGACGCCTTCACCGCCATCCGCGAGGAAGCCAGGGCGGCTTTCGATCCGTCGCTCGTTCAGGGTATTTCCGGTTCGGATATTGATCCGGAGGCGATTGAGCTTGCCCGCCGCCATCTGCATCAGGCCGGTATGGACGGCTGCGTGACATTCAGCGTTGCCGACGCACGGGAATGCAGCCGCAGCGAGGAACGCGGCGTATTCCTCTGCAATCCGCCCTATGGCGAACGCCTGAGCGACCGAAAGGAATGCGAGACGCTCTATCAGCAGATGGGCCAGCTTCTCCGCCGCCATCCCGGCTGGACACTCAGCGCAATCACCTCTCATCCCGGTTTTGAGCGCTGTTTTGGCCGCCGAGCAGACAGGAAGCGGCGCTTCTACAATGGCCGTCTTGAATGCGAATTCATGACATTCGGTCTGCCCAAGCCCACGAAAAAGAGATAAACATAACCGCCGCAGCTTCAGACGATCCGGCTGCGGCGGTTTTCTTATTCTCATTTTTCCGGCGAGGATATATCTTTGCAGAAGCATCCTCTTCCATCTCACATATTGGCGACAAAGTAATTCTGCATGGCAGCGACAGCGTCCTCCTCATCAGGACCGTCGACCTTAACCGTAACCATGTTTCCGCTTTTCATATCCAGCGCAAGGACGTCCTTCAGTTCACAGATCTGAGCGGATTTCGTCTCATGGATCAGGCTGATCCTGCTCGAGAATCTGGCTGCCTCTCTGGACAGGCATCCCATCGTCCTCGTCTGCTGCGCATGATCGTTTGTGAGAACATAGCTGAATTGCTTCATGAGCATGCACTCCTTTCAAATGTCAAGGCATATGCGTTTGTTCTCTGCACGTTTCGTGCGCCCACATTATAGTCGAACACGCACCGCAATGCAACCTCCCCTCCCGCACACCCCTTTGAGGACGGCATCCGGAATTCACAGTTTTTTCCCGTCGTTTTGTTGAATCCATCAAAATGAAAGATTTGTAAGAAAGTTTCATTACTTTATATTCTTCATCTCTGGCTGAAAGCATTCGCCGATTTTCTTCAAAAGCGCCGAATTTGCGTTTTTTCTTTCCTTTATATCCTGCCAACGGATATTTTTGCCAAAACAGAAAAACAGAGGATGCGCTTATGCGCACCCTCTGTATGTATTCAGTGAATTACAGCTGGCCCCTCTTGTCCTTGATCGCAGCCTGCGCAGCGCTCAGGCGGGCGATCGGCACACGGAACGGAGAGCAGGAAACATAGCTCAGACCGATCTTGTGGCAGAACTCGATGGAGGACGGATCGCCGCCATGCTCACCGCAAATACCGCAATGGATCTGCGGACGGACAGCCTTGCCCTTCTCCACGGCCATCTCCATCAGCATGCCGACGCCGGTGGTATCCAGGCGGGCAAACGGATCAGACTCGTAGATCTTGTTGCTGTAGTAGCTCGGCAGGAACTTGCCGGCGTCGTCACGGCTGAAGCCGAAGGTCATCTGTGTCAGGTCGTTCGTGCCGAAGCAGAAGAACTCAGCCTCAGCAGCGATCTGATCGGCGGTCAGGCAGGCGCGCGGAATCTCCATCATGGTGCCGACCTCGTACTTGAGGGCGACGCCAGCCTCGGCGATCAGCGCATCGGCAGTCTTGACGACGATGTCCTTGACGAACTTCATCTCCTTGACCTCGCCCGGCAGCGGAATCATGATCTCCGGCACGACGTTCCAGTCCGCATGGCGGGCCTGAACAGCCAGAGCAGCCTTGATGACAGCGCGGGTCTGCATCGCGGCGATTTCCGGATAGGTGACGGTCAGGCGGCAGCCGCGATGACCCATCATCGGGTTGAACTCATGCAGGTCGTTGATGATCTGCTTGATGTAGGCAACGCTCTTGCCCTGCGCGTCAGCCAGCGCCTTGATGTCGGCCTCTTCGGTCGGCACGAACTCGTGCAGCGGCGGATCGAGGAAGCGGACGGTCATCGGATAGCCTTCCAGCGCCTCGAACATGCCCTCAAAGTCAGCCTGCTGCATCGGCTCAATCTTAGCCAGCGCAGCCTCGCGCTCCTCAACGGTCTCCGCGCAGATCATCTCGCGGAAAGCGCCGATACGGGTCGGATCAAAGAACATGTGCTCGGTGCGGCACAGGCCGATGCCCTGCGCGCCAAACTCGACAGCCTGCTTGGCGTCGGCCGGGGAATCGGCATTGGTGCGGACGCCCAGCTTCTTGAACTTGTCAGCAAGCTCCATGATGCGGCCGAAGTAGCCGGAAGCCACATTCGCCGGAACGGTCGGAATCAGCTCGCCGTAGATGTTGCCGGTGGAGCCGTCCAGAGAGATCAGATCATTCTCATGGTAGGTCTTGCCGGCGAGGGTGAACTGCTTGTTCTCCTCGTCCATCTTGATTTCGCCGCAGCCGGAGACACAGCAGGTGCCCATGCCGCGGGCGACGACGGCGGCGTGAGAGGTCTGGCCGCCGCGCACGGTCAGGATACCCTGCGCGTACTTCATGCCTTCGATGTCCTCCGGAGAGGTCTCAAGGCGAACCAGAACGACCTTCTCGCCGTTCTTGCCGCGCTCGGCAGCCTCTTCAGCGGTGAAGACGATCTTGCCGGCAGCAGCGCCCGGGGAAGCCGCGATGCCCTTGCCGACCGGAACGGCCTTCTTCAGGGCAGCAGCGTCAAACTGCGGATGCAGCAGCATATCGAGGCTCTTGGCGTCAATCTGCATGACGGCCTCTTCCTCGGTGATCATGCCCTCGTCGATCAGATCGCAGGCGATCTTGATGGCGGCGGCGGCGGTACGCTTGCCGTTGCGGGTCTGCAGCATGTAGAGCTTCTTATCCTCAATGGTGAACTCCATATCCTGCATGTCGCGATAGTGGTTCTCCAGCGTATTGCAGACGCCGAGGAACTGCTCGTAGACTTCCGGAAGGACTTCCTGCATCTTGGAGATGGGCATCGGGGTGCGCACGCCGGCGACAACGTCCTCGCCCTGCGCATTCATCAGGAACTCGCCCATCAGGCCCTTCTCGCCAGTGGCCGGATTGCGGGTGAACGCAACGCCGGTGCCGGAAGTGTCGCCCAGGTTACCAAAGGCCATCATCTGAACGTTGACGGCAGTGCCCCAAGAGTACGGGATGTCATGATCCATACGATAGATGTTGGCACGCGGGTTATCCCAGCTGCGGAAAACAGCCTTGATCGCGCCGAAGAGCTGCTCCTTCGGATCGGACGGGAAGTCCGTGCCAAGCTGGCCCTTGTACTCGGCCTTGAACTGCACGCACAGCTCCTGAAGATCCTCAGCGGTCAGATCGACGTCAAACTCGATGCCCTTCTTTTCCTTCATCTGGTCGATGAGCTTTTCGAAATACTTCTTGCCCACTTCCATAACGACGTCGGAATACATCTGGATAAAGCGGCGATAGCAGTCCCACGCCCAGCGCGGATTGCCAGACTTCGTCGCCAGAACATTGACAACTTCCTCATTGAGGCCGAGATTCAGAATGGTATCCATCATGCCCGGCATAGAAGCCCTCGCACCGGAACGAACAGAGACCAGAAGCGGATTCTCAAGATCGCCAAACTTCTTGCCGGTGATCTCTTCCATCTTCGCGATGTGCTCCATGATCTGAGCCTGAATCTCATCGTTGATGCGGCGGCCATCCTCGTAGTACTTGGTACAGGCCTCGGTAGAAATGGTGAAGCCCTGCGGAACCGGAAGACCGATCTTGGTCATTTCCGCAAGATTTGCGCCCTTACCGCCCAGCAGATTACGCATGCTGGCGTCGCCTTCGCTGAACAGATAAACGTACTTCGTCATGCTGTTCTTTGCCTCCTTGAATCTTTGATATCACAGCAATCAATCAATAACCACATGATGATTGACATGCCAAAAACAACCACAATTTGTGGGCATCCATTATTATACGGGTTTTTTCGTGAATTTGCAATGACTTTTCGTTATCTTGTGAGGTAAAATTGTGTCTATTCTTTCACAAATTAACCATTAACCCAAAGAAAGTACCATCTTCCCGCTCAATTCCTTCCAAACAGCGGGCTTTCTCTGTCAAATCGTCTCCTCGCTGCGCGCACAATGGCTTCCCGCTCGGCATGCATATCCTCGCTTTTCCATATCTCAAGGAACGCCGATCGCGCGTCGCCAAGCAGCCGCCCGTCTCCCGTGAGCATCAGCGCCGGCATCTGCGGCTGACCATGCTGGCGCGTGCCGAAGAATTCGCCCGCACCGCGCAGCTCCAGATCCTTCTGCGCCACGACAAATCCGTCGCCCGTCTTCACCAGCGTCCTCAGGCGGTCGTTGGGCTGCGCCATCAGGAAGCACCAGCTCTGCTGCGCGCCGCGTCCGACGCGGCCTCTGAGCTGATGCAGCTGCGCAAGGCCGAATCTCTCCGCCCCCTCGACGACCATGACCGTCGCATTCGGCACATTCACGCCGACCTCGATGACTGTCGTAGCGACGAGCACATGGATTTCCCCCGCGTAGAAGCGCTGCAGCGTGTCTTCTTTTTCCAGCTTGTTCATTCTGCCGTGGACAAGCCCGACACACAGCGGCGCAAGCACCTCCTTAAGTTCCTTCTGCACATCCTTTGCGCTGCGGAGCTCTTCAAACGCTGCGTCCGTATCGTCCTCGCCTACCAGCGGGCAGACAACATAGGTCTGCCTGCCCTTCTCCGCTTCAGCGCGGATAAACGCATACATATCCTGCCTTTTTTCTTCAGGCACAATGCGTGTCGTCACCGGCGTACGCCCCGGCGGAAGCTCATCAATGACGGAAATGTCCAGATCGCCATAGAGCACAAGCGACAGGCTTCTGGGGATCGGCGTTGCGCTCATGACCATGACATGCGGCGCAAAACCCTTTCCCTCAAGAACCGTTCTCTGCCTCACGCCGAAGCGATGCTGTTCATCCGTCACTGCAAGGCACAGGTTGGCAAACTCCACATCGCCCGAGATCAGCGCATGCGTGCCGATGACCACCTGCCATGCGCCGCATGCAATAGCCTCCCGGGCGCGCCTGCGCTCAGCCGCGGTCATTTTGCCCGTCAGCAGGCCGCATCGGATGCCCATCGGAGCGAGCAGCTCTGCCGCACTCTGCATGTGCTGCGCTGCGAGGATCTCCGTCGGCGCCATCAGCGCTGCCTGCCCGCCTGCCCTTGCACAAAGATACAGCGCGCAGAAGGCGATCAGCGTCTTGCCGCAGCCGACGTCGCCCTGAATCATCCTTGCCATCGCGCGGCTGCCCTTCAGGTCGCCTGCAATCTCCTTTGATGCGCGGAGCTGTGCGCCCGTCGGTTCAAACGGCATCCTGCTATAGAACTCATCCACCCATCCATCGCCGATGGCAAGCGGCTGTGTCGGACGGCGCTCCCCAGCCTGCCCGGCAACCGCCGCCTGAAAGAGAAACAGCTCCTCGAAGGCCAGACGCTCCTTGGCGCGCGCCAGGCGTTCCATCGAAGTCGGAAAATGTGCCTCACGCAGCGCCTCCCGTCTGTCCATGAGCCCGTACATAGAAAGGATTCGCGCAGGCAGCGTCTCTTCCTCGTCGTATTCATCCAGAAGCAATGCAATGGCGTCGCGCAGCACCTTCTGCCCCACGCCCGGTATCTGTGCGTAGACCGGTATGATCGCACCCGGCTCTTCCATCGAAGGATTGATGACAAAGAGCCCGTTTTTCTTCCTCACCGCGCGACCGTACAGCGTCACATGCTGCGTATCGTGCAGATTGTCCTTCATCCACGGCTGGTTAAACCACATGCAGCGGATTTTTCCGCACTCATCGGCAATCGCCGCCGAGACCCAACGCCTGCCGCCAACGCGATGAAGCGTCGGCTTACCCGTCACATAGCCTTCGAAGCAGGATGTCGTCCCCTCTGTCATCTGCGCCGGAGAAAGCGGATTTGTCGTATCCCTGTAGCCGACCGGCAGCGTCTCCACCAGATCCATTGCTGTCAGGATTCCTTTTTTAGCGAGCGCTTCCAGGCGCACAGGGCCAAAGCCCCTGATCTGCCCAAGCTCACGCATATTCCCCATCCTCCTCGCTGCACATTTATATACAGTCAAAAAAGCCGCGCCCATCCGGACGCGGCTGAATCAGCCATTATTCCGCAGAAATCAGATAATAATACAGCGGCTGTCCGCCATACTGAACCTCGACGTCAAGATCGCTGAAGATCTCCGCAATCTCGTCTCCAAGGGCGTTAGCGTCTTCCTCGCTCGTATCCTGGCCATAGTAAACCGTAATCAGCGCATCGCCATCCTCAACGACATGCTTGGCCAGCTCCAGCGCGATATCATGGATATCCTTGCCGACGACCTCAATGCGGCCGTTGTGGATGCCGATGATATCGCCCTCGCGAATCTCCTTGTCCTCAAAGACCGTATCGCGCACAGCAAAGGTCACCTGACCGGTCTTAACCTGCTCCGCCGCGGCAATCATCGCTTCCTTATTCTCTTCGATGTCCGCCTCTGGATTGAAGGCGATCACGGCGCCGATGCCCATGGCCACGTTCTTCGTCGGAAGGACGATCACGTTGACCTCAGCCAGCTCAGCAGCCTGAGACGCAGCAAGAATCACATTGGAGTTGTTGGGCAGGACGAAGACATTCTTCGCGCCGACAGCCGCAACAGCGTCGAGGATATCCTCGATGCTCGGATTCATCGTCTGGCCGCCCTCGACGATGTGGTCGACGCCCAGATCGGTAAAGATGCTCGAGAAGCCCTCGCCAAGGGAGACGGCAACCATGCCGTAATCCTTGAGCGGCGCCTCTTCTTTCGCCTTCGCGGCAGCGGCCTCTTCCTCAAGGCGCTTCTTCTCAGCAGCCTTCTGAGCTTCCTCCGCCATACGCATGCGTTCGCGGCGTTCTTCGGCCATGTTGTCAATCTTCAGATTGATCAGATCGCCGAGATCACAGGCCCACTGCAGCGCCTTGCCCGGGTCATTGGTGTGTACATGAACCTTGACCAGCGAGAAATCGCCGACGCAGACCACGCAGTCGCCAATACGTCCAAGACGCGTACGGAACTTGTTGATATCATCCTCGGTCACGCCCTCGTTCATATCCTGAATGATGAACTCGGTGCAGTATTTGAATTTGATCTCGCCGATCGAATCGTGATCGTCCTCAAATTCAAACGTAGCAGCCTCGCCGACCTCGACGGCAGTCTCTTCGATCTTTTCTCCGTTAAAGGCGGCACGCCAGCCCTTGAGCACGGTGAGCAGACCCTGTCCGCCGGAGTCAACGACGCCCGCCTGCTTGAGCGCAGGGAGCATGTCCGGCGTCTTATCCAGAATCGCCTCGCCGCTACGGATCATTTTATCCAGCAGGCCCGGCAGGTTGTCCGGGTGCTTGGTGACATAGCGGGCGGAGTCCTCCGCAATCACGCGGATGACCGTCAGGATGGTGCCCTCCTTGGGCTTCATGACGGCCTTGTACGCCGTATCGGCGCCCTTGCGCAGTCCGTTGGCAAAGGCCTGTGCGTCGATCGTCTCGCAGCCCTCGATGCCGCGCGCAAAGCCGCGCAGGATCTGAGAGAGGATGACGCCGGAGTTGCCGCGCGCGCCCTTGAGCGCGCCTCGGGCCGCCATATCAGCCATACGGGAGGCATTGGCAACATCCTGCGCTGCAATCTCACGCACGGTGGATTTCATCGTCAGGGACATGTTGGTGCCCGTATCGCCGTCCGGCACGGGGAAAACGTTCAGCGCGTCGATCGCCTCACGGTTCTGTTCAAGCAGGCCTGCTCCGGCTATAATCATCTCTTTCAGAAGCAGCCCGTCAATCGTTTGCTGTGACAAAAAATTCGCCTCCAGTTCCATCAGGGATCAGACGCGGATACCCTCAACCGAAATATTCACTCTGCGCACCTTGGCGCCCGTCATGTTCTCGATCTTATAGCAGACCTGAGATTTGATGATGTTGCAGACTTCCACGATAGAGATGCCATATTCGACGATAATGAACAGATCGATATCGATGCCGCCGTCCGTCACATTGACACGCACGCCCTTGGTCAGGTTCTCCCTGCCCAGCCATTCTACAAAACCATCCTTGGCACGCTTGGAAGACATCGCAACGATACCATAGCACTCAAGCGCAGCGTAACCCGCCACCTTCAGCAGCACATCTTCACTAATCGTAATCTGTCCAAGATCATTGTTGATTCTGCATTCCATAGATAAACCCTCCTTGACGCAGGGTCATTTCGACCCGAAATCTCATTGGATCATATTACAGTATACAGGAAAGTCCCCGTTTTTACAAGGATTAAAAGAAAAATCCTGACTTTATGTTTCCCCATTGTTCGGAATATGGTTCTTTTTCCTCTCAATTTTGATTTTTATTCAAAACAAAATGAAAAAAACACTTGTCAAATCGCCTTTCTGGTGCTAAAATAATTGTGTTATGACTGTTTACGCACCAGAAGGAGGTGTGATCCATGGGTAAGATTTGTGAGGTTTGCCAGAAGGGCGCGATGAGCGGCCACAATGTCAGCCACTCCAACCGCAAGAGCAACCGCGTTTGGCTGCCGAACACCCAGCGTGTCCGTGTGAACGTTGGCGGTACTGTTCGTCACATGAACGTCTGCACTCGCTGCCTGCGCAGCGGCAAGGTCGAGCGCGCTCTGTAATCCGACTTTAGAAGATTAAGCACCGGCTGTACAGCCGGTGCTTTTCTTTATTCTCTTTCCCCTCTCCGTCTCATCTGTTTGTGCGTCCAATCAGCCTGATCAGCCCTCGGATCAGCCGCGGCGCACGGATGCATACCATTCTGACGCCCATCGCTTCGACTCCCCTCTGATTATTCCGCCGTCTCTATGTACCGCCTCACGGCCAGCACCCAAGGAGCAGCACGCCCAATGCAAACAGCGCCGCGCCCAGCGCAATGACCAGCAGCTCAAGCGGGAGGCAGATAAAGATCAGCAGAAGGCCGCCCAGCGCAAGCAGCAGCCCCGCATATTTCCTGAGCCGTCCATATGCACGATGCATTGGCCATCTCCCTCCTTCCCTCCATTCTATGCCGACCTTCCTCAATTTTTCCTCTCTATCCCTGCCTCAACAGAAAAACGCCCCGGGTCATTCCCGGGGCGTTTTTACATCTTTGGTTTACTTCATGACCTTCGGATAGGTCTTCTTCTCAGCCTGAGAAACCCACTCGGTCACGGCAGCCTCGTAGGCGGCCTCCTGCGCAGAGGTGAGCATCTCATCATGCAGCGCAGTCTTGATCTCCTCGGTATACTCCACAACGCCGGACTCGATGTCGGTGGTGTACTGGAGGATGTGGTAGCCAAAGCTGGTCTTGACCAGCTCAGCAGAGACGTCGCCGACATTCGCCAGCGCCATCGCAGCATCCTGGAAGGCCTGATCATAGATGCCAAGGCCCTCGCAGACCAGATAGCCGCGGGTCATCTCCGGCTCAGCAGTCATGCCCGGATCCTCGCCGTACTCAGCGAGCAGCGCGGCGAAGTCCTCGCCAGCCTGCGCCTTGGCAAGCACCTCGGCAGCCTTCTCCTCGATCTCAGAGAAGGCGGCAGCGGTGATCTCCTCGATCTGAGCCTGCGTGTCGGTCACGGTCTGCTCATTGGCCACAACCTGCTCCTGCAGCGCCGCAACCTGCTCATTGTACGCAGCGAGGGTCTCCTCGTCATACTCGGAGGTATCCTGAGCATTCAGCTCCTCAAGCTCGCTCTGCGCGGTGGTCAGGGCATTCTGCGCGGTGGTCAGCGTGCTGCTGAGCGTGCTGATCTCGGTCTCCTTCTCGTCGCTGATCTTGATCAGCAGGTTGCGCACACCGCGATAGCCAGCCGGGACATAGTAGGCGTCAAGGCCGTTCTTCAGGTACATCGCATAGTTGGACGGAGTCTCGTCAAAGTTGGTCTTGTTGCCCTCAACGCGGGAGTCGAACTCAGCCTTGACCTCGTCATCGGTGATGGCGACGTCGGCGTACACATGCTCCTTGAACAGCTCATTCTGCTTGGAAACGGTTTCGCTATTGATCATGTTCTCACGGGTATAACCCATCGCGGTCAGATCAGCCATGATCATCTCGTCCAGCTGGGCGTCGGTGATGGTGGCCACCGGCTCGGCCGGGGTCGCCTCAGACGGGGTCGCAGACGCAAGGCGCTCCTGCTCCTCCTCAACGGTCTCAACCGTCGGGTAGTTCTGATAGCGCATGATCATCTTGTACATGTCCATCATCTGATCGGCAGTCTCCTCGATGGCCGCGGCGTCCTCTTCGGGCAGCGGATCGAAGCCAAGTTCCTTGATCTTGTCGCCAACAACGACGGACTCAATCAGCTGCTCGAGCGCCGGCTCATTGTAGGTTGCGAGGGTTTCCTCGTCCAGCGGCATGCTGAAGCCAAAGTACTGCTGATAGTACTGCTGCTCATAGGCAGCCATGTAATCACGGTAAGAAAGCCATTCGGCCTTGGTGATCTCCGTATCGTTGACCTTGGCCACCACCTGCGCGCCGTCAAGCTCAGCGTCATAACCGATCAGGTTGCAGCCAGAGAGCATCATGGCCGCCAGCATCAGCATAACGACCAGAGCAAGTCCCTTTTTCATAGTCTGTTCTCTTCCTTTCAGCCACATCGGGGCAATATACGAAATATTATAATGACATGTTATCCGCTTGTCAAGGCATGGCTGCCTTCAAGAATCCGAAGGCAGCGCTTTTTTTGCGGAATTCAGACCTGCACGTCAGCCAATCAGCCATTACAGGCCTTCCTCAATGCTGATTCCATAGTATTTTCCAAGGGTACTGTTGGGCCACTCCTCCGGCGTTTTGCCAAGCTCAATGCCCATCGTATAGCGGGAACGGGCAGGAACGGACTGCACATTAACCCGCTCTTCGCCAGCCAGCTTTGCCGCCTCAATGGCCTGCACCTGCCCAAGCCAATCCCGCTCATGCGCAAGCACGGAGGAAATCGCAGCGGCAAAAATCACAACGACTGCAGCAGAAAGCGCAGTGCGGATCGGCTTTGACATCCTTCGTCCCTGCCCCGCATCGCAGAGGGCGGCAAGCGCAGCCGAGAGCACCAGCGCGTACGCACCGGTAAACGATCTGTCCGAAATCTGTGGAGAACCCACCAGCGCATATGCGCACAGAAGCCCTGCGCCAAGCAGAATCGCCGTCCATTCATATCTGAAAGAGCGGCCGTGCTTTCGCGTCAGCAGCCAGCCAGCTCCAAGCAGCGCAAAGAGGATCGCCGTATACAGACCTGTATAGAATGTCACCACGGCAAACCGATAGGCAAGCTCTGCCATCAAGCCGCGAGAAGCCTCCGCCGACGCACGGGCAAAGTTGCCAGGCGCAAGCAGCATGACCGCCGTGCCCAGCGCATGCGCCGCCAGCGCGGCAATGCGCCATCCTCTGACGCTGCGCCTGCGGATCAGCCGGTCATATGCCGCCATCAGCAGCTGAATTGCCAGCACGCCGCAGGCGGTATTCTCATTGGTCCATCCCGCAAGGAAGAATACCGGCACAGCCAACAGCCCATGCCGCCAGCCCGCGTCAAAGAATCCGCCCTCGCGCTCGCTGCGCAGGATCAGAAGCGGAAAAAGCGCCAGCGCCGTACACCAGAGGTAATTGCACGCGCCGTCCAGCCAGAGAAAGACCGTACCGTAAAACGGCAGCAGATTAAGCGCAAGATGCGCTGCGAGCATCATGCCCCCGCCGATCCTCCAGCCCTTTGGACGGGCGAGCACACAGATCTCAGCCAGCAGCAGAAGATACATGAGCGTATTTGCCGCATTGAACAGCGGCTTGCCCCACAAGAGGAAAAGCTGTACCAGCGTATGCGCCACGCTGCGTCCGCCCCAGATTCTGTAATGCGCAGCCTGGGAGGCGATCACATCTGCGACGCCTGTCAGCCGTTCGCCCGTGCTCCAGCTGAAGCTGTAATCATAATCGTCCATCATCAGGGGCGTATGCAGATTCAGCAGATACATGCCCGCAGCAATCAGAATCAGCACAAACAGAAGAAAAAGGCGGCTGCCGCCCGCCCTTCTCTTATCCATTCCGGCGCTCACGCAGAAGCCCCGCCGAGCAGTTCGGCGTCCAGCACCATGTTGCCATGGCTGGTCAGCACGATATCCCGATCCATGAAGGACGCGTCGATCGTCTTCTGGCAGTCCAGAAGGAAGCGGCGCTCGCCCTCCTCGGAGAGATCTTCATAGATATTGATGATGACCTCGTAAAAATCCACGCCGTCCTGATACACGGGATCCACACCGATCTTCACCAGCGCGCCCGCCGTCCTGCGGCTCAGTCCGCTGTGAATCTCCTTGAGAAACCGCTTATAATGCATCAGCGGCGCAATGCGCAGATCCCAGAGGAAAATCAGAATTGCGCCCGCGGCGATCACACATGCGGAGCAAGCAATCTCCACCCTCAGGATAAAGGCTGCAATCGCGCCCGCAAGAAACGGGAGCGCAAGCGCCGCCGCAATCAGCAGCTCCTTTCTGATCTTCGCAGCATTCCGGGTAAAGTCCGTCTGTGAATACATGACCTTTCTCTCCTTCATTACAGTTGACAGCACGACTGTTGTCCGAATCCGTTACATACTATTCCTGATAAAGCTGACGCGTCCGCCCTCGTAATGGATCACGCCCGTCGAGCCGCGCACATCTCCATTCTTCAGGCAGAGCTCCACGAGCTTTGCCGTCATGACCGGCCCGCCCGAGCGCTCAAGCGCATCCTTCCATATCGTAAAGGCGCACCCATCGCGGAAACGCGTACAGTAAAAGGATTTCGAGTTCTCCGCGACGTTTCCCTTCCCGCAAATCGGGCAGGTCAGTCCAAGGCCCTTGGGCGCGGCGCGCCGTCCTTTGCGCGCTTCCTTTTCAAAGGGGACGTCCGGCGCAGAGACTGCATGGCCGACAAGGAAGGCCGCCAGGCGCGCAATACCCTCGCGGAATCGTTCCTCCCCGCCCTTTCCTTTGGCGATATCGCTGAGCGCGCGTTCCCACCGGCCCGTCGTCTCCGGCGAGGCGATCTCCGGCGGCACAGCATCGATGAGCTGCACGCCCTTCTGCGTGGCGATCAGATTCTTTCCGCTGCGCCTCACATAGCCGACCTCAATCAGACGCTCGATAATCGCCGCGCGCGTTGCCGGCGTGCCCAGCGCGCAGTCCTTCATCTGCTCGCGCAGCTCCTCATCCTCAATCTGCCGTCCGGCATGCTCCATCTCGGAGAGGATGGAGGCGTCGTTATGCTCCTTGGGCGGCTTGGTCTGCTCCTCCTTGACCTTCGCGCCACGGCACAGGCGTTCATCGCCCTGCGCCAGCGCAGGCAGGCTCTGCTCCTCGTCATCCTTCTTCTTCTTTTTGGTGGTCTGATCGCGGTAGACTTCCTTCCAGCCCTCCTGCACGACGGACTTGCCAGTAGAGA
Source organism: Clostridia bacterium (assembly GCA_017936375.1). Taxonomy (GTDB): domain Bacteria; phylum Bacillota; class Clostridia; order Christensenellales; family Aristaeellaceae; genus Ventricola. Next base: position 94,667 of record JAGBFR010000036.1, read on the forward strand.
GGAATCGATCCTCCCCGCACGCAGTGACTGCCTTGAGCGCATCGTACTCGTGATTGGGATAGAAAGCCGCGGCAAGCCGCCTTGCGACCATATCATAGAGACCGCGCTCATCCGGCGTCAGCTGCAGGTTTTCCGCCCGTCTGCCCGTCGGGATGATCGCATGGTGATCGGTGAGCTTCGCATCGTCAAAGACGCGCGGCGTCATCCTAACCCCATGGCCAAGCGCCCCCTGACCGACGGCTGCCAATTCGCCCGAGTAGCTGCCCAGCGTTTTTTCTACCTTGGGCAGCATATCACGCGACAGGTACCGGCTGTCCGTTCGGGGATAGGTCAGCAGCTTGTGCGTCTCATAGAGCTTCTGCGCCGTGGCCAGCGTCTTTTTCGCTGTGAAGCCAAAGCGCGCGTTGGCCTCGCGCTGCAGTGTCGTCAGGTCATAGAGCAGCGGCGGGCGCTCGGTTTTCCTTTCCCTCGTCGCCTCGGTCACGACCGCCTGCGCACCCTTTACGCGCGCGGCGATCGCCTCAGCCTCCTCGCGGGAATCAATCCTCTTTTCACCCTTCGCGCCGATATACATGCCCTGATAGTCGCCAAAGTCCGCGCGCACGGTATAGTATGTCTGCGGAACAAAGGAATCAATTTCCTTTCTTCTTTTAACCAGCATGCTCAGCGTCGGCGTCTGCACGCGCCCGATGGACAGGAGCACATCGTAGCGCAGCGTGTAGGCGCGGGTCGCATTCATGCCGATCAGCCAGTCTGCATCCGCCCGGCAGCGGGCGCTGTGATACAGCGCGTCGTACTGCGAGGACGGCGCAAGCGCGTCAAACCCGGCGCGGATCGCCTCATCCGTCATGGACGAGATCCACAGCCGGCGCACAGGCTTTCTGCAGCCTGCCTTTTCATAGATATAGCGGAAGATCAGCTCGCCCTCGCGCCCCGAGTCCGTCGCGCAGACGATGTCCGCCGTCTCCGGGGCATTCATGAGCTTTTTGATGCAGGTAAACTGCTTCTGCGTTTTCCTGATGACCTTGGTTTCCATCCGCTCGGGAAGGATCGGCAGATCCGCCGCCTTCCAGCGGGTATATCGCTCGTCAAGCTCCTGCGGCTCCTTGAGCGTGACCAGATGGCCCAGCGCCCATGTCACCACATATCCGCCGCCCATCAGGCAGTTTTCTCCCCTGTCGCCCGCGCCAAGAACCCTGGCGATATCCCGGGCAACGGACGGCTTCTCCGCCACAACCAGCGTATGCATGCTTCACCTCATGTGTATTGCGCTTATGCGCTGTGCCCCTGCTGCAGGCTGGCAAAGCGCGTATACTGGCCCAGCCACGCAAGCTTGACCGTGCCCAGCGGGCCGTTTCTCTGCTTGGCGACGATGACCTCTGCGATGTTCTTGTCCTCGGTATTGGGATCGTAGTACTCCTCGCGATGCAGAAACATGATAACGTCAGCGTCCTGCTCGATAGCGCCGGAGTCTCGCAGGTCGGAGAGGATGGGCCGCTTATCGCTTCGCTGTGCGCCCGCACGGGAGAGCTGCGCCAGCGCCACGACGGGTACATCCAGCTCCTTGGCGATGGACTTGAGATTTCTGGAAATCTCGCTGACCTCGTTCTGCCTGTTTTCAACCTTGCCATCCGCGCTCATGAGCTGCAGGTAGTCCACAACCACCATGTCAAGCCCGCGCTCCATCTTCAGCCTGCGGCAGCGGGAGCGCAGCTGTGAGGGCGTGATGCCGGAGGTGTCGTCCATATAGATATTCGCAGCGGCGAGCGGGCCCAGCGTGGACGCCAGATTCACCCAGTCGTCGTCGCGCAGCGAGCCATGGCGCACAGCCTGCATATCCACCCTCGCGTCTGAGCAGAGCAGACGCATGGTCAGCTGATCATTCGGCATTTCCAGAGAGAAATACGCCACGGATCGCCCGGCATGCAGGCCGGCATAGCCCGTGATATTCAGACCGAAGGCCGACTTACCCATGGACGGGCGCGCGCCGACGATCACCAGCTCGCCGCCATGCAGGCCGGTGAGCAGATTATCCAGGTCAATAAAGCCCGTGGGCACGCCGTCAATGCTGCCCTTAAGCTCGGAAAGACGCTCGATCTTGAGATAGGTATCCGGCAGAACGTCGCCGATATGCTTGAGCGTCGCGCCTTCCGTCCTTCGCATGACGATATCGAAGATCGACTTTTCCGCCGTGCCGAGGATGTCCTTGAGGCTGTCCGTCTGCGCATAGCAGGAGGCTGCAATGTCCCCCGTCGCCTTGATCATCCTGCGCAGCGTGGATTTTTCGTCGACAATCTGCGCATATGCCTTTGCATTGACCGTAGACGGCATACTCTGGGAAAGCTCGATGAGATAGCTCGTGCCGCCAACGCCCTCCAGCGTGCCCCGGCGTGAAAGCTCGTCATCCACCGTCACAAGATCAATGGGCATGCCCTGATTGTTGAGCATGTGCATGGCGTCAAAGATCTCGCGATTGGCGGGCTGATAGAAATCCTCCGCCGTCAGCAGCTCCAGCGCCATGCTCAGCGCCTCCCTGTCCTGCATCATGCAGCCAAGGATGCTCTTCTCCGCGTCAGCGTTATTGGGCGGTACGCGCATGACCTGCTCGTCCATGGCGTTACCCTCCTCTCCGTTCATTATCCTGCGTTTCGTCCGCTTCCGGCAAAGGCGGATTGCCTTCCCAGCCGGAAACCCCAATCAAAGTCCTTGAAGAAAAAGGCCGTTCGTACGAACGGCCTTCCATGCATGCGTACGTCAGTTGGCGCTCACTTCGACCTTGGCCGTCATCTCCGCGGTGATGCCCGCATAGAGCCATACGCTGACGGTATACTCGCCGGCGTTGCGGATGTTGGACACGTCGACGCGGCGCTTTTCAACCTTGACGCCGTACTGCTTTTCAAGCGCAGCGGCGATCTCGGCAGCCGTCACAGAGCCATAGAGGCGGCCGCCCTCAGCGCCGCGCGCGCTCACGCGGATGACCTTGCCCGCCAGCTTGCCCGCCGTCTCCTGCGCCTGCGCGCGCTCGACGTCCTCGCGGTGCTTCTGAGCAGACTTGGCATTGGCGATCGCGTTCAGATTCGCCGCGGTGGCCTCGCGCGCCAGTCCCTTCGGGAAGAGGAAATTGCGGGCGTATCCATCGGACGCCTCGATGATCTGATCCTTCTTGCCCGTGCCCTTGATGTCCTTAAGCAGAATAACCTTCATATGCTGAATCCTCCTTGGTTGTACTCGTTGTTCATCTGCGCCTTACAACGCATTGCCCTGCGCAGGACCGTCAAGCTCCTCGCGCCTGTGGGAAAAATCCATCAGCTGATCAACAATGCCGAGCATGTCCATCACTGAACTGAACAGAAAATAACCGGCGAAAAAGACCACGCCGTGCCAGATCCGCTTTGCCCCCCGCTTGTGCAGGATGTAGCGCAGCGCTGCAATGCCCTGCAGGGCAAAGACCTGCTGCAGCACGCCGGAAAACACATAGGTCATGCTCGACATAGCGCCCGGCATGAGCATCATCATCACATACAGCGCAACCAGCGTCAGCCCCAGCACGCGCCCCCACCCCTTCGGGATGCGCCATTTGCGCATCGGCTCGGTCGGAATATCCATGCCGCGGCGCCTCATGCCCCTGCGCAGCACGGACTGGCCAAGCACGCCGGCCGCCACAGCGCCCGTCGCCATCTGCATCGGCATCTCAAGGCGAAGGGTGACGTCAATCACGGTGACCATCTGAGCGACGAGCGACTCCCTCGCAGCATCCGTCAGAAGACCGGTAATCTGAGAAATCTGCGGGATGCCGTTTTCAAGCTCGAGAACGCCTGTCTGCGCGAGCATCATCAGCACGGAATCGCTCACCGGATTCGCTGCGATGAAGCTCTGGCGCGTCAATTCAGAGAAGGCGGACACCACATCCGTCCCCGCTGCGGCGCTGAGCAGGGCAGCCACGGCGCTGAGCGAAGCAAACAGCGTGATTGCCGTGCCTGCAGCGCTCGGCCAGAAGGACTGCCTTCGGTCGACATAATAGGCGGATATAATCAGTATCGGCAGCAGGTATACCGCCATGGACAGCGCGCCGATCCCGCCAAAGAGCATCCATGCCGCGCCGGCCATCGCCGCGCAGCATCCAACCGCGCTCACCGGCCCGACATAGCCCAGCAGCGCAAGCAGCACCACGGGGAACAGGCCGAGCGCCTGCGGAAGACAGAGCGCAATCATCAGCACAGGCGAGAGCACCAGACAAAGCAGTATGCTCAGCACCGTCATGCCTATACGGTTCCTCATCCTGAGGACAGAAATATGTTGTTTCTCCACGTTGACTCCTTCAGCACGCCGGCAGCGCATCGTACCGGCTGCGATATGACCATATCCTCACTGCAGACGCGGCCGCAATGACACAATGCGTCTATCATGGTATTATACCGCATTTTATCGGATTTGTATAGTCAGATTCTCATGCAGAGCATCATGGTTTTTCCTGCGGTCAGCATGCGGCTTCATTACATACCCCACGGCGCAGACTCATGCCTTTCGGAAACTGCGCGCCATATCTCGGACGCCCGTCATCACAAGAGACCATCTCAAAGCCCCGGTGCGCATATACAGATTCTGCGCAGCCCTGTCAAGTATCACCGCACTGCCCTCCCTGCCCGAAAAAGAAATCATCTTCCCCGTCCTCGCCGGCATGCGCATGTCCTTCGTCACCGCGCTTCCCTCCGGGTCAATGGCATACAGCCGATTCCCCGCAGCAGCGATCACGCCTCCTTCCTCTGCCTGCAGCATGCCCGGCAGACCGGGCAGCCGGATTCTCCGTATCTTCCCTCCGCGCTCGGCCGCGGTCAGCAGGCAGGACTGCGCATCCTCCATGCTCAGTGCATAGATCATATTCCCTCTGAGAGACGCAGCGCAGGCAATCCCCTTTACCGGCAGCATATCAGCAAGCTGCAGCGTCTTATCGCAGAAGACAAGCACATGCTCATCTTCCCCTCCGGCCACGACAATCAGGCCTTCCGCCCGCGCATGAATCATCGACTGCGGATTGAGCCCGGCGCGATTGAGCAGCAGAGGCTGCCCGGATTGTGCGCAGCACATCAGCAGACTGTCCGCATCCGCACAAAGCGCATACAGTCTCTCCTCGCGCGCATCCACGCAGAGGGATGTAATGCCCGGCCCGCCGGAAAATATCGCCGTCGGCGACAGATGATCCGAATCAATCCGCCAGATTGCACCGTCATCCGCCGCGCAATAAACTGCCCGCCTCCCACAGCAGACTGCGCAGGCGCCGTCCAGGCGCATGCTTCCCATTATCCGCCCGCTTCCCGGCTCCAGTATTGTCAGCCCCTCCGCCGCGGAAACGATCAGCCGCTCCGAAAAGGGCAGGCGTCCGCTTTCTTCCATGCGCAACACCTTCCTTCCCGCCATCCCTTTGCCTCATCCTATGAGCTGCAGGAGCTGCGCGTCACAGGAACTTGAACCGCGCAGCAGGAAAAAGTCGTTTTCTGTCGAATAGGCATGTATTGTGGTTTATCTGCGCTGTCGTATATACAGCGCAGAATCATCTCTATCATCCGACACAGCAGGGAGGACACTCATGTATACCTATAAGACCCGCGGCGTCTGCAGCCGCGCCATCAATTTTGAAATCGAAAACAGCGTCATCACGGACTGCCGCTTTGAGGGCGGCTGCTCCGGCAACACGCAGGGCGTCGCCGCGCTCGTCGTCGGCATGACCGTCGAGGAGGCCGTCCGCCGTCTCAAGGGCATCAAGTGCGGCATGCGCCCCACCTCCTGCCCGGATCAGCTGGCCATCGCGCTGAGCGAACATCTCGAGGCCTGATTCACGCCCATCACGCAAATAATGATCCCCCGGCGGAGCCGGGGGTTTTTCTTCGACGGGCATAGCCCTATGTTACTGGCCACGTGTCACGTCACGTTGGTACGATCTGGCATTTGCATAAGACTCTACAATTCAGACATTCTTTCCCTTTTCCACTCCAATGCATCTCTGCACACATATCCTTTCGATTCTTGGCATAACACCTTTCTCCATTTGCCTTTCCCGATCTATTTTGCTATAATTCTCTTTGCATTCATTCGAATGTCCTC
>JAGBFR010000037.1 GCA_017936375.1 Clostridia bacterium
CTCATAAATGATGAGCCTCCTTTGTTTTCTTTCTGCGGTTGCCGAACCACTTTAAGTATAACAAAGGAGGCTCCTTGTATCTAAAGATATTTTATCCTCACCAGCTCCGCTGGTGGTTAAATAACGCTAAAGCTAGACAAAAGAAGGGCGCCGCAAGCCCTTGCGGCGCCCTTTCATTATTTCACATTGGCCGGCTGGCCGCTCAGCTTGAGCAGCGCATCCGCGACAAACAGATCGCCTTTCATCGAAAAGTCCAGCATGCCGTCATAGCGCTCCACAATCTGGCGAATGACGCGAACGCCCACGCCATGCTCTTCTGCACATTCCTTGGTCGTCTGCAGCTCCGGATTCTCTGTGAGCACATCATGCGATACACGGTTGGCAACCGTCACGCGAAGGTAGTTCTTCACGCACATCATATAGATCGACACGATGGGCCCGGAAACATCCCGCGAGCCCTCCAGCGCATTATCCAGCAGATTCGCAATCAGCGAACAAAGGTCATTGTCCCGGATCGGCAGCTTGGGCGGCAGATGCGCATCAACAGCCAGCGGCACGCCTGCGCGGTCGCAGCGCCCCGCCTTCTGATTGAGCACAGCGTTGACAATCACATGCCCGCAGTCGATATGCTCCTCCGGGCGCTCCGCAGGGAAGGCCTGCTCTACATACTCCCGAAGACCTTCGATATCCCCGGCGTCGCAGAGCGCGCGGATAACCAGCACCTGATTGGCGCGCTCATGGCGCTGTGTGCGCATCTGCGCGGCAAGATGCTCCGTCTCCTTCACAAGATGGCTGTCCGCATGAATGCGGTCTGTGACAGCACGCAGCTCCATCTTTTCCCGATAGGCGCGCATAAGCTGCTGCCCCTGATAGAAGGCCGTCATATTCAGCACGAGCGTGCCGATGCATAGGATCATGCTGGCCGTATTAAAATCCTGATGCGGCACAAGCATGGGCAGCGCAATCAGACAGGCGGCAAGCGAAGCGACAGAGGAAAGCAGAAGCGTCGTGATATACACGCGCGGCGTATCCTCACAATGCCACGCACCGATGCGGCGATTGATAATGAGCACAACGCACATCCCCAGCTGCGACAGGCCAATGCGGCTGATCTGGCGCGCAGGCAGAAGCATCGCCCAAAGCACCAGCTCCGCCGTATGAAGCTGAAGATAGGTCACGCAGAAATACAGGCAAACAACCAGCTTATAACTCCATTTTCCCTTGAGCGAGCAGACGGCGCACAGCGCAGTCATGCCCATCAGAATCGCGATAAGGAGATAAATATCCATCACCCGGAAGCTGTCCATGACCGTCATGATCGCGCCGGCGCCTACTATGAAGAAGCCCAGCAGCTCGGGCAGAATCCGCTTTGGCCGCTTTGCGCCGAAATACATCGTCAGCAGCACGAGCATCTCAGCCAGGGTGATCATATCAAAGACATTTTTGAGCGTCTGATTATTCAGCGTCCAATCCATGGCATATACTCCTTCTGAAGGCTTCCTTCACATCGGCGAGACGGTAGCGGCTGATCGGAATCTCGCTGCGGTCATCCATGATAAGCCGCCCCGACTCGATGGAAAAAATATAGCGGCAGGAGACCACATAGCAGCGATGCACCTGCAGAAAACCATGCGGGGCAAGCTTCTCGCAGAGCTCCTTGAGCGTATGTTTCACCTCGAGCGTGCCACCGGTCGTCACAAGGGTCTGCTGTTTGCCAAAGCTCTCCGCCCACATGATCTCATCTACCGGTACGGAGACCATGCCTCCCGGCGTGCTCAGCGGAAGCTTCAGCCTATGTCCGGTGCAGATCGTTCTGCAGACGGCCTTCACCGCCTCCGGCAGATCATGCTGCAGATGCGCCTTGCGTACAAAGCGGAGCGGGCCCGAGCGAAAGGTATCAAACACGCGATCCTCGCGCGCAGAGAGAAAGACAATGCAGACCGCGCTGCCGCTGCTGCGCAGGTGATCCGCAATCTGGATGCCATCCTTGCCCGGCATGTCGATATCCAGAAAGAGCGCATCAAAAGGCATTTCACGCAGCGCAGCCTCCAGCGCAGCGCCGCCATCAAAGCAGGTAACCTCGGCAGATATGCCGTTTTTTTCACATTCGCGGCGGATCATCTTTGAAATGACGGGCAGCACTGTCGCGTCATCATCGCAGATCGCAAGGCGATACAGCATTCCATCATCCCCCTTCACGCAGCACACTTTGTGAATATTATACCATGTTTCTCCTCCATCCGGCAATGACGCGCCTGCCGTTCGTTCCCGCTCAGACGCCATTCGGGCGAGGGCAATTGCCAAAGCTGCAGCCGTATTCTATGATGAAAAAAATGGCGGGCATCCGTCCCGCCGGGAACAAATAGCAATAAGGAGGATTCCGTATGAGCAAAGATGTATCCCGCAGATCATTCCTCAAGGGCGCGGCGCTGAGCGCGCTGGGCATCGGCCTTGTGGGCAGCTCCGCCTTCGCCGAGGGCATGCCCGAGGGCGGTATGCCGGAAGGCGGTATGCCCGCCGGCGGCCCGCCCCCCATGATGGGCGGCCCCAACATCCTGTACAACCCGGGCGTCTACACCAGCGAGCAGCACACAGGCTTCGCGAAGGTACGCGTGACCGTCCGCTTCTCCGAGGAGAAGATCGAGGACGTCGCCTACGAAGTCATCGAGACCAGCGCCGAGGATTTCTTCCCGCAGTATGAAGAGGGCATGAAGTCCGTCTGCGCACAGATCGTGGAGAAGCAGGGCGCGGGCCAGGACGTGGACGTCGTCTCCGGCGCAACCCTCTGCTCCGAGGCCATCAAGAACGGCGTCAACGACTGTATCATCCAGGCCGGCGGCACCGTTGAGGGCATGGTCTCTGACTACACCCTCTGGCGCAAGAAGCCCGAGGACATCGACGAGAGCCTCATCGCCGACGCCGGCGAATACGACGTAGCCGTTCTTGGCAACGGCTATTCCGGCGCGGCGGCCGTCCTGAAGCTGACCGAGCTGGGCTACAAGGTGCTCGTCGTGGAGACCCAGAAGGAGGAGAGCTTCAACCTCCTCGGCGGCGATGAAGGCGTTGTCAACTCCAAGTATGTGCAGGAGCACTACGGCGCGCCCGAGGTGGACGTCGTGGAATTCTACAACAACTGGATGCTCAACTGCCAGAACTATGCCAACCCGGGTCTGGTCATGAAGTTCGCCAAGTACGGCGGCGACTCCCTCGACTGGCACATCTCCCGCTACATCGAGCAGGGCGGCGACACCTCCAAGTGGAACTGCCAGTTCTACTTTGAAAACGAGGGCGAAGGCCAGCACGTGCTTGAGGAGATTGGCGCGTACAAGTTCTACAAGCCCACCCTGCGCCCGGATCAGGGCAGCGTCGCCAAGGTCAACCGCGAGTACTGCCTCGCTCAGGGCACCGAGTATAAGTGGAACTGCCACGCCGAGCGCCTGATTCAGGACGAGACCGGCGCGATCACCGGCATCATCTACATCGACAACGAGACCGAGCAGTATTACCGCGCAAAGGTGAAGGCGGTCGTCATCGCCACCGGCGGCTTCGGCAGCAACACCATGATGAAGAACGACCTGCTCTCCGACATCATGTACAACAAGCAGCCGCAGGACACCAGTGCCGGCATGGGCATGCGCGACGGCTCCGGCGTAAAGATGGCCGTTTGGGCCGGCGCCCGCTTTGAGGAGAATCCGCCGACGATGGACGGCCGCCAGACCTGGCTCAACAGCCGTCCCGCCGCGCCGAGCTACGGCTATCCGCAGGGCGTGTTCATGGACTACACCGGCCAGCGCTATATGAACGAATTCTGGGGCCCGATTGAGCACCGCGGCTTCCCGACGTTCTTCATGAACCGCGAGCTCATGTTCGCCGTGTATGACAGCACGCTGCCCGAGCGCCTCGAGTATGTGGCCTGCTCTCACGGCTCCACCCAGCCGTCCGCGCGTACGATCGAGAACGTGCGCACCAAGATGGCCGAGGCCTATGCCAACAAGGGCACGCTGTGCTCTATCGGCGATGTCGAAGCGTATGCAGGCGACTCCATCGAGGAGTGCCTCTCCTATGCCGGCATCACCGACGCGAAGGTCATTGCGAACATGAAGAAGGCCATCGAGTCCTACAATGCCTGCTGCGCCGCGGGCAAGGACACCGAGTTCGGCCGCGACCCGAAGCTCCTCTTCCCGATCGAGAAGGGCCCGTTCTACCTGCAGGTCTCCGCGGGCGACGCCACCATCGGCAACCTGATGGCCACCATGGGCGCGCTGTGGACCGACAGCGAGCAGCGCGTGCTCGGCGAGAACTGGAAACCGATCCCGGGCCTGTTCGCCACCGGCAATACCGTCTCCGGCCGCTTCGGCCGCGACTACTTCACCCCGCTGATGGGCGTGTCCATCGGCATCTGTGTCTGCCTCGGCCGCGAAGCCGGCCTCTCCGTGGACCGCTGGATGAAGGACGAGCTGGTCTGATTGACCCCCAAAGCATAATGAGCTCCCCCTCAAAAGAGGGGGAGCTTCTTATTCCTTATTCCTGCGCAAGCAGCTTCTCGATCTCCTCGCAGCGATTAAGCAGCACGGCGTATTCCTCCCGGAAGGCCGTGACTTCCGCCTCCAGTCTCTGCTGAGCAGGCTTGGTCATGAAGGCCGCGCGATACGCCTGCTCGCTGCCAAAGCCCTGCCGCGCCAGCTCCATCTGATAGCGGCGGCAGGCGTCCTGCATGCGGCGCTCCGCCAGATCAAACGCCCTGTGCGCCTCATCCCGCGCCAATGCGCATGCGTCTATGCGCGCCGCATCGCCGGACATCGCCGCCGCGTCCGCATCCGCCTTTGCCTGCTGGCAGTGGGCGAGCTCGCGCTCCATCTGCGCCGTCTCCTCCCGCGCGGCATTCTCCGCATCCTTCACCATGCGCGCGCGGCGCGCCGCCTCAAGCTGATGATACGCCCGCTGCATCTCCTCCATCCGCGCCATCATCTGTGTGATGCGGGCGCTTTTTTCGTCGAATTCCTGCTCAAGCGCGATGCGCTGCATATCCTTCATAAGGGCGTACCTCCGCAATGTTTTTCTTATCTATTTTACCATTTTGGCATAGGAATGACAATAAAAAGAGCTGCTTCCCCGAAGGGAAACAGCCCTTTTTATTCTTTAGCAAACGATATTGAGCAGACGGCCCGGGACGAAGATCAGCTTGCGCACGGTAGCGTCGCCGACCAGATTGCGAACCGTCGGGTTCTCCAGCAGCTTCTCGCCGTCGGCGGCGGTCATGCTGGCCGGGACCATGATGCGCGCGCGCACCTTGCCCTTGATCTGCACAGCGATTTCAACCTCGTCGGCGACGAGCTTGTTCTCGTCGTACTTCGGCCAGGACTGCGCATAGATCGGCTCGCCGAAGCCGCAGGCCTCCCACATCTCCTCCGTGATATGCGGAGCGACCGGGTTGAGGCAGAGCAGCAGCGCCTTGAGCTCGCCGCGGGACACCTTGCCGTTGGTGTAGATATCATTGACGAAGGACATCATCGCGGCGATGCCGGTGTTGAACTTCATGCGCTCGTAGTCGTCGGTGACCTTCTTGATCATCGCGTTGACCGCGACCTCCATCTCCTTGCGGACGGTCTCCTCGCCGGTGAGCATATCCTGCAGACGCCAGACGCGCTCCAGGAAGCGGCGGCAGCCGCGCGCACCCTCGGTGCTCCACGGAATCGCCTGATCGAACGCGCCCATGAACATCTCGTACAGACGGAAGGCGTCCGCGCCGATCTCCGCGATGGTCTCATCCGGATTGATGACATTGCCGCGGGACTTGGACATCTTCTGATTGTCCGGGCCGAGGATCATGCCATGGCTGGTGCGCTTCTTATAGGCTTCCTTGTTCGGGATCGCGCCGATGTCATAGAGGAAGAGGTTCCAGAAGCGGGAGTACAGCAGATGCAGCGTGGTATGCTCCATGCCGCCGTTGTACCAGTCGACCGGCAGCCAGTAGGCCAGCTCTTCCCAGCGGGCGAGATTGGTATCGCAATGCGGATCGGCATAGCGCAGGAAGTACCAAGAGGAACCCGCCCACTGGGGCATGGTATCCGTCTCGCGCTTGGCAGCGCCGCCGCAGCACGGGCAGGTGGTGTTGACCCAGAAATCGATCTTGGACAGCGGGGACTCGCCGGAGTCGGTCGGCTCATAGTTATCGACCTCCGGCAGCAGCACCGGCAGCTGATCCTCCGGAACCGGCACCCAGCCGCACTTCTCGCAGTAGACCAGCGGGATCGGCTCGCCCCAGTAGCGCTGGCGGGAGAAGACCCAGTCGCGCAGCTTGAAGTTGACCTTCTTCTCGCCCACGCCCTGCTCAGTCAGCCACTGGGTGATGGACTTCTTCGCCTCGGCGACGGACAGGCCGTTGAGGAAGCCGGAGTTGACCATCACGCCCTCTTCCACGTCGGTGTAGGCAGCCTTCTGCACATCCTCGCCGCCGGCGACGACCTCGATGATCGGCAGGCCGAACTTGGTGGCAAAATCCCAGTCGCGGGTGTCATGCGCCGGGACGGCCATGATCGCGCCGGTGCCATAGGTGACCAGCACGTAGTCGGAGATGAAGATCGGGATGTCCTTTCCGTTGACCGGGTTGATCGCGCGGATGCCCTTGAGCTCGACGCCGGTCTTGTCCTTGGCCAGCTCGGTGCGCTCAAAGTCGCTCTTCTTCGCCGCGGCCTCACGGTAGGCGATGACGTCCTCCCAGTTGGTGATGCGGTCCTTGAGGGTATCGACCACGGCATGCTCCGGGGCCACGACCATGTACGTCGCGCCGAAGAGCGTATCCGGGCGGGTGGTGTAGACGCGCAGCTTCATGTCAGAATCCTGGATCTTGAAGTCCACCTCAGCGCCCTCGCTGCGGCCGATCCAGTTGCGCTGCTGAATCTTGACCTTCTCGATGAAGTCGACGTCATCCAGGCCGTCCAGCAGCTTCTGGGCATACTTGGTGATCTTGAGCATCCACTGGCTCTTCACGCGGCGGATGACCTCCGCGCCGCAGCGCTCGCACTTGCCGGCGACGACTTCCTCGTTCGCCAGGCCGCACTTACAGCTCGGGCACCAGTTGACCGGCATCTCGCTCTTATACGCCATGCCGTGCTTATACAGCTGCAGGAAGATCCACTGCGTCCACTTGAAGTAGTTGGGATCGGTGGTGTCCACCTGGCGGCTCCAGTCAAAGGAGAAGCCGATGCGCTGGAGCTGCTGGCGGAAGCGGTCGACGTTCTTCTTGGTCACCTTCGCCGGATGGACCTTATTCTTGATGGCGAAGTTCTCCGTCGGCAGGCCGAAGGCATCCCAGCCCATCGGATACAGGACGTTGTAGCCCTCCAGACGGCGCTTGCGGGCGATAATGTCCATCGCGGTGTTGGAGCGCGGATGGCCGACATGCAGGCCCGCGCCGGACGGATACGGGAACTCGATCAGGCCGTAGAACTTCGGCTTGCTCTTATCCGTCTTCGCCTCAAAGCAGTGAGCCTCCTCCCACTTCTTCTGCCACTTGAGCTCAATGTGTTCCGGATTGTAAATCTGGCTCATGAAATAGACCTCTCTCTCCTCTGCGGGCCATGCCCGCAGCCATATTTTCTGTGCCCGAGGGCGCTTTTCTATAAATAAAAGCACCCCTGCACGGCGGGCTGTGCCCGCTGCCTCTTCCGACCCACTTGCGCAGGCCGCATTGTTTTGTGCCCGAGGCCGCTTTTCTGTAAATAAAAAGCACCCCTGCACGATGTGCACAGGGGCGCCCGAAAATCAAGCGCGGTACCACCCTGATTCGGCTGCCAGAGGCAGCCCTCAGCGGCTGAAAGCCATGGCCTTTTACGGGGCCGACCCGCCGCGGACTACAATTGCTCTCGCCCGCGAAGCTCCGGGAGGAGATATCCGCATGCCGACCCGCCGGCTCGCAGCACCCGCCGGCTCTCTGAAGGCGTCCTCATACAGTTGATTCCCATCATCGCATTTCGTATAGAAACTCCGTTTATTGTATCCAACCGCGCGCGAAAAGTCAAGCTATTTCCGCACTTTTCGCCGAAAGCCCTCCATTTATGCGCCGGCAAAAAACGCAGCTGCTGACTGGCCTCATATCGTCTGCAAAGAAATTTTCAGAAAAATAAAAAAAGGGCTTGCAAATCCGCGCGAAATCTGCTAGAATACTATTCGTTGCCGATGCTGATGTAGCTCAGTCGGTAGAGCGCATCCTTGGTAAGGATGAGGTCACCGGTTCAAATCCGGTCATCAGCTCCAGATTGACTCCTCTGTGGGACCACCCGCAGAGGAGTTTTTCGTTGTATATCAAGGCTTTCGGGGTTTTGTGCTTTTTCGTGCCGGATGGTTGGTTTGCTTTGCAGCCAGCTAATTTTCATCCGGTTTTTTGTGTTTCCAGCTAATTTCCCTCTCGCTGTAGGCTGTATATAGTTATCAAGAGACTGTATATTCAGGTTTGAACAAGAGATTATTTCTTTTTCTACCGAGGCGTCCGCGGTCTGGTCGGTATGCAACAGTGTCAAACGACAAAATAGATGCGAGTCGGCATCCCTTCTCGCATCTATTTTCGCTTTTACGACTTAGGCTTACAGCCCCCGCCGTGGTTTCGGGAAAAACGTGATGATGTCCATTTATAAAATGGATTACAGCGCCACGCGGATGTCCGCCAACACATCGGCGGGAATGGTGAACTGCACCACGCCCGAGGACATCGGGGCCACATCGCCCTCGTCGAAGCTGATGACCACCTCGTTCTGGGCGTTCACGAAGAAGTCGGCGTCCTTGACCATCTCAGCCAGATCGAAGTCGGGCATCTCCTCATCGTCCAGCCAGAAGGTGTTCTCGGGATTGGCGGCGGTCTGCGCTTTCATCTGTTCGGCAATGCTGCCGGCGATGGCGGAGAGGTAGTCGCTGTCCGGCTTGAACAGGTCAGCCAGCG
Organism: Clostridia bacterium; assembly: GCA_017936375.1. GTDB lineage: Bacteria > Bacillota > Clostridia > Christensenellales > Aristaeellaceae > Ventricola. The sequence continues at coordinate 8,936 of JAGBFR010000037.1, forward strand.
CGAGGCGCTTGCCGGTCTGCAGGTCGATGGTGTAGTAGTAGTCGGTTTCCGCTCCGGAGGCGGAGGCGGTGTAGCACATCAGGCGCAGGGTAAAGTAGCGCTCAGTCTCGTTGAGCACCTCGTACTCGACGATGGTATCCTGATAATCGTTCTTGTCCAGCGCGGTCTTGAACTGGTCAATGTACGCCTTCGCAATCGCAGCCACTTCCGCGTTGATGTCGCTGACAGCGGTCTTCGCCTGCGCGGCGGCCGCCTCGTCGGACTCGGGCTGGATGCTCAGCTCCGGCACCTGAACGTTCGCGGCGTGATTGGCGTCTTGATGCTGGTACTGATCTGCCGTGGTGGCGATCAGACCGAGCTGGGTCGCGGCCAGCGCCACAGCGCAGATGGCCACAATGGCAAATACCAGAACAGGCATAAATGCAAGCTTCTTTTTCATGGGACGTTCTCCTTCTTTGATCTTGGTCAATACGCGCTGCGTCAGCCAAGGATTCTCCTGGATGCCCGACGTCTTCCAATCCGCGGCGCGCTCAATTTTTTGCCGGAATTCCTGATCCGTCATGGTTTTCCCTCCTCTAACTGTATCCGCAGCCTTTTTTTTGCATTCGTCAGACGGCGCGAGACCGTCGATAAGGATGTATTGAGAATGACGGCAATTTCCGTAAGGGACATGTACTGCCAGAAGTGCAGCAGGATGATCTCGCTGTATTTGGCCGGAAGCGCCTGAATGGCCTGAATCACTTCATCGTCATGCTCAGCCATCTCATAGGCGGGTTCGGGCAGGTTGGCGATATCCACGTTTCGGTTCACGAAGCGCGACCACCGGCTCTTCTGCATATCCCGGCAGACGTTGGCCGCAATACGCAGCACCCATGTTTTCTCGCTGCACTCGTGCCGGAAGCCGGGCAGCGCTTTGTACGCCTTGATGTATACCTCCTGAACCGCGTCCTCCGCCTGCATAGCATCCTTCAGCCAGAAGCTGCACATGTGCAGCAGTGTCTTCTGATACTCCGCAACCAGACGGTTCAGTTCCTCCTCGATGTTTTGAGAATTGTCAGGGCCCGTGACAATTTCCATGTGGTGATCACCTCCTTCTCACACTTATATGGACGACGAACGGGCGAAAACCTTGCAGGTTTTTACGCAAAGGCAAAGATTTTTTCGCTCTGCGCGTGCGGGAAAATGAGGTAATATGATGGGATATCAAGCCAACGCTCTCCTATTCCTTTTTGCATGAACGAAAGCCTCTTGCAATTTTTATATCTTCTTAATGCAATTCACCATAATCCACCTCATTCGATTTTATTGTCCGCATAAAATCTTGATTTTAAGACATCAGGATGCTTTTGCATTTCCGTTGATACTGTCGATCACTCGCTTGATTCCCATCCAAACAGAAAGATCATCAAAGACCTCGACGATACTGCCCTTATCCGTAAAGGGTGCTTCCTGAAGGACAGACATATCGGTCAGCATACCATTTTGGACGATGTACTCGACAATCTGGTTGACAAAATAAATCTGTCTGCTGTCCAGCTTCGCTTCATCCAAATACTCAGAGAAAGCTTCCTTCGCAGCGTTCATACCTCCATGCCGGAAAGCTCAATGCTGGCGGGCAGCAGATCGACGCCTTCAGCATGATGCAGGATGGCTTCGGATGGAATGATGGGTTCGTCCGTCATGAGGCTACCCATGAGGGTGGAGAGTGTGCATGGCAGCTTGTCAGGCTGCGGATAGCCAAGGCTGATGGTCAAGCTGGCCTGTGGATCGCAGTCCACCAGCAGAACCTTTTCACCTGCATTGGCAAGGCCAACGCCCAGATTGACCGTCGTTGTGGTCTTGCCAACGCCGCCTTTCTGATTGGATAGTGCGATGATGTTGGCGTTCAGGATAATCACCTCCGTTGTATGAAATAGGATTGACATACGCAAGAATCCAGCGGGTGGGCTTGCGTGTTGAAGTGGGTTGAGCAGAGTAGGGACAGGTGTGGAATACACAGGTATGGTCTTTTGCATACGGGCGATGAAAGCGGCAGGAACGACACTCAGCAAAGATGCCATCCTCTCCGCTATCGTAGTGCGCAGTAGGCTCATACTTCATCATGGCCTTTATGGCGATGAAGTCTCTGCGAGGCATTGATGTCACCTCCAAATGGGGTAGAAAAAAAGACGCTCATTGCTGAACGTCTTTCATCTCGGGGATTTGCTCTTTGTCCTGAGTAAATTCCCAGCTAATTTGCAGGGTAGGTTCATGGTGGTTTTGCTAATTGACTGCTAATCAGGATAACCGACCACTATGGCGAAGTGGATATCATTCTATGCACTTGATGCAGAACCTTATTTGTAATAGAGGAATTCTTATGCAACAGATCGAAGTATATGCATGAAGGTGGTTTGTGGTTTTGCATTGGTAAGGATGAGGTCACCGGTTCAAATCCGGTCATCAGCTCCAGCTAAAAGCGCCTTCGTGAGACAAACTCGCGAGGGCGTTTTTCTATATATTCTTAGCTTTTTCGGAGGTCTGTTCCAATCAGGGCAGACCCTTTTTTCACACCCGTCTGACGACCTCGTTGCGCGTTTTTTGAAATCTGTCAGTTTTTTCGTCAGTTTTTTCGATTTTTGAGGCTCGATTTTCCCTTATGCCGTATAGGTTTTTTGAGGGTCGGGCTTGTCAGGAAAACTGTCAGTTTTTAGCCCGTAGACCGCCGCGATCGGGGCGGCCGTATTTTTCTTTTCAAACCGCCCCTTCACGTAGTGCTTGAGCGTCATGGCCGCCGTCGAATGACCCGCCGCCATCTGCGTCTGTTTGATGTCCTTGGTCGCGTCGTACAGATCGGTCAGGACGGTCGTGCGGAAGCGGATCGGCGTGATTTTTCCGTCGAAATTCATTTCCTTGCCCATGCGCGTGCACATGCGCGAAACCTGCGTGTAGGAGAGCGGCTGTTTCCCGCCAAGGACAAAGTGATCAGGCGGCACCTGCGGCAGGTAATCCACGATCTGCATCGCTAGATCCAGATCGCGCACGCTGACCTCGGTTTTGGTTTCCTTGATTTCGGGCATATTGCGCTTGGGATGCGTCACCGCGCGGCGCACATGCAGCACGCCGTTTTCCCTGTCGATATCCGCCCCCTTGAGGCCTAAAACCTCCTCCAGCCGCAGCGGATGAAGCGCGTGCAGCGCGAGATAGGCCTTGTCCCCCGGGTGGGACAGGCAGTCGATATGCCCGAGGATATAGCGCATCTGCTCGACCGTGTAGGGCTCTGTGGCCTTGCTGGCGACGCCCGTGATGCGCACGCTCTTGGACTGCAGCGGATTGCGGACAATCAGCTCATCCTCCACCGCTTGATTAAAGATCATGTTCAGAACGTTCTTGACCTTTTTCTTGCTCTCTTTCGCGCCCTTCATGCGGTTGAACAGGTTCTGCACGTCCGCCGGCTGGATCTCCTCGATCGTCTTCCCCTTCAGCGCAGGATAGATGTGCTTATTCAGATTCCGCTCGTAGGTGATGGCTGTCACGGTCGCCACATTCGGCTTGGAGAACACTTCAAACCACTTCTGGGCATATTCCCTAAAATCGTGCCCGGCCGGCTTTGGCTCCTTCTTTGGCGCCTCTGCAGGCACGCTGATCTGCTGGGCGAACATGCGGAGCAAATTCTCCGCATACTCCTGCTCATTGGCACCGGTGACCCAGCGCTTCTCGCCGCCTATGACGATCTCTCTTCTGATTTTTCTGGCATTGGCCATGTCGGTATCTCCTTCCGCTATACCGGCAAAGCTCTCTGGACAGAAGGGGGAAGACTGCCTGTCAAGCGCCTTCCCAACGGCCTGCTCAACGACACTCTGCAGGCCTGCCGCGCTCATCAGGCAGTAAGGTCCGGGCGCTGCGCGCAGTTCTGCGGGGCGCGCAGGCGGACGGGATGGAGATATATCCTCGCCTTTGGGCGGCGTCATGATTTTCTGCTCCGCCGCCTGGTACTTGTCTCGGATCTGTCTGGACAGATTCACAATACTGATGCAATCACCTCATTTTTTCCTTTCAGTATACCGACGGTGCATCGGCGTTATCTCCGGTTTTTCCCTTCAAAAACGCAAAATGCGTCGGCGGCTGTTTTGATTTTTCGTTCGCCGTGAAACGGAGAGAGGGCTGTTACCAGAATCGGTGACATCTACTACGCCACTCTCTCCGGTCTCGCCAGCGAACAACGCGGCCGCAGGCCATGTCTCGTCTTCTCCAACAACAAGGGTAACCTCCACAGCCCGAATGTCATCGTGCTTCCGGTTACCAGCGTGCTGAAAAAGCTCTATTTACCGACGCATGTCCTCCTCCCGGCCGGAGATTCCGGCCTTCGGACGGACAGCATGGTGCTCGCCGAGCAGCCTGTCTGCCTGGCAAAAGAGCGCCTCGAGGATTACATATCCACGCTCCCCGCAGCGCTCCTGCAGGAGGTGGCTGCCGCTCACCTGCTCTCGACCTCCGCGATCGCGCTTCTGGACACGGATCGCCTGCTTGCCCTGCGTCAGGAGGCCAGGTCTCTCAGCGCCTCATCGGTTGAAACGCAGATTTCAATCCCCGGCTCACCAAGCAATTCGCATCCGGGCGAATCATCCGCCTCTTCATGCGGCTCCGCCGCGGGCTCTGCAGGCACATCGGGCTGCGCCGGCGGGTCGACCGGAACAACGTAAATCTCGCCCGTGGCAGGCGCTTCCGCCTCCGCCACAGCATAGCGGACCCCACTCGCAGAAGGAGTATCCGCCGGAACAGCAGCAGCTTCGCCCTCGGCTTGCGCCTCCAGCGCCGCACGGTACGCCCGGTATTCCTCGCCGACCCTGGCCATCCATCCCTTAAAGAGATCACGCATGCGCTTGCTCGGGATATACAGAGAGATCGCCTGCCCGTTTCTGATAGCCGAGCGCCAGACCCACTGAATGATCATGGACAGCGCATAAGTATCTTCATCAAACGGATGTTCCTCAGTGGACAGATATCTCTTCTTGTATGGGTTCATGAAGATATTGATCATATAGGCAACCGCCGTTCTGTCGCCGTATTCATTGGTAGCACGCATGTTGCATGGCACAAATGCTCCGATGCCGTACTTCTTCATTGTTTTCTCATCCCTTTTGAAATATGTGTACATGCCATCCGGCGTTTTTGCCCCGCAGAATGTGCGTACAAAGGAGCGCAGCCCTCTTTGGAGTTTCTTGATCGTTTCGGAACTCCCCCGCCCCGACAGCCGACGCAGATACCAGCTTGCAGACAGCGCCTCACGGGGCTCTCCAATTTCGAGATACTTATCCACCTCATAGAAACGGATCATCTCGTCAAGCCGTCCCACATACTCCGGCCAGTATTCCATGGTTTCTGCGAATTCATATCGATCCCCACAGCGGCGGATACCGATGGGCTCATATGCCATTCCCTTCTCATCCAGAAATGCCTTGAGCTCCTGACCTTCCCACAGATAGGTGAGGATGATGACCTCGCTGAACGCCTGCAAAACATCCAGATGCAGTTCCCAGCAGAAGTATTTCCCTTCTGTCTCGTCCTCTACGCTGTTCTCAATGAAGATCAGGTTATTGCGCTTACACAGGGTGATGATATCATCCAGCCTGCCGCTCTCATACGGCGTTTCGCCGAGTGTGTACCCACTCATCCCCTCGCCCCGTTTGATGCATCCCGCCATCTCCAGCACCTTAATGTCATCAGGCTTCACCTCGGCAGGCGCCAGAACCGAAAGCGATTCATCGAGAATCAGGGTGTACTCCTTCTCCCGGATCAGCTCAATCATGTCCTCTGAATAGAGACCGAAGGCCGCATGTGTGCTGGCTATGTTCTTCCCCCGACTCAGAAGCCTGCGCGTATGCGCTATCTTCGGGATCGACTTGCCATTACCGACGTCACCCGGCTCGACAAATTCGAGCCGGGGACACGCCCTCCTGATCCGGGCTGCTTCACTGCAGTACGGACTCAGGTAGATAAACTTCTTTTCCGGATTGTCGTTCATGTACGAGATGGCCGACTGGCTCTTTCCCGCGCCCATAATCGCGTCACAAATTTTTATCATGACTTTCCTCCTTTTTTATTATGGTAGAGATACGCGCCGGATCTCTGCCATCTTACAAAATAAACCCGAATTCATCGGTCTTTTGACGGGTAGCGCGTTAAGAATATCAGTATAGGGCTGCTCCGCCTCTTTTTTCTTTATTGTAAGGTCTTACCCGGTTCATTAAGAGGCGTCGCCGTAATCACTGCTCGTGCTATATTGTTGCCAGAACGGGAAGACATTGTCTTCTGCGATAGGATCCTTTATATAGGATCCTTTTTTATGCCTCTTTATCATCGAGGACTGACGGTTGCCAGAGAAGCAAGCTGCTCCTCCAGCAAAGGATGTTTATTCAGTTTTCAATGTTCTGCTCGGCGATCAGCGGATGCTATCTTTTTATATGACCGAATCCTTTAAGAAAAAAGCGATTCCGTCATATCCCCGTAATTGATCGCATCCTCAGTATACACAGCTCAAGCCAGCTTGTCAAGCATATCTTTTAAAATTACTCAAAGTTTCTCCTCTTGACAATAACGGCCGTTTTCTGTATGATGATGGCATACCCTGTCAATTATAAGTGTATTTGGAGAAACAGACGTTATGCTATATAATGAAGAACGCAAATCAGCCTATCTCAGCGCCAAGGATCTTTCTTCTGCATCAAAAGGCATCGTGAAGAATCTGTTTGAGCGCTTGGCTGTACATGAAAACAGCTATGGATGCGATTTTGCAGACATGAATGAAGAGCAGCGCTCAAAGACTGTCGGTCAGGTCTGCGGCTTGAGCCGCAAAACCATCTATGCAGCTGAAAGCACGCTGCGGGACTATGTAAAGTGGTGCGCGAATCAGGGGTATGCTGCTCAAAGCAGCACAGAAAGCATCCAGGCAGACGTCTCTGAGCGTATTCGAACCAGCATGGTCTGCTCTCCAGCCGATCTTCTTCATACCCTCGACTTCGTGTTTCCAGATCCGGAAATCAACGGGATCCACTATATCTATCGCGCTTACTTCTGGCTGGCCTTCTCAGGCCTCCTTGAAACAGAGGCCATCCGCGTAGAGCCTCAGCATCTTGACTATGAGGCGATGAAGATCCATCGCCTGTACGGCGAGTTCTCCGAGTATCCGCTCTATCCAGAATCTCTACAGGACATCAAGCAGGCTGCCCAAATGGAACTGATCTGCGAAAACCGCGGCAAAAAGGGCGTCAGCCTCATCTGGAAAGATCGCGCGCCCGGCACTCTCATCCTTCGCGGCAAGATGAACAGCATGACGATTGAACAGGCTTTGAAATCCACCATGCGTCCTCTGATCAGCAGAGCATTTGCCAGAGCGCGCGAAAAAGCCGAGGCGCCCGCAGATCTTCGCAGCGATCTTGCTTACCGCCGCGTCCATATGTCCGGTATATTCTATAGAGAATATACCGCTGAGCTGGAGGGCATTGAGCCCAATTTCTCAAAATACGCCCATCTGGATTACTATGCCAGAAATGAAAAATCGCCATACAGCCACGGCGGCCAATACACCAAGGAACACGTCGTCTCGATCCTCCGCAAGTCCTACGAGGAGGATTATCGCCGCTGGAAAGATGCCTTCAGGCTGCACGTCCCCGTACGGGCGGAGGTATAGTATAGAAGCCCACAAGCGTCCCCGAACGGTGGGATGTATATAGTGTAGAGCGGCGGACACGCCGACCTGCGAAGCCCGCTGACAGCACGCGAAGGCGTGACCGTACGGCGGGACGTAGTAGTGTAGGACGGCGGACACGCCGACCTGCAAACAAAAGGTTTACCACCTAAAAGGTACGTCGTCCGCAAGGATTGTGAAAACTGCGGATCGCTTCTGTCTGCTGAACGCGAGAGCGAGCACCTCCTGGTGCAGTTGAGCAGACCGCGCGGGATGGCCGAAACAGGGCACTGTTATGCGGAGACCATGCATGTATGTCCTCTTTAGGGCATACGCTGCATGCCGCTGGCAGATGAGCGTATTATGCCTCTCTTTAGGGGCGGAACCGCCCCTGCCGCTGCCGGCGACGCCCGCAGGAACACAGACAAAATCACCCCGGAGAATTCTTTCTCCGGGGTATTTCTGTTTTTGGGCGAAGGCCTGTGACAGGCCGACTATTTGGTTCCTTACTCCGAAAGGAACATGGTATCAAGCAGCCGCTTTCCCATGCGCGTGCGAAAAATCCTCTCCCGCATACGCTGGATCGCGTCGCGGCTTGCATGATTCTCATAGGCGTTGACCAGATAGTCGGCCTCGATCAGGATCCGATAATCCAGCCCGTCAAACTCATCATAGGTGTGATGATGGGCAATCAGCCAGCATACGCGCTCAATCAGGCTCTGCGAAGCGCCCGCTGCCTCCAGCATCGCTCTGGCAACAGGCGGTCCCTCCTCTTCCTGCATCTTGCCTGTACAGTGGCCGTACTTTTTCTCACAGGGGCGGATGCCGACGTCGTGCATCAGCGCGGCAATATCGAGGATCTCCCTCTCCTCGCCCGCCATACCCTCGTCATCCGCAATGATCTGAGCAAACTGATAGACCTTGAGAAAGTGCTGCGCCCTCTCCGGGCATCCGGCCTCAAAGTCGATCATTGAAACGAGGATTTCACGCTTGATAGAGCCGTTCATTTTCTCCTCCATGGCGCTGCCTCCTGTTTTTCTCATCATGCGTACTGATTACTTCAGCATTTCGCAAATCTCGTATACGCGCGCCTCGGTGAGGCTGGCCGCCTCCATGTTCACGATCAGCGCGTACATGGATCCGCCTTCAAATCCCTTGCCGGCGGTTTCAATCGCCTTTTCCGCCAAATCCGTCCACGCATTCTGCGCGTCCGCCAGCGCATTCCACTCCGCCTCAGGCAGAGCCGCCTTGGCTTCATCCAAAGCCCGGATCAGCGCAGCATCCCAGATTTCGCGCAGCTCTTCCGCCTTCATGTTCATATCAAGCTGCGTCATGGGATCATTCTCAATAGACGCCCGGATCGCGTCGGCCTCTTCCTTCACGGACGCCAGATAAGCCTCCAGAGAATCGCTCTCTACGGGCTCAAAATACAGACAGCGGTAGGTGGAGTTCATGGGGTTCTTCAGCGACACGGACATCAGCGTCTCGCCCGTGGCGAAATCCACAACGCTCATCGCCTCCGGATCGCCCATGGACACGCCCCAGCCGATCACGTAGACCTCGCCGTCAATGTGCTGCGCAGAGCCGCAAGCCTCGGAATACTTGCCGCCCAGCGTATAGGAGCGGAAGGCCTTCAGTTTCTTATTTTCCGTATCGACGCAGTAGCCCACCACGCGGGAGGCGCCGTTGCGGTTGCCGTTGTCAAAGACGGTGATGTAATTGCCGTCCACAAAGGCGGTATGCTGTGCAGAGCACTTCTGAATCGGGCTCAGGCCAAACTCATCCGCCACGCCGGAGAGCGTCCACTTGATCTGGTTTTCGCTCGCGCTGCGGTCAAGGCACAGGATGGAATGAATGTGCCGGAAGGAGCAGATCAGGTTGCCGTCCGCATCCAGATCCATGGAGTTGAAGTGGATATAGTCGGGCGCGGCGACCTTCTCATTGGCGAAGTCATTCGCGCCAGTCTGGCTATAGGAGTCGATGGTGATCAGGCCGTACAGCTCGGGATAGTCGATGCTCTTCCACTCCCAGACGACCTCGCCGTCCTTGACCTCCTGCAGATAGGAAAAGACGACGTCAGAGCCATCCTCATAGCCCGGAATGTTGTAGACAGTGTCCTTGATATAGCCGTTGAGGATGTAGTGGTTAAGGTCGATCAGCAGGAAGTCGTGACCGTCCAGCGGGAAGCCCTTGGGCGTGACGCCGGATTCCTCGAAGGTGATGCGCTTGATCTCATTAAAGTCCTTGTCGAGGATCACGCGCTCGCCCGGCCCGTAGCCCGTCAGGCCGTAGTTGTCGTACGTGCCGGTGTTGTCGTGGTAGCTGTAGTAGACTTCGCCGTCCACCACATGCTGCTTGAAGTCCCAGAAAGCGCCCGGCTGATCGGGGCTTGCAAAGGGCTCATACTTCTCCCAGACGATCTTGCCCTTGCCGTCCAGCACCATCAGGTTGCGGGAGAAGGGAAAGGACAGGAAGAAACGGCCGGGCAGATCGGTCTCGCCCGTCACGATGATCTCTGCTTTTTCGTCGATCATGCCGGGGATCGGGCCGGGCATCTCAGCCATCGCGCATAGCGGCAGCATGGCCAGCAGCGCCGCAAGAAGCCCGCATACCCGCTTCAAATAATGTCTCATAACGTGCACCTCCATCACAAAGCAGGAGTCTGGTCAGGCGATCTCACCGGCTCCAAAGAACTTACGCAGACTGTTCAGCGCCTTTTGGTGGATCACCTTGGCGTTGATATAGGACATGTCCATCATCTCCGCCACGGTCTTGAGGGTGTACCCCAAATAATAGTGCAGGACGATCAGGTCGCGCTCGCGCTCCTTGAGGCTCAGCAGCGCCTCCGCCAGATTGTCAAGCGCATCGTCCGTCAGATCTATCGCAGGCTCTTCGTCCAGCATGTAGTCCTCAAGGGCAATCATGCTGCGCCGGGTGCGGAAATAATCCGTCACCGTGTTGCGGGTGATGGTGTACACCCATGTGGAAACAGAGGCCTTGGCAGGATCGTAGCTATCCAGCCTCTGCACGACCTTTGTAAACACAGCAGAAACAAGATCCTCCGCATCGTGGGGATCCTGAATCCTGCCGCGCACATAGGCGCGCACCTTAGACTGGAATTCTTCGTAGATCTGCCCCGCATCCATCACGGCCTGTTCTCCTCCGCATTGTCGGGACGTGCATGCCTGCCCAGCAGCGTTTCCGGATGCATGGTCGGTACGGTGGCGTCTCCCGCCGCGCTGACCATCTCCAGATCATCGTCGGACAGATCGGCCTTGTCATAGCGCCTTTCCACGTCGCTCGTGATGGCCGCCAGCTTGGGATTCTGCTGGAATCTCTGGAAATCAAAGGCCTGAGAAAGCTTATTCATCGCGCTTCTTCCTTTCGCCAGGTTGCGCCATGGCGCATATCACAGGATCTCCGTTTCGATGATGCTGCTCTTATGGCCGCAGCATTTCCGGGTGACCCAGTAGAGCGTCTTGCCATTCAGCACGCCGCGCACGCCGGTGATGGTGACATCGTAGTTCTTCAGCAGTCTGCCGCAGTTCGAGCAGTAAGCGATATCATCATGCGAGCAGCGGACCGTATCGCCGACACCGTAGCCGCCCACCACAGTATCCAGTTCATCGTCGCTGAGTTCAAACTTCTTATTCTCTTCCATGGGATAACCTCCTGTCTGATTGGCCTTATTGGCTTGATTGAAATTTCCTTACGCCTTCATCGTCATGCGCGGGTATATTCCCTGCAGCCGCAGATGGGGCATGCATCATGAAGCTCTACATACACATGGTCGGGATTGGCGACGCAGCGTTTGAACGCCATGGGATGCACGATAGGCTGCACGACGGGCTGTGCACTCTCGCCGCCGGTCACTTCCTCCAGCTGATCTTCTGCCAGCTCGGCAGGCATGTTTTTCTTAGGATCGGTCATGATACTCGCTCCTTTGCATTGCCGTATATCTTCAAGTGACGCTTTATCCATCATCACGGCACGACGGTTCTGATGAATTCTGTGGATCCGCATACGGGGCACGCGTCGAGTCCGTAAGGCCAGGCATGCCGGGAATTGACGGCGCACTTCATATAGATGATCGGTATTGCGCTCAGTTTCAAATCCTCGCCGCCGGAGATATCCTCCAGCTCATCATCGCTCAGGGACATGATCTCATCGGTTTCGGGGATGATCTTCTTCTCTTCTGTCATGGCCGAAACTCCTTTCCTTTCTGTATCCTCTGGCGGGCTTAAAAGCCGCCGAGCTGTTCCGCCTCGCTTGCGCCGCAGCAGGGGCAGGCCTTGCCGACCTGCATGTACTTGTAGCCGCAGCGAACGCAGGGAGGCGTTGCAGCATAATAATTGGGATCGTGATCCTCGCAGCCGCCGGCCACTTCCTCCAGCTGATCGTCAGCCAGTTCAAGCTTCTTCTTGTCGTCCATCATGACGCCTCCTTTTGCTTCTTTGTAAGTATATACGATTGAAAATGGCAGTTGGTATAATCCGATCGAAAACTTTTTTACGGCTCAATGATGTTGAAGGGAACCTGCCCCTGCACCGGCACCTGATTCATGCTCTGCGCAAGCAGCGCAATCAGCTCCACATTGCCCTCCATGGGCACGGCGTCCAGCGCGCGGACATTGTTCTGCAGGATATACAGCAGCGCGTTCTTCGGGCAGGTGATGGATACGTCCGCATCCTCGCGATGGGTGTTCTCATACACCAGCAGCACGCCGTTCTTCACGTGCAGCACATGCTGCTGTCTGAGGTCAGACAGCGTCACGTTGATGGCGAAGTCCTGATCGGCCATGGCTTCCTTGTCCATGAGGATGCCCATGTAGTCAAAGATCATGGCGGGCGTCATCTGCAGCACAATGCCGCCGCCCTTGGATTGAGCCGCGTTCTGTGCCTGATTGCCGTAACGCAGCTCCAGCGCAGCGGTCAGGTAGGCATTGCGCCACGGACCGGACTCCGCCTGATAGCCCAGCTGCTCCATAGCGTCCGCGCACAGCAGGCGGGCGGCCTCGTTGGTCGGATCGGCGAACACGATCACGTTGGTGATCTCCGCCACCCACTGGTATTCGCCCTTGTCGAAGTCGGCCTTCGCCATGCGCAGCACTTCGTCCACGTCGCCCAGATACTCCACCCACTTCTTCGCGCTCTCGGTCGGCGTGAGCGGGTTGAGGTTCACGGGGTTGGCGTCGTACCAGCCCATGTACTTCTGGTACACGGCCTTCGAATTGTGCGCCACGGTGCCGTAGTACTGGCGGGTATACCAGTTCTTGGAAAGCGTCTCGGGCAGATGGATCATGTTGGAGATCTCGTCAGAGGTATAGCCCTGATTGAGGTAGGTCAGCGTCTGGTCGTTGATGAACTTATACACCGCAGCGGAATTTTCAAGGTACTCGATAGCGACCTCATTGCCCCAGTGCGGCCAGTTGTGGGACTGGAATACCACTTCAGTCTTATCGCCGTATAGCGTGATGGCCTCGGTGATGTACTTCGCCCACGCCGCGCCGTCACGAACCGCCGCACCACGCAGGGTGTAGAGGTTGTGCAGCGTGCCGGTGCAGTTTTCGGCCATCCACAGCGCCTTAAGCTGCGGGAAATACGTGTTCATCTCGGCAGGAGCCTCGGTGCCGGGCGTCATCTGGAACTCCATCTCGACGCCGTCGATGTTGAGCTTCGTGCCGGTTTCCTTGATCTCATAGCTCGGCGCGAAGTAGGTCACGGTGCCGGTGGACTGGCCCATGCCGATGCCCTGCGCCATCTTGCCGGTCACGCCGGGCGTCAGCAGCACGCCGTACTGATAATTGGCGCGGCGGCTCATGGCCTTGCCGGCGTAGATGTTCTCCGAAATGGCATGCTCTGCAAAGCCCTCGGGCACGATGACCGGGACCTTGCCGCTGGCAATCTGCTCCTCGATGGGCAGGGAGGCATCCGCCACGTCCTCCGCCGCGATGACGCCGCCGATGCCGCCGAAGTGATCCGCGTGGGAATGGGAAATGACGACCGCCTTGACCGGATAGCTGCCTAGGTTCTTCTCGATCAGCTGCATCGCCGCCTGCGCCGTTTCCGAGCACATGGTGCAGTCGAACACGATCCAACCGGTATCGCCCTTGATGACCGTCAGGTTCGCCATGTCGTAGCCGCGCACCTGATAGATGCCCGGGCACACCTCGAACAGGCCGTAGGCGTGGTTGTTGCGGGTGTTCTCCCACAGGCTGGGGTTGACGGTGTTGGGAGCCTGCTCGTAATCATCCAGGAAGCTGTACGCCGCCTGGCTCCAGATCACGTTGCCCTCGGCATCCGTAAGCTCCAGCACCTCCGGCGCGTCGATCAGCCCGCGGACGGCGTTGTCGTACTCGCTGGTATCAGCAAAGTCCAGCATGGAGTACACCGCCGAATTGACCTCCGCCGTGTAAGCCGTGGCAGGCTTGGCTTCGGTGGTGAGGCCGAGCTCGGAGGTTAGGGTTTCTGCAAAGCAGGTGGATGCCAGAAGCAGCACCACGGCGAGCAGAATTGCGGTCAGTTTTTTCATGCGAATCAGTCCTTTGGTAGGTTGTTTGATTTGGGGGTGTTCAGCCGTTTCGACTGGAGGTGCCATATCCACACACCGATGGCTGTACCAAGGGTATTGTGGATCACGTCATCCGTTTCGCACCAGCCCATTTTGAGGAGGTATTGGGTAGCTTCGGTGGCGATGGAGCACAGGCAGCCGATGAGGATGATGTGTTTGGGTTTCAGTTTGGAGAACAGAATCGGCAGGAGATAGCCGAGGGGGTAGTAGAGGAGGATGTTAAGTAAAATACCAACAATTGGCGATGTCGTATTCAACCCGATTATTTCAAAAACGGTCCCATACCGATTGGTGTCATTCGCTTCACCCAGTAAATAGGCATATGTTACAAATGGTTTTAGTTCTATTCCACGGCTCAATCCCATTGCTCTTGAGAAAAAAGCAAAATACACATAAACAATCAAGTATATAGCAAATACAGCTGACTGTATGAGTCCCTTATTCTTTATGCTGATGGAGCCAAACACACAGGGTGCCAAATACGTAATCGCAGCCAATCCAACAACAATCCCGACAACATGAAGCATGAACTAATCTCTCCACCATCGATTTCACACATACACTTACATTCTTACCCAGCATACTCATCTAGCCTATTACAGAACAATGCCATCAGCGCTATCACACAAATGGAAAGAATACTTTCCTGCCAGTTTCGGAAATGCCTTCAGGTATTTCTCCTCCACCTTCTTCTTAATGCTCTCCGCATATGCAGGATCAATCAATGCCATACAACAGCCCTTGAAGCCCGCGCCGGAGAAACGTCCGCCGTAGATGCCGTCGGTGTGCAGCATGATCTGATACAGCGTACGCAGTTCGTCGGAGCCGGTCTCCCAGTTGTACACGGAGGAATGACCGCTTTCGAAGGACAGCTTGCCGTATTCCGCGATATCGCCGCGCCGCCATACCTCTGCACCGCACTGTACACGGGCAAATTCGCTGTAGAAATGCTCAGCACGCTTGCGCCAGTTGTCAGGCAGCTTTTCCTTATACTGATGATAGATACCAACAGGCACATCACGCAACCGCGCTTCGCTGAACTTACCGTATTCCATGCCCGAGTACGCCATCAACGCATACGCAGCAGACTTTGCCTCATCAACGCGCATGTTGAACTTGCTGCCAACCAGCGTGCGCTCAATACCGCTGAACATGATAGCAATCTTGTAAGGCTTCATGTCCGGATGCTGCGGAATCAGTTCATAGCTGCCGTCCTTAGTATCCAGATACAGCAGATGATTCTTCTTGGATAGAACCTCGCAGCTCTGATCCAGTGTACCAACAGACACACCGACATAATCCTTCTCAGCCTCCAGCGCAATCCGTATCATCTCCTGCTGCTCAAACTGAATACCGTTCAGCTTCGCCAGAGCAGCCAGGAAAACGATGATCACCGCAGCCGAAGACGACAGGCCGCCGATGGGCAGCGTGCCTTCAAAGACGCCGCAGATGCCGGTGTGCAGATCATAGTGCTTCGCCAGAGCCCAGGTCGCGCCGCGCAGATAGTCTGCCCAATCGCCGGTGGGTTTTTCGTCCACCTGTCGGATGTGCCACTGAGCACGGCGCTCAAACTGCACCGAGGACAGCTCCACCACGCCGTTCTTTTTTGGGCCGTATGCAAAGTGGACTCCCTTATCGATGGCAAGTCCGGTAATCAGACCGTACTGATGATCCACATGCGCACCAATCGGACAAATGCGGTAGGGACAGAACGCTACCTCTACCGGATTGCGGCGATAGGACTGGCTGAAAATCATTTCACAATTCATAGGTAATTATCCTCGTTAACAGTAGAATTCCTTATACCACTCCGCAAACTTCCTCAAGCCGTCCCGCAGACTGGTATTCGGCTTGAAGCCCAGGTCTTCCTCCAAGGCGGTGGTATCTGCGAAGGTCACCGGCACGTCGCCGGGCTGCATGGGCACCAGCTGCTTGTGGGCTTTGAAATCGTAGTCCTCGGGCAGCACGCCTGCGCGGATCAGCTCCTGCTGCAGGATATCCACGAAATCCAACAGGTTCTCGGGGCTGCTGTTGCCGATGTTGTACACGCGGTACGGCGGCAGCGGCAGACCGTCCTCTCCGTCCTGCTTCTCCGGGGCGTTCTGCATCACGCGCTTCACGCCTTCGACGATATCATCTACGTAGGTGAAGTCGCGCTGGCAGTTGCCGTAGTTGAAGATCTGGATGGTCTCTCCCTTGATCAGCTTGTTGGTGAAGCCGAAATACGCCATGTCCGGACGACCGGCGGGGCCGTAGACCGTGAAGAAGCGCAGACCAGTGGACGGAATGTTGTACAGCTTGGAGTAAGCGTGAGCCATCAGCTCGTTGCTCTTCTTGGTGGCGGCGTATAGGCTGACGGGATTGTCAACCTTATCGTCGGTAGAGTAGGGCACCTTCTTGTTGGTGCCGTACACACTGGACGAACTGGCATACACCAGATGCTCCACCGGATAATTGCGGCAGGCTTCGAGGATGTTGTAGAAGCCGATCAGGTTCGATTCGATGTACACATCGGGATTGGTAATCGAATAGCGGACGCCCGCCTGCGCGGCGAGGTTCACCACCACAGCAAAGCCGTAATCGGTGAACAGCTGCTCAATCAGCACCTTGTCGGCCAGATTGCCCTTTACAAAGATCCACTTGCTGTCCGGCCTCGTCGCCGCCAGCTTGTCGATCTCCTGAAGACGGTACTCCTTGAGGGAGACGTCATAATAATCTTTCATATTGTCAAGGCCAACGATCGTCGCGCTGTCGACCGTGCGCAGCAGCTCCATGACCAGATTGGAGCCGACAAAACCGGCCGCACCGGTCACGAGGATCGTCTTGCCGTTCAGATTCACATTGGGCGTAAGCATGGCTCGCCCTCCTTACTTCGTAATGCCGTGATATGTCTCCTGCACCTTCTGATAGCTCTCCAGGTTGCCGATGTCGTAACGGCTGCCGGGCATCTCCATGGAGTGCACGGGCACCTGATTGCTCAGCCAGGCGATGTAGCTACCGGGCGCATCGGTGCCACAGCCAGCCTCGATGCCCACCTTCACCAGACGGGCGTCTTCCTTGGTGTAGAAGTAGAACGGCGGCGTGCACCAGTTGGCCTTGGGCTCAGCAGGCTTTTCCTCCAAGCAGATGATGCGGTCATTCTCGTCCACCTGCGCCACGCCGGACTTACGCAGACGCGCCACATCGCTTTCATAGTAACGCATCACGCAGGCGGTGCCCTTCTCACGAGCGTAGACGATAAACTTCGTCAGCGAGAAGTCCAGCACGTTATCGCCCGCGATAACCAGCATTTCGTCATCCAGAGCCAGCTTGTCGATGGCAAACTGGATATCCTTCACTGCACCCAGACGGGTCTCGTTGGTAGAAGTGCCGTCGTCCACAACGGTCACCTTCTGCGGCTTCGTTGCCGCCCAGGCATCAAAATGCACAGCATACTTGTGGTTCGAGATCACGACATACTCGTCCACAAGGCCGAGGGTATCAATATCATCCACCAGCCAATCGAGGATGGTCTTTTCGCCTACCTTCAGCAGTGGCTTGGGGAAGTTTTCAGTCAGAGGGTAGAGACGGGTAGCATAACCAGCTGCCAGGATCAGACACTTCATAACACAACCACCTAACTTATAGCATGCCAAGAGAGTGAAACATTTTCATACGTTGTTGAGCAATATCTGTTCTACTTTCATCTCCAACGAGGATGTCTCTCTGTAAAACACCTTTTCGTATCTTCCTAATAGGAAATGCTAGCACATGATAAACCCAAACAAAAGGAATGCTCATCGGATGCTTTTTAGTAATTGGATATTCTTTCGTCAGATGCTTAATTGATGGGAACATGTACTTGACGCCTGTTCTGGCTTTCCATATTAGCATATACAGACTATATTGTCCCTGAGATTTGTTTTTCAACAGCAACTGTCGATTGTAGGCCATACCACTTTCATGGCGCTCTTTTTTCTGTTTTACGCCCATATATCCGCCTGCGATTAGATCGTCAAGCAACAACTGGACGTTTTCAGAGTTAACTTGTTCCATACCAGGAAAATCAGACACCTCAAAGGAACCATACTCTATCATTATCTGCAGAACACTACTAACAAAGACAGAATAGTTCAGTTTTTTCATTATCTGCCAGAAGCGTTCTGAATCTATTGTATTGCGATTCTTCTTAAAATGCAGAGCAATATCCAGCATCATCTTAATGGTCAAGCCGCCCGAAATGAAGTGTTTGAGTAAGTGTAATACCAGAAAGATCAAATGGTCTGTATTTCCAAGTGTATGGTAAGTTCCATCATCTGAACTTCGCTTGATTTCATCTTCTTTGAGAAGTTCATCTTCATTCATACCCTGGAACCAGACATCCTCAATAAGTTCTGCGTATAACCTCACATGCAGTTCGACCATTCCATACTTGGCGTGTTGGCAAATAGCATGCTGGCTAGTTACCTCGCGAAGCTTCACCTTAAACCCATGTTTTTCAAACAGTTCACACGTCTGCTTTTCCTGTTTTACACTAATCAAAAGATCCGCATCCACAGAATCTCTGCAGTCTGGATATGCATAGCAATCCGATATTGCATAACCCTTCAAAAGCCTGACATGAATTCCGGCTGATTCCATTTCCTCGATTAAATGCATAATTCGTTGTCTGCGAATCATGTTAATCGAGGCAGAAGTACGCATCGTATTTAACAAGTATTCTCTGATCTGATCGGGGCACTCCAGCGCAGGCGAATCCTTTACTGCGCATGCGATCAGCGGCAACATATGTTGCTCACTAGCATGCTGAAGGATCTCACCCCAATTCAGGCCAGAAAGCCGAATTGCTTCCCCACATGCACCTGCTGCTGCCAACTTAATCAAATATTCAATTGAGGTATTCTCCTTTTTATTCTCCATGGTACACCTCAATGAGTTATTTATAGCATCTCCAATTCCTTAAACAAGGACACGCGAGCTTTTGCGGGTGCTTTCAGATTCTCGTCATTAAGAATCATACCCTTTGTCAAAGCTCCATTTTTTACTGCTTTACTGCCTCTGAAAATCAAACGGTGTAGCCATGCTATAGGCAATAACGCCGGAAATCTCTTTGCATAGCTGAATTTCTGCTGAAGTTTGTGTACCGGAGGGAATAGTGCTGTCTTAAACATGCCTATTTTCCAGCCAATCATATGTAGCCAATAACCTAGCTTACTCTTGCTCCTCAGCAATACTTGACGGTTATACTCCTGCCAGCCTTCTTCTCGTGCTGCCTTATCAGCACACCCCATCCAACCGCCCTCTTCAAGGTCATCAAGGATGGTTTCCATTTGTTCTGATGTTTCTGAGCAGGTGCCTGGAAAATCAGGCTTACTAAAGCCGCAATACTGAACCATTGCCCGCAGAATGCAATTGAACAGCTTATCATAGTGAAGGCTGCTAATCGTGTTCCACGCTCTATCGGTATCAATCTTTCCAGCATACTTCTTGAAATACAGCGCTACATCCAGCATCATCTGCAGCGTCAATCCGCTGAGAATGAAATGCTTGATCATATGAAGCACAAGGAAGATGAAATGATCGGTATATCCAAGCGTATAGTAGTTGCCATCTTCAGAATCGACAAGCATGTGAGGTTCTCTCACATACTCAGAACCGTCCATCTTGCCGAACCACACATCCTCAACGATCTCATCGTAAAGGATCACATGCAATTCTACACATCCCAGCGCAGGATGATGGCATACGGCATGGTGTCCGTTCTTCCAGCGTGGATCAACGGTAAAGCCCTGCTTCCTCATGAATTCGCAAGCGCGTTCCTCGTCCTTTAGATCAACCCAGATATCAGCATCAGATGAAGTGCGGCTTTCCGGCAGCGCATAGCAGTCGCAAATCGCATACCCCTTCAGCAGCACTGCATGAATGCCAGCTGCCTCCATCTCCTCCAGCAGTTGGATGATTGCGCTTCTGTGCAGCGCATTTGAAAACACAAGACTCCGTGCCTCTTTAATCAGCGGATCCCGGATCTCCGCAGGGCACGGCAAATCCTTATTGTTCTTCAATGCATAAGCAACATAACAATCAACCTTCTGCTTCTTGGCAACAGCGATTACCTTTTTCCAATCGATGTCAGTACAATCCACTTCAATCGAATGGCCGGTAGCGCCGATCGCCGCCAGCTGCAGCATCTGCTGAAACTCTTGAGTCATGGTTGAGTATCTCTCCTAATCAGAACTTACGCCATACCATCTTATTAACCACACCGGTATAGCTCTGAATAATCTTCACAACCTTCGTGGATACATTCTCCTCCACATAATCCGGCACCGGGATACCATAATCGCCATTCAGGTTCATCTCGACAGCCGATTCCACCGCCTGCAACAGGCTATGCTCGTCAATACCAGCCAGAACGAAGCATCCCTTGTCCAGCGCCTCTGGACGTTCCGTAGACGTGCGGATACAAACCGCCGGGAATGGATGACCAACGCTGGTGAAGAAGCTGCTCTCCTCGGGCAGCGTGCCGGAGTCAGACACCACCGCGAAAGCATTCATCTGCAGGCAGTTATAGTCGTGGAAACCCAGCGGCTCATGCTGAATCACACGCTTGTCCAGCTGGAAGCCGGATGTAGCCAGACGATTGCGGCTGCGGGGATGGCAGGAGTACAGAATGGGCATATCATACTTCTCGGCCATCCTGTTGATCGCAGTGAACAGAGAATTGAAGTTCTTCTCCGTGTCGATGTTCTCCTCGCGGTGGGCAGACAGCAGGATGTACTTGCCCTTCTCCAGTCCCAGACGGGTGTGGATATCACTGGCTTCGATCTTGGCCAGATTGCTGTGCAGCACCTCCGCCATGGGAGAGCCGGTCACATAGGTGCGTTCCTTGGGCAAACCGCAGTCAGCCAGATAACGGCGGGCGTGTTCGGAATAGCACATGTTGACGTCGCTGATGATATCCACAATGCGGCGGTTGGTCTCCTCGGGCAGACACTCATCCTTACAGCGGTTGCCGGCCTCCATATGGAAGATCGGGATGTGCAGACGCTTCGCACCGATCACGGACAGGCAGCTGTTGGTATCGCCCAGCACCAGCACGGCGTCAGGCTGAATCTCTACCATCAGCTCATAGGACTTAGCGATGATGTTGCCCATCGTCTCACCCAGATCCTTGCCGACAGCATTCAGATATACCTCTGGATCGTCCAGCTCCAGATCATGGAAAAAGACACCGTTGAGGTTATAGTCGTAGTTCTGGCCAGTGTGCGCCAGAATGGTATCAAAATACTTGCGGCACTTCTTGATAACCGCCGCCAGACGGATGATCTCCGGGCGGGTACCGACGATGATCAGCAGCTTCAGCTTGCCATTATTCTTGAAAGCAGCCATGGTTTCTCTCCTTTATACAGGATAAGTCCGGTTAGCAACGATTTTCCCGGCTTCGATTTTCATACAGTACGGAATGCGGTTCTCAGCCTTGATGATAGCGCCAAGACACACATGAACGCCTTCCTCAAGGACGCATCCATGATCGACAATCGCGTCACAATTGATGATGCAGCCCATTTTAACCTCGCAACCGGTATTGACGATAGCATGCGGAAGAACTACATTTCCCTCCGCCAGATACACCGTCGGACTAACATATGCCGTGGGATGAATGATGGTTGCCACCTTGCAACCACTGTCACTCAGCCTTCTCAGCCATGACACCCGGCTCTCGTTATTCCCAAACGCCGAATAGAATACGGTGTATTCATCCGCATGAACTGCATAATCAGCGCACTTACCGATCACGTCTTTCTCCTGACTGTTGTCATCGAGAAAACAGATCTCATCGTATGTGCCAGTCTGTGCGGCAATATCCGCCACAGTACGGCCATAACCACCTGCGCCAAGAATGATTAAACGCATCGAATCACACCTTTTCAAAGAACGTATCCGGATGCTGCGGATCAAAGGGCTCATTCGCCCACATGACCGTCACCAGATCCTGCGTGTCGCTCAGGTTGATGATGTTATGAGTGTAACCGGGCAGCATATGGATCGCCTCGATCTTTTCACCGGTGACTTCAAACTCTATTACTTCATCGGAGCCGATCCTGCGCTCCTGAATGAGGCCATGACCGGACACCACAATGAAAAACTCCCACTTGGTGTTGTGCCAGTGCTGCCCCTTGGTAATGCCGGGCTTGCTGATATTCACAGAGAATTGGCCGCAGGATGCGGTACGCAGAAGCTCGGTGAAGCTGCCGCGATTATCCACATTCATCTTGAGCGGAAAGCTGACAGCTTCCTTCGGCAGATAGGACAGGTATGTAGAATAGAGTTTCTTTGCAAAGGAACCAGTTGGAATCTGCGGCATCTGCAGTGTTTTAGGCTGTGCCTTGAAGGACTCCAGCAGATCGACGATCTCGCCCAGCGTGACCTTGTGGGTGGTAGGCACTACACAGTAACGACCATCCTCATTATAAACAGGATTCAGGCCGTCGTAAACACAGTGATGTTCCTTGCCCTCCAGCGCGTCCAGCATTTCCTCCACCAGATCGTCGATGTAGAGCAGTTCCAGTTCCGTCGTACGATCGTTGACGGTGATAGGCAGATCATTGGCGATGTTGTTGCAGAAAGTCGCCACAGCGCTGTTATAGTTGGGACGACACCACTTGCCGAACAGGTTCGGGAAACGGTAGACCATCACCTTCGCGCCGGTGTCCTGCGCGTACTGGAAGAACAGTTCCTCACCGGCCAGCTTAGACTTACCGTAGTCGGACTGACCGTAGCGTCCGATCAGCGTGGCCTGAATGGAGGAGGATAGCATCACCGGGCAGGCGTTGTTGTGTTTCTTCAGCGTTTCCAGAAGTGTGGACGCAAAGCCGAAATTGCCCTCCATGAACTCGCTGTTCTCCTTGGGACGGTTCACGCCCGCCAGATTGAACACGAAATCCGCCTGCGCGCAGTATTCGTCCAACAGCGCAGGATCGGTATCAATGTCATATTCGAGAATTGCTTCGATGGCAATCCCCGGACGGGTACGATTCTTGCCTTCCATGATGTTGCGCAGGTTGCAGACAAGGTTCCTGCCCACAAATCCCTTAGCGCCGGTGATGAGGATTTTCATTACTTCACAGCCTCCAGTGCAGTACGGACATAGTCGGTGGTCAGCAGCTTTCGAACCGTGCCTTTCACGTCCAGACGGGTGGTATTGTGGCTGGTATAGGAATCGTCGGCCTCGGTGTGCACTTCGCCCTTAACCACGAATTTGTCGTAATTGAGATCGCGATTGTCGGCAGCAACGCGATAGTAATCGCCCATATCCTCGCTGCGCAGACGCTCCTCGCGGGTCATGAGGGTCTCGTACAACTTCTCACCATGACGAGTACCTATGATATTGGTGCCAGTATCACCGAACAGCTGCTGCACAGCCTTAGCCAGATCGCCGATGGTACAGGCGTCTGCCTTCTGGATGAACAGATCGCCGGGATTGGCGTGCTCGAAGGCAAACTTCACCAGATCCACCGCCTCGTCCAGATTCATCAGGAAGCGGGTCATGTTAGGATTGGTGATGGTGATCGGCTTGCCCGCACGAATCTGATCGATGAACAGCGGAATGACGCTGCCGCGACTGCACATGACATTACCATAACGGGTGCAACAGATGACAGTGCCGTTGCCGCGCTCTGCTGCCACACGAGCATTGGCATAAATGACGCGCTCCATCATAGCCTTGGAGATACCCATGGCATTGATGGGATAAGCTGCCTTATCGGTAGACAGGCACACTACACGCTTGACGCCTTCAGCAATGGCAGCATGCAGTACATTGTCAGTGCCTTCCACGTTGGTACGCACGGCCTCCATCGGGAAAAACTCGCAAGAGGGTACCTGCTTCAGCGCCGCCGCATGGAAGATGTAATCGACGCCAGGCATGGCATCACGCACAGACTGCGGATTGCGAACATCGCCAATGAAAAACTTAACCTTCTTAGCCAGTTCCGGCATGGTCGCCTGCAGCTCGTGGCGCATATCATCCTGCTTCTTCTCATCACGGGAGAAGATACGGATTTGACCGATGTCCGTATTCATAAAATGTTTAAGAACGGTGGAACCGAAAGAGCCGGTACCACCGGTGATCATCAGGGTCGCATTGGTAAAAGCAGACATAAGTTTTCCTCACAGTCCTGTTTAAATCTATTTGATAACTACACTAGTGCTTTGAGAGTCTTTATGCACTTAATGAAATTCAAACTATCCTTTAAATAGCGGAGCGTTGGTCTTAGTTCAGTGAACACAAAGCACAGCACAACATTTGTGATTATCTGGGTCAGCAGCGAGGCAATTGCCGCGCCGGATATGCCGTACAAAGGAATCATCACCAAATTCAGAAGTACGTTGCTAACTGCGCCAACTAGATTGATCTTCCAAAGCAAATTATGCTTTTCATTTGCAATGATCCAAATATTCCTTACTGTGCCCAGATAGCTAAATGTTGTATACCAGACAATCCAACGCAGCGGTTCGATTGCCGCTGTATAGTTTGAGCCATAAAGAATCCGGATAATCAGCGGAGCAAAAGCAGCAATAAACACGCATTGCACCAACGACAAATACAGTATTATCGAATACAATGCGGTTAGCCAATTGTCAAAGCTCTTTTCCTTATTCTTATGCTTTTCTAGGATAATCGGCCTAACGGAATACATAATTGACGAAAAAACAAAACTTGTAATGCTCGCGCATGCAACCGCAGCAGAATAAAATCCCGTCTGAGAATCTCCCAGCATCATTTTTATCATAATCCGGTCGGTATTCGCAAAAATCGTGACCATCATAGAAGATACGATATAATGCTTGCTCTGTGCAAACATCCGCTTCGCCGCCGCCAGTGAATAGCTTAACTTCTGTTTGGTGATCCGCTTATACTGAACAAGAATAATTGCATCTATGATAAAAACATCGAATGCCGAAGACAGGGCAAACCAGCATATATCGCTTCCATTCACAAGCAAAATCACCTGGTAAACCGATTTGGCAAAATAGGCAACCAGCATGGCGATCGACGGATACTTCGACAGCAAATGCGCCTGAAACCAATACTGAATCAGTTCAACCGCGTAAGCAAAAAGTACGATACTATACAATATACATACGATAAGCGTGATTTCTTCGCCCGGATTGGCCAAGGCAACAAACCCGGCAAGCCCAACTATACACAGGAGACTCGAAATGAGACTCATTACTATAGATGTACCTATGATCTCGCCTTCCCGGTCGGGTTGGTTAATTAACTCATTAACAAGTATTGAATCCAAACCAAGTTTGCCAATAGGAGCAACAAAAGCGACCAGGGAAGACGCATAATTGATTATTCCATAATTGGACGGCCCCAAAAAACGGGCTGTAAACATCGTAATGACGACGCCCAACAACGCCTGGAATACTTTACATCCGATCATCCACGCAGCATTTCCGGCAATTTGACGCTTCTTTGAATATTCCTTCCTTGTTTGCATATGCCAAGTGTTCTCCTCAATATGCTGTTTCTTACTCAAAACACTGCAGCCTCTCACCTATTACGCCTGCGCTCAATAGCCTCGCAGAATAAAGAGGTATATTCATCAAAACACTTATTGCGATCGAAATTTTGAATCGCATAATTTCTGCACGCTTCTCTGGCATTAGTATTTGCCCAACGAATAACTTCACGTTCAAGAGCATCTATGTCATGCTGTTCAACCACAGCCCCTGTTTCGCTTGTAATTGACTCCGGGCTTCCTCCGGTTCTGAATGTAACAACCGGCGTACCGCAGGCAATCGACTCAAGATTGACTGTGGGATATGTATCTCCCAAAGTAGGGTTAACCAATACATCAGCTGCAGAATAGATTTCCGCCAATTCTTTTTGATTTGCTGTACGCGGAATCCCAATAATTCCAGCCGGAATCTCCTGCATTTGTCTTTCATTTAAGCCAACGACCATCACCTGGTATTCGTCCTTCGGAAGCCTTTCCGCAAGCTTCAAAATATAGCCATATCCCTTCCGTTCACTCCAACCCATGGCTACAGCAAGCACCAGTTTTTTATTCTCGCAATCGTAACGCTTCTTAACATCAGACACAATTGGGTTAAACAACCCAACATCTATTCCGTTATGAATCGCTTTAATCCTCGCGTATCCAAGATAAGATTGCTTGGCAAGATCCGCCAGCCACTGAGAGGGTGTGGCAATCGTGAGATTTTCAACTTCAGAAAAAGCTGTTTTTTTACGCCGGTACTGTTCCGGAGACCGATCAAAAAAATAGCTGATTGGATAGCTTTGTTTCAGCTTTCTGTCCGGGCAGTCAAAACAAGCTGTTTTCCAGCGATCACATCCCACTTTTTCAAAGTGTGCACAATGGCCGGTGAATGACCAACAGTCATGAATCGTCCACACAACCGGAATCTGTTCCTTCTTAATGTACTGAAACAGCAATTCGATGTGAACATATCCGCCATGCGCATTATGCAAATTGATTACATCCGGTTTTTCTTTCCTGATCAGGCTGATCAATTTTCTGGTAGCATGCTTGCTGGTAAAACCCATATAACCCGTAATTCTGCTCTTAAAAATCTCAAAAAAACTCATATACCGAGCACCGCTTTTGAGTTTTACACTATTTGCGAAAGCAGATCGATAAAAACCATACGCTACGACCGCTTCATGACCATGATCAACAACATTTGCGGCAATGCTGTCTGCTATTTTCCCGGTACTTCCCCAGCCGCCATAAGCAGTTACAATCAAGACTTTCATCAATATCCCCTTTCGCGATTGATGACCATAGCTCGCAATTCTTATACTCCAATCTGCTGCCAGAAAAACATATAGTTATCTATCTTCAAGGTTCCTCCCGGCATCGAAATAAGAAAATAGAGCATGCAGATAACGCCAATAACTATATACATAATATACGAATTGGTTCGCATCCGCTGCTTAACGATCATATTCGATATCAATATCGAATTTGCATGAACGAAATAATAAGAGATCCTGCTAAAGTACATGCTGTTTTTTGCAAGAATTGTCAGCAGGATATTTGCGCATGAAAATAGATACAGCCATGTCTTCTCTGCACTGAATCTCCCGTCAGGCTGAACATCCGTATCAAAAACCAGGCAAAATGCAGGAATCAATATGGAAATAATAATCAGTAGGGGGTTGATCTGATAATCGGCATTAAGATCATAAGACATGTACTTTTCCGGCAATACATATTGTGCTAGTCCGGCAACATGGTTTCTATACACCATCGTTCCGGCAGCAATCATTACCAATATGAACAGACTTTGCCTGGACAATCTCGGTCTCAGAGCAATCAAGGCAATTGCAGCAAAACCAACCATCGCCGAAGCATGAAATGTCGATGCCAGCCAAGCCAGCAGGATCGAAACAATCAACTGCAAAAGCTTCCTGTGTTTATCTGTCCATATAACTGCAAGCAGATATATGGAAATTGCCAATGATTGTCTGGTGCCCGACATATACATGGGCAGCAAGCCAATGGTCATAAAAACCAATGTACTGAAGGCAGTATTCTTCGAGTAAGTCGCGTAAAAGAGTACCAAAGAACTAACCAAAACAACCGCTACAATAAAGTTGTAGGCTTGGTAACTGAAACCCAACTGATGGAAAAAATGCGCGAAGCGATAATAACCTTGATCATATTTTTCAGGAGATATCTGTTCTGCAGAAATGGAATACAAGTATTCATACTGCCTAGTGTCTGCACCTACAGAAACATGACGGCATCCAATAAGCACAATAAGGCAGATAGAAACATAAATCGCATAATTTCGCGTAAAGTTTTTCCATCCTTGGCCATTAGCCATCATGTATGGTAATATCAACAGCGCCCATAATACTAGGTAAATAATCATTTTTCACATCTCTACCTTCAGTTCAAAACAGACAGAAACACCCTTTGAACTCTCATTTAATTCATCAGAAAAGCTTTAAAGTTCTCAACATACTTTTCATAGTAGAACGGTTTATCATTAA
The DNA here is from genome assembly GCA_017936375.1 of Clostridia bacterium. Taxonomy (GTDB): domain Bacteria; phylum Bacillota; class Clostridia; order Christensenellales; family Aristaeellaceae; genus Ventricola. Next base: position 37,186 of record JAGBFR010000037.1, read on the forward strand.
TTGCATTTGTCCGCATAATATCTTTTTGCTCTCGCGTCAGAGCAATTAACGATTCTATTTTGTCAGCAATTCCTTCAATATCATGTGGATCTGGGACAATACAACCATTCACCATATCATGTACATATATTGCTATATCACTTGTCGCGTTTGCTATCACCGGAACACCAAGCGATAGTGACTCCGAAACCTTAGTCGGAAAGCCTGCATTTGTGCAAGTTTTGCTATCTCGCAACAAAATAGTAAAGTCAGATTGAGAAATAATCTTTTGAGCATTTGTATTACTCTGCAATCCATAGAACACAATGTGGTTTTCGAGCACCCGCAACTTATCTTGATACTCAGCTCTATGTGCTTCTGGAAATTGCCCAAGGAATTGATCTTTGGTAAACCCAATGAAACACATCTTGAAGTCAGGAATATTTCTTACGTGCAGCAAGACGTAGCAAACGTCCACAATCGCATCCACTCTGTCTTTCCAGCTAGATACCGGAATACCCTTTTCAGATATCAAGCTTGCATAAGCAATAGTGGTAGGCTGGTTGGTATCAGCAACCATAGTACGCTTTACTTCAACTGATAAAGGAGGAACGATCATAGTTTTTTCTGGATCAGGCATGCGTTTTTTCAGGTAATCACTCACAGCAATCCATTTATCGCAACTTGGAAGAATTTTGTGATCCATTACATATAAGTCACGCTTCTTGAGCCAGTAACGAAGAAGATTATTCTTATGTGGTTCGTCAAACAGATCAACCTTATCACAGATCAAACGGATTCCTAGTCTTTGGCAGAAACGGATAATAGCCATATTGTATCCGGATGTACCAAGAGTACCGTACATAATTACTGAATCAATGGTGTACATTTTCCGTACTTCTTTTAGTATCCTTCGAAAAAGAATGGCAGGATATACATTATTCACTCGATGAATTCCTCTAGAATACGGAATAGAATATATTTGCATATCGTCGCAAATCTTTTTCTGAAGTCCAGAATCAGGATCATCTTTGCGAAAGCAAAAGCAGATGACCTCATAACCGGCTGCCTTTATGGCTTTTGCATTTCCCCACACTCTTTTTCCGGCTGCATTTCCATCAGGAAATAGAAAATTACCCGTATAGATTATTGCTTTCTGCATTGATTGCATCCCTTTTCTACTCAATGTTCTATTTCACTTTTGGCAACTCAAAACACTCACCCAAGATATAATCAAAGTTATCAGGTTCATATGACATATATCCACTCGCGCCAAAGAATGTGAGTTCACCAAATATGACTCTTGACCCAATTGAATACATATCAACCCGAACATGCGGAAAAGGCGCTGAAAGCACCTCTACAATACGTTTCATTTTAGCATAGTTTTCAGGCACTATTGGATCTTCAGTCATTACACTCTGAGTTGTACTTTGATATGGCAATCTATTAAAGTCAGCATCCATGATTGCAAGTTCGCCATGATTTCCAAGCTCTCTATTGGCAATTACATACACACATGCTATTTTACCGCCAAAGCAAAAAAACTTGTAGTCTATCAATCCGTTATTGTCATGTAGATATTCTTCGGCAATGACCCGGTGTTTTCGGAAATCATAAACCCATTCTCTGCCCGGATTCTTGGCGCGGATTGTAGTATTGACCCATGATTGCATTTGGTTTCGTATTGCATCAAGGTCAGCATTGCCTTTATCTTCAACAATAATTACCGAATTTCCGCCACTCCCCAATGTATCCTTTAACACGAAAGACTGCGGTAGCGCATCAAAATCAACATCCTCTGAAGAACAATAAACCCCATAGCAAGTGGCCAGGGTGTCTTTTAGGCCCATTTCAGCCACATATTGCCGAACATCATATTTATCAACACACCGAGGCATACAGGGATTACGGTAGTTCAACTTATACCACTGCAGTTTTTCAGAAAACCTTTGTGGTTTTTTCAGATTAAGCTTTCTGCCAGTTTTAATGCGATACTGAAGTCTTAACATCCAGGAGTCTGGCACAAAGCTAAGCAACTGCATGATCTTAACTCTGGTGGACCGGCTTTTTATCAGCTTCTTGTAATCCATTCCACTACCCTCAAATCTGCTTTACTTCATCCACAACCATCTTCACAACGATCTGACGGTCAAACTCTCTCTCCATCTTCGCCCGACCTGCAAGTCCCATCTCGCGGCGCTCCTCCCAAGTCATCTGCATGAACTTATCCACAGCAGCAATCAGCGCAACTTCATCCTTGATAGGAACGACAAAGCCCGTCTTGCCGTCATCAACGGTCTCACGGCAGCCGCTGCGGTCGGTTGCGACAATCGGGCGTGCGCTGGAAGCGGCCTCCAGCAGCACATTGCTCATGCCTTCCGGATAGTAGGAAGGATGCACGATGCAATGCGCCATGGTGAAGAATGGTACCATATCCTTCTGCTGGCCGTGATATTTGATGTAACCTTCTGCTTCTGCCTTTTTCAGAATCTCCAAGTAAGCTTCGTCATCACACATACCGCAGATGTGGAACAGCGTATTGGGATAACGGTCATGGATTGCCTTGGCGCAGGCCAGATACAAATCGATGCCCTTCTCCTTCATCACGCGGGCAATATAGAGAAAGTGAATTGTATTTTCTTGCAGATAGGGCTTAATCTGATGCTTCTCCAGATTAACACCGGAACCCGGCAGCAAAACAGCACGGCTCTTTTTGTTCAGCATCTTTCGCTCACGGAAGAACTGTTCGTTTTCACTGTTTTGGAAGAACACACACTCAGCACCAGCCACCCCCCACTTATAGAGACGGGTAGTCAGCATCTGAAGTTTACCGGGGATCTCAACGGCGGTTCCAAGACCAGTAATATTGGGCAAATAACGAATGCCCAACAGGCGGCAGGCCATGCCGCCATATACGTTGGGCTTAATGTTATTGGTCAGTACAACATCCGGCCTGCTCTTCCGAAGCAAAGTCAGCAGTTCCCACATCAGTTTAAGATCGCCCAATGGGTTAGAGCTTCGCCTGCCAATTGTGACATCTACCACATTGCATCCCATTGCCGTCAGTTCCTCTTTATGCGAAAGCACCTGTGCAATTACCGTGACGGCATGCCCTTCCGCAATCAGAGCTTCCAGTATTTCGCGCCGTAGATTATAGATAAATGTCGTATCATTCGCAATGAGCGCAACTTTCATTGCTCATTTCCTCTCATTCTCAGTTGTATGCTTAAATCCTTCGACAACCCCACTTGCGCCAAACAGCTTCGGAATGGTTGCCAAGACAATTTTCGCGTCTGTAATGAACCCAAAGTTCTCAAGATACTTCACATCCCACCGCACTTTGTCTGCAGGCGTCACAGTATCTCTTCCGTTAATCTGAGCAAGACCCGTAAGACCCGGACGCACTTTATATACGCCACACTTAAACCGGAGTTCGTGAATCTCATATTCATCCGAAATCAACGGACGCGGACCGACAATGCTCATATCGCCCTTGACGATATTGATCAACTGAGGAAGTTCATCAATGGACCACTTTCTCAAGACTCGTCCCACTCTGGTAATGTACTTATTCGGATCATCCACCTCGCTGGTAGACAAATACTTGGGTGTATCACATCTCATTGTTCGAAGTTTATACAGCTTGAACCTACGACCGCCCAAACCCACGCGATACTGGCTAAAAAGCACCTGTCCAGGATCGTCGATATACATGATGGCGAAGACAATCAGCATCGGAACAGCTATCACTACCAGCCCAATCGCCGAAAGAATGATATCCAAAGCTCTCTTTATAACCCGGTATTCTCTGCTGGTAACATTGACGAACTTCAGATCATTTACTGCCTGTTCATCAATCTTCCCTGCCGAGTTCACAGAGCGAGCCATCTTGTCCTGCACTACCTGCGGTATTTCAAGGCCTTCTTCGCTCTTATTCAAGCAAGCTTTATTTTGCACCATGCTCATTACTTCCTTCTCAAAAGTAAACTTATGCCTTTGCGCAGCAAACGTCCTGTAACGCACACTCATCCAACAAATCTTTCGAAGAAAACGCTCAATGAATCTCTTTTGTCCACAGAAAACGTTTTCACAAGCTAAGAAGAGACCGCAAAACATGCGGCCTCTTGTGAGAAAGCAGCTTGGCTCCCGCCGAAACCGCATAATATGCTGTTGTTCTGTTCAGGTCTAACAGAATTCAATATGCATCCAATCAATTGACGTCCATTTGCAAAGATAATCAATCGATATAAAGCAGCTTATGCAGATAGCCGTCCGGCCTCTCCAGAAGCTCCTTCAGGGATCCATCCTCGGTAATTCTTCCATTCTCAAGAACGATGGCATTCTGTGCCGTGCGGACCGTCGCCAGACGATGCGCAATGATCAGCACAGTGATCTCCTTGTCAAGCGCGCGCACGGCCTCGCGTACCGCCGCCTCGCTCTCGTAATCCATCGCGCTGGTCGCCTCGTCCATGATGATCAAGCGCGGATGCCCGAGCAGCACGCGCGCCAGCACGATCCGCTGACGCTCACCGCCGGACAGGCGCACGCCCTCGTCACCGAGCGGCGTATCCAGTCCATCCTTGAGCCCGCTGACAATGCCCCACGCCTGCGCCTTCTTGAGCGCCTCGATCATCTCCGGCTCCGTTGCCGTCGGATGGAAGCGCTGAAGGTTCTCGCGCACGGACGCATGCAGAATCAGCGGCTCCTGCGGGATATAGCCCAGGCTTTGCCTCCAGCCCGGCAGCGTCTCCCTCGTCAGCGGCACGCCGTCTATGAGGATTTCGCCGCTGGTGGGGTGCAGGAAGCCAAGCAGCAGGTCGGCAATCGTCGTCTTTCCTGCGCCGCTGCACCCGACAAGCGCCGTCGTCGTTCCCTTCTTCAGCGAAAACGACACGCCATCCAGCACGTTCTCCGTGCCGTCATGATAGGCAAACGTAACGCCGCGGAACTCAATCTCCCGTTCAAAGGGCATCGCTGGAGGATTCTCCGGCTCGCTGCCCGTCTGCTCAAGCGCCGCAAGCGCCTCGCTCAGCTTTTCATGCGCCGGCACGCTGGACAGGATGCTCTGCAGACGGCCATAGAAGCCGCTGAACACCGGCCACAGCCGCATAAACACATACACCAGCACCATCAGGCGCGCGGTATCCATCTTAAAGAAGAGCACGCACACGATGAAGATGACGCCGATCATGAACGCCGCCGCGCAGGAATAGATCACCTGCGGGAAAGCGCGCAGCTTGACATACTTCATCTTCGCCTGACGGAAGGAATCGCTGATCTCGTCAAAGAGCTTCGTGTGCTCGCGCTGCACGTTGTAGGTGCGCACTTCCTTCACGCTGCGCAGCTGATTGAACAACTCGGAATACATCGCGCGGTTGATGCGGATCATTTCCTCGCCATATTCCTTGGACACGCGGAACATGCCCCTAAACATCAGCACAAACGCCGCGCCGCACACGCAGACGAAGATCGTCACCGGCAGGCTCAGCCAGATCGCGATGCCCAGCTGCACAGCCGCAGAGACCAGCGACGAGATCATGTGGATCATATCTGCTACGCCATAACTGACCTGACTGCACTGCGCAGTAAAGAGGTTGATCGTGTCGGACTGCCTACCCGCCGTCAGCTTCTCCCAATCCGCGCGGGACACCGCCTGATACAGCGAATCGCGCAGGCTATAGGAATAATCCTCCAGAAACCGCGTCTCCCGCAGGGAGAGCAGCCGCCCGAGCAGTGCCTTGAAGACCACGAGCACAAAGTACATCGCGATCAGCACCACGACCTGCTGCGGATAGGAAAGCCTCTGCAGCGGCGCGGTCAGCACGGACAGCGCAGATACGGACGCCTGCGATATGTCCAGCAGCCCGAGCATCGGAATCAGCATGACGATGGAGATGCCGCCCGTCATGGACACCGCAATATTGAGCAGCAGGATCGTCAGGAAACCCTTTCTATCCCGCTGCCATACGTCTCTGAGTATTTCTTTCATATCCGGAGCGCGCCCTCTCAGGCGTCAAGAAGACCCATCGTGACAAACTGCTCCAGCAGCGCGTCCAGATCCTTCTTCGCCGTCTCCTCGTCCACGTCAAACTCCGCAAGCACCGCCTGCAGCAGATCGTCGCGAGTCACAGCATGCTCCAGCTGCTTAAAGACAAACGCGGACACCTCGTTGAGCACGACCGCGCCGTCGAACTTCGCAATGTTATCGCCCGTGGGCATGACGATGAACTCGTCCACCACGTTGCGCAGGACAAACCCGTCCTTAATCTTCATTTCTTCCTCATCTGCCTCTCTGATTTTCTCAGGATGATTGAAAAGAATATCGTAAATAACTTTCGCCGCATCTCCGTCCGGCCCGCAGAATACGCGGTACACCGGCGTCTTGTCGATCAGGCGGCGGACATTGGCCATCGCCATCACAGCGGCATCCGTGTCCCACATGGGCACAAAGCTCTGCTGCATAATGAGCTGCCTCGCCTGATCACGGGTCAGCTTACGGATATAATTCGCCGGAGAGCGGCGCACTTCCAGAATCGCCTTGAGCGGGCGCTCGACGTCGCGGAAGATCTGCTCCTTGCCATCCCACGGCACGCCGCAGGCCGTGCTGCCTTCCTTTTCAAGGCGCACAGCGGGGCGGTCTCCGCTGATCCACTCAAAGCCAAGCGTGTCGACCCACGCCTTCGCGCGGGTGGATTTGCCAAGGCCGGAGTGGCCGGTGAAGGCCACGGCGTATTCGCCGTTTTCCACGCAGGCCGCATGGAGAGATACAATGCCCTCGTAGCAGAAGCGGCATTCGAAGGCGGTGCGGATCAGGAAGCGTTCAGAGTTCTCGTTGACACCTAAATGCTCCAGCTGCTCGGTATACAACTCAATACAATCATAATCATCACTGGCAATCACATATGTATCTCGGATTCCATTTCGCAGTTGAAAGCACCATTGCCCTAAATCATTACAAAAAATCTCAATTTCATCCATTTTGACAACTGGTTCCATCTCGTTTATATGGATGTCGTCAGCACAAAGTGGATGCTTCAAAACATTGAGACTTATAGTGTCATATAGCGTCATAATCTACACTCAATCCATTAATTTAGGAAGGCTGCCAGTCGCTCTCAAACCAACAAGGATCTACCGACCTTGTCACAACACCAACTCGGTATAGCTCGCAACTATTTCCCTGCGCAACAAAGCCAGCCCCGCTACAAGTTGAAGTTGCTCTAACCTGCTCTTCATATTGATAATCAATCAAGCGTGCAATAGGTGCCGCATACTTTTTCTTCACACTGGTTCACTCCATTCACTTCTATCCTAGTCGAATCATTCCTTCTGCTGCCAAGCGTCTTGCCCTAATGCAGAAAGCAGGATTCGCATGACCAATTGGTGCTCCGTCTGCATGTAGTTTTACACAGGCAGGGCAAACTTGACTATACGCACATCCAATACATTCCTGGGGGAAAGGATAGTCAAGGGCCCCCTGATGAATCAAATTCCATGCATCCGAAAACCTTCTCTCTGTTAACGAAGTACTTATCTCTGACATCATCAAGCAGGGTTGCATTGTTCCATGCCAAGTTACTGCAAACGAGCTTCTACCCCCACCACATCTGAATCCACGCGGGTTTTCCGTAATTCTTCCCCCAACCGGAAGAAGATCATCTTGACAGACCGGTTTATACTCTCTTCCTTCGATCTTCGCCTGCAGCTTATATAGATGTATGTATTCATCCAATGACAAATCATGGCATTTATCTGCTCTGCCAGTTTCTTCTCGCGGACGGAATAAACCAGCATTAACGGAGTACATTACATCCAACCGATCAACAAGGCTCAATAGTTCTGCGCCAAAATCAACCATATATCGATTTGGCGTGATTCCAACATTAACAGTAATCCCCGCATCTTTCAGTTTATTAATCGCCTTCAGTACTTTTGAAAAGACGCGATGACCTGTTACTTTTTCATAATTGTCCTCGTTATCCCCATAAAGAGAAATCTGAATTGCTTTAGGTCGATGCCGCTTGAAAAAATCAATTCTCTCATCATCGAGCATCAGGCCATTTGTGTTAACAGCAGTTAGCACCCCTTTGTCTAGCAGATGCAGAAAAATATCACGAAACTCCGGATGCATCATAGCTTCGCCGCCAGTTAACAAGGCAAACAACATACCATGCTCTACAGCTTGATCAATGATTCTTTTCCACTGATCACCCGTCAACATTTTCTTGCTATTTGCCTGCAGCTGCTGAGACGTTAAATGTACATAGCACATTTTACAGTCCAAATTGCACAGAGGTGTGAGTTCAAAAGTCCCCCTGATCGGAATCCCTGCTATTCTGGCTTTCTTATCCAGATAGGAATTCATTTGGGTTTCGATTCGACCTTTGCTGGCTTGTTCTCTCTCGAGGTTATCAATAACCGCCACAAGCCCATCTGTTTCTTTGATCTGATGCTGCAATACACTCACCCAACTCACTCAATCAGACATACCCACATGGCCTCAATTCCTTTTTCAGCCAGCATACAGAAACTCATTACGATATTATGACTTTTTATAAACACTATACGATTCTCAAGTCACTATTTACTGGTGCTCCACACAATAATCCGAGCCAGCCGCCTTGTAATACTGTCCAATTTCTCTGCTCGCAACCACAACCTGATCCCTATACTGGAATGCAATCTTCTCCACGGTCGGAGTTTCATAGGTCTTCTTCATTTTCTTTTCCTCCTAGAAAATTTCTTTTTAATATACTGAAACTGCACTTAGAGCAGTCCTTCAGCCTTCATTCTTTTCGTCCAATCGCAAATCCTTCGACTTGCATGGCCGATTTCTGCTCCAGAAGCGTGTTCAGCAACGCAGTTCCTGCACTCGCTCCTGTATGAACATCCCTCACACTCTTTGGGTAACGGAAATGCATTTGCAATCGAATTGATTCTCTTCCATGCCTCGTCAAAACCAAGTTCGATCACATTCTCAGCTTTACACGGAAATGCATTACAGGGAAGAAGTCCACCCCTCCAGTCAACAGCAAAACTACCTCTTCCCGCACTGCAGTGAACACCAATCAAACTGTCATCACAATTTCCACCCGGCTCAGGAAGCAACTCTATATCGCATTCCGGTTCAGGCAATATACCATTCTGTTCTTTCAGCAACCGAAATAGTTTCACATATGTTTCAAGTCCGGCATCAGCCAAATCCCTTTCCGTCTCTTTCCTTGGAGCAATCAATCCCGAACTGATCTGATAGGAAAACTCATGATCTTTCAGAAATCTGAGAATCTCTTCCCCGTCCATCATATAGGAACTAGGGGTCACAGCAATCACTAAAGGCAAACCAGCCTCTTTGATTCTTGTAATATTCTGGACAATATCTCTGAACACTCGTTTTCCAGTCACCCGTTCATAAGCATCCTCGCTTGCTCCATAGAGGGATACCTGAATCATGGAAGGTGTATTCCTGTTTAGAAACTCCACCATCTCCTCATCCATAAGCAATCCATTGCTCAGGATTGATATCTCGACCCCATATTCGCGTAAAAAGAGGTACAGCTCCTTAAATCCCGGATGTGTCAAACATTCTCCACCTGTCAACGTAGCATACATCATGCCGGCGTCAATTGCCTGCTGCATGATGTCCTTCCACTGCTCTGTCGTCAGCAGCTGCGCACCCTTCATCTGCTCCTTATTCAGATGCACATAGCACATCTTGCAATCCAGATTGCACAGCGGCGTCAGCTCAAAGCTGCCGGAAATCGGGACGCCCTTGTCCCTCGCCTTGAAGTTCAGATATCGGCGCACTTCCTCATATCGCCGGTGATCGGTGGTCCCTTGCTCGTCAAGCCTTGCAAGAAGGGCACGGAGGGTCTTTGGCATCTCCATATCCGCCATTGCCCCTCACCCCTCTCACTTCTTCTTCGTAAACATCTTCCGATACACCCGCGCCGCCAGCCCCCTGCACCGCAGGTACGCCTTCCTCACGGGGAATATCGCCATCCAGAACAGTCCGAACGCGCGCGCCGCGCGGCTGTCCAGCCGCCATGTGCGCCCGCCGCGCTCCATCTTGACCACCAGACCCCAGATCATGTCCATCGGCATCCATCGGTCAGGATTCAGGCAGTTATCGCCCAGCGTCTGCACGAGGCCGTCCCGCATCCGGTAAACGCGGTGCACGACGTAGCGCTTCTCTCCGCCCTTGAAGAGAACGACGTCGCCCTTTTGGATCGGCCGCATCAGCGGCAGGATCGTCACCCTGTCCCGCCCGCGCCGGATCAGCGGGCGCATGCTGTCTCCCTCCAGCGTGATCGTCACAGGAAGCATATTGCCCTCAAGCCCCAGCTCATGCCACTGCTCGATGCCAAGGCTGCGCGTCTGCACAGGCTCGCTTTCCGGTCTGGTCGTCGTCACTTGTTGTCCTTCTTCTCGCCGCGCCCGTAGTACTTGCTGTAATAGCCGTCGTAGCGGCGCGAGTTGTAGTAGTAGAATCTGTTGCTCATGCTGTTGAACTTGACCTCGTTGAGCACGGAGCCGAGCATGCGGCAGCCCGTCTGGCGGATGCTCTCCACCGCCGTGCCGATCTCGCGCCGTCTGCCCTGGCGATAGCCCACGACCAGCAGCGCGCCGTCGCAGAACTTAGCCAGCGCCACCGCGTCGACGAGGATGCCGACCGGCGGGGTATCCACCAGCACGACGTCAAACTCTGTCGCCAGCCAGTCCATCAGTTCCTCCATCTTCGCCGTATCCAGCAGCTGAAGCGGGTTCGGCGCGCGATGACCGGCGGGGATGAGCCACGCATTGGGGACCGTCGTCTGGTACATCGCCTGATCGATCCCGCAGTGGCCGGCAAGGTACTCCGCAAGGCCGTAGCTGTGCTCGGATTCATAGCGGAGCCTGTAGTTGGCCTGAATGCCGGAGGCGCGCAGATCCGTATCGATGAGGACGACGCGCTTGCCCATGCCGGCGAACGTGCGCATCAGGTTCATGGTCACATAGCTCTTGCCCTCTCCGGCATAGCGGCTGGTAACCATGATCGTGCGGATGTCATCGCCGCAGTAGGAGAGGTTGGTGACCAGCGTATTGAAGCCCTCCGCCGAGATGTAATCCAGCTCGGGGAAGCGGGTGATCTTTACCGTGTTCATATCGTGATGTTCCTCTCCGCCTGTCGCTTCTCTTCCCGGCGCGCAGCCTTGCGCATGTCCTTGGTAGAGGGAAGGACGGCCAGCGTCGGGATGCCGCCGTAGTCGCTGATGTCCTCCGGCGTGCGCGGGCGCTCGTCAAGGACGAAGAGCAGCGTCAGGATGCCGACGGCCAGCACGCTGCCCAGCATGAAGCCCATGATCAGCGAACGGCTCTTGCTCGCCGCATAGCCCACGCCGGGCACAAGGGCGATCGAGAAGTCGCTGGGCATTTCGCCCTTCATCGTGCTGATGATGAATTCCTTCGCCGCGCGCGCGTAGGCGTTGGCGATGTCCGCCGCCATCTGCGCATCCGGGAAGGCCACGGTGATGTACAGGATGCGCGTGTCCTCCGGGTTGGTGACCGTCAGCATCTGCTGCATCATCTCGTAGGTATACGGCAGGTTCAGCTCCTGACGGACCATCTCATGGACTTCCCAGGTCTTGAAGACCTCCTGATAGTCGAGCGTCAGCACCGTGCCCAGCTGCAGATCCAGCATGTCGATGCCGGAACTCTCGGGGTTGACGATGTAGAGCTTGGCCGTGGCGGTATAGGTCGGCACGGAGCGGCTTGCCCTGAAGCCCATCAGCGCCGCACAGAGGATCGCCGCCAGCAGCACGCACCAGAACTTTTCCAGCACGTAGAACATCAGGCCGATCAGGTCAATGGTCTTCGGCTCGTTTTCCGGCTTTCTCTGGCTGGGTGCATTGGCCTCCACGCCCATCTCGCGGAGCGTCTGCTCCACGGCGAGCTTCACCGCATAGGTCAGCTGCGGATCCTGCGGCACGCCGGCGCCCTGATTTTCCTGTGATTGCTTGTTTCTTCGCATGGCTTACTTCGCGTTGTCCTCCTCGGCGATCGGCTCGCTGAATACGACGAGCATCGCCGGCTCCTCCTCCATCGTCGGGATCACCAGCTGCTTGAAGACGAGCTCAACATGCCCGTTCTCCTCAAGCGCTTCCGCGCGGAGGCAGTACCAGTCAAAATACGGCGCTTCGGTCGCTCCCTCGATCGGGAAGCCGAGCATGGCAGCCATCCGGCTGTCCGGCGAATAGGCCGCAGCGAAGAGATTCTCCGTCGCGACGTCGCCGTAGGTGTCCTTGTAGTTTTCCGCCATCACGGCTACGATGTCATAGATGACCATGTCCGTGACGACGAGGTCGACCGGGTGGAGCAGCTGCGTCTGGCGCTGCATCTCCTCCGGGAACCAGGTGATCGGCGCGCCGCCGCTGCCAATGTGCTCGGCGATGCGGGCGATCTCCTTCTCCATCTCCTCCGTCCTGTCGACGAGGAAGATGCTGAAGTCATCCTCGATGACCTCGCCGGTCGTGCTGTACCAGCGGCGGATCTTGATCAGATCGCGCGCGCCCTTACTGGGGGTGACGATGCGCTCGCGCTCGATCACTTCCTCCGAGAGGATGCCGCCGCGCGCGCCCTCGCGCACCGTCAGCACGTGGAAGGTCACCTGCGGTCCGGTCATCGCCTTATACTCCTCGGCCGGCACGTCATAGAGGATCCTGCCCGTCTCCGGCACCTCGCCGCGATAGGGGAACCAGCGGTACTCGCCGTCCTCCTTCTCAATGCCCATCACGACGACGATCAGCTGGCCGGGCTCGTAGTCGACGTCCAGCAGCACGTTCATCTTCACCGGCTCCTGCGGATGACCCGCCAGTTCCAGCCCCATGAACTCCGTCATGTGCAGCACGTCGATATCCACGCCGGAAAGCTCGGCGATCTTCTTTTGCGTCTCCTCGTCGTAGTAGCGCGCCGGGCGGTTGCCCTCGCGCCAGACGAAGGTATAGATATCCTCCAGCAGGGCGATCGACTTTTCATCCGGCAGCAGGACGGTCACCTCGCAGTCCTGATCCGCCTTGAAGGTCACGACCGCGTCCTGCGTCGGCACGCTGGGCACGTCCGTGTACTCGCCCTCGAGCATGGTGATCTGCTGAGCCTGCGCGCAGCCAAGGAGCATGCACGCCATCGCCAGCAGGCAGATAAGCAATTTCTTCATGTTCTCAGTCCCTTCACAAGGCATCAGTCAAACCAGATCTCAACAACCATATCCTCCATCGAGGCCGCGTCCGGGTGGAATTCCATAAACCCATCCTCGCCGGCCTCATGCGTGCCGGGCAGCATCTGCAGCGGCTGCCAGTCGTACGTCTGGTACGCCGTCACGTCGCCGATGAGCGTATTTTCGCCCGCGTCGGAGATCACGTGACCATCAAGCGCCTCCAGCAGATCCGCCATGAAGGAGCTGTCCTTCTCCATCTTGATCTCAAGCTGGCGCAGCAGCGCCTTGATGTAGACCTTCTGCCGCTCCATACGCGAGGCGTTGCTGCCGTCCGCGACGGTCATGCGCCCGCGGACAAACTTTTCCGCCATCGCGCCGTCCAGCGTGACGGTCTCGCCCTTTTTAAGCGCCGGGTCAAGCGCGGTCAGGTCGTCGTCAAGCGTGACGCTCACGCCGCCGAGCATGTCGTTGAGCAGCGGGATGCCGCTCTCGTCCATGGCGATGTAGTGATTGATCTTCACGCCGCCGAGCAGATCGGTCACCGCGCGCGTCGTATTCTCGCTGCCGCTCGTCTCGCGCCCGCTGAAGGCCTGCGCCAGACAGATCTGCATCTCTTTCTTTCCGGCTGCGTCGCCGAAGATGCCGTAGGTCGCAACATCCGTCACTGTGTCGCGGTCGATCATCACCGGGGTGATCGTCCTGTGCCTGCGGTCGATGCTCAGCACGAGCAGGAAGTCCGCCTGGCCGCCGTTCTGATGGTCGCTCGCCTCAAGCGTCGTTTGGTCAACGCCGATGAGCAGATAGTTGGTGATCTCGCGCTCGCGGTAATTCACCGTCTGCCCGTCATGATCTTTGTAGATATCGGAGTCAAAGCGCCCTTCCAGGGAGCCGAAGGTGGGCTGCTCTTCCTCCTTGTCCCGATCGAGCACGAAGCCCAGAATGAGAACCCCCAGCAGCACCGCCCCGTAGAGCAGCACCATCAGGATGTGCCGCCGCCTCACAGAGCGCTTATTGCCGTACGGGTAATTCGTCATTCCTTTACCTCCAAGGGCAATAGCATGGTCTGTATTCGGTTAAGCCGGGCTTTCCATGCACATAAGTATCCGCCCGGCAGCCCATAACGGGTCAAAAAGGGTAAAATGCGCCCTTACCCGCCATGTTATCAGCCTATATTTTAACAGATTTGTTTCGATTTGTGAAGTCCTGCACGTATTTGTTCGAAATTGCACGTATTTGATCGGACAAAAGCCGGTTTTCATGATAGAATGTGTACGGAATGTCATATCTGCGAGGTGACAGATTTGAGAATTGCGATCTGCGACGACGACGTCCTCTGCCGCGAGCAGGTGACGGCCATCGTGTCATCATACAAGGATCAGCGCGGGCTGGATATGGAGCTGTCCATCTACGAGTCCGCGGCGGCTCTGCTTCACGACGTCGCGCTCCGCGGCGGCTTTGATCTCTATCTGCTGGACATCATCATGCCGGGGGAAAACGGCATCGAACTGGGCAGGCAGCTGCGCCGGGAGAGCCCGGAGGGCAAGATCATCTACCTGACATCCAGCCATGAATATGCCGTGGACTCCTACCGCGTGCGCGCGTTCGATTACCTCATCAAGCCGGTCGCGCAGGGGCAGCTGTTCCATACACTGGACGAGGCCATACAGACCCTCGCCGTGAAAAAAGGCAAGAGCCTCATCGTGCGCACCAAGGAGAGCAGCACCAAGGTCAGCTTTGAGAGCATCATGTACGCCAAGCTGGCCGGCAAGAGCATCGCCTATCACCTGACAAACGGCGTCACGGTGGAGGGCGTCTCCATTCGCACCACATTCTCCGAGGCCATCTCCGAGCTCCTGCTGGACGAGCGCTTCGCGCTCTGCGGCAGCGGCACGGCGGTCAATCTCTATCACGTCACGACCGTGGACGGCGACACGCTGTACTTCAAGAACGGCGGCAAGCTCTACATCGGCCTGCGCGCCGGACGCAGCCTGCGCTCCGTCTGGATGGACTTCTGGATGAACAGGGAGGGAAGCAAATGACCGTGCTCCGCGACATCTCCACGACCTATGCCTCGATGTTCAGCCTCGTGCTGTTCATGACGCTCTTTGAGTCCCTCCGCCCGAAGAAGGAGACCACCCTCCTCACCCTCGGCCTGATGGGACCCCTGATGGCCGTCAACATCGCCCTACTCTTCATCCTCGGTCCCACGACCATGAGCACGCTGCTGCTTTTAACCTGCAGCCTGCCCAGCCTGATCTTCTTCTGGCTGCTGGCCAGGCACAGGGACGGTCGGTTCTTCTTCACCTTCTGCCTCGCTGATACGCTGATGCTGGAGGTCATCCACACGACCGCCGTGCTGGACTTCTTCCTCGGCAGCACGTATATCTTCACGGTGATCTCCCGCCTGATCCTCTGCCCGCTGGTCGCCTATGCCGTCTACAGGTGGGTGCGCCCATTCTATCTGGAATTGCAGAATCACGTGGACAAGGGCTGGTACGTATTCGCCTCCATCTCCCTGATCTTCTATATGCTGCTCACCCTGTCCAGCAGCGTGCCCACGCGCATCACCCAGCGCCCCGAGCAGCTGCCTGCGTTCATCCTGCTTCTCATCCTCGTGCCCGTCGTCTATCTGCACATCCTCGTCACGCTGCGCCGCATGCAGCTCCTGTATGAATCGCGGGAGAAGGAGAGCATCCTCAATGTGCAGGTCGAGAGCCTCTGTTCCCGCGTCGATGAATTCACCACCGCCAACGAGCGCTTCCGCGAGGAGCGCCACGACTTCCGCCATAAGATGCGCACCATGGCCGCGCTCGCCGAGAGCGGGCAGCTGGATGAGGTCAAGGCCATGGCCAGCGAATACTCCGAGGCGCCTCAGGAGTCGGTCGTCGAATCCTACTGCGGCCATGCCATTCTGGATGCGGTGCTCTCCTCCTACCTGCAGTGGGCAAGGCGCAAGGGCATTCGCGTCACCACCAGACTGGATCTCCCCGACACGCTGCAGGTCAGCGAGACCGAGCTGGCTACCGTATTCGCCAACGCAATCGAAAATGCCATCCACGCCTGCGAGAAGCTCGAGCCGGACAAGCGATTTATCGAAATCAAGGCCATCACCCAGCCCGCCTTCATGCTGCAGATCCGCAACAGCTTTGACGGCGTGATCGCCTTTGACAAGGACGGCGTGCCTCTGAGCGGCAGGAAGGGGCACGGCTTTGGCACCCGCTCCATCGTCACCTTCTGCGAGAAGAACAACGCCTTCTGCGAGTTCGGCGCGGAGGAAGAGACCTTCTTCCTGAGGATGATGTTCCGCTGACAGGATTTGTCCCGTTTCGTTATTTTCCGATAAACAAAAACACGGCTGCAGGAGCCCCGCTGCTCCTGCGGCCGTTTCCGTTTTCTGTCTCAAAAAACTTCGCCATTTATTATGTTTTGATAGAATTATTTGGATATGATTTTATTATCAAAAGACGCCTTTGGTAAGGATGAGGTCATCGGCGTCACATTTCTTGTTACCCGCTCCAACTAAAGCGCCTTCGTGATCCTGCAAATTAAGGATTCTCCGGGTTGTTTTTCATTCATCAGCGGATATCGTACACGCTGCGCGCCGACGCCCTCTCAGGGCATCCCCTGATGATCTTCACGCGTCGTTCGCCGGCATTCATATCAAAATAGTTGTCCTCGAGCACCGTGTCCGCGCCCGCCTGAATCTCCACGCTGCGGGCGTATGCCTTCGCGGAGACCACAATCTCGTCGCCTTCGATGCGCACGGCAAGCTGCGGATCCCCGAACCGGAAATGCTTGGGCGCGCAGAAGAGCACGCTGCCCTCCCCGACCATGCAGCCCTTATCATCAAGCAGCTCATAGGCATAGTAGCAGCCATAGGTATCCTGATTGGAGAAGTCCTGCTCCTCCAGCCACACGGCGGACAGCGCCGGCACGCGCACCTCAAACTCCCCCGCCTCAATCACAGAAGCGTCCGGACGGCGGAGCGACCAGCGCGCCGTGCCCCTGAATTCGCGCATCGTCTCGTTAGATATGTTCAGCCGCGCGCTCTTCTTTAAGCTGAAGGGCTCGGCATTGACGTTCGTATTCTGGGAAAGGATGCCCTCCTCATGGCAGGAGATCAGCACCGGCGCAAAGAACCGGCGCGCATAGTAGTGCAGCGCTTTCCAGCGGCCATAATAGTCGATGCTCGACCAGCTGGCCACCGGCCAGCAGTCGTTGAGCTGCCAGATCACCGCGCCCATGCAGCGCCCGCGATGGCGCCGCCAGTGCTCCACGCCGTACTGGATGGCCTGCGCCTGAAGCAGCTGCGAGGCATACACAAGACGGTCGAGGTCGCGGGGATACAGATACATATGAGAAAGATAGCTGACGATCAGGCCGTTGGCGGATGCATTCCTCTGGTGCTTTTCCATCACATAGGAGAAGATATTGCGATCCTCAGGCTCGGTAAAGCTCTCGATGGTCTCCATGCACGGGAATGCCTGGAAGCCGAATTCCGAGACATAGCGGAAATAATGATTTCTGTAATCCGTAAAGGGCACCCTGCCATGCCATACCGTCCAGTAATGCACGTCGCCCCGGTTGGGGTCCTGCGGATAATCAAAGCTGCCGCCGCTGGACGGGCTGGCCGGCCAGTAGAATGTCTGCGGATCCTCAGCCTTAATCACACGGGGAAGGATGTACTCGTACATCTTGATGTAGTCCGCCTTCTGCCCGGGGCAGGAGACCCACGTGTTCTGGTTGACGAATTCCTCCATCTCGTTGTTGCCGCACCACAGCGCGAGCGACGCGTGATGGCGAAGCCTGCGCACATTGTCCACAAACTCGGCGGTGATGTTCGCCTCAAAATCCTCGGTGAGGTTATACACCGCGCAGGCAAACATGAAATCCTGCCAGACCAGCAGGCCCAGCTCGTCGCAGATATCATAGAAGAAGTCGTCCGGATAATACCCGCCGCCCCAGATGCGGACGCAGTTCATGTTGGCCGCTCTGGCGTCCTCCAGCAGGCGGCGCGTGCGCTCAGGATTGACGCGCGGAAGCAGATTATCCTCCGGAATGTAGTCCGCGCCCATGGCGAAGATGTCCACGCCGTTGACGCAGTGGCTGAAGTTCTCGCCCCACTCGTCCTTTCTCCGGCTGACCGTCATCGTCCTCAGGCCGATGCGCCGCTCCCAGCTGTCCAGCCCATCGCCCAGCGTGACCTGCACGGTATACAGCGGCTGCGCGCCAAAGCCGGCGGGCCACCACAGCTCGGGATTCTCCACCGCGATCACGGCCTTCTCGCCACGCGCCCGCAGAATGCTGCCGTCCGGCGCGATGAGCACAACCTGCACATCCGGCTGATTCCCGCGCAGCGTCGTCACATGGGTATTCACCTCAAGCGTGACCCGGCCCGCCTCATGATGCTGCAGCACATGAACGTCCCGGATGCGCGCAGATTCCACGCCGATGACGGAGATATCCCGCCAGATGCCCGCGTCGGGCAGGCGCGGGCCCCAGTCCCAGCCGAACATGCAATGCGCCTTGCGGATATGCGGAAAGCCCACCATGGCGTCCCCGGTGCCGTCAGCGCGGGAGCGCGCATATGCTTCCCGGATATACCTCGTCGGGGAGGAGAAGCGCACCTCGATCTCATTTTCGCCAGGGCGGAGCGCGGGCTTCACATCAAATTCCCAGATCCTGTGCATATTATCGGCCCTGCCCGCAGCCGTCCCATTGACGAAGACCTCTGCAATCGTATCAAGGCCCTCGCAGCGCAGGAGAACGGCGTCGCAGTCAAGCAGATCCTGCCCGGCCTCAAAGCTCCGGCTGTAATGGAAGTCGTTCTCCATGAGCTTCAGCGCTTCCGTCTCGTTGTCCCTGTAGAAGGGATCCGGAATCAGATCAGCGCTCAGCAGGTCATGATACACCGATCCGGGCACCACAGCAGGAATGCATCCATACCCGCTGCCGGGAATCTCAAGACGCCACGCGCCATTCAGGGTAATCTTTTTCATCCGCATACCTCCACGCACTATCGCTGCGCGTCATTCCTCCGTCAGCAGATCCTCAGGCCGGACAGACGGGTATCCGTCATCCGTACCGGCCTGCTGGTACCAGTAGGGCGTCGCGCCGTAGAGACAGGTGTTTTCCCCGTCCCATACGTCGCCCTTGTACTTTTCAATGAACCCTTCGAAGCGCTGCGCAAAGGGAATGCTGTCCGCCACATGGAAGCGGCTCACAGCCGTATGGCCATTGCCGTCGATGGGCATGGCGTTCAGGCAGGCATACGGGCTGTCAAACCGGGCAAACGGAGGCTCCGCCGCCCACGCATAGCCGATATAGTCCTCGCTGCCCGTGCCGAAGGTGGACGGGAAGCGCTCTCCATCCACGAAGAATTTTTCGTCTCCCTCGCCCCACCACCAGTCGACGGTCTTCTGATCCCACGCGCCGTACCACCAGGAGAGCGGCTTCTCCTCAGGCGTCTTCCATGTATCCAGAATATGCAGATGCACGCCCACAAAGCGGCCCGCAGCGCCGTCGACCAGCAGCAGCGGCCAGTCCGGCCAGCGGTCCCCGCCGGGGGCAAAGCGCGCCGCATCCAGACTGCCGAAGTGACCGCGATGATACTTGGCATGGAAGCGCAGCGTATGCGCATCCGGCACAAAAGCGCCGTCCACCGCAAAGCGCATGCGCACCGTCTGCGGCCTCTCGCCGAGGTTCACAATCTCCACGCGGCAGCCGTCGGCATAGGGCATTGCAAAGCGGCAGGCATACTGCGCGCGCTCCATGCTCATCGGCAGACAGCGATAGCGCGCGTAGCCCGGCGCTCCACCGAAGAACTCGCCCAGCGGCGCCTCCACGGCGGGCAGTTCCCGCCCGTCCCAATACATGCGCAGAACCAGACGGGAGACGTCCGCCTCCGTGCTGCAGAGCGTCATCTCCTCGATCATGCCGCTGCCGGGAAGGGCAAAGAGCTGCGCCGCTTCGCCCGGGGCGATCTGCGCCTGCGCGGTATGTTCGCCCGTGCGGCAGACCTCGCCGCGCTCGTAGAGCAGCCTGTCCGTCTGCGCGAGCGCGATCATGCCGTCGTTGGCAAAGCGCTCGGCGTAGGACGGCATCTGCGTGCCCTTATCAAAGAGCGTATAGGTGAAGTGATAATACGCGCCCCAGTCCGGCGCAAACTCCACGCGGCAGCGCTTCTGAAACGGAATCGGAATAAAGCTGTTCCTGCCGCGCGAAAGGCGCATGGACAGCTCCGACAGATTGAGCGGCGGGACATCGTCCGGCTGCTTTTCAAACCAGTCGCTGAACGGCATGTCGATCGCCGGAGCGGGCTCGTCGTCGATATACACGCGCATGTGGCCCTGCTGGGGCAGCGCGCTCCAGACGCGCCAGATGACGCCCGGTCCCTCCTGCTCAAAGGCGACAATGCTGCCGTCCTCAAGCGTGCGGATGCAGCCGCTGCCGTCGGCGTTGGCGTCCCAGTCCACATAGGTTCCTGTGGCTGCGTCAAAGCGGGATGCCCGGTCATAACTGGACATGCAGCCGCTGCGTTCGCCATCCGGCGCCATCTGCGCCAGCGCGCGAAGGTCGGTCAGGCGGGCAAGAAGCTCTCGATACGTCATATTAACCCTCCGAAGATAATTCATCGTAGTTTTTCAGGCATTCTTCCATGGTCACGACCGCGCCGTTGGACGTATCCCCCCGCAGGGACTGCACGGCCGCCGCATTGCCCCAGCGCAGCGCCTCCCATACGCGCAGCCCGCGATAGGCCGCCAGCAGCGCGCCGGCGCAGAAGGCGTCTCCCGCGCCGACCGTGCCCTTGATAAAGCCCTCGGGCAGGCGCTTTCCCTGCTCGCGGTAATAGGTTCCGTCCGCCTCCATGCCAAAGGCCGCCGACGGGGCGTGGATAATCGCCCGGCGGGACACGCCGAGCGTGAGCATCTCGCGCAGCGCCGTGGGCACATTCTCCTCGAGCAGCCGTCCGTCTTCTCCGGTCAGGCGGATGCCCGTGATGCGCTCAGCCTCGATCTCATTGACGGTGAGATAGTCCGTATAGGCCAGCAGCGGGCGCACAAGCGACGCATACCGGTCAGAATCCTCGCTGATGACGTCCAGCGCGGTCAAGCAGCCCGCCTGCTGCGCGCGATGCAGGAGAATGCCCATGCGCGAGCCGTACTGCGCATCCGGCATATCCAGCGTCCTGAGCAGCAGCGGATAACAGACCTGAAGGATCCGGCAGTCGAGCGCGCCGTAATCGATATCCTCAACGTCAAAGGTGTCGTTCGCGCCGCCGAAGTAAAAGAACGTGCGGCAGTGGGTGCTCGATTCCTCATAGACATCGGTAAAGGCCGTCTCGCCCCGGCGGATGATCCCCTTCGTCTCCACGCCATGGCGCTCAAACTGCGAGAGGATGAAGTCGCCCTCCGCGTCCGTCCCCGCTGCGCCGTATACGGATACCGGCAGATCGGGGGCCAGCAGCTTCATGCTGATCGCCCCGTTGCAGGCGCCGCCGGTGGAGCGTCCTGTGCCATGGATGAACGACAGCTCGCTTCGCCGCGGCAGCCTGTCGATATGGCGGATGCGGTCCACGATCAGATTGCCGGCATAGGCAATGCCCTCACGCATCACTGCCCGCCTCCCTTGAAAACGCGCAGAATGCGCTGCACATCCTCACGCATCGCCTTCGTCGCAGCCATGGCCGCATCATGGAAATAGAGCCCCTGCGGCGCGTTCTTTACCGCCTCATAAATGCCCTTTCCGCCGGCAAGCGCTTCATATGTATAATAGTTGATCTTCCGGATGCCGCAGGCGATGGCCGTGCGATAGTCCTCGTCCGTCAGGCCGCTGCCGCCGTGCATCACCAGCGGCAGGCCATTCGTCTCCTCGCGCACCTGACGGATGATGTCAAAATTCAGCTTCGGCTTCGCCTTATACACGCCGTGCACCGTGCCAAAGGAGATGGCCAGCGCATCCACGCCGGTCTCCTCGGCGAAGCGCTTCGCATCCGCCGGCACGGTATAGAAGGCTTCCGGGCTGTACTCGCCCAGTTCCCCCCGGAAGTTATGGGGCATATTGCCCAGCTCCGCCTCCACGGAGACATTGACCGCATGCGCCAGCTTCACAATCTCGCGCGTCTCGCTCAGGTTCTGCTCAAACGGCTTGCCGGAGGCGTCGTACATCACGGAGGTATAGCCCGTGCGGATGGCGCGCATCACCGTCTCCGCGCTGTCGCCGTGATCAAGATGCACACAGACGGGCACCGTCGCCTCCTCCGCAAGCGCCAGCATGATCTTTCCCGCCAGCTCCAGGGAGATAAAGGGCTCATGCACCGGCGCATGCTGCAGGATCAGCGGCATGCCAAGCTCCTGCGCCGCCTCCAGCGCGGCGCGCGCGGATTCGAGCGTGGGGCCGTTAAAGCCGCCGATAGCGATCGCGTGCTCCTGCGCATAGCGCATCAGTTCTTTCAGATTGGTCAGCATCGTATCATCCTTTCCCCGCCGGCGTCAGCCTGTACGGAATCAAAACATCAAATTGCACACCGTAAAGCGCACAATACATCGCCTGTATCGCCTCATGCATCGCGCGTCAGGGCGTCCGGCATCCGCAATATTTTTTGCCGATCATGCAGTTTTTTTGTCCTGCCGCGGCGTTTCTTTGGTACATTATACATCGAAACGCCCCGCAGCACAATCTGCTTTTGCCTCTCCCTGCCCAAAGAAATCCGCCATTTTGTCTTGAATATTCCCAGCTATTCGTAAGACGTCCGACCAATCCGCCAGATTTGCTCAAAAATTTTTATGCAAATTGTTTTCCACCCATTG
Source organism: Clostridia bacterium (assembly GCA_017936375.1). Taxonomy (GTDB): domain Bacteria; phylum Bacillota; class Clostridia; order Christensenellales; family Aristaeellaceae; genus Ventricola. The sequence goes on from JAGBFR010000037.1 coordinate 60,166, forward strand.
ACAGGACATTACCTTTCTGTTAAGATACATTCGAACGGAACATTATGGGACATTCCAGAAGCGTTCAAGGTTTGCAGATAATCCAGTCCCCGTGCTATAATTCCAGAGAAACCACGACGAAGGATGGAACGCGACATGAGGCAGCAAACACTGAATAAGAACCTAAATGTCCCTCTGTATGTCCAGTTAAAGGAACTGATTCTCGGCGATATTCAGAACGGAACGCTCAGCGCGGGCGACATGATTCCGACGGAGCATGAGCTGATGGATCAATACGCCATCAGCCGAAACGTCGTCAGGCAGGCCATTGGCGAACTGGTAGAGGGCGGATACCTGATCCGGAAGAAGGCAAAGGGAACCTTTGTCTCCACGCCGTCTGCCAATGTGGAGAAGACCAGCACCCTGGAGCTCTTCCGCGAATCCACGCTTCGCAGCGGCGCCATTCCCACCACCAAGGTGCTGAGCATGGAGGTGCTCGATGCCGACGCGGAGATCGCCCAGCGGCTGGAGATTGCCGAGGGCGTGCGCGTCATCCGCATCAATCGTCTGCACTATGCCAATGACACCCCGACGTCCATCAGCGAATCCGTCCTGCCGTATGCCAGGTGCAGCTTCGTGCTGGAGCACCGCCTGCAGACCGACAGCCTCCATCGCGTCCTCGGCTACCGCTACGACACGCGCATCTACCGCTCCATGAGAACGATGGGCGCGCGTCTGGCAAGCGACAGCGAGGTCGAATTGCTCGGCGTCGCGCCTGGCAGCGTGGTCAACTGCTCACACCGGAAGAGCTACAACCGAATGAATACCATCGTCGAATCCACCATCTCCGTCTACCGCGGGGACTTTGAGCTCAGCTTCGAAACCGTAGAGACCCCCTGATCGCTGCGGTTTAAAATATGAAAGGTGTGATTGGATGCAAGCCCCTACGCAGACCACTAAGCCGTCGGCAGGCCGCAGGCTCTGGCGCCGCATCATGAATCACTGGGAATTCTATCTGCTGCTGGTTCCCATGTTCGTGATCATCTTCGTCTTCAAGTACGTCCCGATGTACGGCGTACAGATCGCCTTCAAGGATTTCAAGGCTAGCCTTGGCATCATGGGCAGCCCGTGGTCCCAGCCGCTGATGAAGCACTTCATGAAGTTCTTCAATTCCTACAACTTCAGCCGTCTGGTCATCAACACGTTCCTGCTCTCTCTTGAGACGCTGATCTTCTCCTTCCCGCTGCCGATCATTCTGGCCCTGATGCTCAATCAGGTGCCCAATAAGAAGTTCCAGCGCACGGTGCAGACCGTCGTCTACGCGCCGCACTTCATCTCGGTCATGGTTCTGGCCGGCATGCTTCACATCTTCCTCTCTCCCTACGGCGGCCTTGTGAACCTGGTCATCAACATGTTCGGCGGGGAGAGCATCTACTTCCTCGGCGACGCCAAGTGGTTCCGCCCGGTGTACATCATCTCCGGCATCTGGCAGGATACCGGCTGGGGCACCATCATCTATCTGGCCACGCTCTCCGGCGTCAACATGGAGCTCTACGAGGCGGCCACGGTGGACGGCGCCAACAAGTTCCAGCGCATCTGGCACATTGATGTGCCGGCGCTGATGCCCACCATCATCATCCTGTTCATCATGAACTTCGGCAACCTGATGAGCGTCGGCTTTGAAAAGGCCTACCTCCTGCAGACCGACCTCAACAAGGGCGCCAGCGATATCATCGCCACCTACGTCTATGAGCAGGGCGTGCTCAAGACGCAGTACAGCTTCTCCACCGCCGTGGGTCTGTTCAATACCGTCATCAACATCGTGCTGCTGGTGACCGTCAACCAGATCTCCAAGCGCGTCGGCGACGTGAGTCTGTGGTAAAGGAGGACGGAAATATGGAAGCGAAAAAGCCCGCTGTCAAAGCAAAGGTCAAGCCGATTTCCGCCAGCGACAAGGCGTTTGACATTATCAACTACGCTCTGCTGGTGCTCGTCCTCTTCATCACCGCGTATCCGCTGTACTACGTGCTGATCGCCTCGGTCTCCGACCCGTTCAAGGTCTACGCCGGCCAGACGATGATCCATCCCGTCGGCTTCTCCTGGGGCGGCTATGAGCGCATCTTCCAGGATCCCATGATCACAAGGGGCTACCTCAACAGCATCCTCTATACGGCGCTCGGCTCCTTCATCAGCGTTGTGCTGACCTGCGTCAGCGGCTACGCTCTCTCCAAGAAGACGCTGCCCGGCAGGAGATGGATCATGCTCTTCCTGCTGTTCACCATGTACTTCAACGGCGGCCTGATCCCGACCTACCTGACCGTTCGCGATGTGGGCATGTTCAACACCATCTGGGCGCTGATCATCCCCAATGCGATCTCCGTCTACAACCTGATCATCGCCCGCACCTTCTTTGAATCCAACATTCCGGAGAGCCTCACCGAGGCGGCCTCCATCGACGGCTCCAGCAACATCGGCACGATGATCCGCATCGTCATGCCGCTGTCCACCCCGATCATCGCGGTTATGGTCGTCTTCTACGCCGTCGGCCTGTGGAATAACTGGTTCGACGCCCTCATCTACACCACCAAGAGCGACATGGCGCCCCTGCAGCTGGTGCTGCGCTCCATCCTCATCAAGAGCCAGGCCTCTTCCGACATGATGATGGGCATGGACGCCAACTACGCCGAGAAGCAGAAGGTCACCGAGATGATCAAGTTCGCTTCCATCGTCGTCGCTTCCGTCCCGATGCTGATCATCTACCCCTTCGTGCAGAAGTACTTCTCCAAGGGCATCATGATCGGCGCCGTCAAGGGCTAATCCCCTCCCTCTCCGTATTCGCTTCCTGTCCGGCGTGAAAAGGCCGTCACGCCGGGCGGGATAGAATAAAAACGTTCCCCATTGTTTCCTGCGCAACTGACCGGACAGGAATTCCGGTTAGAAAATAAAAAGGAGGCACCAAGGTATGAAGAAGCTTATCAGCCTGATCCTCGCGCTGTGCATGCTGATGTCCATGACGACGTTCGGCGCTGCCCTCGCTGAGGAAGTCCCCACCTTCCACATCTTTGCTGGCATCACCAGCATGTCCCCGCCCAATGAGACCAAGCCGCTCGTCAAGCAGCTCAACGAGGCTGCCGGCATCAACGTCACCTGGGAGAACGTCACCGGCGACATGATGACCGAGCGCAAGAACCTGATCTTCGCCGCGGCTGAGGATCTGCCGGATGCGTTCATGAACGCCGGCCTGACCGACTATGAACTCATGAACTACGGCGACCAGGGCATGCTCATCGCTCTGGAAGACTACATCACCCCGGAAATCATGCCGAACCTGTGCAAGGTTCTTGAGACCCGCCCGAACATGCTGGCTCAGGTCACCATGCCCGACGGCCACATCTACTCCCTCCCGTCCGGCGGCGAAATGGGCTTCACCGGTGATGACGGCAACGTCTACCTCATCGGCGTCAACCCGCAGTTCGGCGTCATCAACGTGGACTGGCTGAACAAGCTGGGCCTGCAGATGCCGACCACCATGGATGAGTTCCATGACGTGCTCGTCGCCTTCAAGACTCAGGACCCGAACGGCAACGGCGTTGCTGACGAGATCCCGCTGTCCTTCATGTTCGAGAACTGGACCGCCGGCATGGGCGCTCTGTTCGCGGGCTTCGGCTTCACCGATTTCAACGACGTGAACGGCCTCGGCGCGCACCGCGGCGTTGTGGACGGCAAGGTCGTCTACAAGGCGGTTTCCGAGCAGTACAAGGAAGCCATCGCTTACATCGCCAACTGGTATGCGGAAGGCCTGATCGACATCGAAGTCTTCTCTCAGGATTCTGCGAAGTACATCTCCAAGGGCAAGAACGACGAGATCATCCTCGGTTCCTACTTCTGGTGGGAGATTCCGGAAGTCGTCGGCTATGACCGCGCTGATATGTACGCCCTCATGCCGCTGCTGGCCGGCCCGGCTGGCGACCCGGTCATGATGCTGCGTGAAGAGTCCGCCGTCGGCCGTGGCTCCTTCGCCATCTCCAAGGATTGCGCGGATCCGGCCAAGCTGCTCAGCTGGGTGGATATGCGCTATGATCCGGTCATCGGCATGCAGTGCGACTACGGCCCGATCGGCGAGTTCTTCGAGGCCGAGCCGGACGAGAAGGGCGTCTACGTGAACGCCAAGCCGGCCGAAGGCACCACCGAAGGCGAAATGAAGGAAGTCATGCAGTGGTCCGGCCCGAGCTACACCAAGGCTGAGTACTACGGCACCGTGTTCTACATGGAAGACCGCGCTCAGGAGCGTCTTGACATCCTCCGCGACTTCTACTTCGCCAAGCACAATCCGGATCCGTCCTACACCTATCCGAACGTCACCTTCACCGCTGAGGAGAACGAAGTGATCAACGAGATCTACGCTGATATCAAGAACTTCACCAGCGAGAAGACCGCTCTGTGGCTGAAGAACGGCAACATCGACGCCGAGTGGGATTCCTACGTGAAGCAGCTCGACGCCATGGGTCTGCAGGACCTGCTCAAGGTCTGGCAGGATGCCTACGACCGCTATCAGGCTGCGATGTAATTCCTTCCCCCCTTTCATAATCACATAGCAGCAAATTAGGTTCACCTGCGGCTGCCTGTCTGTTCATCAGGCGGGCAGCCGCATTCTTTGTGATCTTCCGGATCACACACATTCCACGATTGAAATCAACACACAAAACGCAGGCAAAGGAGCGCATGTTACGTGTTTAAGGAAAAGTATCGCCCGCAGTTCCATTTCACCCCCGCCAAAGGCTGGATGAATGATCCCAACGGCCTGATCTATTATCAGGGTGAATATCACCTTTTCTATCAGCACAATCCCTATTCCATCCACTGGGACAGCATGCATTGGGGACACACGGTGAGCAAGGACATGCTCCACTGGAAGCACCTGCCCATTGCCTATACGCCGGAGACCGAGATCGACGATTACTTCTCCGGCTCCTCCGTGCTGGATGAGAACAATGCCACCGGCTTCTTCAAGCCGGGCGAGACGGGCATGGTGAATATCTTCACCCACCGCGACAACGGCGTCCAGCAGCAGTCCATCGGCTACAGCGCCGACGGCCTCCACTTCACGCGCTATCTCGAGTGCGTACTGCCCAATCCGGGCTGCGAGGACTTCCGCGATCCCAAGGTCATCTGGCTCAAGGACAAGAAGCGCTTCCTGATGGCGCTGGCCGTGTATGACCATGTCGAATTCTACACCAGCAAGGACCTGAAGAAGTGGACCTTCTACAGCAAGTTCGGCGAGCTGGAGGGCACGCATCACGGCGTGTGGGAGTGCCCAGATCTGTTTGAGCTGCCCGTGCGCGGCACAGATGAAAAGCGCTGGGTGCTGCTGGTCAATGACCAGGGATCCAGCAAGAACCAGTACTTCATCGGCCACTTTGAAGGCAAGAAATTTGTATCCGAAAACCCCCGCAGTCTGCATCTGATGCTGGACGGCGGTACCGATAATTACGCTGCGCAGACCTTCAGCAATATGCCCGACGACCGTTGTGTGTTTATTGGCCTGATGGTCGCGCCCAATCTCTTTAACTGCGCGCCGACGACCCCGTGGCGCAGCAACTTGACCCTCCCGCGCGAGCTCTGGCTGGAGGAAACGGCGGAAGGCATCCGCCTGTTCCAGCGCCCGATCGAAGAGGTCAAATCGCTCCGCGGCGAGAAGATCGCCCTTGCCTCGCAGCATGTGGACAGAACGCAGCGCGTCACCGAGCACATCGCCCCGCAGTTCGACGCGGAGCTCGTGATCGATGTGGAGAAGTCCACCTCCATTCAGGCGGGCATTCAGTTCTGCGTCGGCAAAAGCCAGGAAATCGTGGTCAGCTACGACCTGCAGCGCCAGATGCTCTATGTCAACCGCTCCATGTCCGGCGAGATGAGCTATGCCGACAATATCCCGCCGTATCATGAGATGAAGCTGCGCCCGCGCGATGGCAAGATCTCTCTGCGCATCCTGATGGATCACTGCGCGCTCGAGGTCTTCGATCTCAACGGCGAGGCGGCCATCTCCGCGCAGGTATTCCCGGACGCGGAGCAGGGCGAAATGCACCTGTTCTCCCGCAAGGGCGACACGCTCTTTGAGCGCCTTGACGTCTACGCCATGAACTCCATCTGGGAGGATTGAGCGCCCTCATCTTCCGCATGCATGACCCAAAGAAGGGATTTTGCTTATGAGGAACACGTTTGACAGAATGGTCAGCGGCGCCATCGGCCGCATTGCCCTGCTGGGCTGCCATATTCCATCGTCCGGCCTGATTGCGGGCCCGGAAAAGATCGATAACGTCATCCCCTTTCCCTGCCCCGAGGCATGGGACATGGGCGAGGACAACAATCACTATCCCCTCAATTACGCATTTCTGATTGAAAACGGCATTCCCGCGCTCATCGCGCGCGCCCGTGCAGGCATGGCCAATGCGCCGGCAGAGGAAAACCGGTTGCGGCTGGACGCCATCATCCGCTTCCTTGAGGCCTATCGCAGCTATATCCTCAGCCATGCCGCGCTGGCCGCCTCCCGCGCGCGCCTGTTCCCCGAGGATGCGGAGCGGTATAACCGCATCGCGCAGAACTGCCGCGCGCTGACGGAAGGCGCGCCGCAGACATTTGAGCAGGCGGTGCAGCTGTTCTACTTCACATGGAGGCTGCGCAGCGTCAATTACACCTCCTGCATCGGCCGGCTGGATGTGCAGCTCGGCGGCGCATACCGGCGCAGCATCGCCGAGGGCATGCCCCGCAGCCATGCGCATGACATCCTCTGCGAGCTCATCCGCAAGCTGAACGCCATGGGCTCCGGCGATACGCTGATGAACGCCATGCTCGGCGGCGTCGATGAGGACGGAAACGACGTCAGCAGCGACCTGAGCGTGCTGATCATGGAGTGCTGCGGCGAGCTTGCGCTCTCCGAGCCGCACATCAATGTGCGCTATCATGCGGGCACGCCGGATTTCTTCAAGCGCGCCACAGAGAAGCTGGTCAGCTACGGCCAGGGACAGGGCACGCTGTACGTCGACGAACACATCATCCCGGAGCTGGTGCGCATGGGCGTCCCGCTGAACGTCGCCCGGTGCTATGCCAATGACGGCTGCACCGAGGTCACGCTCGAGGGCAGCGCCGGCATCTTCTTCTGGCAGATGGAGAGCATGAAGACGCTCGAGCTGGCCCTCCACAACGGCAAGGAGAGCCCGAACGCGCCGCATACCCCCGTGCGCAAATGGAGCCGGCACCGCATGGCCATGCCCTACAACAGCCAGCTGACCCTTGGCTTTGAAAGCGGCGATATGCGCCGGTGCGAGACCTTTGAGGAGGTCATGGCCTGCTTCTACCGCCAGTACGATTATCAGATCGCGCTGTATCTTGAGCGCATCTCCGATGAGATCCGCCGGCATAAGGAGGGCGGCAGCTACCAGACCAGCCTGCTCTCCCAGTGCATGATCCCGGGCGTGCTGGATACGGGCAGGGAGCCCGTGCGCGGCGGCTTTGAGAGCGACAATTACCAGCTGCTCAGCGGCTCCATCCCCACCGTGGCGGACAGCCTGTACGCCGTCAAAGAGGCGGTATTCGAGCAGAAGCTCTGCACCATGGACGAGCTGCTCCGCGCCATCGACGCCGACTTTGAGGGGCATGAGCTCCTGCAGAAGCAGCTGCGCAGCCTGCCCAAGTTCGGCAACGATGAGGACGGCGTGGACCTGCTGGCGTCGGAGATCGCCGCGCACTTCTGCGGCGTCGTGGAGGCATACGCCTATCCCTGCGGCATGCGCGTGCTCCCCGGCATCTACAACATCGACTTCGTGATGTTCTCCAGCATCCTGGGCGCCACGCCCGACGGGCGCAATGCCGGCGACGCCATCTGCTGCCATTATTCACCGACGCCCTCCCGCGCGACGAAGGGCATCACTGCCGCGCTGCAGTCCGCATCCAAGGGCAATCTGCCCCGCGGCTGCGCCGCCTCGCCCGTGTATCTGACGCTGCCGCGTCTCATCGATACCGACTATACAAAGGTCATCTCCGCGCTGTTTGACGGCTGCGCCGCGCTCAGGCTCCCGATTGTCAATCTGTCCATCGTCAACGTCGAGGAGCTGGAGGACGCGCGCATCCACCCCGAAAACCACCGCGACCTCATCGTCCGCGTGTGGGGCTACAACGCATACTTTGTGGATCTGGACGACGAACTCCAGCTGCACATCATCAACCGAACCCTGCACACCGCATAATCGACCTCAGAAAGGAAACCGCGCCATGAAGGATTACAGACCTGGTTATCATTACCGCCCGAAGGAGAACTGGATCAACGACCCCTGCGGCCTCATCCATCATCAGGGCGTATATCATCTCTATCACCAGTATAACCCGCACGGCGACCGCTGGGGCGATATGCACTGGGGCCACGCCGTCTCCGCCGATATGGTGAACTGGAAGGAGCAGGAGATCGCCATGAAGCCCGACGAGGCCAACGGCGAGGAGCACTGCTTCACCGGCTGCGGCTATCATCTGCCCGACGGCAGGGCCGCCTTCTACTACACCAGCATCGAGCTCAAGCGCGACCCGGAGCAGTGGATCGCCTACCCGCAGGACGACGCCCTCTCCGCCATCACGCAGACCCGCGAGGGCGCGATGACCATCCCCATGCACAAGCCGGAAATGGAGGTCTCCGAGTGGCGCGACCCGAGCATCCTGCCGTATAAGGACGGCTATCTCATGGTGCTGGGCTGCCGCCTGAGCGTCAATGGCGACGAGCATACCGGCGCGGCGCTCCTATACACCAGCAAGGACGGCGTCCACTTCACCTATCACTCCATTCTCGCCCGCGGCGACGGCAGCGACGAGCGCTCCTGGGAATGCCCGAACTTCTTTAAGATCGGCGACAAGCATGTGCTCATGTACTCCCCGTACCGCCAGCCGCTCTACATCGTGGGCACGCTGACGGAGGATCTTCGCTTCATCCCCGAGGGGCGCGGCGCCGCCGACGAGAGCGGCCACGAGGGCTGGTATGCCCCGCAGTCCTTCCGCGATGAAAACGGCCGCCAGCTGATTATCGGCTGGATGACCGAGCGCTCCCGCGGCACGTGGGACGGCATCAAGGGCTGGGCGGGCTGCATGAGCCTGCCGCGCGAGGTGTATCTGGAGAACACTGTATTCAAGATGCGCGTGATCCCGGAGATCGAGAAGCTCGTCGCCTCTACGGAAGAGGGAGAGCTGCCGATGAAGACCTGCACCGCCGGCGAGCAGTTCCGCGTCATCATCGACGCCGAACTGGACGCGGACGGCTGCGTCAGCGCCGAGGTGCTCGCCACCCCCGACGGCGAGGAAAAGACCATCGTCACCCTGCATGGGGATGGCCGTCTCGTGCTCGACCGCGGCGCCTCCTCAAAGTATCCGACCCATCACAGCATCCTTGAGCGCCGCATCTCCATGCAGGGCGGCAAGGCGCATCTGGAGATCTACGTCGACCACTCCGTCATCGAGATCGCCGGCAACGGCGAATGGATCTCCTCCCGCGTGTATCCCTCCCGCGAGGACGCGCTGGAGGCCAAGCTGAGCATCTGCGGCGGCAAGGGCCATTATGCCCTCTCCCAGATGAATAACTGCGAAAAGTGAGGCAAGTGCCATGCTTGATTTTACCTATCACATTCCCACCAAGGTCGTCTTCGGCCGCAATTCCGTCTCTGCCCTGCCGGAGCTCATCCGCGAGGCGGGCGCAAAGCATGTGCTCGTCCACTTCGGCGGGCAGAGCGCCGTCAGGAGCGGCCTCATCGACAAGGTGAAGGCGCTGCTTGAGGAGGCCGGCGTGCGCTATACGCTGCTGGGCGGCGTCGCGCCGAATCCGAAGGTTTCCCTCGTCCGCGAGGGTGCGGCGCTGTGCAAGCGCGAGGGAATTGACTTCATCCTCGCCGTGGGCGGCGGCAGCGTCATCGACTCTGCGAAGGGCATCGCCCTCGGCGCAAAGATGGAGGAGGACGTCTGGTCCATCTTCGAGCGCAAGTGCCGTCCCACCGAGGCGCTGCCCATCGGCAGCATCCTGACCATCGCCGCCGCGGGCAGCGAGATGGCGGGCGGTCTGGTCATCTCCAACGACGAGATCGGCCTCAAGCGCGACTATGGCACCCCGGCGCTGCGCCCGGTCTTCTGCATTGAGAATCCGGAGCTGACCTACACCGTCTCCAAGTGGCAGACGGCCTGCGGCACGGTGGATATCCTGATGCACACCTTCGAGCGCTATTTCACCCCCACGCAGGACGTCGATTTCACCGACGAGCTGTGCGAGGGCCTGTGCCGCGCGGTCATCAAGGCCGGCAGCATCGCCTATGAGAACCCGACCGACTATGAGGCGCGCGCCACGCTGATGTGGGCCAGCAGCCTCTCTCAGAATGACCTGATGGGCATGGGACGCGCCAGCGACTGGGCGACCCACCAGCTGGAGCACGATCTGAGCGGCATGTACGACAATGTATCCCACGGCGCGGGCCTCGCGGTCATCTTCCCGGCGTGGTGCCGCTATGTGATGAAGCATGACATTCCGCGCTTCTGCCGCTTCGCGGAGAAGGTGTGGGGCGTCAGCGGCGAGGGCCTGACCCCGGAGCAGCACGCCGAAAAGGGCGTGCAGGCTGCGCAGGCGTACTTCGCCTCCCTCGGCATGCCCACGGATCTCAAGGCCTTCGGCGTGGATCCCGAGCGCCTGCCCGAAATGGCGGAGAAGTGCTCCTTCCATGGCCAGCGCATGCTCGGCGGCCTCACGCGCCTTGACACGCAGGATATGCTCAATATCTACAAGCTCGCCTACAACGGCTGATTGTCTCCGACAGAGAAGAGGTGCTTTCTCGTGTACAAAGACGTCACGGGGCTCATCTTTCAGATCCAGCGTTTCTCCGTCCACGATGGAGACGGCCTGCGCACAACGGTCTTCTTCAAGGGCTGCCCCCTTCGCTGCCGCTGGTGCCATAACCCGGAGGGGTTGCGCCCCGGCGCGCTGCTGGCGGTCAATCGTCCGCTCTGCGTGCACTGCGGCCGCTGTCAGGATATCTGCCCGCAGGGCGTCCACAGCGTATCCCCCGGCATGCACGGCGTGTCCCGCGCGCAATGCCGGACCTGCGGTGCCTGCGCAGCCGCCTGCCCAACGGGCGCGCTGCATCTGATCGGGCAGAGGATGTCCGCCGGAGACGTCGTGCGCGAGGCGCTCAGGGATGCGCCGTTCTACACAACCGGCGGCGGCATCACCTGCTCCGGCGGCGAATGCACCATGCAGCCGGAATTCCTGCTTGCCGTGCTGACAACAGCGAAGGAAGCCGGGCTGAATACCGCGGTGGATACCTGCGGCTTCGCCCCTTCCGATGTGCTGCGGCAGATTGCGCCGTATACGGACGCCTTCCTGTACGACGTCAAGGCGTACACCCCCGAACTGCACAGGACCTTTACCGGCGCTGACAATGCGCTGATCCTGAGCAATTACCGGACGCTGCACGGCATGGGCGCAAGGCTCGACGTGCGCATCCCTCTGATTCCCACGGTCAATGACAGCGAAGAGGAGATCCTGCGCATCGGCCGCTTCCTGCAGGAGGCCGGCAGACCCCACGCGCTCAAGGTGATCCCCTATCACTCCCCGGGCCATGCCAAGTATGCACAGGTGGATGAACCCATCTGGGAGCCGGAAGGGCGCTTTACCGTTACCCCTGAAGAGGCGCAGCGCATGCTTGACGCCATGCTTACCTGAACAGACGAAGGAGGTTTTTTTCCATGAAATACGATGTGGTCGCCCTCGGCGAACTGCTGATTGACTTCACCCCCAACGGCACCAGCGAACAGGGCAATCCCGTGTTCGAGGCCAATCCCGGCGGCGCGCCGTGCAACGTGCTGTCCATGCTGGGCCGCTTCGGCCACAAGACCGCCTTCATCGGCAAGGTCGGCGAGGATATGTTCGGCCGGATGCTGGCGCAGGCCATCACCGAGTGCGGCATTTCCGCCGAGGGGCTGCGCTTTGACGGCGCGGTGAATACCACGCTCGCCTTCGTCCACAAGCTCCCCAATGGCGACCGCGACTTCTCCTTCTACCGCAAGCCCGGCGCGGATATGATGCTCGCCGAGGACGAGGTCAGCGAGGAGCTGATTGCCGGCGCGAGAATCTTCCACTTCGGCACGCTCTCCATGACCCATCCGGGCGTCGCCGCGGCGACAAGGCGCGCCATCGGCTATGCCGAGAAGCACGGCCTGCTGCGCTCCTTTGACCCCAACCTACGCCCGCCGCTGTGGGAGAATCTGGACGACGCCAAGGAGGCTGTCCGCTACGGCCTCGCGCACTGCGACGTCCTCAAGATCTCCGACAATGAGATTCAGTGGCTGACGGGCGAAGAGGACTTTACCGCGGGTGTCGCCGCGCTGCGCGCGGAGTTTGATATTCCGCTCATCCTCGTCTCCATGGGCCCGGACGGCAGCCGCGCCTACACGAAGGACCTCATGGCCGAGGTGCCCGCGCGCCTGAATCCCAATACCATCGAGACCACCGGCGCGGGCGATACCTTCTGCGCCTGCGTGCTGCATGATGTGCTTGAAAACGGCATGGAGACCTTCACGAAGGAGCGCCTGGAGGCGATGCTCAATCTCGCCAACACTGCGGCCTCCATCGTCACCACCCGCCGCGGCGCGCTGCGCGTGATGCCCACGCCGGAGGAAATCGCGGCCATCCTGTAACGCATACGGCACGACAGACATCACGAAAGGCGGTATATCCATGGCGGACAACCGTATTTTCTTCAGCTCCTCCGAGGGGCGTCTTGGCGACGTGATCCCCTACTACGAGGATGGGGAGTTCCGGCTCTTCTTCCTCGCCAATGGATGGACGAACGTCACCACGAAGGATCATCTGCATTTTACCAACGAGTTCAAGACCGGCATCCGCGGCGGTACGGGCTCCGTGGTCAAGGTGGACGGCGTGTACCACCTGTTCTACTGCAAGTTCCCCAGCTATCCCTATCCGCGCCAGCAGGCATGGCACGCCACCAGCACGGACTTTGTGAACTGGACGGAGCACCCCGAGCATATGTTCATGCCCGACGGGGACATCTATGAGATGAGCGACTGGCGCGATCCGCATGTCATCTGGAATGAAGAGGAGCAGCGCTGGTGGATGCTGCTCTCCGCCCAGAAGCGCGGCAGGACCATGCGCAAGGGCTGCGTGGGCCTGTGCGTCTCCGACGACCTCATCCACTGGGAATACCGCGAGCCGCTCTACGCGCCCGCCACCAATCAGAGCGCGCACGAATGCCCGGACATCTTCAAGTGGGGCGACTGGTGGTATCTGACCTACTCGGTCTACACCGACCGCTTCCAGACGCTCTACCGCATGAGCAAATCCCCGTACGGCCCGTGGATCACCCCGAAGGTCGACACGTTTGACACCCGCTGCTTCTATGCCGCCAAGCACGGCACCGACGGCGTCAATCATTACATGTACGGCTGGAATCCGACGAAGGATCGCAACATCTGGAGCTTCAATCCGCAGAAGGACTACGGCAGGGACCACAGCACGTGGGACTGGGGCGGCACGATGATCGTCCATAAGCTCATCCAGAACGAGGACGGCACGCTCTGCGTGACCCCGCCCGAGGCGGTGGACAACGCATTCGTCACGCCGGTTGCTCCGCAGATCCAGCCCGTCAACGGCGACTGGCAGGTCACGCAGGACAGCGCCTGCGTCTCCTCGCCCTATGCCTACGCCAGCCTGCTGATGAATCAGATTCCTGAGGTCTGCAAGCTGGAAATGGACGTCCGCTTCACCGACGCCCCGCGCGAGTTCGGCGTCGGCCTGCAGCTGGACAACGACTTTGCCATGGGCTACTATCTGCTCTTTGAGCCGAACCGCGGGCGCGTGCAGTACAAGACCGGCCTGCGCATGTACGAGGACGGCGGCAAGATGTTCCCCTACGATGTGGAGCAGGAGCGCCCCTTCACCTGGGAGGCCGGCAAGACCTATCACCTGCGCATCTTTGTGGAGGACAGCATCCTGCTGCTCTATCTTGACGACACCATCGCGCTGGGCACGCGCATGTGCGACAGAAAGAACGGGCGCTTTGGCCTGTTCGTCTCCGAGGGCAGCGCATCGTTTGAAAACATCCGCCTCAGCGTGCTGTAAATAACCGGCCCGTCCATCGGGTCAGAAAAGGAGGGAATCGCCTTGGCACAGGTACACTGCAACCTGTTCTCTTATTCGCTCGGTTACCCGGTGGATATCGAAGTGATTCTGCCGTCGTTCACGTCCTGCAACATGGGCGATCCGCATACCCATGCGCTGCCCGCCAAGTTCCCCGTGCTCTATCTGCTTCACGGATACGGCAACGACTATCAGGCATGGCTGCGCTACACCAGCATCCAGCGCTACGCGGAGGAGCACCGCATCGCGGTCGTCACCTTCTCCTGCCACAACAAGGCATACCTCAATGCGCCGCTGGGCGAAAACTTCTATGACTTCCTGAACAGCGAGCTGCCGGAATTCGTGGAAAACTATTTCCCCATCTCCGGCGAGGCGAAGGAACGCTATATCGCCGGCCTGTCCATGGGCGGCTACGGCGCGCTGCTGCATGGTCTGCAGAATCCCGAGCGCTACAGCGCCATCGGCGCCTTCTCCCCGGGCATTCCGGAGGAAAATCCCAAGGATGAGCCGAACAGAATCATGCGCACCGACCTGTACAAGGTCACCCGCGAGGCGCTTGAGGGAGGCCGCCGCCTGCCCGACCTGTTCATGTGCATCGGCGACAGGGATTTCCTCTATGAGCGTGTTACGCGCTATCACGAGACCTTCATGCCCAAGTGGCACAGCTCCCGTTACCGCTTTGACGACCTGCCCAATTACGAGCATGAATTCGCCATCTGGGACAAGGAGGTTCTGGCCTTCCTTGACTGGATCAAGCGCGAGGACGTCTATAAGCAGATGGGGAAAAACAAGGTGTAACGCCCTGGCGTTCCCCTCATAACAACGCCCCCTTTCAATGGATGATTGCATACGGCCCGTCTGTGTGCAGTCATCTTTTCACATCGGGCATATGCAGCGGAAAGGAGCATCTTCATGAAGATTCTGCTGATTTCGGATGTTCACGCCAACATCCATGCCCTGCGCGCCGTCGAGCGGGCGGAAAAGACATGGGATGACGTCTGGTGCTGCGGCGATCTGACAGACTTTGGCCCCGATCCCGTGCCTGTCATCCGCTGGATGCGCGATCACAGCGCCCGCTGCGTGCTGGGCAATCACGACGCGCATGTGCTCACCCTCACTGTGGAGGACTGCCGCCGCGCATGGGACGAGCGCACGTGGCAATGGGCGCACCAGAATTATGAGCAGCTGGACGGCGGCGACGTCGCCTACCTGCGCAGCCTGCCAAAGACGCTCCATCTCTCCGCCGACGGCGTCTCCTATCAGATGCAGCATCAGTACGACAGCGGCTACGGCGTCGTGGAGGCGCTCAGCCATTTTGACAGCTTCTGGCAAGGCGGGGACGCGCCGGAGCGCCGCATGCTCTTTGGGCATACGCACAGGCGCGGCATGCATCTGCTGGACGAGCATACCTGCTGGCTCAATCCCGGCAGCGTCTCCTACCGCAAGGGGGACGATATGGACAAGCGCGCCCACTACATGGTGATCGAGGACGGTCACGTGCGCTTTGGGGCTGTATCCTACGACCGCAGCGCGCTCCTCGCCAAAACACAGGAAATCCACCGCAGCGGGCGCATGCTGGCAGCCAACCTGCAGGACGCCTATTTCTTCTTTGGTAGCTCGCTCACCAAGCGCGACCCGCTGCCAAAGCTCCCCGAACCTTGACCGGAGGTGATTCCATGACCCATCAGGATGTCATCGACAGGCTTCTTTCCACCTACGCACCTCATCCCTTTGAAAACAGCTGCGACGGCTTCAAGGCCGGCAATCCGCAGGATACCTGCACCGGCGTAATTACCACCTGCGTCCTCTCCATCGACGTCATCCGCGAAGCAGCGCGCCTTGGCTGCAATCTGATCGTCGTGCATGAGCCGACGTTCTTTACCCATGACGACGACACCGACTGGCTCGCAGGCAACGCCGTCTATGAAGAGATGATGCGGATGCTCGCGGAGCATCGCATGGCCGTCTGGCGCAATCATGACCACATGCATGCCTCCCGCCCGGATGAGATCATGGCCGGCGTGCTGCAGGAGCTGGGCTGGACGCAGTATGTGCAGGAGAAGGACTACGGCTTCCGCACGCTGGTCACACTCCCCGAAACCACGCTGCGCGAACTGGCGCAGCATATCAAGGCGCGCCTGAACCTGCACACCGGGCGCATCGTCGGCAATCCCGATGCGCGCGTCTCCCGCATCGCCCTGTGCGGGCATATCTTCCCATCGTGGAATGCGGAAGAGCGCAAGCCGACGCAGCTTTTAAGCGGCGACGATGTGGATGTGCTTTTCCCGTGCGAGATCATCGACTGGACGGTCGTGCCCTATGTGCGCAATGCGGCGCAGCTGGGCATGAACAAGGCGCTCATACAGGCGGGACACTTTAACCTCGAAGAGCCGGGCATGCGATACATGGCGAAGAAGATTGCGGGGCTCGTGCCGGAGCTGCCGGTGCATTACGTGCCCGCGGGGGATCCGTATTTCTTTGTATGATGGATCGCTGCTCCCATGCGCAGTGCAATGAAAACGGGCGGAAATACGAGGAAATGATATGGGAACGGGCATTCAGATCTGCGGACTGAACGGATGCGGGAAGAGCACCCTCGGTAAGGCTCTGGCCGAAAGAATGGGTTTTCACTTTATTGATAATGAGCATCTGTACTTTTCAAGAGCGCATGCGGACGAGCCGTACGCAAACCCCAGATCGCGGGCAGAGGTTGAAAGACTTCTGATGGAGGAGGTCCGCAGGCACCCTGATTTTGTCTTTTCTGCTGTTAAGGGGGATTACGGAGAAGAGATTATCCCGCTGTACAGCTATGTCGTCGTGATGGAAGTTCCCAAAGATATCCGTTCACAGCGGGTGAGAAACCGATCTTTTCAGAAGTTCGGCAGCAGGATGCTGGCGGGCGGGGATCTGCACAGCCAGGAAGAGGCGTTCTTTCAGCTGACGGAATCTAGACGGGACGACGATATCGAGCGCTGGCTGCAGAAGGTAAACTGCCCCGTCATCCGGGTGGATGGCACCAAACCGATTGAGGACAATGTGGATTCCATTCTTCGCGCGATCGGCGGTTACCATGCATCCGGCAGCCAAGCGCGATAAAACATGCAGGAGGTAAGCCATGCAGGAAATGAATCTTGCGCCGTACATCGCAGAAGCCGAGCGCCTGCGCGTGCTGGGCGCGAACGTGACAAGGGATGGCGAGCTCATCCTCCGCTGGCGCAGCGAGGGCGAGTGCCGCCGCAACATCTACTCCGCTTCCAAGAGCTTCACCGCCATTGCCGTGGGCTTCGCCGTGCAGGAGGGGCTTGTGCGCCTTGACGAAAAGCTGACCGACGCGTTTGCCGGCGACCTGCCGCAGACCGTCAGCGAGAACCTCAAAAAGGCCACCGTGCGCGATCTTTTGACCATGCGCCTCGGGCAGGCGCACGGCTTCCTCATGGGCGACGCCCGCCCCTTCTATGAGGAGGACGACTGGGTAAAGCTGAGCCTCGCCCAGCCCTTTGAGCATGCGCCGGGCGAGCATTTCGTCTATAACAACGTCGGCCCGTATCTGGCGGGCATTCTCGTGCAGCGCAGAGCAGGCTGCGATCTGGTGCAGTATCTCACGCCGCGGCTGTTCGCCCCGCTGGGCATCAAGCGCCCGACGTGGGAATGCGACCCGCTGGGCAACGCCTTCGGCGCTGGCGGCCTCTTCCTCGCGCTGACCGAGCTGCATAAATTCGGCCTCTTCTGCCTGAATCGCGGCGCATGGAACGGCGTGCAGCTGCTCGATCCCGCGTGGATCGACGCCTGCGCCGCCCCGCAGGACGGGGCCAATTACGGCTACCTCTTCTGGCGCGGGGACTTTGGCTCCTTCCGCGCGGACGGCAAGTATGGCCAGCTCTCCGTCATCCTGCCGGAAAAGAACGCCGTCGTCACCGTCGTGTGCGAGTGCCGGGACGGACTGGGGCTGACGAAGCTGATCAACGGTTTTATCGGGGAATATCTGTAAAACGGCTCCCCGCTTCGAGAAAGGAAAATCCCATGGGCCTCATCTTGATGATCGGTCCGGGGAAACGGAGGACATATGGCTACTTGGGTTACGCATCTGATGATCGCAGACAGCGTGCTTGCGCGCTTCCCGGCGCTTGACCGGCGCGGATTCTGCGTCGGCAGCATTGCGCCGGACTGCAACGTGGAGAATGAAGACTGGACAGCCTTTACGCCATCCAGAGAGGTGACGCACTTCATGCAGGGGGAAAGGAAGCAGGCGTCCGACTGCAGCGCATTCTGCGAGGCATACATCCTGAGGCGAAAAGACAGCATCCGCTCCGCAGAGGAGTATGCATTCCTGCTGGGATATTACGCCCATCTGATTGCCGACGCCGCCTTTCAGGCCATGATCCGGGATGAAGACCGCGTGAAGGCGGCATGGATGCGCATCAGAGAGAATCCTGCGCTGCGCGCCTCCGCCGCCGGCATGGAGGAAACGTGGGATTCGGCAAAAAGACTGATCCCCAAGGCGGAGAGAATGCGCGGCATTGACGCCATTGAGGCGGAGTATCTTGCCGCGCATCCGGATTCCGGTTACCTCACCGAGATTCTGCCGCTCAGGGCATTTCCTGATTACCTCGACTTTCTTCCCCGCGGGGGCATCGTGCGGAAGATTGGCGTAATGGGGTATCGCCCTCAATCAAATCCATCGCCCCATTCATTCATCCCTGTCTCGCGGGGCGAATATGCCGAATTTGTCGAAGATGCGATACAGCTTGTGATCAGGCAGTTTGCCGAGCATCATCTGCTGTAAGTGCTGAACGGAGAATACCGGGACTGCAGGAGGTCTGCCGCATGTGACCGTATACCGCCCTCGCCGGTCATCCGCCCCAATCCAAATACCACCAGGAGGAGAACACACACGATGAACACCTGTGAATCCATCTTCCGCGCCCGTCTTGCGCGGCACGAGCGCGAGCTGAAGGCGCTCTATACCTCCCTCTATCACAACGACGCCATGTACGACGCGCTGCTTGACGGCATGCTCGATTTCTGCATACAGCGCAGCGAGGCGCTCCATGCCCGCGACGAGGAGAAGGCGCTGCGCCCCGACTGGTACAAGTCCCGCGATCTGCTGGGCATGATGCTCTATATCGACAATTTCGCGGGCAATCTGCAGGGCGTGCGGGATAAGCTCGACTACCTCAGGAAGGCCAACGTCAACTATCTGCACCTGATGCCCTTCCTTGATACCGTGCCCGAGCGCAGCGACGGCGGCTATGCCGTGGCCAGCTTCCGCAGGGTGCGCCCGGATCTGGGCACGATGGAGGATCTGGAGGCGCTGACCGCCGCCTGCCACGAGCAGGGCATGAACGTGTGCATGGACTTCGTCATGAACCACACCTCCGAGGATCACGAGTGGGCCAAGCGCGCAAGGGCCGGCGAGGGACAGTATATGAACCGCTATTTCTTCTACGCGGATCCCTCCGTGCCCGCCGCGTATGAAAAGACCGTGCCGCAGGTATTCCCCACCACGGCGCCGGGCAACTTCACATGGCTGCCGGAGAGCGGGCATTACGTGATGACCACCTTCTATCCCTATCAGTGGGATCTGAACTATGCCAATCCGGTGGTCTTCAATGAAATGATGTACAATTTCCTCTACCTTGCCAACCGCGGCGTGGACGTCATCCGCATCGACGCGGTGCCCTATATCTGGAAGGAGATCGGCACCACCTGCCGCAACCTGCCGCAGGTGCATACCATCGTGCGCATGATGCGCATGATCGGCGAGATCGTCTGCCCGAGCGTGATCCTTTTGGGCGAGGTCGTCATGGCGCCGGAGCTGGTCGCGCCCTATTTCGGCACGCTGGAGCAGCCCGAGTGCCATCTGCTCTATAACGTCACCACCATGGCCACCACCTGGCATACCGTGGCCACCAGGGATGTGCGGCTGCTGCGCATGCAGCTGGATATCATCAGCCGTCTGCCGAAGGATCAGGTCTTCCTCAATTACCTGCGCTGCCATGACGACATCGGCTGGGGCCTTGACTATCCGACGCTGCACAAATGGGGCATGGAGGAGGTGCCGCACAAGAAGTACCTCAACGACTATTTCCGCGGCTTCACCGGCAGCGACGCGCGCGGCGAACTGTACAACGAGGACCCCGTCACCGGCGACGCGCGGCTCTGCGGCACCACGGCGTCCCTGTGCGGCGTGGAGGCCGCCG
Organism: Clostridia bacterium; assembly: GCA_017936375.1. Taxonomy (GTDB): domain Bacteria; phylum Bacillota; class Clostridia; order Christensenellales; family Aristaeellaceae; genus Ventricola. The sequence goes on from JAGBFR010000037.1 coordinate 80,512, forward strand.
CGGATAAGACGCAGGCCATCCGCCTTGATCTCATGCTTCACGCCATGATGCTCTTCCAGTCCGGCATCCCGGTGCTCTACTCCGGCGACGAGATCGGCCAGCTCAACGACTGGGCATACAGGCAGGACCCCAACAAGGTGCAGGATTCCCGCTATCTCCATCGCGGCCGCATGCCGTGGCCCATGACCGAGAGCGCGGCGGACGAGCGCACCGTCCCGGGGCAGATCTTCATGGGGCTTGACCATCTGGAGCGGCTGCGCCGCGCCCACAAGGCCTTCGGCGCGCAGGCGGATTTCTGGACGTTTGACACGCAGTCGGATCACGTTCTGGGCATCGGCCGCTACCACGACGGCGAGCTCCTGATCGGCCTGTTCAACTTCAGCGATGCGCCCGCCAGCGCGCAGCCGGATATCCCGAACGAGGCTTACACGGATCTGCTCACCGGAGACAATGTGCTCGCCGGCGCCCTCAGTCTTGAGGCCTGCGGCATGAAGCTGCTCGTTCATCATTACGCCTGACAAATCGAAAAACGGAGGATCTGTATGAACCGGACCTATCATGTCGCCAAGCACGGCAGCGACCTTGCCCCCGGCACCGAGGCGCAGCCCTTCCTCACCATCTCCCGCGCCGCGCAGATCGCCGATCGCGGCGACCGTGTTATCGTCCATGAGGGCGTATACCGCGAGTGGGTCAGCCCCGCCAACGGCGGCCTGAACGACGCCGCCCGCATCGTCTATGAAGCAGCCGAGGGCGAGCATGTCGTCATCAAGGGCTCCGAGGCCGTCACCGGCTGGACGCAGGAAGAAGGAGACGTCTGGCGGATCACGCTGCCCGCAGGCTATTTCGGCGCATACAACCCCTATGCCGACCCGATCTTCGGCGACTGGCTGGAGGAGCCGAAGGACGGCTCCGTGCACACGGGTCAGGTGTATCTGAACGGCTTTGCGCTCTATGAGGCCAAATCGCGCGGAGAGCTGTCCGATCCGCATCGCCGCGAGACGGGCATGACCCCCGGCTGGAGCAGCCGCGTGGAGTATATCCGCGAGCCGGAAAAGACGGTGTATCAGTGGTACGCCGAGGTCCGCGAGGACGGCAGCACCGTGATCTGGGCCAATTTCCAGGGCGAAAACCCCAACGAGGCGCTGACGGAAATCAACGTGCGCAGGTGCTGCTTCTACCCGGAGAAGCCGGGCCGGAATTACATCACCGTGCGCGGCTTTGAGATGGCGCATGGCGCCTCCAACTGGGCGCCGCCCACGGGCGAGCAGATGGGCATCCTCGGCGCGCATTGGAGCCGCGGCTGGATCATCGAAAACAACCACATCCATGACGCAAGGTGCTGCGGCGTCAGCCTCGGTCAGGACGGCTTTACCGGGAACAGCCTGAGCACCCGCACGCTGGAAAAATCCGGCTATCAGTATCAGATGGAGGCCGTCTTCCGCAATCTGCAGCTGGGCTGGAGCAAGGAGCTCATCGGCTCCCATATCGTGCGCAATAATGTGATCCACGACTGCGGCCAGTGCGGCATCGTGGGGCACATGGGCTGCGCATTCAGCACCATCACCGGAAACCACATCTACAACGTGGGCGTGCGTCACGAGTTCTTCGGCTGGGAGATCGCCGGCATCAAGCTGCACGCGGCGATCGACCTGCAGCTCATGCACAATTACATTCATGCCTGCACGCTGGGCACATGGCTGGATTGGCAGGCGCAGGGCGCGCGCATTCACGCCAATCTCTACGCCGACAACGACCGCGATCTGATGATTGAGGTCACGCACGGCCCGCACACCATCGACCACAACATCTTTGCCTCCGCCTATAACTTCGACAATGCGGCGCAGGGCAGCGCGTTTGTCAATAATCTGTGCTGCGGCTTCATGCGAAGGATCAAGGTCCTCGACCGGACGACGCCCTATCACTACGCGCACAGCACGCAGGTCGCAGGCAATGCTTTTGTGATGGCAGCGGATGACAGGCTGTACAACAACATCTTTGTCGGCACCCATGAGGACCTTGGCTCAGAATCTGCCGCCGGCACCGAGGGCTACAACGGTCATCCGTCCAGCTTTGCCGACTACAAGGTGCTCATCGACACGAGCGGCATGGCCGAACACGTCCGTTTCATGCATGTGCCGCAGCCCGTGTATATTGACGCCAACGCCTACTACGATGACGCAAAGGCCTATGAGCAGGAGGAACATCGCTTTGAGACGCAGGCTGCGCTCGGTGCGAAGCTCTCCGAGGAAAACGGCGGAGTGTATCTGGAGCTGGAGATTGACGCGGCAATGCTCTCGCTGCCCACCCGCGTCCACAGCACGCAGACGCTTGGCTATCCGCGAATCGTCGGCACGCCCTTTGACCAGCCGGACGGCAGCGCCCTCACGCTTGACAGGGACTATCTTGGGCAGGTCCGTGCGGACGGTTCGGCCGCCGGCCCGTTCAGCAGGCTTGCGCCCGGTAAAAACAGAATCCGCATTTGGTAACAACTGCCCTTCAAATCATTCGCCTGCCCTTTCGTCATGCGGCAGCGCAATCGTCCTCCGCATACATAGCCCCTGCTCTCCCTCCCCGGGAAAGCAGGGGCTTTCTTCATCACAGCAGAATCAAACCGGTCTTCCAAAGGCATAAATCAGATGTTATCGGTTGATAAGCAGGAAGGACACAGATATAATAAAGATACAGGAAAACGCCCTGCACACACACGACACGTGACAGATCATCAGGGAGATTGGCATGAAAAGCACAATGATAAAGAAACTGGCCCTCCTGCTGCTGACGCTGGTCAGTCAGGATGGCAGTTCCATCGTCGTGTCCGCCAGCGCACCCGGCGCGGCAACGATCCGCTTTGAAACGGACGATGCGCTCCAAAGCAGCGCAGACTGTACGATCATCATCCATGCGCAGGAGCCGATGATCCTCCCCGCCGCGCTGACGACGGTCGATGAGGAATCCTTCGCCAACCTGATGGCTGAGGAAATCATTCTGGGCAGCAATGTGGAAGCCATCGGCGCAAGAGCCTTTGCGGACTGCAAAAACCTCGTCCTGATTACCCTTCCGGACGACGTTCAGATTGCTGACGACGCATTCTCCGGCTGTGATCTGCTGACCATCCTCTGCATCGAAGGCAGCACAGGCCACACATACGCCGCCGAACACGGCATCCCCCACGTCCTGCACTGAGACCGGACGCCCTTTCACGACGCCCCTTCCGCTTACCGCCATCACATCTCTGAAAAGGAGCGCAGCTTATGACCACAGGTACGAAAAACGGCACTGTCCGGCTCCAGCACGACGCCATGCATTATATCCGCTTCGGCCGCGGCCAAAAGGTGCTCGTCATGCTGCCGGGCCTGGGCGACGGCCTGACCACCGTGAAGGGCACGGCGCTGCCGATGGCCTTCATGTACCGCGCCTATGCCCGGGACTATACCGTGTATATGTTCAGCCGCAGGAATCACCTGCCCGAGGGGTATTCCACCCGCGACATGGCCCGCGATCTGGCGGAGGCCATGGACGCGCTGGGCATCGAAAAGGCGGACCTTGTCGGCGTCTCCATGGGCGGCATGATCTCGCAGCACTTTGCAGTCGATTACCCGGAGAAGGTCGGAAAGCTGGTGCTGGTGGTGACATCCAGCAGCCCCAATCCGCTCCTCACCGAATCCGTCAATGAATGGGTCGGCCATGCGCAGCGCGGCGATCATACCGCATTCATGGACAGCAACGTGCGCCGCATGTATTCGGACGCCTACTACCGCAAAAACAAATGGCTGGTGCCCATCATGGGCAGGCTGACCAAGCCCAGGTCCTACGAGCGCTTCTTCATTCAGGCGGATGCGTGCCTGACGCACGACGCCTCCGACCGCCTTGCGCAGATCACAGCGCCCACGCTGGTCATCGGCGGCGAGCAGGATCATGTGCTGGGCGCAGCGCCTTCACGGGAGATCGCCGACGCCATCCCCGACGCAAAGCTAAAGATGTACGCCAACCAGGGCCACGCCCTGTACGAAGAGGCGAAGGATTTCAATCAGGTCGTGCTCGACTTCCTCCGGAGTCCGTAATCCCCAGTAAACCATAAAGCAGCCCTGCTCCGATACACCCGGAGCAGGGCTGCTTTGCTTCTATGCTTTCAGATGGCGATTGCGCCTTCAGGACGATCTCTGCCGTATCCCTTACGCCAGCGCCTCGTCCGCCGCAAGAATGCCCATGCCGAAGATCAGCAGCGCCTTCTTGAAGTTGGCCAGATGCAGGCCCTCGTCCGGCTGATGTGCGCCGCCGTGGCCGGGGGCGAAGAGCGTTGTATTCTCGCGCGGCAGCGCGCCGAGGCCGAAGCCCAGCGCATTGGGCAGCTTGCGCGCATAGGTGCCGCCGCCCATCACGTACGGCGGGAGATCGCTGCCGTTGATCTCGTTGAACACGACGGTCATCGCGTCCACGATCGGGTTTTCGCGCGGGTAGTAGTTGCCCTTGCTGGCGTGCACGTTTTCCAGCGTGCAGCCGTTCTCGCGGCTGATGCGCGTCAGATTGGCGATCAGCGCGTCCTGATCGGCGAGGATGTGGCTGCGGATATTCAGGTGCAGCGCCATGCGCCCGTCCTCCGTCATGGAGGTCATGGTGCCGGTGCAGGTGGTGTAGCCGCTCATCTCGTCCCTGCCGTCGACGCCAAGGGCGGTGCCGAGGTAGTCGTCATTGATGCGGGTAAAGAAGGCCAGCGCCGCTTTGTCGTGCTCGCTGAGCAGGCCGGTCTCAAGCGCGGCCTTCGTCGCCTCATGGATGGCGTTGACGCCGCCCTCCGGGAAGGCGCTGTGGCGGGAGAGGCCGGTCGCCTCGATGCGCGTTGCGCCGTCCTGCGCATGCGCCGCGGCATACTCGCCAAAGTCCGCCCGCGCGCATTCCCCGCGCAGGGTGAGCTGCGCCCTGTCGGGCACGATGTTGCTGGCCATGCCGTTCTTCGCGGCGAGCACGGTCTCCATCGGCGCGGCGGTCACAACGTCGGCGGTGATGATGCCCTTTTCGCCGTAGCAGACAGGGAAGCCGCAGTCCGGGATGATGACCAGCTTGGACGCGGGATAATTCTTCGCATAGTAGGCGACGTCCTTCATGCCGGCCTCCTCGTCGCAGCCGAGGAACAGGCGCAGGCCGTGGCGCGTCTTGACGCCCAGCTCCTCAAAGGCGCGCAGCAGATACATCACGCCGACGGCAGGACCCTTGTTGTCGTCCGAGCCGCGGCCGATCAGATAGCCGTCGCGGATGACCGGCTCATACGGCTGCGTGACCAGCCAGCCCTCTCCCGGCGGCACCACATCCAGATGCCCCCAGAAGGCGATCTCGTCCTCCGGGCCCTTGCCGGGGCGCAGAGAGGCACTGCCGCAGTGGTTTTCGTAGTTCTGCGTCGCAAAGCCGTAGCGCTGCGCCATCTCAAGCGCGGCGTCCAGCGCGCGGCGGCTGCCCTCGCCGTAGGGCGCTTCGCTGCCGCCCTTCTGCGATACGCTGGGGATGGCGACCAGCGCGCTGATATCGGCAAGGAGCTCGTCAAAATGCGCGTCGATCCACGCCTCGAGCCTTTCACGGATATTCTGATCCATACGATTCGCCCTCCTCAGCCCTTCACGGCGCCGATCATGACGCCCTTTTCAAAGTACTTGGTCAGGAACGGATACACGCACATAATCGGCACGGTGGAGACAATGATGGTACAGTACTTGACCAGCTCGCTGGCGAAGCTGATCTCCTGCACGCTGAGCACGTTGTCGCCGGAGGCGACGGACATGCTGTTGGTGATCAGGATGCCGCGCAGCACGTACTGCAGCGTGTAGAGCTTGGTATTGCGGATAAAGACCATCGACGGGAACCAGGAGTTCCAGTGGCCGACGGCGTAGTACAGGCCAATGACGGCGAGCACGGGCTTTGACAGCGGCAGCACGATGTGCATGAGGATCTGCGTGTCGCTCGCGCCGTCGATGAGCGCGGCCTCCTCCAGCGAATCGGGAAGCGAGACGAAGAAGGAGCGCATGATGATGACGTTGTAGGTGCTGATCAGGTACGGGATGGTATTCGCCCAGCGGGTGTTGTAGACGCCCACATGCTTGACGACGAAGAACAGCGGGATCAGGCCGCCGGAGAAGAACATGGTGAAGATCATCATCTTCATCATGACGTTGCGCAGGTAGAAATATTTGCGGGTCAGGACAAAGGCGGCGAGGATGCTGAACGTCATGTTCAGGACCGTGCCGACGATGAGGTTGAACATCGTATTGCCAAAGCCGACCAGGATATTCGGATTGTTGAGCGCCAGCTCATAGCCCTCGAGCGTGAATTCGCCCAGCCACCAGGCCAGCGGGCCCTCGTGCGCGAGGAGCAGCTTCGGGTCGGAGACGGAGCACATGACCACATAGTACAGAGGGTAGAGCGTGACGAAGATCAGCGCCACCATGAGCAGGTTGTTGAATACGTCAAACACCCTGCCGGCGGTCGTATTGGTATCGATATGGTTCTTATTCTTCTTCCTCATGGCTTCTCCCTCCTTTACCACAGACTGGTTTCATTGACCTTGCGGCTGAGCGTGTTGGCGGTGATCAGCAGCAGGAAGTTGACGATGGAATTGAAGAAGCCGACCGCAGCGGAGAAGCTGTAGTCAAACTGGATCAGGCCGCGGCGGTAAACATAGGTGGAGATGACGTCCGCGGTCTCGTAGGTCATCTGGTTGTAGAGAAGGACGATCTTCTCCCAGCCGAGGGTCATCATGTTGCCGATGCGCAGGATCAGCAGGATGATGATCGTGGGCATGATGGAGGGCAGCGTGATGTGCCACACGCGCTTGAAGCGGCCCGCGCCGTCCATGACGGCCGCCTCGTAGAGGGTGGGATCGATGCCCGAGAGCGCGGCGACGAAGATGATGGAATCCCAGCCCGTCTCCTGCCAGATCTGCATGGCGACGTAAATCGGGCGGAAATAGTCCTTGATGCTCAGCAGGTTCGTCTTCTCCACGCCCAGCGCGCTGACGAGGATGGAGGTGAGCATGCCGTCCGCCTTGAAAAAGTCGACCGCGAGGCCGCAGATGACCATGGCGGAGATGAAGTGCGGCATGTAGGTGACGGTCTGCGTGAGCTTCTTCAGGCGCGCGCCGCGCAGCTCATTGAGCAGCAGCGCGAAGATGATCGCCGCCGGAAAGGCAAAGATCAGCAGATAGAAATTGATGACAAGGGTATTGCGCAGCACGCGGATAAAGTACGGATCGGCAAGGAAGTCCATGAAGTTCTTCATGCCGACAAACTGATTCTTGAGAATCGGCTTGGAGGGAACATACCGCTGGAAGGCGATAATCAGGCCGTACATCGGCCCATACTGGAAGACAATGTACCACAGCAGCACAGGCAGCGCCATCAGGTAAAGCTGCGGATATTTGAGGATGTTCTGCCAGAGGAGTTTATACCAGGGTTTGCGTTTGTTCAGCGTTCTGTGCGCCATGCGATCATCTCCTGACGGCCGGGCGAGCCGGTATTGGTTGGGAAAAGAGGACAGGGAGAGGGAAATCCCTCTCCCTGTGCCTGGAGGTGTGATTACTTCGCGGAGCGGGCGATGTAGCGGTCGTAGGCGGCCTGCTTGATCTCACAGGCGCGGGCGATGCCCAGATTCTCGATCTGCTTGACGAACGCATCGTAGTCATCCATGGAGGCCTGGCCGAAGATGAAGGCATAGACCTGCTCCTCGACGTAGTTGTTGACCTTGCTCATGATGTCGGAGTACTCGCGGGACTCGTCCACATTCATGGTGACCAGGGACGGGATCTTGTCCGCATCGGAGTTGCGGGTGACCCAGGACTCCCAGTTGGCCAGCTGCTGCGGCAGGTAGTACTGCTGACGCTCCATCATGTCGTCATACTGCACCTGGAAGGTATTGAGGGTGTAGAGCTGACGGGCGGTGGTGAAGTCGTACTTCGGGTTCTCATACATGAAGTCGGTGAAGGTGCGCATGCCGTTCTCGTCCTCGACGAAGGTCGGGAACTCCTCGGAGCCCGGGCCCCAGGCGGTCAGCAGGCGGGTGTCGTCATCGTGCAGGTAGTCAATGAACTTGACGGCCAGCTCCGGATTCTCGCAGCTCTGGGAGATCTGCCAGGACCAGTTGTTCAGGGAGTAGACGATGCGGGCGAGGGTCAGCTGATCCTCAGCAGCCTTGCGCGGGAAGAGCAGGCCGACGATCTCGTAATTAGGATCGATGGTCTGGCCGACCTTCAGCGCGGTGGTGGTGTTGGAGTTGTGGTAGACGGTCATGCCGGCCTTGCCGTTCTGGAAGACGGTCAGGCAGTCGTCGAGGGAGCGGTTGACGCTGTCGCGGTCGATGAGGCCTTCGTTCGCCCAGCCGTTCAGGAAGGCGACCATCTCCTTGTAGCCCGGCTGCATCATGGAGTAGACGACCTTGCCGTCCACAAGCTGGAAGTCATTCCAGGTGACGCCGAACGCGCTGGAGAGGAAGTTGGAGTTGTAGAAGCCGCTCTGGGAGAAGATGTTGCACAGCGCGAGCGGAACCTCAACGCCGTTCTCCTTGAAGGTGCGCAGCACGTTGGTGTACTCGTCGAGGGTCACAGGAGCCTCGAGGCCGTACTTTTCGAGCAGGTCAGCGCGGACGACCGGGCCGTAGTGCACGCGGGCGTTGACGTACGGGGCGAGGAACATGCTGCCCAGCTTGACGATCGCGCCGTTGTCGCCGTAGATGCCGTTCTTGATGTAGCCGGTGCCCTCGTCGTATTCCTCGACCATCTGCAGGAAGTTCGGGGCATACTGCGGAACCAGCTCGTTGACGTTGACCAGGATGCCGTCGTCCATCGCGCCTTCAACGCCGCCCGGATAGGTGGTGTGGAAGCGATCGGTGTAGAACAGATCCGGCCACTCGCCGGAGGCGATGGTGGTGTTGAAGAAGGTGCCGTCGTCATTCACCGGCGGGTGCATGAACTCGATGGTCAGGCCGGTCTCCTCCATCATCTGCTTGATGACGGGGTGCTCGCTCAGGTCGGAATAGACGGAGGACTGAGAAGCGTTGAAGTCGCAGTAGATGACCAGCTTTTCGCCCTTGGTGGAGAGCGGAAGCTCGGTCTGCTTTTCCGCGGCCAGCGCCGTGCAGGACAGGCACAGCATGAGCGCCATCAGCACGCAGAACAGTCTGGTAGTCAGTTTCGTCATAGAGATAACCTCCTTCTTTATTTCACCGATGAACATGCGTCCGTTCATGCGGTGTATACGGGTCTGCTGCAGCGGTCTCGTACCGGCACCGCCGCTGTCTGTTTTCATTTTATCAAGCCGAATTTGTGATTTCATTCGCGAATGAGGCAACAATCGTGCAGAATCAATCCTGTTGTGCAAAAGGGTCAGTTGTCTGATGTTTTCTTTGTGTACATCGGATACATGAGGCTGCATTTGGGCAGCAAAAAACGCCCCCAGGAGGGAGGCGCTTCCTATGCGCTGTTACGGCGCGACAAATGCCTGATAATCCATTGGGAAGAACTGATAGACCGACGGCGGCAGGGAATTAAAGTAGGCTGTGACGACAGGGTTCTCCTCGCTGCGCATCTTCTGCCTCCACTGGCTGGGCGAGATGCCGTGAATCCGGCGGAACTGCCTGTTGAAGCTCGACGGCGAGGGATAGCCCACCTGCAGGCCGATCTCCGTGATGGAGTAATCGCAGTTGTACAGGAGCACGCAGGCGCGGTCGATGCGCACCATCTGCACATAGTCAAGCGGCGACCAGCCCAGCACCTGCTTGAACAGCCGCCTGAAATGCGACGTGCTGACATGGCAGAGCTGGCTGAGGCTCTCGATGGAGATCTCCTCCATATAGTTCTTCGTCACATAGTCGATCGCCGGGGTGATGCAGCCCAGCTGATTGTTGACGAAGCGATCCTTCGCGGCCGTGCCGGAGTAGCTGCGCATCATCAGCAGGAAGAGCGTGCAGAAGAGCTCGCGCGTGATATGGTGATAATGCACCTGCGCGCGCTCCATCTCATCGACGATCATCCCGACGATGGTCAGGATATCCGGGTGATCCTCCCCCGGGAAGATGCACTCGTCCGCGCCGACGTCGCGCTGGTATTCGCCCAGCTTGCCGGAGAGGCGCGGACTCAGGTTGGGCAGCATGGTCTGCGGATCGACGTACAGCCATTTCCAGCCGCAGATCGAGCCTTCGTCCACGATGTGCGCATGCGGCACATTCGGCGGGGCCATGACGATGCAGGGCGCCTTGAAGGGCAGCTCGCATCCCTCCATGCACAGCCTTCCGCTGCCCTCATAGAGATATCCGATCTCCAGACAGTTGTGGAAATGCATCCTGGTGATCGGCTCGGGCGGGCTTCGCCATGAATCGCCCAGAAGACCGATGGCCGGGAAATTCGCCGGCAGATCAAAATGGCGGTAGTAAATGCTGCGCTGCTCGGTTTTCTGCTCCAATTGACTCACCTCCATGTGGGAATGACCGGCGCTTTACCGGATCTGCTCAATCTGATCCAGCGCGGCGATGCCGGCGGCATACACGCGCATGAAATTGAGCAGGTGCTCCACATCCTCGCTCTCGTCGCACTGATGATAGTCGCCGCGGCCGGGACGGAAGATGTGGGGCGGGAATTCCCTGCCGGGCATGCCCGGGCCGAAGCCCAGCGCATTGGGCAGGTAGGCGGCGTAGTTGCCGCGGGACATGACGAAGGGCTCGCTCTCCTGCCCCATGACCTCGTTGTATACGCGCGTGAGCACGCCGATCGCGGGGTGATCCGTCCGGAAGGAGCAGGAGGGGCGCGCGCGCAGCTTGCGGGCCGACGCGCCGATCTTCTGCGCCGCGGCGTCCGCGCGGGCGGCGATGTCGTCCGCATTGGCGCTCACGGGCACGATGATGAAGATGCGCGCCTGCAGGCGGCCGTCCTCATGGCACAGCTGCGTCGCGCCCATCTGCAGCGGGCCGGAGAGCTCGTCCGCATAGGCGATATCCAGCGTCTCACCGTGCCAGCTGTCAATCGCGGCGGCGAGGGCGGCAAGGCGCGCCGCCTCCTCCGGATACGCCTCGCCGAGCTGGCGCAGCATGCGCACAACGGCATTGTCCGTGCCGCCGGCATTGAAGATATGCGCGGAGTCGCCGCGCGCCTGCAGCGTGCGCCCGTCCGGGAGGACGGCGGTGATCTCCTCCGGGGTGACGGAGGGGTTGTTGCTCTGCTGGAAGACGACGGCGGGCTCAAAGGGAATCTCGACCGAGAGCGTCATGCTGCCGCGCTGGGCGATGCACACCGGAAAGCCGCAGTCCGGCACGAGGGAGAGATCCGGCGCCTTGTAATGCGCAGTGAAGTAGCGCGCGTCCTCCATGCCCGTCTCCTCGCTGGTGCCCATGTAGAGGCTGTACTTCCTGCCAAGGCGCACGCCCAGATCGCGCAGGCAGTTCATCACATGGAAGACGCCGATCGCCGCCATCTTGTTGTCCTGCACGCCGCGGCCGATCAGGTAACGGTCCTCCACGAGCGTGCAGTCAAACGGCGGATAATCCCACTCCGCCGGATCCGGCACGGGCACGACGTCAAGATGCGACCAGATGCCCACCTCTTCGCTGCCCTCAGTGAAGTCCACGGCGGCGACGTAATGATCGAAATTGCGGCTTGTATAGCCGTGCTTCCTGCCCAGCTCGCACATATAGGCCAGCGCGTCCCTGCAGGCCTGGCCATAGGGAGGCACCTCGGTATCCGGCACGGATACGCTGGGAATCCGGACGAGGCCGATCAGATCGTCGATGATCTCCTGCCGGTGCGCTGCGAGCCATTCGTTCACGCGGTCCATAAACGCTTGATTCATGTGCATCCCCCTATACAAATTATGCTTTATATCCTCATTTTAGCGCGTCATGATCGGATTTGCTTGCTCAATCGGGCCGTAAAACGCGCAGAATCGATCATTTCTCTGCCAAAATGGTTGAATCTGCTAGATTTCTGCTCGTTCCTGCCTCGGCAAAACCACCAAAACACGCTATGCTGAACTCAGCAGAACAACCCATAAAGGAGCTGATCGCCATGATGAAGGACAGACTGGAACGCGTGCGCGCGCTCATGCGCCGCGACGGGCTTGAGCAACTGGTCATCACCCAGCCGCAGGCCATCTATTACCTCACAGGCCTCTGGTGCAATCCGATGGACAGGCTTGACGCGCTGGTCATCACCGGGGACCATTGCCGCATGCTGTGCTATGTGCTGGCGGTGATCGAGCCGGAGGACTGCGAGGTCACCATCTACATGGACTACGGCGCGGCCGTCGAGCAGCTGAGCGCGCTGCTTGAGCCGGGCGTGACCGGCGTGGACGGCTACATGCACAGCCGCTTCCTGCTGCCGCTGATGCAGCAGCGCGGCGACATCACCTTCCGCGTCTCCTCCTGCGTGGAGGATGCGCGCATGATCAAGACCCCGCAGGAGGTCCTGCTCCTTCGCCGGGCGAGCGAGGTCACGGACGCGGTCTTTGCCGACGCCTTCACCAAGCTGCGCGAGGGCATGACCGAGCTGGAGCTGGGTGCGGTCTTCTCCGACGGCTTTATGGCGCAGGGCGTGGGCCGCTTCGCCGGCGACCCGATGGTCTGCTTCGGCGCAGGCTCCGCAGAGCCGCATCATAATCCCGGCAACGCAAGGCTGACGCCGGGCGACGCCGTCTGCGTGGATACGGGCAAGCGCATCGACGGCTATTACAGCGACATGACGCGCACCGTCTTCTACAAGACCTGCTCGGACGAGCAGCGCAGGGTCTACGAGACCGTGCTCGAGGCAAATCTGGCGGCGATTGACATCATCCGTCCCGGCGTGCTGATGAGCGAGATCCACGAGGCGGCCTGCGCCGTCATCCGCAAAGCCGGCTACGGCGATTTCTACCCGCACCGCACCAGCCACGGCATCGGCATCGACTATCACGAGGCGCCCTTTGACGCCGTCGGCAAGCCGCTGCCGGTGGAGCCGGGCATGTGCTTCTCCGTCGAGCCGGGCATCTACCTCCCCGGCCGTTTCGGCGTGCGCATTGAGGATCTGGTCGTCGTGACGAAGGACGGCTGCAGCCTGCTCAATCACGCGCCCAAAGCGCTCACCATCATCGACTGATCCGATACAAAATGAGAGGCTGTCAGGCATCTGCCTGACAGCCTCTTTGCTGTACTTGCTATTTTTGCAGCCAATGCAATCAGCGGGCGAGGATCGCTTCGATCGCGGCGAGCTCTTCGGCGGTGAAGGGCGCGGCGTCGAGCGCCTTGACGTTCTCGATGATCTGCTCGGGACGGCTCGCGCCGATGAGCGCGGAGGTGACGACCGGATCGCGCAGCACCCACGCGAGGGCCATCTGCGAGAGCTCCTGGCCGCGCTGCTTGGCGATCTCGTTGAGCGCGCTGACCTTGGCGATCTTCTCCGCCGTGATGGCGTCGGGCTTGAGATAGCGCGGGTCGTGCGCCGCACGGGAATCGGCCGGGATGCCGTTGAGGTAGCGCTTGGTCAGCAGGCCGTTCTGCAGCGGGGCGAAGCAGATGCAGCCCACGCCCTCCTCGCGCAGCACGTCGGTCAGGCCGTTCTCAATCCATCGGTCGAACATGGAGTAGTTCGGCTGGTGGATGAGCATCGGCGTGCCCATCTCGCGCAGGGTCTTGATGGCGACGGCCGCCTGCTCCGGACGGTAATTGGAGATGCCGACGTAGAGCGCCTTGCCGCTGCGGACGATCTGATCCAGCGCGCCCATCGTCTCCTCGATCGGGGTATCCGGGTCGGGACGATGATGGTAGAAGATATCCACGTAGTCAAGATTCATGCGCTTGAGGCTCTGATCGAGGCTGGCGATCAGGTACTTGCGGCTGCCGTGGTCGCCGTAGGGGCCCTTCCACATGTCGTAGCCGGCCTTGGAGGAGATGATCAGCTCATCGCGATGGGGCTTCCAGTCGCGCAGCATGTGCACGCCGAAGTTGCGCTCCGCCTCGCCGTAGGGCGGGCCGTAGTTGTTCGCCAGGTCGAAGTGGGTGATGCCGTTGTCAAACGCGGTGCGCAGCAGGGACTGCTGAACGCCGAACGGGGTGATGTTGCCAAAGTTGTGCCACAGGCCGAGGGAGATCGCCGGCAGCATAACGCCGCTCTTGCCGCAGCGGCGGTAGGGCATGGAATCATAACGGGTTTCGGCGGGAATGTAAGTCATATCGCGTCCTCCTGTCTATGAAGTAATATTGCTGTATCCAGTATAGTGAATGGGGGTCGGTTGTTCAAGCGTTATTTTGCGTTTGTATCGCGCAGAATCGGCTATTTCAGGCCGCACAGCCCGTCGATCATGGCGTCCGTCTTTGCGCGGGAGACGAGGAAGCAGGCGCAGCCCTCCCGCACGACGAGGTCAAACTGATCGTCGTACCGGGCGAAGGCGATCTGCCAGCGCTGCCCGTCGGCAAATGTGTATTCCAGCCGGATGCGCGCCTCGCCGATCTCCTCGGGCTGCGGGACGTAGCGCTCGATGAGCAAGCCGATCATCTGCTGATACGCCGGGACAAAGACGTCGCGCGTGAGCGCCCTTCCGTCGATCGTGTAGACGTCCGCCTCCGGGTCGGCGGTGAGGGTCAGGGTCTCCTCCGGCGTGGTGACGTCGATGCGCCGCGTCTTGCTGAGCATCACGAGGCCGGGCAGCTGCTCCGCCAGATAGGGCACGCTGACGTCGTTCAGAAAGGCAAGACAGGACTTGTCGATCGTGTAGACGTTCTCATCGCCGCTGATGCGCAGGGTGTACGTCTCCCCCATCTGGCCGATGGTCAGCGTGGTCGTCTGCCTGTCGCGCAGGGTCAGCATGGCGATGGGCGCGTCAAGCCCCCAATCCGCATCGCTGCCGCCCACGGCGGCCACGGACGTCGGGCGGATTGTTTCAAGCGCCAGATACACCTCCGCCGCGCGCTCGGCATTCGCCGGATAACGGATGGGGCTGGTGAACTGCACCCGGGTGTTGAAGGGATTCTCCTGTATGACGCGCTCGAGCGTGATCGTCTCCTCGCCGGGACGGGCGATGGAGGCGGAGAGGAGCGTATTGGCCGTGAAGCGCTCGCCCAGCTCCGGCAGCGCGTAGAGCGCCTGCCTGCCGCCCATCAGCGTGGCGGCCAGCGCATTGTTGACGACGTGAACGGCGTCGCCGCCCTCCGCCGCCGCGTACCAGCCCTCGCCCGTGGGCACGGGATCGCCGAGGATCAGGGTGAGCGGCGCGCCGCTTTCATAGGTATAGGCCGCCCGCAGCGCGTCGGCGTCGATGCCGTAGTCCGCCGGATCGCCATGCAGCGTCTGGCGGGAGATGATGGAGGCGCCGCTCTGCAGCAGTTCGCGCGCCGCGCTCTGATTGAGCGGGGTGTCCTCGTCCGCGAGGCAAATCGCGCCCTCCCGCGCCTGCAGGGTGAATGCCTCTCCCCCGCCGGTCAGCGTCAGCGCGGTCACCGCGCCCGCACCCTGCGGCGCGAGCTGCGAGAAGGCGCGTGCAGAGGCGTTCTCCGCATGGGGCGCGTCCGCATCGCCGGGCAGGAAGGCATACGCCGCGCAGACGAGAAAGAAGGCGAGGCTGGCCATCAGCGCCGCCGCGCTCAGCGGGAGACGGCGCTTTGCAGGCCGCCTGAGCGCTGCGGCAGGCTCAAGCATATCATGGACGCTGCTCACTTCTTTCGCCTCCTCATCAGCACGAATATACCGGCAGCCGCTGCGGCGAGCGGCAGCATCAGCGTCATAAGCAGCGCCTGCAGGCTCTCCTGACGGGAGAGCGCGGGCATGGAGGTATCCGTCAGCGAGCGGACGGGGATCACCGTCTCCGCCTCCCGCTGCGCAAGATAGCGGATGACGCTCATGCTCATGTCCAGATTATAGGTGGAGGAGAGCAGGCTGTTGTCAAGCAGCGTGTACAAGCTGCCCATCAGCACCGCGCACATCTCCCTCCCCGTCTCCTCGTCCACATGACTGACCATCACGGCCAGCTGCTGCGTGCCGGTGGGCATATCCGCCGTACGGGCCATGGAGGGGCTGTCGATCGGGCAGATATACGCCTTGTCGGAGGTGGTCAGCAGCGCCTCATAGCTGTAGCCGGAGAGGGGGATTTCCGGCCCGGTCACGGCGCGCGCGCCGGGAATGATCACCCGCTGTCCGCTGCTCATGCCGGAGAGCGCCGGGCTCCCCTCGGCGAGGCCGGGCATCAGGTAGAGCGGCGAATTCATCCACCAGCCGCTCATCCGCTCGTCCTCCACGACGATGCCGGGCGCAAACTCCAGCGAAAAGCGCCGCGCGACGCCCGCCGTGTTGGGCATGGCGGACAGATCGAGGCTGGCGTCCAGCGCCAGCAGCAGCCTGCCGCCCGCGTCGAGGAGTCGATGGAGGATCTCCGCCTCCTCCTGCGCCAGATCGCGCGCCGGGGAGAGCATCAGCAGGATATCGCCCTCCTCCGGCTGCGTCTGCCCGGCGAGCGCGAGCTCGCCGACGGTGAAATTCTCGCTCTCAAGCCTCGCCGTCAGCTGGCTGCAGGCAGCCATGCCCGCCTCGCCGTGGCCGGTGAGGAAAAAGACGCGCTTCTCCTCACCGCCTGTGACGGCGCGGATGGCCTCGGTGATCTTCTGCTCCGCCAGAAAGCCGGTCAGCGCATAGCTGCCCTCGGCGGTCATTCGGTAGGTATACAGGCTCTGCGGGTCGATGACCACATGGCGGGACTCGTCCGCATTGGCGACGATGACGGAGCCCTCCGCGATGCTCCTGCCCGACTGTGCGAAGCCGCGGATGCGCCCCGGCTCGGCGACCGGGTCGATGGTATTCACCATGACGGGACCGAGGCGTGCATAGCTGCCCGCGATGGTGGCGAGCATCTGGCGCAGGCTCGTCTCCGTCTCCGCGCGGAAGACGGTGTAAAGGTGCACCGGCTCGGCAAGCTGACCGAGGGTGTCAAGCGTGCCCTCACTCAGCTCGGTCAGCGCGTCCGGCGTCAGATCCCAGACGACGTCCGCCCTGCGCTCGAGCAGGTACAGCCCGCCGCAGACCAGCAGCGCGCACAGCGCGATGCAGAGCCCGCGCCAGAGCGGCGTCAAGCGTAGCTGTCTCATATCAGCGCCTCCTCTGCCTGCGCTGCGCCAGCACGAGACCCGCGCAGAGCAAGACTGCCGTGGTGAATGCGATGAAGTAGCCGACGTCCGTCGGGCGGATGACGCCGCCAGCGATCTGCGCATAGCGCTGATTGAGCGCGATGGCGCTGAGCAGCTGCGGCAGGAACGGCAGATACGGCGAGGCCGCCGACGCAGAGGCCATCTCCGCCAGCTGCAGCAGCATATTGACCGCCAGCGTGAGGACGGCGGCGGTGATCTGGTTTTCCGTCAATGCGCTCATGAGCACGCCCACGGAGATCGTCGCCGCGCCAAGCAGCATGAACGCCAGATAATGCGCCGCCACAGCGCCCGCATGCAGCGGGACGCGCAGCGCGAGGATGACAAGATACAGCGCCGTGCCGGCCAGCGAAGCCGCCAGCACGCCGAGCGCCGCGACGAACTTGCCCGCGACGACGGCGGAAAGCGGCGTGGGGCTTGAAATATAGAGCAGATCGGTCTTCTGCCGGCGCTCCTCGCTGAACAGGCGCATGGTCAGAAGCGGCGAGATGAGCATGAACAGGTAGCTCAGATTGCCAAAGAGCGCGCTCAGATCCGCCGAGGCGGCGAGCACATTGTACAGGAAGAAGAACGCCGCGCCCAGCAGCCAGAAGATGGCGATGAACACATACCCGACCGGGGTGCAGAAATAGGCGCGCCATTCGCGCTTGATGATCCCGAGCATGCGTCAGCCTCCTTCCTGCATGAGCTTCATGAAGAGTTCCTCCAGCTCCGCCTCCATCGGGCAGAGCATGCGCAGCTGCGCGCCCGCGGCGAGGAGCGCCTGCGGAATCTGCCCGGCGACGTCCTGCTGCGCGCAGACGAGCAGGTCCTCCCAGCCGCTTTCGCGGGCGGGGAGCGGTGTCACCCCGGAGACGCCCTCCAGCGCGGCAAGCGATTCACAGACGCGCTCTCCCCTCGCGCGCACGCGGACGCGGTATTCGCCCGTCCTGTGCTGCGCGGCGATCTCCTGCAGCGTGCCGCAGGCGGCCATTTCACCCCGGCGCAGGATGATCAGCGAGGAGCAGACGTCCTCGATCTCCGAGAGGATATGGCTGGAAAGGATGACGGCATGATCGCGCCCCAGCTCGCGGATGAGGCTGCGGATGGAGACGATCTGCTCCGGGTCAAGGCCGGAGGTCGGCTCATCCAGCACGATCAGCGAGGGATTGCCGATGAGCGCCTGCGCCAGCCCGACGCGCTGCTTATAGCCCTTGGACAGGCTGCGCGTGGGCATGTTCATGCGGTCGGCGACGTCCGTCATCTCGCACAGGGCGCGGATATGCGCCGCGCGCTTGTTCCGGCGGATGCGCCGCAGGCCGCAGACGTACTCCAGCTGCTCGCGCACGGTGAGCTCCGGATACAGCGGCGGCGTCTCGGGCATGAAGCCCACCTCGCTCAGATAGGCGCCGCCGAGCCGGCGGACGTCCTCCCCATCCCACAGGATGCGGCCGGAGGTCGGGGCGAGGTACCCGGCGATGATATTCATCGCGGTGGATTTGCCGGCGCCGTTTGTGCCGAGCAGGCCGACAATCTGACCCTTCTCCACCGAGCAGGTAAGCCCCCTGAGCGCCTGATGGCGGTGATATGCCTTTGTGATTCCTTCGAGCCGGAGCATGGCGTCCAGTCCTTTCCTGCATACTTGTCTGCGTCAAATAAAGACCAAAAGCCGGCCGCGCTTGCGCGCGGCTCGGCCGTTATGGGGCTGTATGAAGAATAACAGCCGGGGGATTCAATTACTCGGCGCCGACGAAGTTGTTGTACTGCTCCGTCCAGACAGCGCTGCGGATCTGGCCGTCGATCTCCCACGCGGTCTCGACAGTCTCATACCACTGCTCCTCGGTCAGCTCGCCGACCAGAGCCTTCTCCATGGCTTCCTTGATGAGGGTGGTGGCGTCGTCGGTGAGGAACTCGGCGTCAGTGCCGTTCAGATCGTACGGGACATAGTAGTCAAACGGCGGGATCGCCTTGATGCCGGCGTCGATCTGGTTGCGCATCTCCCACGCGGTGTAGGCGCGCCAGGTGGAGTTCTCCTTGGTGATCAGCGGTTCCGGATACTTGTTGTAGTCATACCACTCAAGCAGCTGGTACTCGAGCATGTAGCGGTCGGTCGCGCCTTCCGGCTGGGTGAAGAACTCGCCGTCCTCGGTCAGGACCCAGTGATTATCCTGGATGCCGTAGGTGGCCAGCATGTAGTTCTCCTCGGACTCGAAGATCCAGTTGATGAGCTTGAGGGCCCACTGCGGATCCTTGGAGGTGGCGGAGAGAGCAACCTCAGCCATGTAGATCGGGTTGCCGCCCCAGGCGTTCACGCCGGACGGAGCGTCGGTGAAGTTCGGGATCGCGGCCCAGGCGCAGGTGCTGTCCGGATTGGCGGCGACGAGGCGCTCGGTGCCCTGCAGGCCCATGTTGTACCAGCCGGAGCACATGCCGATGCGGTCGGTGGCGCCCATGTCGTTGGCGGTCTCGTTGGTCATGGTCAGGTAATCCTGATTGATGTAGCCCTTCTGATACCACTCGGCAGCCTTGCTCACCAGAGCCCAGGCGTTCTTGTGCATGTACCACGGCTTAATGGTGCCGTCCTCGTCGAGGAAGCGGTCGACGTCGTTGCAGTCGCCCTTGGTGCCCAGGTAGTAGACATGCAGCGGGCCGGAGAACAGGCTCTGGAAGTACGGGATGTAGCCATACTCGTCGTTCGGGTCGCCGTTGCCGTTCACATCCTGCGTCTTGACGCCCTCAAAGTAGGCCTCAAGCTCGGCGAGGGTGGTGGGCATTTCCATACCCAGCTTCTCCAGCCAGTCCGTACGGATGGACGGGATGCCGCCGGCGGTGAAGGTCTCGTGACGCGGCAGCGCCCAGACATTGCCCTGCGCGTCAAGACACGGCACCCAGGCCTCTTCCGGAATCATGGCCATGACGTCCGGCAGATAGGTATTGAGCATCTCCTCGGTGTAGGGCTGGATCGCGCCGTTGGACGCGTAATTCGCCCAGACGCCGCCGCCCGCGGTGAGGTTGATCGTGTCGAACGGCTCGGAGCCGGCGATCATGACGTTCACCTTCTCATGCCAGGTGTTTTCCGCCACGACGATGACCTCGAAGTCGATGCCGGACTTCTCTTCGATCAAAGCCTGGATCTTGTCGTTTTCGGTCTTGTTCTCTTTGTTCGAGTTGGAGCGGATCACGAAGCGTGCGGGCTCAGTCTGCTCGGCAAAAGCCACAGCAGTCAGGCTCAGCAGCATCGCGGCAGCGAGGAACAGAGCGACCAGTTTCTTCATAGAGATGACCTCCTTGATCTATTTTCAGGGCACCTGCCCTGGGATGCGGATGGATGATCAGCCCTTCACAGAGCCGACGAGCATGCCCTTGACGAAGTACTTCTGCAGGAAGGGATACACGCAGAGGATGGGCACGGTGGCGATGACGATGGTCGCCATGCGCACGGTCTCCGCCGGCGGGATGAAGTCCATGGCGGAGCCGACAACGGTGATATCGGTGACGGTGGCCGAGTCGATCAGCTGGCGCAGCGTGTACTGCATGGTCCACATTTCCTTCTTGTTCATGTAGAGCATGGAGTCAAACCACATGTTCCAGTGATAGACGGCGTAGAAGAGCGTGATCGTCGCCAGAGACGCGGCGGACAGCGGCAGATAGATGCTGAAGAAGATCCGCAGGTCGTTTGCGCCGTCGAGCTTCGCGGATTCCTCGAGGGAATCGGGAATCTGCGTAAAGAAGTTGCGCAGGACGATCATGTTGAACGGATTGACCAGACAGGGCAGAATGTACACCCAGAAGTTATTGAGCAGGCCCAGCGACTTATTGAGCAGGAAGCTCGGGATGAGACCGCCGGAGAACCACATGGTGAAGACGATCATCGCCGTGAGCGGCTTGCGCAGCGGATAGTAATTCTTGGACAGCGGATAGGCAAGCAGCGTGGTGAACACGAGGTTGAGCGACGTGCCGATCAGCGTGCGCATGATCGTGGTGATGTAGGAATTGACGATGTTGGAGCCGGAGGAGAGAATGAAGCTGTAGCCGGACCAGTCCAGCGTGGAGGGAATCAGGCGCAGCGGGTGCAGCGCGCGTTCGATCTCCGGCGTGACGGAGCGGCCGACAACAAAGAGAACCGGATAGATCATCATCGCGCAGATGAGCACCATGATGATGTTGTTGATGATGCTGAAGATCTTTTCGCCTTTCGTCAGCGTGCCGTGCATATGCCTCCCCCTTTCTCAGAACAGGCCCTGCGCGCCCAGCTTGCGGCTTGCCCTGTTGGTGAGCAGGATCATCGCCAGCGCGAGCACAGACTTGACCAGACCGACGGCAGCAGAGTAAGAGAACTTCGACTGCTGGATGCCGTTTCGGTAGACATAGGTTTCAAACACGTCGGCAACCTCGTAGACGGACGGGCTGTAGAGGTTGAAGATCTGGTCGAAGTTGTCGTCGAACATCTTGCCGATCTGCAGGATCAGCATGATGGCGATGATCTCCGACAGGGCGGGAAGGGTGATGTGGATGATCTGCTGGAAGCGGTTGGCGCCGTCCACGCGCGCCGCCTCGTACTGCTCCTGGTCGATGCTGGTGATCGCCGCCAGATAGACGATGGAGCCGTAGCCGATGTTCTTCCAGATCTCGGAGATGATGAGGATCGGCCGGAACCACTGCTTGGACGTGAGGAAGTAGATCGGCTGCCCGCCGGACATCTTGATGACGGTGTTGATCGCGCCGTTATCCGGGGAGAGCATGGTATTGAGCAGGCCCGCCACGACGACCCAGCTGAGGAAGTAGGGCATGTAGGTGATGGTCTGCACCGTTCGCTTGAACCAGTTCTGCCGGATTTCGTTGATCATCAGCGCCAGCAGGATGGGCGCCGGGAAGCTGAAGAGCAGGCGCAGCAGGCTCAGATAGATGGTGTTTTTGAAGACGCGTTCACAATACAGCGATTTGAAGAAGATTTCGAAATTCTTCAGGCCGATCCACGGCGCGCTCATGATCGCGCTGAATCCGCCGGCCGCGCCCTTGTAATTCTTGAAGGCGATGATGATGCCGTACATGGGCACATACTTAAAAAGCAGGAAAAACAGCATGCCGGGAAGAACCATCAGATGCAGATAACGATACTCCACCAGTACGCGCACAATCGGGTTCCTGCGCTGCTGTCTGAGCGACGGCTGTGCCGCTCCAGAAGGTTTTTTCATCAATATCGCCTCACTTCCGTCGATTGGCATATGTGAATCTCAACAAATCCATCTTACATGAGCCCTATCATGCAAAAAAGCAGAAAGTACGCAAAAAAGACGCAGAATCGATCATCTTGGTTATTTATTCACGGACAGCCGGACCGCGCAAAAAACATGGTTTTTTGATTTGATCGGTTCTGCATTATGTATAGCCGAATCTGCCTTTCGCCGCCGGGGTGTTGTTCGTTATGATACATTCAGATGTACAGCGCGGGATCAGACGCTGGACAAAATATTGACAATGGAGGGATTCTAATGAATAAGCGCGAACGCGTGGAACGCACCCTCGCCGGGCTGCCGACCGATCGGCCGCCTGTATGTTTCTGGCGTCATTACGGGCCGGTTTCGCCCGAGGAGACCGTACAGAAGCACCTCGCATTTTTTGAGGCGTCCGGCATGGACATCCTCAAGATGATGTGCGATGAATTCTTCACCTACCCGATGGATGAGCATGCGACGCCGGCGGAGATCCTGAAGATGCGCCCCCTCGGCCCGAAGCACTACTATGTGCGCGGCCAGGCGGAGCGCGCTGCGCAGATCAACGAAAAGCTGCACGGCGAGGCCTTCACGCTCTACAACGCCTTCTCCCCCTACTCCACGCTCAAGCACACCATCGGCGACGCGCCGAGCATGAAGCTGCTCGTGGAGCACGAGGAGGCTGCGCTGCACCTGCTCGATATCATCTGCGAGGACACCTGCTACATCATCGAAGGCATTCTCAAGGAGAGCGGCACGGACGGCATGATGCTGCCGCTGCAGGGCGCGGAGATCAACCGCTTCTCCGAGGAAGCGTATCTGCGTCTCGTCCGCCCGACGGAGGAGCGCGTCATCAACTGCGCCGCGGCCCTCTCGGATAAGAACCTGCTGCACATGTGCGGCTGGGACGGCATCCCGGATCACCTCGAGTGGTGGGAGAACTACCCGACGAAGATGATCAACTGGGACGTCGACGTCGAGGGCGTGGACATGGCGCAAGGCCTCAAGCGCTTCAAGGGCCGCGTGGTCATGGGCGGCTTCAACAACCGCGAGGGCACGCTGCTGCACAAGGGCACGAAGGAAGAGATCCAGGCGAAGGCCCGCAGCATCATCGCCTCCACCGGCCGCGAGGGCGTAATCGTCGGCGCGGACTGCTCGCTGCCCATGGACATCGATCCGCAGCGCATCCGCTGGGTCATCGAGGCGCTGGAGAACGCGTAACCGGCGGCTTCGCCCATCATATATCCCAAAATCATGAATCTATAAACACAGCCTCCCGGGACGGGTCCGCGACAGACCTGCCCCGGGAGGCTTTTTTGCGCAATGGGAATTGTCTGTCAAGAAGCGTTGAACTTGGGCGGGGATTCCTCTATAATGGAGGGACAGTATAGACAGACAAAGGAGAAACCGGCATGATCTTTGGAAATGTGGAGCTGCATAATGTGGCGGAGCTGATCCCCACGGAGCATGGCTATAGGATGAGCCGCGTGCCGCAGGCCGTGCGCGCCGCCATGGAAGACCGCAGCGAGCGCGCCTTCCATAACTGCGGCGTGGAGGTGCGCTTCCGCATCCGCAGCGGCGAGGCGGACGTGGTGCTCTACTCGGAGCCTGCGGCCGAGCATATCCCCGCGGCGATCTACTACGGCGCATTTCAGGGCGGCTGGGAGTACTCCGTCAAGCGCATCACGCCGGGCGAATGCCGCATTCACATCCGCCCGACGCCGAATCTGGCGGCGCTGCAGCGCATCACCCGCGAGGAGAATCTGCCGTTCAATCCGGAGCTGGTCCGCCTGATGCTGCCGTGCAACATCGCGGAGTTCGTCCGCGTGGAGGGCGACGTCGAGCCGCCGCATCCCGGCGATGCGCCCGCGCTGACCTACCTGAGCTACGGCTCCTCCATCACCCATGGCAGCCTCGCCCTCGGCGCGCCCCATGTCTACGGCTCGATGATCGCCCGCAGCCTGAACGCGGATCACATCAACCTCGGCTTCGCCGGCAGCGCCTGCATGGAGGAGGAGATGGCGGCGTACGTCTGCGCGCGCAAGGACTGGTCCTTCGCCTCCGTGGAGATGGGCGTCAACATGCTCGGCGCGGATCCGGAGGTCTTCCGCCGCCGCGTCCGCGCGTTTGTGGATCGCCTTGCCGAGGACGGACGCCCCGTCTTTGCGACCAATATGTTCGTCACCAATTACAATGAGCCGGAGCGGGATGAGCGCTTCCGCAGAATCGTGCGCGAGGAGACAGCGGGGAAGCTGATCTTCACCGACGGCCTTGAGCTCATGGGCAACCACGCCTTCATCTCCGAGGATCTCGTGCATCCGTCCGTCGAGGGCCATGTGCAGATCGCGCAGAGGTGGAGTGGGATCATGAAGGGGTATCTGGAGAAGGCGGGGAATGTATTCATTCCTTCTCCGGCAGCAAAATAAAAGGCCTGCGCATTGACGCAGACCTTGAAATCGTGTAAAATGTAGTCAAGAGGAGTAGACGCCTCGTGCAATTGCCCTGCAAGGCAGAACAAAGCAA
>JAGBFR010000038.1 GCA_017936375.1 Clostridia bacterium
CCTTCGGTTAACAGCCGAATGCTCTGCCATTGAGCTACTGAGGAATATGGTGGATTGAAGTGGACTCGAACCACCGACCTCCCGCTTATCAGGCGGGTGCTCTAACCGACTGAGCTATCAATCCGAACAAAAAGGATTATACCGCCTCAATAAGGAAATGTCAATCCCTTTTTTGAATTTTTTGTATATCGCTGCAGCGGCAGTGCATACAGGGCGTTTGTTGACAGCCAAGAGCGGTGAGGGTATAATATATAATCAGAATAGTCCTGCTTTGCAGGCGTAATTTCTGGAGGAGCATCAATCTATGAAGGCTGCGAAGAAAAAAGCCGGCGGCATGCATATCATCATTGTCGGCTGCGGCAAGGTGGGCCATACGCTGACCGAGCAGCTTGTCCGCGAGGGCCATGATATCACCATCGTCGATGTGAGCGAGCGTGTGATTGCCGATGTATCCGAGGTCTTTGACGTCATGGGCGTGCGCGGCAACGGCGCGAGCCTGAGCGTGCTGGAGGAGGCGGGCGTGCGCAGCGCCGATCTGATCATTGCTGTCACCGGCTCGGATGAATTGAACCTGCTCTGCTGTACCATCGCGCGCAAGGTCGGCGGCGATCTGGCGGCGATTGCCCGCGTACGCAATCCCGATTACAGCCGCGAGCTGGTCTATCTGCGCCAGCAGCTGGGCCTTTCGATGATCATCAACCCCGAGCTGGAGGCTGCCAAGGAAATGGTCCGCATGCTCTCCACGCCGCAGGCGCTCTCCATCAGCGCGTTTTCGAAGGGCAGCGCGGAGCTCATCCGCTTCAAGATCCCGCATGGCAATGTCCTTGACGGCAGGAAGATCATGGAGCTGGACAGCCTCTTCTCCTTTGGCTATCTGGTCTGCGCCGTCGAGCGCAGCGGGTCGGTCACAATTCCCGACGGCTCCTTCGTCCTCCATGCGGGCGACGACGTCTCCGTCATTGCCTCTGCGCGCGATGTGCACAGGCTCTTTGAAAGCATCGGCATGCGCGGCCACGCCGTGCACAGCTGCATGATCGTCGGCGGAGGAAAGTCTTCCTATTATTTGGCGCGTCAGCTGCTGGACAGGAAGATGCAGGTCAAGATCATCGAATCCAACCGCGCCCGCTGCGAGGAGCTGAGCACGCTGCTGCCCGAGGCGCTGATCATCTGCGGCGACGGCGGCGACGAGGCGCTGCTGCGCGAGGCCGGGCTGAATTCGGAGGAGGCGTTTGTCGCGCTGACCGGCATCGACGAGGAAAACATCCTGCTCACGCTCTACGCCAAGCGCATCCCGGGCCTCAAGACGATCACCAAGATCAACCGCATCACATTCAACGACGTCATCGACGGGCTGGACCTGGGCAGCGTCGTCTATCCCAAGTATATCACCTCTGAGGCGATCATCGCCTATGCCCGCGCGCGCAGCAAGTCTGTGGACAGCAACGTGGAGACGCTCTATCAGATGTTTGACGACCGCGTCGAGGCGCTTGAATTCCATATCGGCAAGGACGCGCCGATCATCGGCACCCCGCTGATGAAGCTCAAAAAGAAGGACAGCCTGCTCATCGCCTGCATCAACCGCGGCGGCAGGATCTTCTTCCCGCGCGGACAGGACGAGATCATGGCCGGCGATTCCGTCATCGTCGTCACCACGCATACGGGCCTTGGCGATGTGAGCGATATTCTTGCATGAGGTATCTGACATGAATACAAAGAGTATCGCTTATATTCTCGGCTGGATTCTCAAGATCGAGGCGGCGCTGATGACCCTGCCGGCGGCGACTGCGCTCGTCTATGGGGAGAGGGAGGGCTTTGCCTTCCTGCTGGTGATGGCGCTGTGCGCGCTGTGCGGCTTCCTCCTCTCGGGCAGAAAGCCCATCAATCCCAGCTTCTATTCCCGCGAGGGCTTTGTCACGACGGCGCTTGGCTGGGTGCTCATGAGCGTTTTTGGCTGCCTGCCCTTTGTCATCACGGGCGAGATCCCGCGCTTTATCGACGCGCTCTTTGAGACGGTCTCCGGCTTTACGACGACGGGCGCAAGCATCATGTCGAGCGTGGAGGAGATGAGCCGTTGCTCGATGATCTGGCGCTGCTTCACGCACTGGATCGGCGGCATGGGCGTTCTGGTCTTCCTGCTTGCGGTTGTGCCGATGGTCGGCGGCAGCAATATGCACCTGATGAAGGCGGAAAGCCCCGGCCCCTCTGTGGGCAAGCTCGTGCCCAAGGTGCGCTATACCGCGCGGATTCTCTATTATCTGTACATCGCGCTCACGGTGCTGGAGTTTGTCCTGCTCCTGATCTTCGGCATGACGCCCTATGAGGCGCTCTGTACCTCCTTCGGTACGGCGGGCACGGGCGGCTTTGGCATCTATAACAGCTCCATCGGCGGCTTCTCGCCGCAGATTCAGTGGATCGTGACGATTTTCATGATCGTCTTCGGCGTCAACTTCAACGTCTATTTCCTGCTGATCATGGGCAAGGCGCGCGATGCGCTGCGCTGCGAGGAGATGCGCTGGTATCTGGTGATCGTCGGCGCCGCGACGCTTCTGATCTTCGCCAATGCCTATGATACGGCGCTGACCATCGAGCACAATCTGCGCAATTCCGCTTTCCAGGTTGCCTCCATCATCACCACCACGGGCTTTGCGACCACGGATTTCAATCTCTGGCCTGAGTTTTCCAAGCTCATTCTTGTGCTGCTCATGTTTGTCGGCGCCTGCGCCGGCAGCACGGGCGGCGGCATGAAGGTTTCGCGCATGGTGATGGCGGCCAAGTCCCTCTTCCGCTACATCGGCTCCTTCCTGCATCCGCGCCGCGTGCGCCGGGTCAAGTTTGAGGATAAGGATGTGGATGAGGACACCGTCCGCTCCATCGGCGTGTATTTTGTCGCCGTGTTCTTTATTGTCGTCGTGTCCTCGCTGATTGTCGCGCTGGATAACAAGGATCTGATCAGCACGTTCACCGCGGTTGCGGCGACGTTCAATAACATCGGCCCGGGTCTCAATGAGGTCGGTCCGACGGCTAACTTTGCCTCGTTCAGCGATTTGTCGAAGGCCGTGCTGATTTTTGACATGCTGGCTGGTCGTCTGGAGGTCTTCCCGGTGCTCATGCTCCTCTATCCGCCGCTGTGGCGCGAGGTGATCGACGAGCGCCGACGCAGGAAGCGCCGTCAGCAGATGCTCAGCGGACAGTAAGCGCCAAAAAACACCGATTGAACATCACTGTCAGGGAGGATGGAATCATGTTCAGATGGGGTATTCTTTCCACGGGCACGATCGCCCGCAATTTTGCCGAGACCTGCGCGAAGATGGACGACGTGGCCGTGCAGGCCGTCGCCTCCCGCGATGCGGCAACTGCGCGCGCCTTTGCCGATGAATTCGGCATCCCCACGGCGCACGGCAGCTATGAAGCGCTGGCCGCCGATCCCGAGGTGGATATCGTCTATATCGCCACGCCGCACAGCCGCCACTTTGAGGATATGAAGCGCATGATCGACGCGGGCAAGCACATCCTGTGCGAAAAGAGCTTCACCACCGACGCGCGTCAGGCGGAGGAGATCCTCGCATACGCAAGGGAGCGCGGCGTGTTCGTCATGGAGGCGTTCTGGACGAAGCTCATCCCGCTCTACCGGCAGATCGAGCAGATTGTCCGCAGCGGGGAGATCGGCGAGCTCAGGGCCGTTACCGCGCAGTACGGCTATACCACCGGGCGCATGGCGCGCAAGTTTGACGCGCAGCTGGCCGGCGGCACGCTGCTGGATATCGGCGTGTACGCCATCGGCTTTGCCTGCATGTTCATGGGCTATGCGCCGGAGCGCGTCGTCGCCTCCATGGTCATGAATGATCAGGGCACGGACGCCACCGACGCCGTCACCCTGCACAAGGATGGCGTCTGCGCGCAGCTGATCACGACGATCGGCGCGAATATCCCGACCTTCGGCGCGCTCTACGGCACGAAGGGACATATCGATATTCCGGATTTCAAGAATCCCCAGCGCGCCGTCGTCTGCGTGGACGGGCAGGCGCCGCGCGAGATCGTCTCCCCGTTTGAGATCAACGGCTTTGAGTATGAGATCCGCGAGGCGCAGGCCTGCGCGGCGGCGGGCCGGGGCGAGAGCGCTGTCATGACCCATGAAAACACCGTCGCCGTCATGCGCATCATGGACGAGGTCAGGCGTCAGTGCGGGCCCGTTTTCCCGTTCGAGGCGTGAAGATTCCGCCAAATACATGAACATCGTGAATAAATATCGTGAGCGGATTGAACTCCGCTCACTTTTTTTACCGGATTGACAACAAAAATGCTTTTCATTATTCGGTGAATCTGATATAATGGATGCCAGAATGAAGCGGAGAGCTGTAATCCGCTGAGAATAAAGCCGCCCTGCGGCTGTAAGGAGGCACTTATATGAAGGAATACATGGTGAAGGATATCCGCAACATCGCGGTATTGGGACACGGCTCTGAAGGCAAGACCACGCTCGTCGAGGCGATGCTGTACGCTGCCGGCGTGATCGACCGCCAGGGTCGTGTCGAAGATGGCAACACTGTCAGTGACTATGATCCGGAAGAGATCAAGCGCCATAATTCCATCAGCGCGTCCGTCGCGCCCATCGAGATCCACAACAAGAAGCTCAACATCATCGACGTGCCGGGTTACTTTGACTTCGCGGGCGAAATGGCCGGCCCGCTGGCCGCCGTCGAGGGCGCTGTGATCGTCATGAGCGCCAGCACCGGTCTTTCCACCGGTTTTGAAAAGGCATGGGACGCAACCGGGAAGCAGCATGTCGCGCGCATGATCGTCGTCTCCCAGGTTGATCGTGAGAATATTAACTACCGCAAGGTTCTGGATGATCTGCGCGCCAAGTACGGCTCCTGCATCATCCCGACCGTCCTGCCGATCGGCGAGGGCACCAGCTTCAAGGGCGTTGTTGACGTGCTCTCCCGCAAGGCGTTCACCGGCGCGGGCAAGGACCGCAAGGAGATCGCGATCCCGGCCGAGATGGAGGCGCTCGTTCAGGAGGCCATCGAGGCCTGCTATGAGGCCGCCGCGTCCACCAGCGAGGAGCTGATGGAGAAGTTCTTTGACGAGGGTGAGCTCTCCGATACCGATATGATGATCGGCCTGTCCGCCGGCATCTACGACGGCAGCATCGTGCCGGTCGTCCCGGTTTCCTCTATCAACGGCATCGGCATCCGTCCGCTCATGTACGAGCTGGCGACCTACATGCCCTCCCCGATGGAGCACACCTATCACGGCATCAACCCGAAGACCAAGACCATGCACATCCGCCATGCGGACATGAGCGAGAGCTTCACCGCGCAGGTCTTCAAGACCATCGCCGACCCGTTCGTCGGCAAGCTGTCTCTGGTCAGGGTCATCTCCGGCGTGCTTACCCCGGCGACCGCGCTCTACAACCCCAACAAGGATAAGCCCGAGAAGGCGGCCGGCCTCTTCATGCTCCGCGGCAAGAAGCAGATCCCGGTGTCCATGCTCTGCGCCGGCGACATCGGCGCCCTGTCCAAGCTGCAGTACACCGCCACCGGCGACAGCCTGAGCGAAATCGGCAAGGTCGTCCAGTATGAGGATATCGCCTTCCCGGCGCCGCAGATGTCTCTGGCCGTCTACGCCAAGAAGGCCGGCGAGGAAGATAAGGTCTTCTCCGGTCTGGCCCGCCTCTGCGAGGAAATGCCGGACGTCATCGTCGCCAAGGATCCGATGACCACCGAGACCCTCATCAGCGGCCAGGGCGAGCTCCAGCTGGAAATCGTCCGCCAGAAGCTGCAGGCCAAGTTCGGCGCGAACGCTGACTTCCGCGAGCCGAAGATCGCCTATCGCGAGTCCATCCGCAAGACCATCAGCGTCCAGGGCCGCCATAAGAAGCAGTCCGGCGGCCATGGCCAGTTCGGCGATATCTGGGTCGAGTTCTCCCCGGCCGAGGAAGGCGTGGAGTTCGAGTTCGTCGACGCCGTTGTCGGCGGCGCTGTCCCGCGCAACTTCATCCCCTCCGTCGAGAAGGGCCTGCGCGACAACCTGGTCAAGGGCGTCCTCGCCGGCTTCCCGATGACCGGCCTGCGCGCGAAGCTGTACGATGGCTCCTACCATCCGGTTGACTCCTCCGAAATGGCGTTCAAGACCGCTGCCCGCATCGCGTATAAGCAGTGTATCAACGCCTCCCCGGTTCTCCTTGAGCCGATCATGTCCGTTGAGATCACCGTGCCGGACGAGTACATGGGCGACATCATGGGCGACATGAACAAGCGCCGCGGCCGCATCATGGGCATGGACCCGATCGATGGCAAGCAGGTCATCAAGGCCGAAGTGCCGCAGGGCGAAATGTTCAAGTACGCGACCGACCTGCGCTCCATGACGCAGGCGAAGGGCTCCTTCAAGATGGCGTTCGAGCGCTATGAGGAAGTCCCGCAGATGATCGCCGCCAAGATCATCGAGGCCCACAAGGCCGATCTCGAGGACGACGAAGAGTAATTGCCCCTCGTTTCCCCGTCAAGTGCATACCGACAGCCCCCGGAGTTTTCCGGGGGTTGTTTTTTGCATAAATGCGCCGCAGGACAGCTTTGCATGGCACAGATGGATAGGGCGTTTGTCCGCTGCGGCGGGGAACCTCACCCGCCCCTCCGGGGCACCCTCCCCTCCCAGGGGAGGGCTTTGG
Organism: Clostridia bacterium; assembly: GCA_017936375.1. Lineage (GTDB taxonomy): Bacteria > Bacillota > Clostridia > Christensenellales > Aristaeellaceae > Ventricola. The sequence continues at coordinate 6,668 of JAGBFR010000038.1, forward strand.
GGTTTGTGAAATCCGCAGCCCGAAGCCTTCCCCTGAGAGGGAAAGGTGGATCGCCGCAGGCGAGACGGATGAGGTTCCCGCCCGCAGGCGGTTTACCTGAATGCCTGAGGGACAGGCCGATATCGTTCCGGGGGATGTTTTATTGCCATCAAAATTCCACAAATTGTTCACCCATTTGTCATCTAGGCTTGACAGCGCCGGATTATGCCGTTACAATAGAATAAGTCAAAGTGAAAGCGTGTGCGGGTTGATCCTGCCGGCGAAGCTTAGCATCGGGGTTTTGCCCCCGTTTGATACAGCAATTCAATATGAGGACACCCTTTTTGTATGCAGGGGCGCTGTGCGTTTGTGCCCTTGCGCAGGTATGAGGGGCGTTGTCCCTTTGTTTTGCATAGCTTCATATCGTCTGGCGTCAACCTTCACACTTTTTGCCCGGCTGGGACGCAAGTCCACTAAATCGGAATGTGAGAAATCAGCAAGAAGGAGTGTGAAAAAGGTTGACGTTATTGTCTTTTGTCATCGCGCTGCTTGCGCTGGCCGCCGGCGCCGCCGGAGGCTATATCTACCGCAAGAACGTTCAGGAAAAGAAGATCGGCCGTACCGAGGAGTACGCCCGCAATCTGCTTGACGACGCACAGCGCCGCGCTGAGGAGAAGAAGAAGGAGAGCATTCTGGAGGCGAAGGAAGAGGTTATCCGCCTGAAGAATGAGCTCGATCGCGAGATCCGCGACCGCCGCGCCGAGGTTCAGCGCAGTGAGCGCCGCGTCGCCCAGAGGGAAGAGACCCTCGATAAGAAGGCCGATAACCTTGACGCCCGCGAGACCACCCTCGAGCGCAAGCAGAATGAGCTCGACCGCCTCACGCAGGAGGCGCAGGAGTTCTCTGCCCGCCAGAAGGCGGCAGCCGAGGCTGCGGAAGCCGCTGCCAAGGATCTGGATGAAAAGCGCCGCGTGGAGCTTGAGCGCGTCGCCAAGATGACGCAGGACGAGGCACGCGACATGATCGTCCAGCGCATCCAGAAGGAAGCCTACCACGACGCCGGCGTGCTCGTGCGCGACATCGAGCGCACCGCCCGCGACGAGGCTGAGAAGAAGGCGCGCAACATCGTCGCCATGGCGATCCAGCGCTGCGCCTCCGACCACGTGGCCGAGACGACGGTCTCCGTGGTCTCCCTGCCCAATGAGGACATGAAGGGCAGGATCATCGGCCGTGAGGGCCGCAACATCCGCACGCTGGAGACGGCGACGGGCGTTGATCTGATCATCGACGACACCCCGGAGGCGGTCATCGTCTCCGCGTTCGATCCGGTGCGCCGCGAGATTGCCCGCATCGCGCTGGAGAAGCTCATCGCCGACGGCCGTATCCATCCGGCCCGCATCGAGGAAATGGTCGAGAAGGCCCGCCGCGAGGTGGACAACCAGATCCGCGAGACCGGCGAGCAGGCGATCTTCGAGACGAATATGCACGGCATCCACCACGAGCTGGTCAAGCTCCTGGGCCGCATGCGCTACCGCACCAGCTATGGCCAGAACGTGCTCAAGCATTCCATCGAGGTCTCTCACCTCGCCGGCCTGATGGCCGCGGAGCTCGGCGCGGATGTCACCCTCGCCAAGCGCGCCGGCCTGCTGCATGACATCGGCAAGGCTGTCGACCATGAGCTTGAGGGCACGCATGTGGAGCTGGGCGTGGAGATGGCCAAGCGCTATCACGAGTCCCCGGAGGTCATCCACTGCATCGCTGCGCACCACAACGACATCGAGCCGCAGACCGTCGAGGCCGTCATCGTGCAGGCCGCCGACGCGATCTCCGCTGCCCGCCCGGGCGCGCGCCGCGAGTCCATCGAGAATTACATCCGCCGCCTCGAGAAGCTTGAGGAGATCGCCTCCAGCTTCCAGGGCGTGGAGAAGTCCTTCGCCATCCAGTCCGGCCGCGAGGTCCGCATCATGGTCAAGCCGGAGGACATCACCGACGAGGGCACGCTGGTCCTCGCCCGCGAGATTGCCAAGCGCATCGAGAATGAGCTGGAGTATCCGGGCCAGATCAAGGTCAACGTCATCCGCGAGACCCGCTGCACCGAGTTCGCGAAGTAAGCTGCATACAAGCGCCCCCTGCTCCGGCAGGGGGTGTTTTCTTTCCCTTGACGCTCCCCGGCGCAGCGGGCTATAATAAACTGAAGTTTTATGTGCAAAGGAGAAGGCCATGCCCGCAGTACATCCCATGAATGCCGCCCGCCGCGTGCTGGCCGAGGTCTTTGGCTACAGCGCCTTCCGCCCGGGGCAGGAGAAGGTCATCGCCGCGACGCTCTCGGGCCGCGACGTGATGGCCGTCATGCCCACGGGCGCGGGCAAGTCGCTCTGCTATCAGATTCCCGCGCTGGTCATGGAGGGCGTGACCATCGTCGTTTCGCCCCTGATTTCGCTCATGCGCGATCAGGTCAACGCCCTCATTCAGAATGGCGTGCGCGCCGCCTATCTCAACAGCTCGCTCACCCCGCGCCAGCACATGCTCGCGCTGGATAACGCCCGCCGGGGCGTGTATAAGATCATCTACGTCGCGCCGGAGCGGCTGATGACCCCGTCCTTCCTGTCCTTTGCCAAGGAGGCGAGGATCGCGCAGATCGTCGTGGACGAGGCGCACTGCGTCTCCCAGTGGGGGCAGGATTTCCGCCCGGGCTATCTGCAGATCGCGCCGTTCATCGCCAGCCTGCCGGCGCGCCCGGTGGTGACCGCCTTCACCGCGACGGCGACGGATACCGTCCGCCGGGACGTCATCCGCCTGCTGGGGCTTCAGAATCCCTACGGCGTGACGACGGGCTTTGACCGGCCGAATCTCTTCTTCGAGGTGCGCCGCCCGAAGGACAGGGACATGGCGCTGCTGCGCTTCGTGCGGGAGCATGAGGGGCAGAGCGGCGTGGTCTACTGCGCCACGCGAAAGGGCGTGGAGGAGGTCGCGCGCATGCTCTGCGACAATGGCGTGGACGCCGTGGGCTATCACGCCGGCATGAGCGACGAGGAGCGCGGCCGCGCGCAGGAGGAGTTTGTCGCCGATACCGCGCCGGTCATCGTCGCGACGAATGCCTTCGGCATGGGCATCGACAAGTCGAACGTCTCCTTCGTCGTCCATTACAACATGCCCAAGGACCTGGAGAGCTACTATCAGGAGGCGGGGCGCGCCGGGCGCGACGGCGAGGACGCGGTCTGCTGCCTGCTCTATCAGCCGTCGGATGTGCATCTTTGCAATTACCTCATCGAGCATTCCATGGAGGCCAGCGAGCTGGACGAGGAGACGCAGAAGGTCGTCCTCGAGCGCTCGCGCGAGCGCCTGCGCCAGATGACGTACTACGCGACGACGGGCGGCTGCCTGCGCACGCGGATTCTGCAGTACTTCGGCGAGACGCCGGAGAAGCCCCGCTGCGGGAACTGCTCCTCCTGCATGATGGAGCATGCCGAGCGCGACGTGACCCGCGAGGCGGGCATGATCGTCGCCTGCGTGCTGGCGATGAACGGGCGCTACGGCAAGGCGGCTGTGGCGAAGGTCCTCGCCGGGGCGAAGGACGAGCAGCTGCGCGCGCGGGGGCTTGACAAGCTCTCCTCCTACGGGTGCCTGAAGCACGAGGGCGAGGCGAATATCCGCGCGATGATCGACGAGCTCGTCATGAATGAGGCGCTGGAGGTCAGCGGCGGGCAGTATCCGCTGCTCAAGGCGGGCCCGCGCGCGAGGGAGACGCTCCTTGGCGACGAGCCGGTGCGCGTGGCATTTGCCGCGCCCGTGCCGGAGGAGAAGCGACGCCGCGTCAGCCCGAAGAAGACGGTCGACAAGGGCCTGCTCTCCCGGCTCATTGCGCTGCGCCGCAGCATCGCAGAGGAGCAGCATGTGCCGCCGTTCATCATCTTCACCAATGCGACGCTCAAGGACATGGCGCACAAGCAGCCGCGCACGCGGGCACAGATGCTGCGCGTAGACGGCGTGGGCGAGGGCAAGATGGCCCGCTACGGCGACGCCTTCCTGAGGGAGATCGATGACTATCTCGAACGTGAATGAGAGGGGGATGCCCTTTGATGAATAAAAAGTGCAGGCGGCTGCTCATCGCATCGGCAGGCTGCCTGCTCACGGCGGCGTGGCTGTTGCTGCTCTGCTCTCAGTGCTCGCCGCTGTTTCCGACGAATGTGTGGGGCGATGCGAACTGCCTGCTGACCGTCGGGCGCGTGATGCGCAGCGGCGGCGTGCTCTATCGCGATATCTATGAGCAGAAGGGGCCGACGCTCTATCTGATTCACGCCATCGCCGCGATGATCGACGGCGGCAGCTTCTTTGGCGTGTATGTGATGGAGGTGCTGTCCCTCGCGGCGGCGCTGTTTGCCGCCTTTAAGATCCTGCGCGCGCGCCTGTGCATGCGCGGCTCGCTGGCGGGCGTGGTGCTCCTCGGCGCGGGGCTGCTGGTGTGCACCGCCTTCATGCAGGGGGACAGCGCGGAGGAATTCTGCCTGCCGTACCTGCTGGGCGCGCTCTATGCCATGACGGCCTGCCTGGCGGAGGATGGCACGATGCGCCCGCGCGCGCTCTTTGCCTGCGGGCTGGCGGCGGGCATGGTCGCCACGATCAAGTACAGCATCCTCGGCCTGTTCGTCGGCCTGTGCCTTGCGGAGGGCGTCGCGGCCCTTCGCGCGGGCGGTATGCAGCGCGCGCTGCGCAGCGCGGGCGTGTTCCTTTCGGGCATGCTGCTGCCCATCGCCCTGTGGGTCGTGTATTTCGCGGAAAACGGCGCGATGGGGGATTTCTATACCGCCTATATCTACAACAATATCTTCCTCTACGACGCGCAGGAGGGGCTCTCCGCAGCCGCCGCTGCGAAGGCTGTGCTGCATTACCTCGCGGATAATGCCCTCTGGGTCGTCCCGGCGGCGCTGGGCGTGGTCTGCACCGCGCTGGATCGCGGGATGCGGGGGCAGGCGCGCCTCGGCGTGCTGCTGGCGGCGGCCTGCTCCGTGCTGGCGGTCTGCTTCCTCGGGCGGCTGTGGGTGTATTGCCCGCTGGTGCTCGGCGTGTTTGCGGTCTTTGGCCTGCGCGCGCTGCTGGAGCGCTTTGCCGTGTTCATGACGGCGCGCGGCCGGCTCTGGTACAGGCGCGGCACGCTGCCCGCCTGCGCGGCGCTGGCGCTGGCGCTTGCGCTTTTTGCCAGCCCGAATGCCTATCTGCGCGGGGAGAAGATGGAGAATCTGGCGCAGCACAGGCTCGCGCAGCACATCCCGGCGGGCGCGTCGCTGCTGCAGTACAGCCATCTGGACGACGGGCTCTACCTCGCGGCGGATACGCTGCCGCAGCAGAAGTACTTTGTCCGGCTGAATGTGGCCTATGACGACATGCGCGCGGAGCTCGACCGCTATGCGGCGGAGGCAATCCCGGAGTATGTGCTCGTCTCCTGGCGGCCGCTGCCGGAGCAGTTTGACCGCTATCAGCTGATCGCCGAGGACGCGGGCTATGACGACGAGGGGCGCGTCAACAAGGCGCTCTATCTCTACCGGAGGAAGTAAGGCTATGAATATGAGGTCGATGGACGGGGATGTGCGCGTCCCCGCCGGAGCGCTCCGCGCGTTCATGGAGCGCGCGTTTGCAGCCGAGGGCTTTGCTGCGGAGCAGGCGGCGCAGATCGCCGATGTGCTCATGCAGGCGGATCTCTTTGGCATCGAGAGCCACGGCGCGCAGCGCATGATGTACTATCACAGGAATATCGCCTCCGGCAGCGCCGTTGTGGGCGCGGAGCCGGAGATTCTGCGGCAGACGCCCGTCTCTGCGCTGGTGGACGGGCATTTTGCCATGGGCCATCTCGCCGCGCGCATGGGCATGCAGCTGGCGATCGACAAGGCGAAGGCGGCGGGCGTGGGCATCTGCGCCGTGCGCAATTCCTCGCATTACGGCATCGCGGGCTATTACACGCTGATGGCGGCGCGCGAGGGGCTGGCGGCCTTCTCCATGACCAATACCGGCCCGATCATGACGCCGACCTTCGGCGTGGAGATGATGCTGGGCACCAATCCCATCGCCTTCTGCATGCCGGCGGATCCCGTGCCCTTCTGGTTTGACGCGTCGACGACGGTCGTCACCCTCGGTAAGGTCGAGGTGCATGCCAAGCGCGGGCGCGTGATGCCGGAGGGCTGGACCATCGGCGCGGACGGGCAGCCCTGCCGCGACGCGCAGAGGATGAATGATTCCATTCTCGCGGGCGAGATGGGCGGCATCCTGCCCCTCGGCGGCGCGGGGGAGACGCTCGGCGGGCACAAGGGCTACGGCCTTGGCGTCATGGTCGAGGCGCTCACCGGCGTGCTCGCGCAGGGGCTGACCGCGCCGGATATGCAGGGCGCGCACGGCGACCACACCTGCCACTTCTTTATGGCGTTTGATCCGGCGATGTTCGGCGACGCAGGGGAGATCCGCGCGGGCATGAGCCGCTACCTTGCCCGCCTGCGGGAGAGCGAGCGGGCCCCGGGCTGCGCGCGCATCTATACCCCGGGCGAAAAGGCCTTTGCCGCGCAGCAGGACAGGCTGGAGCGCGGCGTCCCTGTGGAGAATAAGACCCTCGCCGAGCTGCGGCAGATTGCATCGGAGCTGGGCATTGAGGGGATTTGAGCATCTAAGCGGTTCGTAAGCGATGCGGAATGTCCGGAGATTGCTGCACATAAATCAATCACCCCCGGAGTGTTCTTGCTCCGGGGGTGATGTGCTGATTGAGTTACTTGTTCTTGCCGCCGGTCAGCGCCATCTCGCCGCCCAGATACATGGCGACGAGGCCCAGCAGCACGAGGAGGGTGGTCATATAGACCAGCACCGGGATGTACTGCTTGTAGATGAAGGTGCAGATCGCCGCGGCGGTATCGCCGCCGATGACCAGCGCAGCCATGTAGCCAAAGAAGGTCAGGCCGCCGCCGAAGAGGCTGATCATGATGCCCCAGCCGAAGACGGTCTTGAGCGCGTTGGAGAGCTTTTTCATATTCTCTTTCATGGTAATGCCTCCTTACAGGCCGAGGATCGGCAGCCAGCCCATCAGCACGACCACCTGCATCAGGAACTGACCGGCAACCCACCAGAGGTTATTCTTGAAGGTTTTGCCGAAATCGGACTCCGCCAGCGTCATGCCGGCGTACATGCCCAGGCCAAGCGGCGGGGTGATGCCGCACATGACGCCGCAGATGCACGGGAGCATTGCCGCGGCGAGCAGAGGATCGACGCCCACGGAGGCGAGGGTGGTGATGAAGGTCGGTCCGAAGATGACGACCAGCGAGGAGCCCGGGATCACCATGCCCAGGAAGCAGGTCAGCAGGCAGATGAAGACGACCATGCCCAGACGGGAGAAATTCATGGAGACGATGAAGGCCTCCATCTCCTCGGCGACGTTCATGTCCTTGAACAGGCCGCCGATCATGTAGCCGATGACGCACACGCCGATGGCCGGAGAGATGGACTTCACGCCGTCGGCGAACATCTTCGCCATGCGCTTGGGCGCGATCATGGACTTATCCGGCGCGATCAGGCAGGCGTAGATGGACGCGATGCCCGCGATGAAGAGCAGCAGGGAGGAGGAGAAGTACTTCGCGCCCTGCGCGCCGAGGCGCGCGGTGAAGAAGCTCTCCTTGAACAGATAATCCAGCAGGAACGGCAGCAGGATGATGACCGGCAACAGCAGGCCCTGCCAGCCCTCGCGCAGCACCTTACGCAGATCCGGCAGATCCTCCTTGGCCATCGGCCTGACATGGTAGTACTTGCAGAAGCCCCAGACCGTCAGAAGGCGCTGGATGACGAACCAGATGGAGATGCCCCAGAGGATGATCCAGAACTGGCCGGTGGTTATGTTCATCGCCGGATACAGCGCGGTGAAGGCGCCGAGCGCGGCGACGATGTTGGAGGACGGGGGAATCATGTTGCCCAGATAGCTGGAATTGCTCTCGACATTGGCGGCGAGCTCGCGCGGGAAGCCGGACTTGATCATCGCGGGGATGGTCAGCGTGCCGGTGGCCATGACGTTGCCGGGGCCGCTGCCGCTGAGCGCGCCCATGAAGCTGCTGGCGATGACGGAGACATAGCCGGCGCCGCCCGTCACGCGGCCGAGCAGGGAGAGGATGATCGCTACGCAGGAATCGATGATCTTCGTCTTCGTCAGGATGATGGACATGGCGACGAAGGCGGTCATCGAATAGAGCAGGCTGGTGGACAGGCCGGTATGGATGTAGCTGAACACATTGCCCCAGGTACCGGTGATTGTCAGCAGGATGATAAAGCTCAGCAGCACAGCCTCGTAGACCGGCCGCTTCATCAGCGCGAACCAGATGGCGATAACGCCCAGCATGACGCCCAGATAGATAAATGCGGAAGGCATCGTGACTCCTCCTTGTTATTCTGTCGTGGTTATAGAGAGTATTCTTAACGGGTTATATTATGCCGGAGAATCGGCGTTTTGTCAAGCCCTAAAGCCGCGATTTTTGCCGAATTCAGCGGAGAAAAACATATTTCTTGCATCTTTGTCCGATTGAGAGTAAACTACTTGAAGAATCATCCGGGCCATGCGCCCGTTTATCCGCGAGGAGGTACCCCATGAATCAGCGCCAGATGCATTACGCCCTGACCGTTGCCCGCTGCCGCAGCTTTTCCCAGGCGGCGGAGGAGCTGGAGGTCTCCCAGCCTGCGCTCAGCAAGCAGATCATCAGCCTCGAGCAGGAGCTGGGCGTGCGCCTGTTTGACCGCGCGACCACGCCGGTCACGCTGACCCCGGCGGGCGAGGTCTTCATTCGCAGGGCGGGCCGCCTGCTGAGCGAGGAGGACGAGCTCGTGCGCGCAATGGAGCGCTTCCGCACGGGGGAGAGCGGGCGGCTGACCATCGGCATCGCGCCCTCCCGCAGCCCGTATCTGACGCCGCCGCTGCTGCTCGCGCTGCGCGCGCAGTTCCCGGGGCTGCAGTTTGTCCTCTGCGAGAGCAACAGCACGCAGCTGCACAAGGGGATTCTCGAGGGGCAGTACGACTTTGCGATCATGAATCTGCCGGTGGACGAGAGCCAGCTGGAGGCGATCCCGCTGGAGAAGGATACGCTCGTCCTCGCCGTGCCGCGCGCCATGCTGCCCCTGATCGGGCGCGATGAGGCTGCGCAGGAGGCGATCCCGCTGGAGGCCTGCGGCGCGCTGCCGTTTATCGCGCTGAGCCAGGGGCAGGAGCTGCGCCGCCTCTTTGATAAGCTCTGCACCCTTTCCGGCGCGCAGATCACGATCGGCGCGGAGGTCGTGAGCATCTCCACGGCGTGGGCGCTGGTGCAGGCGGGCGTGGGCGCTGCCGTCCTTCCGCGGCAGATGATCGACGCGGAGGGCAGCGCGGAGGCCGTCCTCTTCCCGCTCGAGCAGAGCACCTATACCCGCCAGCCTGCGATCATCACCCGCCGCGGGCAGGAGCGCTCGGCCTATGCCGCCGCCGCCATTGAGCTGCTGACCGGGCGCGGCGTGGAGAATCGCGCATGAGAAAGATGACGCAGGGCAGCATCGCGCGCCATCTGCTGGCCTATGCGCTGCCGCTGATTCTGGGCAATTTCTTCCAATTGACATACAATGCGGTCGACTCGATCGTCATCGGCAGATTCGCCGGGGAGCGCGCGCTGGCGGCGGTCAGCGCGGCAAATCCCGTGATGACGATCGTGATCCTCGGCGTTTCCGGCATATCGCTGGGCGCGTCGGTGCTCATGAGCCGCTTCTACGGCGCGGGGGATGAGGATGCGCTGCGGCGCGAGGCGGCGACGACGATCGTCTTCGGCTTCTTCGCTTCGATTGCGGTCTTCGTGCCGGGGCTTTTGCTCAGCGGGCATATCCTTTCGCTCCTGCGTGTCCCGGCTGAGATCCTGCCGACGGCGAAAACCTACCTGCGCATCATTTTCATCGGCTTCCTCTTCACCTTCCAGTATAATATCCTCGCCGCTGCGCTGCGCAGCATCGGCGATTCGCGCGCGCCGGTCGTCTTTCTCGCGGCGAGCTCCGTGCTCAATGCGCTGCTGGATGTGCTCTTTGTCGCCGGCTTGGGCTGGGGCGCGGCGGGCGCGGGCACAGCGACGGTCATCGCGGCGGCGGTGAGCGCGCTGCTCTGCGCGGCGTATATCAATAAGAAGGTACCGCTCCTTCGCCTCACCCCGGCGCAGCTGCGGGTGGACAGGGCGCTCCTCGCCGAGACGATCCGCACCGGCGGCGTCACCGCGCTGCAGCAGGCCTGTCAGCCCGTGGGCAAGGTGCTCATTCAGAGCGTCATCAACGCGCAGGGCGTGGCGATGATCGCGGCGTTCAATGCTGTCACCCGTGTGGACGACTTTGCCTGCATCCCGGAGCAGAGCATCGGCGCGGCGATGATGACCTGCATCGCGCAGAATCGCGGCGCGGGGGAGAAGGCGCGCGTGCGCGAGACGCTGCGGCGCGGCATGGCGATTGAGCTGTGCTACGGCGTGATGATCTGCGTGGTGACGCTCCTCGTGCGCACGCCGGTCATGCGCCTCTTTGCCGCGCAGGACAGTGCGGACATGGTGCGCACCGGCGTGGATTATCTGTCGCTGATGGCGTTTTTCTACATCCTGCCCGGCCTGACCAACGGCATACAGGGCTATTTCCGCGGCATGGGCGAGATGAAGACGACCCTTGCCGCGACGGCGATCCAGATTTCCATCCGCGCGCTGGTGGTGTGGCTGCTCGTCCCGCGCGTGGGCCTTTCCGGCGCGGCTGTCGCCTGCGCGCTGGGCTGGAGCGTGATGATGGTCTTTACCTTCCTGCGCTGGCGGACGGTTTCGCGCAGGTATGAGGACGCATGAGTGCATACAGAAACCCCCGCTTCCCGACCGGATCAGACCGGCAGGAGGCGGGGGTTGTTTATGTTTGGTCGGCTGCGGTTCGGCAGCTGTTTTTTGATTTGTAAATCAGGTAATTCATGTAGCTTTCCAGTTCGCTGAGCTGATCGGAAGGAAAGGAAGATGGAATACGGAGAACAATTTGATTGGATGCGGCGCCGGGATTGTCGGTGACGCCGAGCAGGTAATCGACGGTGACATGGAAGTATCCGGCGATCAGAATCTTGATGGCGTCCGGCGGTTCGCTTTTATCCCGTTCATAGGATGAAATGGAGTGCTTATTGATATTGAGAATGCCAGCGAGTTCGTCCTGAGTGAGGCCTGCGTCTTTGCGTAACTCCTGTAATCGCTCTCCAATCATGATGATCATTCCTTCACATTTGATGGGATAATTATAGAATATTCTTCTATTTCTATTCGAAAACTAGACAAATAATACGAATAGTGATAAAATGTAGAAAAATATTCTACTGCAAAGGGTCGGAGGGGAAAAATATTCGACGATTTGCAGAGAAACGGAGGGAAACATGGAGTATTTGATCGGGTATATTATTGGCTTGCTGATCTATGGCGTCATCTTCGGATTTATAACGGCGCATGTTGCGGAGAGCAAGGGCTATGACGGTGGTTTCTGGTGGGGATTCTGGCTGGGAATCATTGGATTGCTTGTTGTTGGTTTCAGGCCGGATAACAGGTCGCATCAGTCTTCTGCTTCTGTGACGCCGTCTTGGGCATCGTCCTCTTCTTCCGATCCTTCACCGGGAAATACGAAGGGCTGGACGTGCGTATGTGGAGGCAAGAATCCTTCTTCTATCGATTATTGCCTGTCATGCCGCCGTTCAAAGGCAGATTGCGTTGCCGAGAAAAAGATCTGCCCGCATTGCGGCGCCGGCAACAAGCCGACGAACACGATTTGCTTTGCCTGTGATAAGCCGCTTGAAGAAAAAGAAGTCAAGGCACAGACGACCGAGCAGGTGGATTATGCTGCGATGCTTGAGCAGCTGGCCAAGCTGCATGATCAGCATGTTCTGACGGATGAGGAGTTCCAGCAGAAGAAGGCGGAGATTCTGGCGAAGATGTGAGGATGTTTTATAACGTGCATTAATAAGTTTTGGTGAGGGATGAATTATGAAGAGAAAGGTATTTGTTTTAGCATTTGCGGTTTTGCTGACACTTAACTTCTGCGCTATTGCGATTGCTGAGTATGACAGTTCAATCAGACTGAGTATTACAGATCATTTGGATGAGACTGCTGATGAGTTTTATAGCTCTGCTTTTAATCGAGCGTTTCTTACACTTGCAATTGCGCTTGATGTTAAGGTGAAGAATCCTTCCTTTGATCTCTCGGATATTGTGAATTACCCATCGTATGTAGGCTATGACAATGATGGGCTGCTCATGATTGCTTATGTAACAAGTGGTGACGAAGCAATATATGTGCTCTATACACCAGGAACGGAACAAGGTACATATGGGACTTTTTCCGGTAATTACGGAGGGTATATAGAATATATGATGGAAGAATCTAGCCTTGAGTACAAGAAGAATTCGACAGCTACTATCTCGGGAATTGTTAGTGATCTTGCAGACTACTTAGAGAATCAATGAAAATATAGTAAACTAATGCTATAAGAAAACGAAAGGATGAAAATAGTGAAGAAGAAACTATTTGGATGGTTTTGCCTGTTCATTCTGTTGTTCACTTTTTCTTGCGCATATGCAGAAGAAGAGAATGCAGTTGACCTTTGGTTGCTGACGGAAGTGGCAGCAGAATATGGATATTCGGATAGCGAATGGCTGAAAAATGAGGATAATCGTGCATTGTTATCGGTGATTGTTCAGACGGCGCTCATGAATTATGAAAATGATTTGGGCGGATATAACGAAGGGGCATATATTGGATATGATGGGGAAACCCACATGGCTTTGTATCCTAAAGAGTACTCTGGTACATATTGGGTGTTGTTCAAAATCGGTTATCCCACGGGTTATTATGGCGAGTTCTCTACTAATGCGGAAACTTGCGCCTTTGCATTGATTGATGAAGGCTTTGACATCGAAAAAGTAGAAGGAATAAAGATGTTTGCGGCATCGAATCGGTATTTGGAGTTTCTGGAAGGGTTGATAGAAGAATAAAACCAGAGCATGAATGAGATAAAGCTGATAGTGGTCTGCTCTGCGCGCCCCACCCGCCCGCCCACTATCTTCCGCGCCCTGTCCGGCAGGGCTGACGAAGGCTGTAAACCCAATTGAACAGAAAACCCCCGCTTCCCGACCGGATCAGACCGGCAGGGAGGCGGGGGATTGTTTATGCAAGCCATATGACCTTCCCCTATGGGGAAGGTGGCATTGCCGCAGGCAATGACGGATGAGGTTCCTGCCCGCAGGCAGAATGCTTCTTGCGATGGGGTTACGGGCTGCTTCGCAGCCAGCTCTGCGTGCCCCTCCGGGGAGCCCGCATAGTCGCGGTGTACCACCGCTCCTTGCGGTTCCCCACGCTCCGCCTCGCTTCATCGCCCACTGGGCGCGCTCGGCTACGGTGCCCGCCCGCCCAAAGGCTTCCGCGCTCTGCTGCGGCAGGGTTACGGGTGAGCTTCTCAGCCCTCTCCGCGCCTCGCGCGGGCAGCGAGCTTCTTGCGCATCTCGACCTCGAGCACGCGCTTGCGCATGCGCAGGTTCTTCGGGGTGATCTCCAGCAGCTCGTCGTCGTCGATGAACTCCAGACACTCCTCGAGCGTCAGACTCTTCATGGAGGTGAGCTTCATGGCGGTCTCCGCGCCGGCGGAGTTGCGGATGGAGGTCAGGTGCTTCTGGCGGCAGACGTTGACGTCGATGTCGCCGGTGCGCGCATTGGAGCCGACGATCATGCCGGTATACACCGCAGTGCCCGGGCCGTAGAAGAGCGTGCCGCGATCCTGCGCGTAGAACAGGCCGTACATGACCGCCTCGCCGGTGTCGGTGGAGACCAGCGCGCCGCAGTTGCGGTGCGGGATGTCGCCCTTGAACGGCTCATAGTGGTCAAACACGGCGCTCATGACGCCCTCGCCGCGGGTGTCGGTCATGAACTCGCTGCGGTAGCCGAAGAGGCCGCGGCTGGGCACGGTGAACTCGAGCCTCACGCGGTCGGTGCCGGACATGTTGTCCATGATGCCGCGGCGGCGGCCGATCTTCTCAATGACCGCGCCGGCGTACCCGCTGGGCACGTCGCAGACCATCTTCTCCACCGGCTCCATCTTGACGCCGTTTTCGTCGTACTGGATGAGGACCTCCGGCTTGGAGACCTGGAACTCATAGCCCTGACGGCGCATGTTCTCAATGAGGACGGAGAGGTGCAGCTCTCCGCGGCCGCTGACGCGGAAGGCGTCGGGGGACTCGGTCTCCTCCACGCGCAGGGAGACGTCGGTCTCGAGCTCGCGCATGAGCCTCGCGCGCAGGTGGCGGGAGGTGACATATGTGCCCTCGCGGCCGGCGAAGGGGCTGTCGTTGACGGAGAAGGTCATCTGAACGGTCGGCTCGGTGATCTTGACGAACGGCAGCGGCTCAACCGTATCCGGCGCGCAGATGGTATCGCCGATCATGATGTCCTCAACGCCGGTGATCGCGACGATTTCGCCCATGGAGGCCTCTTCGACCGGCACGCGCTTGAGGCCGTCGAAGGCGAAGAGGCTGCTCAGGCGGAAGGCCTCGTGCAGATCCGGATTCTCATGGTTGCAGCGGGTCTTCATGGTGTTGAGCTTCATCGCGCCGCGGGTGATGCGGCCAATGCCGATGCGGCCGACGAACTCGTTGTAGTCGATCGTGGAGATGAGCATCTGCGCCGGGCCCTCGGGATCGCCCTTCGGCGCGGGGATGTACTCAAGGATCGTGTCAAACAGCGGGCGCAGGTCGGTGCCGGGCTGGGCAAGGTCGAGCGTCGCCGTGCCGGCGCGGGCGCTGGCATAGACGATCGGGGTATCGAGCTGGCTCTCGTCCGCGTCGAGATCGATCATCAGGTCGATCGCCTCGCTGACGACCTCGTCGCAGCGCGCGTCCGGGCGGTCCACCTTATTGACCACGATGATCACCGGCAGGCCCAGATCCAGCGCATGCTGGAGGACGAAGCGGGTCTGGGGCATCGGGCCCTCGAAGGAGTCGATCAGCAGCAGCACGCCGTCGACCATCTTGAGCACGCGCTCAACCTCGCCGCCGAAGTCCGCGTGGCCGGGGGTGTCGACGATGTTGATCTTCACGTCCTTGTACATGGCGGAGGTGTTCTTGGCCAGGATCGTGATGCCGCGCTCGCGCTCAAGGGCGTTGCTGTCCATGACGCGGTCAGCGACCTGCTGATTCTCGCGGAAGACACCGCCCTGCTTGAGCATCTCGTTGACCAGCGTGGTCTTGCCGTGGTCAACGTGGGCGATGATGGCGATATTTCGGATATTCTCGCGGATGATTTCCAATGAAATGGCCTTCTTTCTATGCTGAAACCTTATGGATAAGGGGACATACAATCGGTTTGGCTGCGGGCCGCAATGGTCGTTTCGCTCCGCTGCGGCCGGATGGGCGGCTGCGCCGCATGGGGCTGACCCGGGCTGCCGCCCGGACCTGCCAAGGGATTTCATCCCTTGACCCTTCTTCGCTTCGCGGCGGAATACGTTAGTCGCCGTGGCGGGAAGCGGTCTCGGCGAGCTCGAGGCCCTCGTTGTGCTCGAGCGCCCAGCGGATGGACCACTCGTTTTCAAAGAGGATCACGTCGCGCTCATGGCTGTCCTTGGCGAGGGAGGAGGTGCTGGAGAGCTTGAGATCCTCCACCGCCTTCGGGGACTTGGTGATCCAGCGCACGTAGCGGTAGTTCAGCTGCTCGCGGCGGATTTCGGCGTTATACTCGGTCTTGAGCCTGTGCTCGAGCACCTCGAACTGCAGCACGCCGACGACGCCGACGATGATCTCCTCAAAGCCGATGCCCGGGCGCTTGAAGGTCTGGATGGTGCCCTCCTCCGCCAGCTGCACGACGCCCTTGACGAACTGCTTGCGCTTGAGGCTGTCCACGGAGGAGCAGCGCGCGAAGAATTCCGGCGCGAAGACCGGGATGCCCGCGTAGCGGCGCTTTTTGCCGGTGCAGAGGGTATCGCCCAGCGCGAAGATGCCCGGATCGAACAGGCCGATGATGTCGCCCGGATAGGCGGTCTCCACGGCGTCGCGCTCGTCCGCCATGAACTGCTGCGGCTGCTTGAGCTGCACCATCTTGTTCGTGCCGCTGTGCCAGACGTTCATGCCCTTGGTGAACGTGCCGGAGCAGATGCGCATGAACGCGAGGCGGTCGCGGTGCGCGGGATTCATGTTCGCCTGAATCTTGAAGATGAAGCCGGAGAAGTCGCTGTCCGTCGGCTCGACCACGCCCTGATCGCTCTCATGCGCGGCCGGCGGGGTGGAGTACTCGAGGAAGCGGGTGAGGAACGGCTCCACGCCGAAGTTGGTGATTGCCGAGCCGAAGAACATCGGCGTCAGCTCGCCCGCGCGCACGAGGTCGAGATCGAATTCGTCGCCGGCCATGTCCAGCAGCTCGATTTCGTCCATCAGGCGGTTATACAGGCGCTCGCCCAGCAGATCGGGCAGGCTCGGGTCGTCCAGCGGGACATCCATCTTCTCCACGCGGGTCTTGCCGTGGTCGCCGCTCTCGTAGAGCTCGACCAGCTTCGTATCGCGGTGATAGACGCCCTTGAAGTCGCCGTCCGTGCCGATCGGCCAGTTGACCGGGACGGCGCGGATGCCGAGCACCTGCTCGAGCTCCTCCATCAGGGAGAAGGGATCCTTCGCCGCGCGGTCCATCTTGTTGACGAAGGTGAAGATCGGGATATTGCGCAGGCGGCAGACCTTGAAGAGCTTGATCGTCTGCGCCTCAACGCCCTTGGCGGCGTCGATCATCATCACGGCGCTGTCCGCCGCGACGAGCACGCGGTAGGTATCCTCGGAGAAGTCCTGGTGGCCCGGGGTGTCGAGGATGTTGATGTGGAAGCCGTCAAACTCGAACTGCATCGCGGACGAGGTGACGGAGATGCCGCGCTGCTTTTCGATCTCCATCCAGTCGGAGGTCGCGTGCTTGTCGCTCTTCCTCGCCTTGACGCTGCCCGCGGTGCGGATCGCGCCCGAGTAGAGCAGCAGCTTCTCGGTCATGGTCGTCTTGCCGGCGTCCGGATGGGAGATGATGGCGAAGGTTCTGCGGCGGGCGGTTTCGCTCGTCAGATCGCCGGGGATATAGTTTTCGGGCATGGATATGTCCTCCTTGGGGGTTCACGGTGTGCATGTATGGCTGTGCGAAGACGCGGGAGACCCCTTCAATGCGGTGAATTCCCCATCACAATCTTGCGCGGATCACGTTTTTTCACAATTATATAGTATACCACAAGGCCCTTTCTTTGAAAAGCGGGAAGCCGCAGAAAAAATGCTTGCCTGAGTTGGAAAAAGCGCACGAAGAGGATGCTGACTCTCCCTCCGTCATCGCCCCAAGGATTTGAAATGAAGCGCTGAGATAATTTGATAACAAAAAAGACCTTCCCCGATGGGGAAGGTGGCAGCCCGCAGGGCTGACGGATGAGGTCCCCGCCCGCAGGCGGTTTATCATGGCTTACAGCACACACGCCGCGGGCACGAATACCCGCGCTGGCACGCCGCCGATCTCGCACTGCACATAGAGCCAGTCGTCAAGTGCGGCGAGCACGATCACCTGCTCCCCGCGCGGGAGGGTGATGCTCCAGTTCAAATAGGGATCCACGGCGAGGGGATTGTCCGTCGCGGGCGCGTCGTCCTCGATCATCGCGGGCAGCGCGTCCTCAAAGGCGAGCACGGGCGTGTCGTCGCCCAGTGGAATCGCGGCGGCCTCCACATAGCCCACGGGGCCGAAGGCCTCCGGCGTGCCCTGCGCGGCCATGGCCCAGCAGTCGCTGCAGCCGAAGAGGACATACGGCTGCGAGAGGTCGAGCGTCTGCTTCCCATGGCGGTAGAAGCCCTGCGTCGGGCCGCAGTAGAGCGGGATGGGGTCGCTGCCGTCCATCGTCGGCATCTGCACGCAGGAGAGCGGGGAAACGAGCGGCTCCTCCGCCTTTACAGGCGCGGCGCAGAGGAGAACCACGGCGGCGGTCAGGCCTGCAAGGCGGCGGATACGCGGCGCGTATGCTGAGCTGCCTGCTGCGCAGACCCGCAGCAGAATCAGGCATGTAACGAGAATGTCCATGGCGAGCAGCATGATGAGCATGGGATATCCCTCCGCATGATGTGTGTTGATGCAGTTGATTGTAGCCCTCTTTGGACAGATTGTCAATGAATGCGGGACAATAAAGCGCTTTTCTGCGGAGCGGACGCGCTGAAGAGACGCTAAAATGGCGGCTGGATGTAATATATGAAATCTAAATGGAATGCGCGGATGATATATGTACAATTGTGTCTAAAAACATTGACAGCGCAAGTAATACGGGGTATAATATATGAAGATTCTCCGGGCGCGCTGCGCATTCCGGGAGTGATCGAATAATTGAAGGAGGAAACTTTCATGAAGAAGTTTCTGTGCATCCTGCTTGCGGCGATGATGATCATCGGCTGCGCGTCCGCCATGGCTGAGGAGAAGATCAAGCTCCAGATCTACGCTCAGTATGCTGACGACGATACCAAGGTTCCCTATGACTACGCTGTTGAGAAGCTCGCCGAGGCCTATCCGAACGTCGAGCTCGAGCTCATCCCGCAGGCGCAGGACGACGGCGCCACCCTGCTGGCCCTCGCGACCGCCGGCAAGCTCCCGGACATCTATCAGACCGGCTCCGGCATCGTGACCACCCTGCGCAACAGCAAGCAGATGATGGTCCTCAACGACGTCGCGGAGAAGACCGGCTTCCTCTCCAAGGTCTACGAGACGGAGAAGCAGTTCATGTTTGCCGACGACGGCAACGTCTACGCTTTCCCGTACGCCGGCCAGGAGTACGTCCTCTGGTTCGTCAACAACGCGCTGTTCGAGCAGTACGGCGTTGCGATCCCGACCACCTATGATGAGCTGATCGCCGCTGCCGAGGTCTTCAATGCCAACGGCATCGTCCCGATGGCGCTCTTCGGCCAGGAGGGCTGGATCTCTGCCGCCATGTACGACGCGATCGCGACCCGCTACATCTCCGCCGGCATCAAGGGCCTGGACAACGGCACCACCTCCATCGAGGATGAGGCCTACCTGAAGGCTGCTGAGGATCTGGTGAAGCTGGCGAAGGCCGGCGTCTTCCAGGCTGCCGTCACCACCACCAACTATGACCAGGCTTCCGAGATGTTCCTGAACGGCAAGGCTGCCATGTTCCTCAACGGCCAGTGGTACATCGAGGATGCGACCAAGGCGCTGGGCGACGACGTGACCTGGATTGCCTACCCGTCCTATGACGCCGCGTCCTACGAGGCGAACAAGCACGCCTTCTCCGGCGGCGGCGGCTCCATCTCCGGCTACGCTGTCAATCCGGACTCCCCGAACGCCGAGCTGGCCGCTGAGGTCGCCGCGTTCATTTCCGAGAAGTACTGCGAGGCGAAGGTTACCCTGCGCAACAACCCGCTGGTCGCCGTCAACACCGGCCTGATCAACGATAACTTCCCGAAGATGATGCAGGAGCTGGTGGCTGAGATGCCCAACATGACCTCCACCACTGCCTTCACCTGGGGTCTGACCAATACCACTCTGTCCAACGCCATCGGCGTCGCCGGCCAGTCCCTGCTGAGCGGCCAGTACGAGGCGCAGGAAGTGATCGATCAGCTGGTCTTCGAGCTTGGCTGGTAATCAAGGTTTGACTTAAAGCTAATGGGGGCTGTCGTGTCAACCGGCGCGGCAGCCCCCTCTCATTTCACCCATAACGGAGGATCTTCTTCATGAAGAAATATCTGTCGAACCGCAAGGCGATCATCGTCTTCTGTCTGCCGGCGATTATTCTCTTCTGCGTGTTCATCTTTATCCCGATTCTTCAGGTATTCTACTACAGCTTCTTCGATTGGGACGGCGTCAACAAGGCGACCTTCGTCGGCCTTGCCAACTACAAGCGCCTGCTCTTCAAGGATCCTGTCTTCAAGATTGCCAACGCGAACGGCTTCAAGTTCGGCGCGGTCATCACCGTCTACCAGCTCGTGCTGGCGACGATCTTTGCCATCGCCGTCTCCGACAAGCGCATCCGCTTCCGCAAGTTCTTCCGTACGGCGTACTTCATTCCGGTCGTGCTCTCCGTTACCGTCGTCTGCCAGCTCTGGGGCAACGTCCTCAACGCGGACAACGGTCTGCTCAATACCCTGATGCGCATGCTGGGCGTGGAGTGGAGCCAGAACTGGCTCAATGACCGCGGCACGGCCATCTATGCCGTCGCGTTCGTCAATGCGTGGCAGTGGATGGGCTATCAGTTCGCGCTGATCGTCGCGGGCATCAAGTCCATCGGCGAAGATTTCTACGAGGCTGCTGAGATCGACGGCGCGACCTCCCTCAAGGCGCACTGGTACATCACTCTGCCGCTGCTCAAGGACACCTTCAATTTCTGCCTGCTCATCTCCGTGACCGGCGGCATCAAGGCGTTCTCCGAGATCGACATCATGACCGGCGGCGGCCCGGGCAATGCGACCTACACGCTGACCTACATCATGTATAACTACGCCTTCGGCCGTCAGAAGTTCGGCTACGGCCTGACCTCCTCCGCGGTGCTGGTCATCGAGTGCCTGGTCATCATCCTCGTGCTCAACTGGCTCTTCAAGGACCGCGAGACCCCGCTGTTTGCCCGCAGGAAAGGAGCTGAACTCGCATGAGCAAAAAAGGTTCCGGCCCGCGCAAGTATACGGGCGTCTCTTCGCTGATCTTCACGGTCTTCCTCTGGGCGTATGCGATCTTCTCGCTCTATCCCATGCTCTGGATGATCCTCTACTCCTTCAAGGACAACACCGAGATTTTCCAGACCAATCCCTTCGGCCTGCCGAAGGTCTGGCGCTTTGAAAACTATGTCAACGCGTGGAACCAGTACGACGTGCCGCTGTACTTCAAGAACAGCGTCGTCGTCGGCGCCGGCACGGTCATCCTGACCATCATCTGCGCGATGATGTTCACCTTCGCTGTCACCCGCCTGCATTGGAAGGGCCGCGACACCGCGCGCACCTTCATCTCCACCGGCCAGTTCATCCCGGTGCAGGCCATCCTGCTGCCGGTCGTGCAGACCGTCTCCGCCCTGCACATCATGGACACCTACTGGTCCCTGATCCTGCCGTATGCGGCGATCAACCTCGCCTTCTCCTGCATGGTCTACTACGGCTTCTTCAAGGGCATCCCGAAGGAGATGGAGGAGGCCGCCTGTATCGACGGCGCGAGCATCTGGCAGACCTTCTTCCAGATCATCATGCCGCTCGTCGGCCCGGCGACCATGACCATCGCCATCTATGTCTTCCTCTCCGCGTGGAATGAGTTCCTGCTGGCCAACGTGCTCGTGGGCACCACGGCCAATCTGAAGACGCTCCCGCTGGGTGTGCTCTTCTTCCAGGGCCAGTTCACCACCGACTGGGGCTCCATGGGCGCGACCATGGTGATCGCCTCCCTGCCGGCCATCGTGGTCTACTGCCTGTTCTCCGAGCAGGTTGAGGGCGCGATGACCACCAGCGGCGCGGTCAAGGGCTGATACCTTATGCATAAAACCCTCCTCGATCCGGGGAGGGTTTTCTTGTTTTCTGCAAGAAAAACGCCTTCTCCTGTGTGGAGAAGGCGCTGTTTTCATGGATGGGGTCAGGCGGCCTTTGCGTCCCTGCCGCGCAGCCAGTCCGTCCTGAAATAGAGGAAGATGAAGGCCAGCGAGCTCATGCTCCACGTGAAGGGATAGGCGATGGAGACGGAGGTGAGCACCGGGCGCAGCGCAGCCATCAGCGTCACGAACGGCACGCGCACGCCGCACCAGCAGATCGCCATCACGAGCATGGAGGTTGTCGCTTTGCCTGCGCCGCGGAAGATTGCGGCCATCGAATGGCTGAACGCGCAGAGGAAGAAGAAGGGCACGATCGTCCTCTGGTGCATCACGCCGTAGGAAAGGACCTCGGCGCTGGAATCAAAGAGGGCGATGAGCGAGGGGGAGAAAATGTAGATCAGCAGTGCCACGCTCTCTGCGACGGCGATTGAGCAGGCGACGCCGATCCTCGCGCCGCGCCGCGCGCGGTCCTGCCGCCCTGCGCCCAGATTCTGGCTGACGAAGGTGGTCAGCGCCATGTTGAAGCAGATCACCGGCAGGAAGGCAAAGCCCTCGATGCGCGAGTGCGCGCCGCAGCCCGCCATGGCCGCCGCGCCGAAGGCGTTGATATTCGCCTGCACGACGACGTTGGCGACGGAGATGATGCAGTTGGATACGCCGGAGGGCAGGCCGTTCTGCAGGATCTCGCGCAGGGCGCGCGCCTCAAAGCCGATCTTGCGCAGGCTGACGCGATAGTCGCGGTCGCTGTGCATCAGGCGGATCATGCAGAGCACCATGCTCACCAGCTGGGAAATCGCCGTCGCTGCAGCGGCGGAGCCCACGCCCCAGCCGAGGACGCCGACAAAGAGCAGATCCAGCACGACGTTGATGATCGAGGAGAGGATCAGGTACTGCAGCGGATGGCGGCTGTCGCCGACGGCCTGCAGGATGCCCATGCAGATGTTGTAGAGCACAAAGGCGATCGAGCCGTAGAAATACGTCCTGAAATAGCTGATCGACTGGGGCAGCACGGATTCCGGCGTGCCCATGAGGCGCAGGAGCGTCGGCGTGAGGGTCACGCCCACGGCGGTCAGCAGCAGGCCGGCGGCAATGCCGAAGGCGAGCATCGTGTGGATGGTCTTCTGCACGCGGGGGATGTCGCGCGCGCCGTAGTGCCGGGCGATGACCACGCCCGCGCCGCCCGCGACGCCGTTGAAGAAGCCGACCATCAGGTGGATCAGGTTGCCGGAGGAGCTGACCGCGGCGAGGGCCTCGCTGCCCAGAAAGTTGCCCACGATCAGCGAGTCCGCCGTGTTATACAGCTGCTGGAAGAGATTGCCCAGCAGCAGCGGCAGGGCGAAGGCGATGAGCTGGCGGGCGATGGGCCCCTCGGTCATCAGGGTGGATTTGGCTGGCTTGACGGTGCGGTGCATGGCGGTCAAACATCCTTTCGTCTTTGATCGGAAGTGTGGGAGCGTGATGCAATTTCGATCATTATACGCCCTTTATCGTGCAGATTCAATCGTCTGCATGTAAAAACAGCCGCGCAGCATGGCGCGGCTGGGTACAGGTGCGTATTCTTGCGATATGGCGAAGCCGTACTTCCCGCGGGCTCCTTCCACCAGCCTGACGGCTGGTCCCCCTCCCTCCCGGAGGGAGGCTCGTCGCGTGTATCACCTATAGATCAGCTGTGCTGATTCGCTGAGCGACGCTTACCCAAGGCTCCCTCCGGGAGGGAGCTGTCGGCGGAGCCGACTGAGGGAGCCTGCGGGCGCAGGGGCAGGTTCCATATAAAGGGAGGGTCTTGGGATATCAGATCGCAAACCCCTTCATCCACGCCTCACCGGCCTCGATGGAGGCCTTCACGCGCCTGGGGGCGGGGCCGCCCGGGACGTCGCGCAGCTCCACGCACGCCTTCATCGAGCAGGCCTCAAAGACGTCCTCCTCAAACAGCTCGGAGAAGCCCTTGAGCTCGCTAAGCGTGAGGTCGAGGATGGCCCTGTTCTCCTTCACGCAGTGCAGTACGAGGCGGCCGATGACCGCGTGCGCATCGCGGAAGGGCATGCCGTGCTTGACGAGGTAGTCCGCCGCGTCGGTGGCGTTGGTGAAGCCGCCGGCCGCGCCGCGCTCCATGTTCTCCGTGCGGAAGGTGCAGGCGGCGAGCATGGCGTTGAAGACGACGAGGGACTTGACCAGCGTGTCGCGCGCGTCAAAGAGCGCCTCCTTGTCCTCCTGCATGTCCTTGTTGTAGGCGAGCGGGAGGCCCTTGAGCGTGGTGAGCAGGCCCTGCAGGTCGCCGTAGACGCGGCCCGTCTTGCCGCGGATGAGCTCGGCGACGTCGGGGTTCTTCTTCTGGGGCATGATGGAGGAGCCGGTCGCGTAGCCGTCGTCCATCTCCACGAACTTAAACTCGTGCGTGTTCCAGAGGATCAGCTCCTCGCAGAAGCGGGAGAGGTGCATCATGCACACGCTGGCGGCGTAGAGGTAATCGCAGACGAAGTCGCGGTCGGAGACGCCGTCCAGGCTGTTCTGGCTGATCGCGGAGAAGCCCAGCAGCTGCGCGGTGTACTCGCGGTCGAGCGGGTAGGTCGTGCCGGCGAGCGCGCCGGAGCCCAGCGGCATCACATCCGCATGGGCATGGACCTCCTTCATGCGCTGCATGTCGCGCGTGAACATCTGGAAGTACGCCATCATGTGATGGGCGAGGGTGATGGGCTGCGCGCGCTGCAGGTGCGTATAGCCGGGCATGATCGTCTCAAGGTGATCCTTGGCGATGGAGAGCAGCGTCTCGCACAGCTCGCGCATGAGGCCGGCGGCTTCCTTCGCAGCGTCCTTGACGTACATGCGGCAGTCCAGCGCGACCTGATCGTTGCGGCTGCGGCCGGTGTGCAGGCGCTTGCCCGCGTCGCCGATGCGCTCGATGAGCAGCTTTTCCACATTCATGTGGATATCCTCGGCGTCCAGCTCGAACTGCACCTTGCCCGCGGCGATGTCGGCCATGATCTCCTTGAGACCGGCGACGATCTTTTCGGCGTCCGCCTGCGGGATGATGCCCTGACGGCCCAGCATGGTGGCATGGGCGATGGAGCCGGTGATGTCCTGCTGATAGAGGCGCTGGTCAAAGGTGATGGAGGAGTGGAAGTCGTCGACGAGACCGTCGGTTTTCTTTTCAAAGCGTCCGCCCCAGAGTTTCATAGGCTGTGTCCTCCTGTTTGAATAAGAAAGGAGGCTGCAGGGAAAAGCTGCAGCCTCTTTGTGGTTGTCAGGAATGTGGGGCGCTGCCCCACCGCCCCGCCAAAGGGCTTTCCGGTCGCCCTTTGGAAACCTTCGGCTCCTGAAGCGACTGGGAAATTTGTGTCATGATATGGCTGGCACAGGTGCACGGCCATGGGACCTTCCCCGATGGGGAAGGTGGCAGCCCGGAGGGCTGACGGATGAGGTCCCGCCCGCAGGCGATGGGCTTATAGACCGGCCTTTTCCTTCATCATCGCCTGCACCTTGAGCGGCAGGCCGTAGAGGTTGATGAAGCCAGCGGAATCCTTGTGGCTGTACAGCTCGCCGGAGTCGCCGAAGGTGGCGATATCCTCCATGTACAGGCTGTACGGAGAGGTCACGCCCGCGCCGATGACGTTGCCCTTGTAGAGCTTGACGCGGCTGTGGCCGGTGACGTACTGCTGGGTCACGTCGACGAAGGCGCTCATGGCCTCGCGCAGCGGGGTGTACCACAGGCCGTTGTAGACCAGCTCGGCGAACTTGGGCGCCATCTGATCCTTGTAGTGCATGGTGTCACGGTCGACGGTGATCTCCTCGAGGTTGCGGTGCGCAGCGTAGAGGATCGTTCCGCCCGGGGTCTCGTACACGCCGCGGGACTTCATGCCCACCAGACGGTTCTCGACCATGTCGGCGATGCCCACGCCGTTGCGGCCGCCGAGCTTGTTGAGGGTCTCAAGGACGGTGATGGCGTCCATCTTCTCGCCGTTGACGGCGACCGGAACGCCCTTTTCAAACTCGATGTCCACATACTCCGGCACGTCCGGCGCATCCTCGGGGTACACGCCCATGCACAGCAGGTCGCGCGGCGGCTCGTTGGCCGGGTTCTCGAGGTCGCAGCCCTCGTGGCTCAGGTGCCACAGGTTGCGGTCCATGGAGTAGGGGCGGTCCTTCTTGACCGGGACCGGGATGCCGCGGGCCTCGGCGTATTCGATCTCTTCCTCGCGGGTCTTGATATCCCACTCGCGCCACGGGGCGATGATCGGCATATCCGGCGCGAAGGCCTTGATCGTCAGCTCGAAGCGGACCTGATCGTTGCCCTTGCCGGTACAGCCGTGGCAGATGGCGTCGCAGTTCTCGGCCTTGGCGATCTCAACGAGGCGCTTGCCGATCAGCGGGCGGGCAAAGGAGGTGCCCAGCAGGTACTTGCCCTCGTAGATGGCGTCCGCCTTGAGGGTCGGCCAGATGAAGTCCTCGACGAACTCCTTGCGCAGATCCTCGATGTAGAGCTTCTCCGCGCCGGTCTTCTTCGCCTTCTCGTGCAGCGGCTCGAGCTCCTCGCCCTGGCCGACGTCCGCAGCGCAGCAGACGACGGCGCAGCCGTAGTTTTCCTTCAGCCACGGGATGATGATGGACGTATCCAGACCGCCGGAGTAGGCCAGCAGCACGCGGTTATACTTTTTATTTGCCATGGTGTATCCCTCCATATGATATGCAGCTTGCGGCCGTCCCCCGCCGAGCGAAGGAAGTACCGTTACGAATTGGTATTATAGCGCGTTGCTCATAAAAATGCAAGCGGAATGCATGAATATTCGATGCACGGATGCAGATTTGGAAGATAACGACAGAATAGCAGGAGATTATTGGTCTGAAAATGTGGAGTCTTTGCGTGAAAATGTATAATAATGTGTATACTGTGTATATTGTGCGGAAGGGGCGGTGATTGACAGCGGGCATAAAATAGGATAAACTGAACGGGTATATGACTTTTATGGCGAGAGGCATAAGAATTTGAGAATACTGGGCATTGACCCCGGCCTTGCGACGATGGGCTGGGGCGTGATTGAGACGGATGGGTACCGCGACAGGCTCGTCAATTACGGCGCGCTGATCACCTATCCCAAGGATACCTTCCCCACGCGCCTTGGCAGCCTGTATCAGGGCGTGAAGGGGCTGATCGATACCTTCAAGCCGGACGAGATTGCCTTTGAGGAGCTCTTCTTCTCCAAGAACATCACCACCGGCATTCAGGTGGCGGGCGCGCGCGGCGTGGCGCTGGCGGCCTGCCAGAGCTATACGGATAAGCTCTATGAGTATACGCCCATGCAGATCAAGCAGGCGATCACCGGCTATGGCAATGCCGAGAAGAAGCAGATGCAGATGATGGTGCGCATGCGCCTTGGCCTGACCGAGGTGCCCAAGCCCGACGACGCGGCGGACGCCGTCGCCTGCGCGATCACTCATGCGCACGCGGGCGTGCAGCGCGAGCAGTTCAGGATCAAGTAAATCCACAGGTATAAAGATGAAGTGATTGTTCTATCAATCCAGTTGGCCGAAGCCGAAGGTTTCCAAAGGGCGATCGGAAAGCCCTTTGGCGGGGGATGGGGCAGAGCCCCATGCTTTGAAGGAACAAAACTTTTGATGACGGTTGTATATAGGAAAGCTGGTGTTTATTCATTGATCGCATTTATCGAAGGCAAGGTCGCCGAGAAGAACCACGGCGAGCTGATCATCAATGCCGGCGGCGTCGGTTTTTCCCTCCTGTGCTCGAATGCGACAGTCTCCGCCGCGCCGGGCAAGGACGAGAACTTCCGCTGCTACACGGTGATGAACGTGCGCGAGGATGCGATGGAGCTCTTCGGCTTCGCCACCAAGATGGAGCGCGAGATGTTCAAAAAGCTCTGCACGGTCACGGGCGTCGGCGCGAAGACGGCGCTGGGCATCCTCTCCACGATGTCTATCCGCGATCTGTCCATCGCCATCGTGACGGGGGACGACAAGGCGCTCGCCCGCGCGCCGGGCATCGGCAAGAAGACGGCCCAGCGCATCGTGCTGGAGCTGCGCGATAAGGTCGACCAGCAGGAGGTCTCCTCCGCGAAGGCCGGTGCGGCGATTCCTGCGGCGGCGGCCCCGGTTGGCGGCGTGCACAGGGAGGCGCAGGCTGCGCTGCAGGCGCTTGGCTACACCTCCGCCGAGGCGGCGAGGGCCATCAACCTCGTGCGCGATCAGGCGGATACCGTCGATCAGCTCGTCCTCGCCGCGCTGCGGCAGATGAGCACGCTGTAAGCGTATATAATAGGAGGAAACGCCATGCTGCCCAAGGATCCCGTGATGCTCTTGAGTGTCGTCAATATGAAGCTGCGCGACGCGTACGCGTCCCTTGACGCGCTGTGCGACGATTTGGACGTCTCCCGCGGCGAGATCGAGGCCGCGCTCGCCGAGATCGGCTACGCGTACAGCGCACAGAGCAACCAGTTTATTTGATGCTTCATTGCTGATAGATTGATTCTTCCTGTTCAGTATGGAAGCAGAGAAGGGGTGGTGGGGGCGATCGATAAGCCCCTGCTCAGTCTGCCGGATTCAGAGCATATCCCGAATGGATTACAGAGTTTGATGACAGATAACCGGGCAACCGGGAGGTTAATGAAATGGAAGAGGAACGCCTTGTCATGAGCGGCTTCCGCATGGAAGACGACGATCAGGAAAGCAGCCTTCGCCCCAAAACGCTGCGCGACTATGTCGGCCAGCAGGCGGTGAAGGACAGCCTGAATATCTATATCCAGGCCGCGCGCCAACGCCGTGAGCCGCTGGATCATATCCTGCTCTACGGCCCGCCCGGCCTCGGCAAGACCACGCTGGCCAATATCGTCGCCAGCGAAATGGGCGCGAACATCCGCGTGACCAGCGGCCCGGCGATCGAGCGCCCGGGCGACCTCGTCGCGCTGGTGTCCAATCTCTCGCAGGGCGACGTGCTCTTCATCGATGAGATCCACAGGCTCTCGCATGCGGTGGAGGAGGTGCTCTACCCGGCGATGGAGGACTATGCGCTGGATATCGTCACCGGCAAGGGCGCGATGGCCAACAGCATCCGCATTCAGCTGCCCAGGTTCACGCTCATCGGCGCGACAACCCGCGCGGGCTCGCTCTCCGCGCCGCTGCGCGACCGCTTCGGCATCATCTTCCGCCTGCAGATGTACACGACGGAGGAGCTCATGCAGATCGTCTATCACTCCGCCGGGGTGCTGGATATCCGCGCGGACGAGGAGGGCGTGCGCGAGATCGCGCGCCGCAGCCGCGGCACGCCGCGTATCGTCAACCGCCTGCTCAAGCGCGTGCGCGACTATGCGCAGGTGCGCGGCGACGGCGTGATCACCCTGCAGATGGCGCGCGAGGCGCTGCGCCTCTTGGATGTGGACGACATCGGCCTTGATCGCACCGACCGCGCGATCCTGCAGACGATGATGGTCAAGTTCGGCGGCAGGCCCGTCGGCCTTGACACCCTCGCGGCGACGACCGGCGAGGACGCCGTGACCATCGAGGACGTCATCGAGCCGTACCTCATGCAGCTGGGCTTCATCATGCGCACCCCGCGCGGCCGCATCTGCACGGAGGCGGCCTACCGCCATATGGGCGTGCCGATGCCGCTGGATATGCGCGCGCAGGCGAAGGTCGAGGGGCAGACGAGCCTGCTGGATTGATCTGAGAAAACATGAGGGAGGGGCAGAGCCCCTCCCCTGCAGTTTTTGTTTTTCCTGCACCCGTGTAGGGAGAGGTTCTGCCCCTCCCAAAGGGTGTTCCCATTGAACGAGATTGATTGAAGAGAAACGATGAAAACATCCGATTTTAACTACAACCTGCCCGAGGAGCTGATCGCGCAGACGCCCGTCTACCCGCGCGATTCCAGCCGCCTGCTCGTCTATCACAGGGACGGCGGGGCGATCGAGCATAAGGTCTTTTACGATGTGATCGACTATCTGAATCCCGGCGACGTGCTCGTCGTCAATCAGACCCGCGTCATCCCCGCGCGCCTGTACGGCGTGAAGGAGGGAACGGGCGGCGCGATCGAGTTCCTGCTGCTGCGCAGGCTGAATCTGACCGACTGGGAGGTCATCCTCAAGCCCGGCAAGAAGGCCAAGCCCGGCGCGCGCTTCGTCTTTGGCGAGGGCGAGCTGGTGGCGGAGGTGCTCTCCATGGCGGAGGACGGCGGGCGCACGGTGCGCTTCTTCTATGAGGGCGTGTTTGAGGATGTGCTGGACAGGCTGGGCCAGATGCCGCTGCCGCCGTATATCCATGAGAAGCTGGAGGACCGCACGCGCTATCAGACCGTCTATGCGAAGATCGACGGCAGCGCGGCCGCGCCGACGGCGGGCCTGCACTTCACCCCCGAGCTCATGGAGCGCGTGAAGGCGAAGGGCATTGAGATCGTTCCCGTGCTGCTGCACGTGGGCCTTGGCACGTTCCGCCCGGTGAAGGAGGAGGACGTCTCCAACCACCACATGCACAGCGAGTATTACGAGGTCACGCCCGAGCAGGCGGAGGCGATCAACGCCGCCCGCGCGCGCGGCGGCCGCGTGGTCTGCGTCGGCACGACGAGCGTGCGCACGCTGGAGACCGTCGCCGATGAAAACGGCGTCGTCCATCCCGGCAGCGGCTTTACGCAGATCTTCATCACCCCGGGCGTGAAGATCAAGGCGGTCGACGCGCTGATCACCAATTTCCATCTGCCGCAGAGCACGCTGCTGATGCTCATCTCCGCGCTGATGACCCGCGAGGAGGCGCTGCGCGCATATGAGATCGCCGTGGGCGAGCGCTATCGCTTCTTCAGCTTTGGCGATGCGATGATGATCATGGACTGAGCCGCAAACGCAATCCGAGATACAGGGAACGGACCTTCGGGGTTCGTTCCTTTTTTCAATGTTTCTCCGCTTGAATGGCCGCGATAACCATGCTATAATCGTTTCCGATAATATGCTCTTGCGCCTGCGCGTGTACAGCGCTCTGCGCAGAAAGGAAAGAATCATATGCCGCAAGCCGTCACATTCGATCTCGTCAAGAAGGACGCGAAGACCCATGCCCGCCGCGGCGTGGTGCATACGCCCCATGGCGATATCCAGACCCCGATCTTCATGCCCGTGGGCACGCAGGCCACCGTCAAGGCGATGACCAGCCGCGAGCTCAGGGAGATCGGCTCTCAGATCATCCTCTCCAATACCTATCATCTGCACATCCGTCCCGGCGAGGACCTCGTCCGCGAGGCCGGCGGCCTGCATAAGTTCATGTCCTGGGATCGCCCGATCCTCACCGATTCCGGCGGATTCCAGGTCTTCTCCCTCGCGTCCCTGCGCAAGATCAAGGAGGAGGGTGTGCACTTCCGCAGCCATCTGGACGGCAGCAAGATGTTCATCGGCCCGGAGACCTCCATGGACATCCAGCAGGCGCTGGGCAGCGACATCGCGATGGCGTTTGACGTCTGCTCGCCCTATCCCTGCGACCACCGCACCGCGATGGAGGCCATGCACCGCACGCACCGCTGGGCGAAGCGCTGCAAGCAGCATCACACCCGCGAGGATCAGGCGGTCTTCGGCATCGTGCAGGGCGCGTTCTATGAGGATCTGCGCATCGAGAGCGCGAAGGTGCTCGCCGATATGGACTTTCCGGGTTACGGCATCGGCGGCCTCTCCGTCGGCGAGCCCAAGCCGATCATGTACGGCATGCTTGACGCGCTCATGCCCTATATGCCCACCGAAAAGCCGCGCTATCTGATGGGCGTGGGCAGCCCGGACTGCCTCGTCGAGGGCGTGTACAGGGGCGTGGACATGTTTGACTGCGTGCTGGCGACCCGCATTGCCCGCAACGGCACCTGCTTCACCGACAGCGGCCGCCTCGTCATCCGCAATGCGCAGTATGCGCGCGACTTCGGCCCGATCGAGGAGGGCTGCGACTGCTACGCCTGCCAGAATTACTCCCGCGCGTACATCCGCCACCTGCTCAAGGCGGGCGAGATCACCGGCGGCAGGCTCGCGACCATCCACAACCTGCGCTACCTCATCCGCCTCATGGAGCGCATCCGCAAGGCGATCGACGAGGACAGGTTCGAGGAGTTCCGCCGCGACTTCTTCAATAAGTACGACATGAGCCGCAACTTTTAAGTTTGCTTGAAAGGACAGAATGCCATGCTCAGGCTTTTCAGGGAACATGAAATCCGCAGGGAGCTTTCCCTCTCTCCGCTCTGGACGCTGACGACGATGGACGAGGGCGGCCTTGCCGCGCCGGTTCAGGTTGCCGTGCCCTCCGTGCTGGAGAGCGTGCCCGGCCTTGTCGCCTACAAGGGCCGCGCGGCGTATGAGAATGCCTTTACCGGCGGCGGTACGCTGCGCTTTGTCTTCGGCGGCGTGAGCTTCATGGCGAAGGTCTATCTGGACGGCGCGCTGCTCGCCGAGCACTACGGCGCGTACACCGCCTTTGATGCGATCGCCGAGAATGTGCCGCAGGGCAGGCATGTCCTGCGCGTGGAGGTGGACAACCGCTACGGCGAGGCCTCCGCCCTGCACGTGGAAAACGACTATTACAGCTACGGCGGCATCAACCGCCCCGTCGCCCTCGAGCAGCTGGGCAGCGCGTACATCACGCGGCTGGCCGTCGTCCCGCGCCTTGAAGACGGCGTGTGGGTTGCCGACGTGCAGGCCGATGTGCGCAGCCTGAGCGATGAGGATGTGACGATCAGCGCGGTGCTGCGCGCGGCGGACGAGGGCACGCAGGCTCTCCCGCAGACGCTGCCCGCCCGCGGCTGCGCGACGCTGGGCGCGCGGCTGACGCTTGCTGACGCGACCCCGTGGAGCCCGGCGAGCCCCGTGCTCTATGGTGTATCCGCCGTCCTCGCCGTCAATGGCAGGGAGGAGGATGACCTGCGCGACCGCTTCGGCTGCCGCGAGGTGCGCGTGGAGGGGAATCGGATTCTCCTCAACGGCGAGCCGCTGCGCATCAAGGGCTTCAACCGCCATGAGGACTACGGCAGCCTCGGCAGCGCCGTGCCGGCGGAGGTCATGGCGCGCGACCTGCAGCAGATGCGCGATATCGGCGCGAACGCCGTGCGCACCTGCCATTATCCGAATGATCCGCGCTTCCTCGACCTGTGCGACGAGATGGGCATGCTCGTCTGGGAGGAGTCCCATGCGCGCGGCCTCACGCTCGCGCAGATGCAGCACCCGCTCTTTAAGGAGCAGACGGAGCTGTGCGTGCGCGAGATGATCGCCCAGCACATCAATCATCCGTCCATCTTCATCTGGGGCTGCCTCAATGAGTGCGACGACATCACGCCCGAGGGCGCGGCGATCTACCGCTGGAATCTGAATCTGCTGCGCGAGCTGGATCCCTCCCGCCCGGTGACGGCGGCGCTGCTGGACCGAAAGGGCAGCCTGATCTTCGGCGACTGCGACGTGTGCAGCGTGAATCTCTACCCGCTCTGGTATCACCCGACCGACCCGGCTGTGCATGTGGAGAACATGGCGCAGTACGTCGCGGCATGCGGCGGCGCGGGCAAGCCTGTGATCGTCAGCGAGATCGGCGCGGGCGCGATCTACGGCTACCGCGATCCCGGCGCGATGAAGTGGACCGAGGAGCGGCAGGCGCAGATCCTCGCCCGTCAGATTGACGCCGTGCTGGGCAATCCCGCCTGCACGGGTATCTTCCTCTGGCAGTTTGCCGACGTGCGCGTGGACGAGAGCTGGTTTGACAAGCGGCCCGGCTGCGTGAATAACAAGGGCGTTGTCGACCGCTGGCGCAGGCCGAAGCTGTCTTACCAGAAGGTCAAGGAATGCTTTGCCAAGTACTGAGAATTCCGCGCCCGGTCAGTCGGTGAATTTTCGTGCAATACTTGAAGTTTTGCCGGTGACAGGGTATAATAGTGAAGTTGGCTTAAAATTTTGAAAGGATGTGTCTTTCCTATGAAGTACGAACTGATGAACCTGCTGGCGGACGCCGCTGCGACCGCTGCTGATCCCGCTGCCGCCGAGATGGCCGAGATGTCCACCGGCGCGACCATCATCTACACCCTCGTTCAGCTGCTCCCGATGATCCTGATCTTCGTGGTCTTCTATTTCATGCTGATCCGT
This sequence comes from Clostridia bacterium, assembly GCA_017936375.1. Taxonomy (GTDB): domain Bacteria; phylum Bacillota; class Clostridia; order Christensenellales; family Aristaeellaceae; genus Ventricola. The sequence continues at coordinate 40,304 of JAGBFR010000038.1, forward strand.
CCGCAGCGCAAGAAGGATAAGGAAGCGCAGCAGATGCTCAAGAACCTCAAGGTCGGCGACCGCATCTGCACCATCGGCGGCTTCTACGGCACCATCGTGCGCATCAAGGACGACGTGCTGACCATCGAGGTTGGCGACGCCAAGACCCAGATGATGATCGCGCGCTGGGCTGTCAAGAACATCGACACCCTCTCCATCGAGAACGACGCCGAGACCCTCATCTGATCCCCGTACGCATACAAGACCCCGCTTTGTCATAGGGTTCACCATGACAGGGCGGGGCTTTTTTCATGCCCGCCTGCGGGAGGGATGACGATGGACAGCAGGACAATCGGAGAAAAAACGGCGAAGACCGGCACGGACGCCTTTATTCCGCGGCGGGAACGCGGGCTGGATTCTTTTACCAGGAGCATGCGGCGCGGGCTGCGCCGGGGCAGGGGAAAGGGCGCGCTGGGCGCCGTGCTGCGCGGCGTGCTCGTCGGCGCGGCGATCACGGTGGTCGGCGTGGCGGTATTCGCGCTGGCGCTGATGTGGTGGGACGCGGGGGACCGCGCGGTGACGGCGATCAATCAGGTGATCAAGTTCGTCGCGATCCTCGCCGCCGTGACCACCGCGACGGACGGCGGGCAGAGCGGCGGCATGATGCGCGGCGCGGCGACGGGCCTTGCGTATATGGCGCTGGGCGTCGCCTGCTACTGCCTGCTGATGGGGCAGGGCGTGCGCTTTACGGCGTATCTCGCGGATCTGGGCATGGGCATCGCCGCAGGCGGTCTGTTTGCGATGATCCTCGGGGGGAGGAAGGCGGAAGCGTAGACCGGCATGTGTATTGAGGCGGCCTGAGCGCCTGTGCTATAATGGGGTATCACACTCCACAGGAGGGCATGGGCGATGAGCGCATACACTGGCTGGCTGATCCGAAGGAAGCGGATGGAGCTGAATTATTCACAGGAGGGGCTGGCGAAGGGGATCTGCGCGGTGAGCTATCTGAGCAAGATCGAACAGGGGCTCGTAGAGCCGGGGCAGGAGATCCTTGACAGGCTCTTTGATGCGCTGGGGATTGACTTTGTGCGCGATCCTGTGCTTGAAAAGGAGGCGCAGGCGCAGCTCGACCGTTTCTTTTTCCTCTTTGAGGCCGACGAGCCGTATGATGAGCAGCGCGCCTTCTTTGAGAAGCACGGTGAGCGCCTTGCGTGCAGCGAGTTTGCGCTCTCTTATCAGGTCTATCGGCTGATTTCCGAGGCGTCTGTTGAGGATGCTGAGCAGCCGTGCGCCATGCTGGCGCAGCTGGAGCCTTTCATGCACTGCCTGCCCGCCCGCCTTGCGCAATGGGTGCTGATCGTGCGGGCGGAATACGAGGAGAATCCTGAGGATGAATGGGCTGTGCTTTGTGAGGCTGCGCGGCTCAGATCCTGCTGTGTGGCGACGTATAAGCTCGCGGTCTGCGCTTATCGGCGGGGGCAGTACAGCCTCTGTGCGGAGCTTGCGGAGCGGGCGTATTCGGAGGCGGCTTATGAGGGGAATCCGGCGACCATGATCTGGAGCTGCCATACGCTGGGCGCGTGTGCCTGTAACCGACATGACATGGAGCAGGCGGTGCGGTATTATGAGCGCGTGCGTGCGCTTACGCGCGGCTATCGCATTGATATGGGAAGCTACATTGATTACAATTTGGGATCGAGCTATCTGGAAATGGGCAGGGATGAAGATGCGCTGCGCTATCTGGAACGGGCACGGGAAGTCGATGGGGATGTGCTGCACAACACATTGCTGCATCAGAAGAAGTCGATCCTTTATCATCGCCTCGGCAGGCGTGAGGAGGCGCAGGCGCAGCTCGCCCTTGCGCAGGCGTGCTTTGACCAGCGGGAATGGCCGGCGTGGCGCAGGCCGGAGCTGATTGGGCAGATGCTTGGCTTCGCCCGCCTGCTGCTTGATGGCATGGAGAATACGGAGGCGTTTGAACGGATCACGCGTGCGCTGTATAACGACGCCGGCACATGGTTTGGCCATGGGTTCAGGCGCTTCTACGGGAGCTATCTGGTTCAGCTGTGCAAAGCACAGCGGCGCTACAAGGAGGCGCTGGCGCTCAGCGAGGAGATGGCGGAGGCGGAGATGTTCTTCTGATTCCGGATGTTTCCTGAAAAATAAATATAAAGCGGATTAAAGCACGGATTTGAGTAATGAATTTCTCAAAACCACGGGCTTATATCCGCTTTATTTTTGTGCTATGCTGATTGCAGAAAAACGGAGGTACAGCACATGAAGAAGAAAACACTCTGGACGAAGAACTTTACCATTATTTCTCTGGGTACGCTCATCAGCGCCGTCGGCGGTGTAGCGATGAATCTGGGGCTCAGCCTCGTCGTGTTTGACAGGACGCAGTCGACGTGGCTGACGGGCTTTTTCGCGGCGGTGTCCATGATCCCGGGCATGACACTGCCCATCCTGCTTGGCCCGGCGATCGACCATGCCAACAGGAAGCATATGATTGTCGCGCTGGATGCGCTCAGCGGCGTATGTTATCTGGCGTTCCTTGCGTATATCCGCGCATATGGCTTTGTTTATGGGGCGTACGTGGCGTTCAGCCTGATTCTCGGGTGCATCGGCTCGGTGTACAGCCTCGCTTATCAGAGCCTGTATCCGGATATGATCCCTGAGGGCTTTGCACAGCAGGGCTACGCCATCTCAGGAATGATCTATCCGCTGGCGACGACGCTGGTTACGCCGCTTGCGGCACTGGTGTATGAGCGATGCGGCGTGGAGACGATTTTTCTGCTGGAGGGTGCGCTGCTGCTGACGGCGGCCGCATTTGAGTCGCAGATCGACCATTGCCCTGAGAAGAGGAAGGGCGCGCAGAGCCTGCGGGAATATGGGCAGGATATCCTTGAAGGGTTTCGCTATCTCAAGCGGGAGAAGGGCATGCGCAGTATATACAGCTATATGATGATTACCAATGCCGCCGGCAATGGTGTGGGGCTGATGGCGATGTCCCATTTCCAGACCTCTTCGGTGCTGACTAACGCCATGTACGGACTGCTTACCTCGGCGGAGACACTCGGGCGGCTGATCGGTTCGGCGGTGCATTATCTCTTTAAGATCCCGGAGGAGAAACGCTATGCGCTGACTGTGCGCGTGTATATGATCTATGAGGCCTGCGATGGACTCATGCTCTTCATGGCGTATCCGGTGATGCTTGTGCTGCGCTTTGCCTGTGGTTTCCTTGGCTCACAGACGGCGGCGCTGCGCTCAGCAGCTGTGCAGAACTATCTGCCGCAGGATATGCGCGCAAGGGTATACGGGCTGTTTGATGTGCTGGCTTCGCTGGGAATGATGACGGTGCAGATGGGTGTGGGCGTATTGGGAGAGGTAATGGCCTATCGGCATGTTGCGCTGCTGATGGCTGCTCTCTCCCTTGCGGCCAACCTGCTGCTGATCGTGCGCAATAAGCGACATGTGGAGCCGATTTATAATTGGAAGGTATAAGAAACCGCCCGGCCATCTGGCCGGGGCGGTTTGCGCTATCCAGTTGTTTACGGCAGCACGATCTTGGGATCCTTCTCCCTCGCGCGGTAGATCACGAAGCGGTTGCCGATGCACTGCACGGGCTCCGCATTCGCGCCCTCGCACAGCTCGGTGATCGCCTCGCGGGTGGTGAGGGGGCAGTTCTGCAGGATGGTGCCCTTGATCAGCTCGCGCGCCTCGAGCGCGTCGGAGAGCTGCTTGATCATGTTGTCGTTCACGCCGTCCTTGCCCACGTGCAGGATCGGCTCCATGGTATTGGCCAGGCCGCGCAGATACGCGCGCTGCTTGCTCGTCATATTGAAATCCTCGTTTCTTATTTACAGTATATATGGAAGTGAGTGGGAAAAACGCCCGCGTGTACAAAGGCTGCATGCCTTGGCAAACATTGGCGGAAGGGAATCCGCCCTCAGGGCGGTTAGTCGACGAAGTCGAACTCCATCTCGTCGATGATGACGGTGTCGCCCTCCTTCGCGCCGGCCGCGCGCAGCGCATCGATGACGCCGCGGCTGCGCAGGGTGCGGTGGAAGTAGTTGAGGGACTCCTCGTCGCCAAAGTTGACGGAGCCGATCAGGCGGTCCATGGCCGGGCCGCTGACGATGTACGCGCCGTACTCCTTCGTGATCTCAAACGGCTTCTCTTCCTCGGTGATGATCTCCGGCTCCTCGGGGAAGGCGAGGATGTCCGGCAGGGTCGGCAGGATGCGCACGATCGCGCCCATCAGCTCGTCAAAGCCCTGATTGGTGGCGGCGGAGACGGGATAGACCTCGATGTCCGTGCCGTGCAGGTGCTTGCGCAGGCGCTCGAGGTTTTCCTCCGCGCCGGGGAGATCGATCTTGTTCGCCGCGACGATCTGCGGGCGCTCGGCCAGATCGCCGTAGGCGACCAGCTCGTCGCAGATCTGCTCAAAGTCCTCGACCGGGTCGCGGCCTTCGCTGCCGGCGATGTCGACGACATGCACCAGCAGGCGCGTGCGCTCGACATGGCGCAGGAACTGGATGCCAAGGCCCACGCCCTCGCTCGCGCCCTCGACAAGGCCGGGGATATCCGCCATGACGAAGTCCATGCCGTACTTGCGGCAGATGCCCAGGTTCGGCGCGAGGGTGGTGAAGTGGTAATTGGCGATCTTCGGCTTCGCTGCGGTGACGACGGAGAGAATCGTGCTCTTGCCCACGTTCGGATAACCGACGAGGCCGACGTCCGCGATGGACTTGAGCTCCAGCTCAAATTCCACGACGTCGCACTTCTGGCCCGGCTTGGCGAAGGTGGGCGCCTGGCGGGTCGGCGTGGCGAAGTGGGAGTTGCCCCAGCCGCCGCGGCCGCCCTTGAGGAGGATATGCTCCTTGCCGGGCTCGTTCATATCGGCGACGAGGCGGTTGTCCGCCGTATTGCGCACGATGGTGCCCACCGGCACCTTGATGGTGACGCTCTTTCCGTTCTTGCCGCGGCAGAGCATGGCCGCGCCCTGGCCGCCGTTTTCCGCCGTGTACTTGCGCTTGAAGCGGAAGTCCATCAGCGTGTGCATATTCGGGTCGGCGAGCAGAATGATATCGCCGCCGTTGCCGCCGTCGCCGCCGTCGGGGCCGCCGTTCTGCACGTACTTCTCCCTGTGGAAGGAGACGGAGCCGTTGCCGCCGTCGCCGGCCTTCGCGGTGATTTTCACATGATCGACAAACATTGTATACCTCTTGAATCCTTTCGGTCCTGTAAGCTGTCAGAAAAACGCGCGGCGCGGGCGCCGGCTGCGCGGCAAAAAGTGAGATAATGCCGCAAAAATCAACATCCGAGTGATTATACTCTGATTTGATCTTTGCGTCAAGGGATTGCCCTCAACATTTTCTCGCGAAAAGTCGAAAAACATTCAAAAAACTTCAGATACGGGCTTGATTTTTATGGATATGTGTGCTATCATACGTAACTGGCACATCCTTGTTCTGCATGGAACATTGCAGAGCCAGAGTCCAAAAGGAGGTGAAAGGATCATGAATAAGTACGAACTGATCTACATCATCGATACCGCCGTCGAGGAGACTGCCCGCAAGGAGCTCATCGAGAAGTTCAACGGTATCATCGCTGCCAACGGCGGCGAGGTTGTCAAGGTTGAGGAGTGGGGCAAGCGCCGCCTGGCCTACGCCATCGACTACAAGACCGAAGGTTACTACGTGTACGTTGCTTTCAACGCGGCTTCCGAGCTGCCGAAGGAG
>JAGBFR010000004.1 GCA_017936375.1 Clostridia bacterium
CCGCTTAGGAGGCGGCCGCTCTATCCAGCTGAGCTATGGATGCGTATGAAAGATGAGGGCTATTACACCCTCATCGAAATGATAGGTGAATTCTCAGAGGCGGGCGAACCTGTTCCGCTTAGGAGGCGGACGCTCTATCCTGCTGAGCTATGGGTGCAGAGCCGATGATCCCTGAAGGATCATCGGTCATCTATTATAGTGGAAGTCGGGATAAAAGTCAATTGATGGCGGCGATTTTCTTTCACACGATCTGTGCGTAAGATTACTTCACCTTGTCGCCCAGGGAGATGCCCATCGCGCGCGCGGTGCGGATCTCATGGCCGTCGCGCGGGACGAACTTGGTCTTGCCCGCGACGGTGGAGAGCGGGTTGTGGGAGACGGTATTGTTGAGCATGCCGACGGCCTGACCGTACTGCTCGCTGGCGATCAGCTGGGCGGCATGGACGCCAAAATTGGTGGAGAGCATGCGGTCGTAAGCGCTGGGGGTGCCGCCGCGCTGCATGTGGCCGGGGATGACGGCGCGGGCTTCGAGGCCGGTCTTTTCCTGCAGCTCCTTGGCGAGGCGGTTGGCAATGCCGGAGAAGCCGGTCTTGGCGCGGTATTCGGCGCGCTCCTTCTTCTTCATCTTGGCTTCCTCGACGGTCATCGCACCCTCGGCGACGGCGATGATGGAGAAGGTCTTGCCCTTTTCGGTGCGCTCGCGCAGCGCATCGCAGACGATATCCAGATCATACGGAATCTCGGGCAGCAGCACGATGTCCGCGCCGCCGGCGATGCCGGAATAGAGCGTCAGCCAGCCGGCCTTGTTGCCCATGATCTCAATGACCATCACGCGGCCATGGCTGGCGGCGGTGGTGTGGATGCGGTCGATGACGTCGGTGGCGATGTCCACAGCGGTGTGGAAACCAAAGGTGACGTCCGTGCCCCAGATGTCGTTGTCGATCGTCTTGGGCAGGCCGATGACATTGAGCCCCTCTTCGGAGAGGAGGTTCGCCGTCTTGTGCGTGCCGTTGCCGCCGAGGCAGACGAGGCAGTCCAGCTTCATTTTCTTGTAGTTCTGCTTCATCTCCTTGACCTTGTCCACGTTGTCCTCGCCGATGACGCGCATCTCGCTGAAGGGCGTGCGGCGGGTGCCGAGGATGGTGCCGCCGAGGGTCAGGATGCCGGAGAAGTCGCTCTGCTTCATCTCGCGGTAGTTGCCCTCGATCAGGCCTGCGTAGCCGTCCTGAATACCGACGATCTCGGTATCAAAGAGGGAATAGCTCGCGCGCGCAACGCCGCGGATACAGGCGTTCAGGCCGGGGCAGTCGCCGCCGGCTGTGAGGATGCCGATGCGTCTCTTCATGATGTTGTCCTCCCGTCGATAAATAATGGAAAATAGTGGAATCTTTGGGTGTCGAACGCTTTATTGCTTATATTCTACCACCGATTACAGGGGGATACAAGGTAAAATGCGGAGATTGATCGGGAAATGACGACGAAAAACGCCCGGCGCATTGGTCAGATGACTTGTGTAGCCTCAACAAAACTTTGCGCTGGAATTTGCTGCAAATCTTGACGCGTGTCGGGTCGGGTGCTATACTGTATCCATGATAAAATGATGGATACAAATGCCCTGCCGAGAAGGGTGATCCGTCATTTGTGATGCTGTATCTGTTCCGGCGGCAGCCGGAAAATGACGCGTGCCGGACATCCCGGCCACATGATCTACTGGGAGGTAATAACCATGGTTCAGCTCAATGCCACTACCCTTTCTTCTGTCGCGACTGCGCGCGGCACGATGCCCAAGACCGAGCGTGTGATTCAGTTTGGCGAGGGCGGCTTCCTGCGCGCCTTCTGTGACTGGATGATCGATCTGGCCAATGAGAAGGCCGGCATGGACGCCGGCGTTGTCATTGTGCAGCCCATCGAGCGCGGCATGATCGGCATGCTCTCCGAGCAGGACTGCCTCTACACCCAGATCCTGCGCGGCCAGGTGGATGGCAAGGCGATGAAGGATACCCGCATCATCCAGTGCGTCAAGCGCGCGCTGTCTCCGTATGCGGACTTTGAGGGCTACCTCGCTCTGGCGCATCAGAAGGAGATCCGCGTGATCATCTCCAACACCACCGAGGCGGGCATCGTCTACACCGGCAAGGACCAGTTTGACGACAAGCCGCAGTCCTCCTTCCCGGGCAAGCTGACCCGCCTGCTCTACGAGCGCTTCACCGCCTTCGGCGGCGAGAAGGGCACCGGCTTCATCCTCCTGCCGTGCGAGCTGATCGACTACAACGGCCGCAACCTGCAGGAGTGCTGCGTGAAGACCGCCGAGCAGTGGGGCCTGTCCGAGGAGTTCAAGGCGTGGCTCGTCAATGAGAACGTCTTCTGCTCCACGCTGGTGGACCGCATCGTCACCGGTTATCCGCGCGGCGAGGCCGAGGCCATCTGGGAGGAGCTGGGCTACAAGGACAACATGCTCAACACCGCCGAGCCGTTCGGCCTGTGGGTCATCGAGGGTCCGGCGTGGATCGAGGATGAGCTGCCCTTCAAGAAGGCCGGCTGCAACGTCGTCTTCACCCAGGACGTCACCCCGTACAAGCTGCGCAAGGTCCGCATGCTCAACGGCGCGCACACCTCTATGGTTCTGGGCGCTTACCTCGCCGGCCACGAGATCGTCGGCGACTGCATGGCCGACACCGCGATGCGCTCCTACATGAGCCAGGCGCTCTTCAATGAGATCATGCCCACGCTCGATCTGCCGAAGGATGACCTCGAGGCGTTCGCTTCTGCGATCTTCGAGCGCTTCTCCAATCCGTTCAACCGCCACCTGCTCCTCTCCATCGCGCTCAACAGCCAGTCCAAGTTCCGCGCCCGCGTGCTGCCGACCATCAAGGAGTACATCGCGCGCAAGGGCGAGCTGCCCAAGATCCTGACCTTCTCCATGGCCGCGTTCATCGCCTTCTACTGCGGCAGCAAGAAGGAAGACGGCTCCTTCGCCGGCGTGCGCGCTGCGGGCAATGAGTACCCGATCGCGGACGACCAGTTCGTGCTCGACTTCTTCGCCGGCATGACCGGCAAGCCGGCTGCGGAGATCGCCAAGGCCGTGCTCAGCAACGTCGAGTTCTGGGGCAGCGACCTGACGGCTGAGCTGCCGGGCTTCGAGGCTTCCGTCGCCGCGTCTCTGGAGAATATCTTCACCAAGGGCGCGAAGGCTGCGATTGACGAGGTCGTGGGCTGATTATGAAGTACATCAAGATTACCGACCGCGACAACGTCGCGGTCGCCCTCCAGCCCCTCTCCAAGGGCGAGGAGATTCTGGGCGTGACGCTCACGCAGGATGTGCCGGCGGGCCACAAGTTCGCGCTGGCGGCCATCGCGCAGGGCGAGAACGTCATCAAGTATGCGTTCCCCATCGGCCATGCGACGGCGGACATCGCCGCGGGCGACTGGGTGCATACGCATAACGTCAAGACCAACCTCTCCGGCCTCCTCGAGTACACCTACAACCCGCATCCCTGCGCGGTTGAGCGTGACCGCGAGGCGACGTTCGAGGGCTATGTCCGCGAGGACGGCCGCGTCGGAATCCGCAACGAGGTCTGGATTGTGAACACTGTCGGCTGCGTGAATGGCACGAGCAAGGCGCTCGAGCGCCTCGCGCAAAAGGCTTACGGCGACCGCGTGGACGGCGTGCACTGCTTCGTGCATCCCTACGGCTGCAGCCAGCTGGGCGAGGATCATGTCAACACCCAGAAGCTGCTGGCCTCCATGGTCCGCCATCCCAATGCCGGCGCCGTGCTGGTGCTCGGCCTTGGCTGCGAAAACAACAACGTCGCCGAGTTCAAGAAGGTGCTGGGCGAGTATAATCCCGACCGTGTCAAGTTCCTGATCACCCAGGAGGTGGAGGACGAGATCGAGGCGGGCATGAAGCTGCTGGATGAATTGACGGCGTATGCCGCGCAGTTCAAGCGCCAGACCGTCCCGGCCTCCGAGCTGATCATCGGCCTCAAGTGCGGCGGCAGCGACGGCCTCTCCGGCATCACCGCCAACCCGCTGCTGGGCGCCGCGTCCGATCTGCTGGCCCGTCACGGCGGCACCACGCTGCTGACTGAGGTGCCGGAGATGTTCGGCGCGGAGACGATCCTCATGGATCGCTGCAAGGACGAGGCGACCTTCAACAAGGCCGTGTCCCTGATCAACGACTTCAAGGCGTACTTCATCCGCTACAATCAGGTGGTGTATGAGAATCCGTCCCCGGGCAACAAGGCGGGCGGCATCACCACGCTGGAGGATAAGTCCCTGGGCTGCACGCAGAAGGGCGGCACCGCCGAGGTGCGCGACGTCCTCAAGTACTGCGAGCCTGTGAAGGAAAAGGGCCTCAACCTCGTTCAGGGCCCGGGCAACGACCTGTGCGCCATCACGGCGCTGATGGGCTCCGGCGCGCAGATGGTCCTCTTTACCACGGGCCGCGGCACGCCGGTGGGCGCGCCGATCCCGACGGTGAAGGTCGCGACCAACACCCCGCTCGCCGAGAAGAAGAAGAACTGGATCGACTTCAATGCCGGCGTCCTCGTGCAGGGCAAGAGCATGGAGGAGACCAGCGAGGAATTCTTCGCCTATCTGCTGGAGATCGCCTCCGGCAGGCAGACCCGCAGCGAAGAGCATGATTACCGCGAGATCGCGATCTTCAAGGACGGCGTGACGCTGTAAAAATAGAGAGTGATATATCGACAAGGAGGACGATTCCCATGAAACCGTTTATGGATGCTGACTTCCTGCTTGAAAATGATGTGGCCAAGAAGCTGTATCATGATTACGCGGAGAATATGCCGATCTACGACTATCACTGCCACATTCCGCCGGCACAGATCGCGGAGAATCATCAGTTCGCCAACATCGGCGAGCTCATGCTCGGCGGTGACCACTACAAGTGGCGCGTGATGCTCTCCAACGGCGTGGATGACAACCTCTGCCGCGGCAACGCCAGCTGGCTGGAAAAGTGGAAGGCCTTCGCTGCCTCCCTCAAGTACTGCGTCGGCAACCCGATGTACCACTGGACGCATCTGGAGCTGCAGCGCGTCTTCGGCATCTATGATGTCCTGAATGAGAAGACCGCCGAGGACATCTGGAACCGCGCCAACGAGCTGCTCGCCAAGGAAGAGTTCCGCGCCCGCGGCCTCGTCGAGAAGTTCGGCGTGAAGCTCGTCTGCACCACCGACGATCCGGTGGACGACCTGCACTATCATAAGGAGATCGCCCAGCAGGACAACTCCTTCGTCGTCTATCCGGCCTGGCGCCCGGACAAGCTGCTCAATATCGACCGCGCCGGCTTTGTCGATTACATGAACACGCTCTCCCGCGTCTCCGGCGTGCAGTGCCTGAATATCGAGGCGCTCATGCAGGCCGTCGAGACCCGCCTTGACTACTTCCACGAGAACGGCGCGCGCCTGTCCGACCATGCGCTGGATACCGTGCCCTATCAGAAGACCGACGCCGCGACCGCGGACGCCGTGCTCAAGAAGGCGCTCTCCGGCGAGGAGGTCACCAAGGAAGAGGCTGAGGCCTACAAGACCTATGTGCTCGTCGAGCTGGGCCGCCTGTACAAGGCGCGCGGCTGGGTGCAGCAGTACCACATCGGCGCGATGCGCAACAACAACCCGCGCATGTTCGAGAAGTACGGCGCGGACGTGGGCTTTGACTCCATCGACGACACCTGCATCGCCGAGAATCTGTCCCACCTGATGGCGGATCAGGAGCGCGCGGGCAACCTGCCCAAGACCATCCTCTACTGCCTCAACCCGAAGGACAACTACGTCATCGGCACCATGCTGGGCAACTTCCAGGGCGAGGGCATTCCGGGCAAGATCCAGTTCGGCTCCGGCTGGTGGTTCTGCGATCAGCAGTTCGGCATGATCGAGCAGATGAAGTCCCTGGCCTCCCTGGGCCTGCTGGGCCGCTTCGTCGGCATGCTGACCGACTCCCGCTCCTTCATCTCCTACACCCGCCACGAGTACTTCCGCCGCATCCTGTGCAACCTGATCGGTCACTGGGTTGAGAACGGCGAGTACCCGGAGGACTACGAGACGCTGGGCGAGATCGTCAAGGGCATCTGCTACAACAATGCCGTGGCGTACTTCGGTATGGACGTCAAGTAATTTCCGGAGGAGACTATGCAGACTTTCTCTTCTCAGGATCAGGCGCAGTGGATCGAGCTGGGCGGCGGCACGCGCCGCAAGATCCGCTCCTACAACGGAGAGATCATGCTCGTCGAGGTGAATTTCGACGACGGCGCCGTGGGCAGCGACCACAGCCATCCGCATGCGCAGATTTCCTATGTGCTCTCGGGCGAATTCACCTACCACATCGAGGGCAAGGCCCATACGATGAAGGTCGGCGATTCCATCGTCGTGGACGGCGGAAAGATTCACGGCTGCACCTGCGTCAAGGCGGGCACGCTGCTGGACGTCTTCACCCCGATGCGCGAGGATTTCGTTAAATAAACAATTCATTATGCAAGGCATAATTTGAGGAGGTAATACCCATGGACGTCATGAAGGAACTTGGTAAGATTGGTATTGTCCCGGTTATCGCGATCAACGACGCCGCTGACGCTGTGCCGATGGCGAAGGCCCTGATTGAGGGAGGCCTGCCGGCCGCTGAGGTCACCTTCCGCACCCCCTGCGCCGCCGAGGCCATCAAGGCCATGGCCGACGCGTTCCCGGAGATGATCGTCGGCGCGGGCACCGTGCTGACGACCGAGCAGGTTGACAAGGCTGTCGCCGCCGGCGCGAAGTTCATCGTTTCCCCGGGCCTGAACCCGACCACCGTCAAGTACTGCCAGGAGATCGGCATCCCGGTCTGCCCGGGCACCGCGAATCCGTCCGACATCGAGCTCGCCCTGTCCCTGGGCCTCAAGAGCGTCAAGTTCTTCCCGGCTGAGGCTGCCGGCGGCCTGAAGTACATCAAGTCCATCGCGGCGCCGTACGGCGACGTCACCTTCATGCCCACCGGCGGCGTGAATGAGAAGAACCTGCTGGACTACCTCTCCTTCGGCAAGATCATCTGCTGCGGCGGCACCTGGATGGTTCCGGGCGACGCTGTCAAGGCCAAGGATTGGGATAAGGTCCGCGAGCTGACCGCCTCCGCCGTGCAGCTGATGCTCGGTCTGGAGATCGCGCATGTGGGCATCAACTCCGCCGACGAGGCCGAGGCGATGGACACCGCGACCAAGCTGTGCAAGCTGCTGGGCTGGACCATGAAGGTTGGCAACAGCTCCATCTTCGCCGGCACCGGCATTGAGGTCATGAAGACCCCGTTCCGCGGCGCGAAGGGCCACATCGGCATCAAGACCAACTTCATCGAGCGCGCCAAGGCGTACATGGAGCGTCAGGGCTTCGAGTTTGACGAGTCTTCCGCCAACGTCAAGGACGGCAAGCTGAAGGCCATCTACTTCAAGGACGAGATCGCGGGCTTCGCGCTCCACCTCGTGCAGAAATAATCCGGTTTTTATCCAAAGACAACAGGCTGCAGGGCGTGTGCTCTGCAGCCTGTTTCTTTTGATTAGTCGCGCAGCTGATTGTTGATGGCGAGAAGAACGTCGTTTTCCAGCTTCTGCACCTTCCGGTCGTAGGTCATCAGGCCGTTGATCTCGTCTTCCACATCGGAGACCTGTGTGTACACCGCGGCGGAGAGGCCCTTTGCCTTCGCGGGGATGATCTCCTCGCCGTAGAGCTTGGCGAGCGCCCCGGCCAGCGCCTCGCGGGAGGCCATCTGCTTGTAGCCATAGGCGGCGTCGTTCCACGTGTGGCCGTCGATGCTCAGGTTGTAGCCGCCGAATTCCGTGAGGATCACGCAGCGGCCGCGCTTGTCCTTTTTGAAGCGATAGGGCATAAAGTAGACATGCAGGCTCATGAATTCGCCGATGCCCTGATCATTCCAGCCGGAGGCGTGGTCGATGACGCGGGTCTGGTCGATGGCCTCGATGCGCCGCACGGCCTCCGCCGCGTCAAACTGGCCCCAGCCCTCGTTGAAGGGCACCCACATGACGATGGACGGGCAGTTGTACAGATGGCGGATCATCTCATCCAGCTCGCGGTAGTATTCCGCGCGGCCCTCCGCATCCTGACGGCGGAAGAGGGCGTAGTGGCTGTCCTTCACATGGACGCCGGTGATCATCGGCGCATTGATGATCAGGGGATTGTAGCCCTTGCGGCCGCCGTTCACCATGTCCTGCCAGACGAGCATGCCCAGCCTGTCACAGTGATAATACCAGCGCAGCGGCTCAATCTTGATGTGCTTGCGCAGCATGTTGAAGCCCATGGCCTTCATCCGCGCGATATCGTCGATCAGCGCCTCGTCGGACGGCGCGGTGTACAGGCCGTCGGGCCAGTAGCCCTGATCGAGCAGGCCGGTCTGGAAGTAGGGCTTTCCATTGAGGAAGAGGCGCGGCACGCCCTGCTCATCCTTCGATACGCATACGCTGCGCAGGGCGAAGTAGCTCTCAACCTCGTCGCTTCCCGCGCGCACGGTGAAGGAATACAGGTGCGGGTCCTCCGGGCTCCACGGATGGAAGACGTCCGGCGTGATGATCAGCGCCTCGCCCGACCGGGCAGAATACGCGCTGCCGTTGAGCGTGATCGTGCAGTCTGTATGCTCGCTGGCGTTCACGGTGATGGAGACGGCCTTCTTATCAAAGAGCGGGGTGATAACGAGGCCGGTGATGTACACGCGCGGCACGGCCTCCATCCATACCGTCTGCCAGATGCCGCTCTGCGGGGTAAACCAGATCTTGCCGCGGTTGGAGCTCTGTTTGCCCCGGCTGTGCCAGGAGGCGTCCGTGTCGTCCTGCACGCGCACGAGCAGCTCGTTGTCTCCCTCCGGGCGCAGCGCGCCGGTGACGTCTGCGCTGAAGGGCGTGTAGCCGCCCATGTGCGAGGCGACGTGCACGCCGTTGATATAGACCTCGGCCTGCTGGTCGACCGCGCCGAAGTGCAGCAGCAGCCGTCCGCCCTCGGGAATCCTGGTCGTGGGCAGCGTGCGGCGGTACCAGAGGAATTCGCCGGGCTTGAGCATGCGGTCCACGCCGCTGAGCGGCGCCTCCGGGGAGAAGGGGACGAGGATGTCCTGCCATGTACCCGGCGCGTCGCCGGAGGCGGTGAAGCTGCAGGCCCACGTTCCGTTGAGATTATAATAGGAAGCGCGCTCCATCTGCGGGCGCGGATACTCGGGCAGGATGCTTGCGGGGTCGAGCCTCTCGCCCCAGGGGGTCAGCATGGCGCTCATGGCGGATCTCCTTTTTTGGATGAGGATTTGCCCGGCCAGGCGGCGCGCTGCGCACAGTCTGTACGGGCTTTTCTCTATGATACATCGCCGCCGCCCGCCGCGCAAGCCTGATTTCATATGCAGGAATCCGGCGTATCGGCGTGGAATGATTCCCTTATACTGACAATGACCTGCGTTCTTTTGCGGACGGCGAAGGGAGGAGCGTATAGGATGAAGAGATGGATGGCTTTCCTGCTGGCGGTTGTGATGATGCTTGCATCCTGCATGGGCGCATATGCGCAGCCGTACACGGCGGAGGAATTGATCGGCGATCTGCTTTGGGCGGCTGCTGAGCAGCTGCAGCACCCTTCGCTCGGCCTGACCTATTCGGACGGGCAGACGCAGGCCGGGCTGAGCGCGGCGCTGGATGCGAACGGCGTGCCGGATGTGGCGATTGACTACGCTGCAGACGGGCTGAAGATGCGCCTTGACGCGGATGCGGCGGGCGTCCGCTTTGACGATGGGGCGATGAAGATCGCCGCCGCGCCGGAGACGGTGCTGCGCGCGCTCTTTGTCAATGAGGACGGCGCGTGCCTTATGCCGGACGTCATGCAGACGGATCTTGACTGGATGGCGCAGATGGCGGGCGAGGCGATGGCTGCTGCTGCCGGTGCGATCGAGGTCGAGCGCTTCGCGGCGGAGAAGGATCCCGCAGCAGCGGCAGCGGACGCTCCTGCTGCGGATGCGCCCGCTTCAGACGAGCAGACAACCGTCGTCATCGACGTCAATGGGCTGCTTGCCGCGCTGGACGCCGCCGTGCCTGTGCTTTTGACGAAGTATGCCTCGCAGATCGATGATTTCACCGCGCGCAACAGCGCGCTGCTCTGTGAGCTGTTCGGCGTGACCGCTATCCCGAAGGCGGAGGCGCTCTCCGGCCTGTGGCCGGCGGGGCTGCTTTCCTCGCTGCTGCCGGAGGATCTCCCGCTGATGGTCACGGTGATGGCCGGGCCGGGCGAGGCCTGCGGCGTCGCCGTGCTCGGCGGGGAGGAGGAACTACTGCTCGTCTCCTACGGCGAGGGCAGGCTGGTCGCGCAGCTGGGCGGCGGCGAAGAGGCGCTGCTGCTGGACAGCGAGGACCTTTGGGATGTGCTTGCGCTGTTTATGGAGGCGGCGGCATATGTGACGCCGGAGGCACTTTCGTGGCAGTATGACGAAGACGAGAGGATGACCCGTGCGTTCTTCCGTCTGGACCCGGGCAGGCTTGCGGGCGATCTGATGGACGGGCTGGCCGCCGCCGTGCAGCGCAATGAACAAACGGTATCCGCGCTGCTGGAGCGGTACATGCCGTGGATGGAGGCCTTCGGCGCATATGGCGCGCGCACAGTTACATGGGAAGCGCTGACGCAGGTGCTGCTTGAGGAGAAGGACGCGATTGCGGCGGATATCTGCAGCAGTATCGCTTATGCGCTGGGGCTGCGACGCTATATGACATACGCCGCGCCGGGCAGCCTGCCCGTGCTGGAGGCGGAGCTTGCGCTGCCAAAATACATGACCTACGGCAGTCTGGGCTCGCTGAATGTCAAGGCGGGCGACGTGCAGCTGCATGCTGTGCTGAGCAATCAGCATCTGAACGCGACGCTGCAGACGGGCGACCGCAGGCTGACGCGCTATGAGCTCTCCGGCTTGCTCATGGAGGACGGCGCGAAGGCGACGCTGGGCCGATATGATGTGACGGGCCTGCAGGCGGAGCTTCTGCTGAACGTTGCGCGGGAGGACAGCGGCTTTACCGCCGTGCTGTATGATGAGGCGCGCAGCGAGCTGGGCAGGCTCGTCGTGGACGGCGATACCGCCCGGCTGACGAGCGGAGAATTGACAATCGAGGCGGTCAGCCTGTATCCCGGCCTTCTGGTCACGGCTGTGGAGGGCGAGGAACGGCTCAGCCTGCAGATTGTCGAGGATGATTACGGCGTCACGGTGTCCGGCTACATCAATGGCGCGACTGCGCGGCTGCAGCTGTACAGCGACGCGCAGCGGTTTGCGCTCTCCGGCTCATACAGCCCGCTCCATTCTTGGATGGCGTATCGTGCGTCGCTGAGCGCAGAGACCGGCAGTCTCTCGCTGCAGGCGGGCAGATACAATATGAATGCGCTGATGAGCGGCGTGGAAGCGGATGCTTCGCTTCTTGCGGATGGCCTGCACCTGAATGTGACGGCAGCCGGCAGCTCCTTCCAGACGGAGCTGGCATACAGGCCGGGGCTGCTTGAGGCCGAGGGCAAACGGACGGGCTATAACTGGCAGCTCCGCATGGCGGACATGACCGGGCAGGCGGAGGAAACCGTGCGCGTGCGGATCGACTTGAACGAGAATATCAGGCAGGAAGAGGACTGGACCTACCGCGAGCGCGCGTGGACCGTGACGGCAAAGCCGATTGCCGACGGCGGTGTTGCCTTTGAGATTGAGGGCCTGCAGGAGCAGCCCGTGATCGTGACGCTCGATATTGACGCGCAGGCGCAGGCGGAGGACCTGACGGGCTATACATGGTATAGCGAGGCGGAGCTGGCGCAGATGCTGCGCGCCCTGTTTGCCCCGCAGCCCGCGCCGACCCCTGCGGCAGAACCTACGACTGACCCTGCGGCGCAGCCCGCCGCAGTGCAATAAAACAAAGCCTGCTGGATGCAGACCGGATTCAGGAGATGACACTGTGAAGACCTATCGGATACTGGTGATCAACCCCGGCTCGACGTCGACGAAGCTTTCCCTGTTTGAAAACGACGTCTGCCTGTTTACCGAGAGCACGTTCCACGATTCCACGATCCTCAGGACGCTGCCCACCATCAACGACCAGCTGGATTACAGGATGAAGGTCGTCCGCGAGTTCATCGCGCAGAAGGGAATCGACCTTGGGACGATCGATGCGATCATCGGCCGCGGCGGCGGCTGCCACAGCGTGCCCGGCGGCATCTACCGTGTGGATGAGCGCCTGATTGAGGATACGAGAAACGCCGTAGGCGGACTGTATCATGCTTCGATGCTTGGCGTGCAGATGGTCGAGGCGCTCAGTGAAGGATACGACTGCGTGAAGCTGATGATGGATCCGCCCGTGGTCGACGAGCTGTGCGATCTGGCGCGCGTGACCGGCGTGCGCGGCGTCTACCGCAAGGCGCGCGTGCATGCGCTCAACCTCAAGGAGACGGCGAGGCGGCATGCTGCCAGCCTCGGCAGGCGGTATGAGGACTGCAGGCTGATCGTCGCGCACATCGACGGCGGCATCTCGATCACCGCGCACGAGTACGGGCGCATGATCGACGGCACGGACGGCAGCGGCGGCGACGGCCCCTTCACGCCCACGCGCATGGGCTCCATGGCGCTGACGGATGTGATCACCGATCTTGACTGCACGCCTGCGGCGCTGCGCCAGCTGTGCAGCGTGGACGGCGGCCTCTCCAGCCATTTTGGTACGTCCAATTCCGACGTGGTGCATGCGATGGTCGAGCGCGGCGATACCCGCGCCGTGCGCGTCTGGCAGGCGATGATCTACCAGATCTGCAAATCCATCGGCGCGATGGCGGCCGTGTTGGAGGGCCGGGTGGACGGCATCGTCCTCACCGGCGGCCTGCTGCGCTTTGACGATGTGCTGGAGGGCATCCGCAGGCGCTGCGGCTTTATCGCCCCGGTGACGGCCTACCCCGGCGAGTTTGAGCAGGAGGCCATGGCGGCCGGCGCTGTGCGCGTGCTCAACGGCGAGGAAGAGGCGAAGATATACCCCGGCAAGCCTGTCTGGGATGGGTTTGAGGATGAAAAGGAATGTCTGAAATGATATAGAAAAACGGCGCTGCGGGAGATGTGCAGCGCCGTTTTCTGGTTTCTGTGAACGAAAAACCAGAATCCCTGCGTCTATAAGGATGAATACAAAAGATGCGCGCAGAAAACCCGAGAAAATGGAGTGATGCACAGTGAAGATCGAGGAGCTCATCGATCTGTACGGAGACGATATTCTGCGGCTCTGCCTGCTCTATCTTGGAGACAGGCAGCTTGCGGAGGATGCGTTTCAGGAAACGTTTGTCAAGGCGTGGAAAAGGATGTCTTCCTTCCGTGGGGAGAGCAGTGTGAAGACATGGCTCTGCACCATCGCGGTCAATACCTGCAGGAGCATGCTGCGCACCGGCTGGCTGCGCATGCGGCGAAAGACGGAGGATATGGACGCCCTTGCCGGGCTGGCTGCACCGCAGGAGCCGGACTATGGCGAGGTGACGCGGGCCATATCGCTGCTTCCGGCGAAGTACCGCGAGATTATCATCCTGCATTACTATCATGAATTGAAGATCAGAGAGATTGCGGAGATGACCGGCCTCCCGGTCAATTCTGTATCGACAAGGCTGCGGCGCGCGCGTGCGCTGCTGGAAAAGACGCTGAAAGGAGAGATGGACGCGTGAAGCAGGAAAATATGACCCGCAGGCTGCGGGAGGAGTTGTCCGCCGTGCATGTATCTCCGGCGCTCCGGCAGAGGACGATTGACGCGGTGCGGAGAAAGGAAAGGCCATACATGAAAAGAAAGCTATCGATTGCGCTGGTGTTCGCGCTGATTGCTGTGCTGCTGTGCGCGGCGGCGCTGGCGGCTGCCGGGCGATGGGGCATGCTCGATTTCGTCGGGCGCTATCGGGACAGTTATATCCCGGAGGACGCAGGGGACTATGTACAGACCGATGTGCTCGTGATGGAAAACGAATGGGTGACGGTCAGCATCCGCGAGCTGTATTACGATGGACGCATCTCCCGCATGACGGCGGATGTCACGCCGAAGGCGGAGAATGTGCTGCTCATGGGTGAGGACGCCTGCATGGAGGATCTGTTTATCAATCTGACGCACGAATACGTCGTGGACGGCGATAACGATATGCGCAGCATCTGTCAGGTAATCCTGGATGAGGGATATACCGATGCGTATGTGGTCAATGTCGGCATCATCGGGCAGGACGTGTACATGGGAACCATGGATTACATCCTCGGCGGGGATGGGACGCTGACCATCTACTCTCAGGAGGAGTATGCCGCCGATCTGCCGGAGCGCGAGGTGACAATCCATACGATTCTCATGCCGGTCGAAAAGCCGTTTTCGCCCGAGAGCCTTGTCAGCTACGAGGACCGCATGGAGCTGGAGGAGACGCTCACGCTTCGGGCAAGTAGCTATCCGGAAAACGGCACAAAGGGGAGCGATGCGGAGAATGTATTTGTGAATACGGAGCCGGCAGTATTTGACAGCGTCGGCGTACGCGTGGACAGGCTGCTCCTAGAGGTCAAGCCGCAGGAGATTTATGTGACGCTGGATTATACGGTTTTGGACAGGGAAAAGTACGCGAAGATGGACGGCGGTCTGTGGTTTGAATTTATTGATCCGGACAGCGATGAGCAGTCGTACTATGAGCAGCGGCTGAAGGCTGGCCTGACCGGCGGCGGCAGCGCTGGCCCTGTAGATGGAGAACCGGATACTGCCGTGCGCTTTACCCAGAGGGAGACGCTTGCCAGAAACGAGCTGCATGACACATATACCCTGCGCGCATATGACTCGTGGGAAAAGGAGCGCTATGAGGCGCACACCCTTTTTATGCGCCCGGCAACAGAGGACGATCTGAACGAGAAATAAAAAAGGTAGAGCTGACGGCTCTGCCTGAAGAAAAAAGGTTGCCAGGTCTGATGCGTGATACGCGCGATTTTGCCTGACAGCCTTTTTTGTGCACATGTTATCCCCGCAGCTTTTTCTTCATTATTGTATGCCAGCAGAGGATCAGGAAGATCGCGGTGACTGCCCATGTCACGGCGTCGGTAAAATACAGGCCGCGGCTCCCGGCGAGGATGGGCAGCAGCCACGCGGCGGCGAGGCGCAGCGCCAATTCGAGGAAGCCCGCGCACATCGGGATCACCGCATTGCCCATGCCCTGAATGGCGGCGCGGTGTTCACAGAGCATATACAGCGCGGGGAGGAAGAGAAGCTCCGCCCGCAGCGCCTCCACGCCGATGCGCAGCGCCTCGGCAGAGCCGTCCGGGATGAACAGGCGGATCAGCCACGGCGCGCCGATGCCGATGAGCACAGCCAGCGTGATGGAGGAGCAAAGGCCCATCGCAACGCCCGTGCGCGTCCCTTCGAGGACGCGCTTTCTTTCGCCTGCGCCCCAGTTCTGGCCGACATAGGTGCCGATGCCGCTCTCCAGCGCGCCGCCGACGATGTTGAACAGGCTGAAATAGCGCCTCGCCGCCGTATTGCCGGTGACAAAGACCACGCCGTAGACATTGATCGCCTTGAGCACGGCCAATTCGCCCGTGGAGATAACGCCCTGCGACAGCAGCTGCGGCATGCCGAGGCGGAGCAGCTCGCGCGTCTCTCTGCGCGGGAGCGCATAGTTGCGCTTCGCGGGCAGCGCGCGGGCGCGGATGATGCCCATCAGGCACCACGCCGCGGCCATGGTCTCCGCCAGCACCGTCGCTAGCGCCGCGCCGCCCACGCCCATGCCGAGGATGGCGATGAGCAGGAAATCCAGCACGATGTTGAGCACGGTGGAGACGATCAGGGAGATGAAGGGCGTGCGGCTGTCGCCCATCGCGCGCAGGGCGGCGGTGAGAATATTGAGCGAGGCGGTGACGATGAGGCCGCCCCACAGGACGTACACATACTCAAGCGCATAATCAAGCAGCTCTGCCGGCGTGCCAAGGAGCTGCAGCAGCGGGTGGATGAAGCCCATGCCCAGCGCGGTCATGATGGCGCCGATGATGAGCGTGAGGACGATGGACGCGCCGAAGAAGCGGCTGAAGCCCTCCTCGTCCTTCGCGCCGAAGCGCTGCGCCAACGCTACGCCGAAGTCGCCCGTCGCGCCCAGCAGCATGCTCAGGGCGAACCAGTGCAGGTAGGCGGCGGAGCCGATGGCGGCGAAGGCGTCCGTGCCGAGCAGGCGGCCGACGATCAGGCTGTCGCACATGGTGTAGAGCTGCTGCAGCAGCGAGGAGAAGACCAGCGGCAGCGCAAAGCGGACCAGCAGCCCGGCGGGGCGGCCGCGCGTCATGTCAAGCGTCATGGGTGATATCGCTCCCTTGCAAGAAATCGGTACAGAGTATACGCCATTTTGGGTAGGAAGTAAAGCGCCGGACGGGATTTCTGGGGTTAAGTTGACGCCGGATGAGCGGGATGGATGTTCAGATCGCGTTAATTTGTGGGCGGAAACCACACATATCGTTGACAAACGAGGCGAATTATGCTATGATATTCCGCGGATGGAATAATACCTATAACTAAATGGAAATGAGAGGAGATCTCAAGATGGAGTCCTTGCTGTATCTTGGTATCATGCTGGCGGTCATCTGCGTATGGTTTCTGGCGCTCAAGCGTCCTGTTTACGAGGGCGTTCTGCTGGCGTTTGTCGTGCTGCTGGTGATCACGGGAACATGGGGCAATGTGCTGACCTATATCGATGAGGGCCTGTCCACGTCGCTGCTGTATTCGATGGTTGCGTTTGTGGCCTTGTCCATCCTGCTGACGAAGACGAAGATTGTCGACAGCTGTATCGCGGTCATTCTCTCCCTGATCGGCCGGATCAGGGGCGGCGCGGGCTATACGGCGGTCATCGCCAGCGCGTTCATGGGCGCGCTGTCCGGCTCCGGCCCCGGCAATGTCATGGCGACCGGCACCCTGACCATTCCGGCGATGAAACGCACGGGCTTCCCGGCAGAGCTGGCGGCGAATATCGAGTCCAACGCCAGCTATCTGGGCAATATGATCCCGCCTTCTTCCAATATTGTGGCGGCTATGGCGGCGTTTACGACGTTTGCCGCCGGCGCGGGCCTGGCGGAGGTGTCCCAGGGTCAGTTCTGGATTGTGCTTTGGGGTATTTCCCTGTGGTTCATCGCGCAGCGTCTCTTTATGGTCTGGGCGTTCTGCCGGCATTATAAGGTGAAGCCCATGAGCAAAGAGGAGCTCCCGGATCTGAAGGAGACCCTCCGAGCCGGCTGGCAGGCGCTGCTGCTGCCGCTGATCATTCTCCTGCCCTTTGTGCTCGACGCGGTCTTTACCAGCACCTTCTTCACGGCGCGCCTCGGCGCTTCCGGCGCGAAGTATCTGTCCAAGTCCGTCCTGCTGTATGTGCCCGGCGTTGCGGCGATGTATACCTGCCTGATTGCGAAGGATAAGTCCATCGTCACGCCGGCCAAAATGGCGAAGATGTTTGCCGATGGCGTCAAGTCCATCTCTCCTGCGATTGGCGTGTGCGTCTTTGGCTATATGATCGGCGCGATGTTTGAGGATCTGGGCGTGGCCGAGTCCCTCGGTCAGCTCATGGCGACGTGGAACTTTGGCAAGTTTGGTATGGTGCTGGCGATCTGCATCATCACCTGCGTGATGGGCATGGTCGTGCCGGGTTCCTCTCAGGTGGTCATCTTCGGACCGGTGTTTATCACGCTCCTGTCCAATGCCGGCGTCAATCCGCTGCTGGCTGCGGCGATGCTGCCCTGCATCTGCGGCGTGATGTGCGGCATCACCCCGCCGCTGGGTCTGGGCATGTATGCGGGCATGACCATCGCCGAGTCGGACTTTGGCAAGACCTTTAAGAACAATCTGTGGTGGGTCGCGGCCCAGTTCATCATGCAGATAGCGGTTCTGATGGGCTGGCTGCCGATCATCGGACTGTAAGGAGGGGATATCATGAAGGAATTCTGCATGAAGCTTTCCGGTGTGCTGAAGACCATTTTCGGCTATGGCATTGAGATTTCTCTGTTCGCAGGCGGCCTGACCTTCTTTGGCTATGTCGCGGCGATTGTGATCGGCGGCGAGACGGCTGCTGCAATCTGCACGTTCATCTACAAGAGCGCCGTCCCGGTGATCATCTATCTGGCGGTCATCATGGTTCTGCTTGGTCTTGCGGCCATGTATCTGGGCGGCGAAATCGCGCTGACGCCCGAAAAGAAGAAGGCACAGAAGCATGAGGGCGAGATCTGAGACGCCGCACCCAAAAGCATTCTGATATAAGCAAAGCCTCCGGCGTAAAGCCGGAGGCTGTTTTTCTTCCGATTGATATTCTGATGAATGGTTAGATGGATGGAGCCGTTGAATCATGCTCTGGTAAACATCATCACCGTCTCCACAGCGCCCGTCCAGCAGAACATGTCCACGCACTGGACCTTTTCGGCCTTATAGCCGCCCTCGGTGAGCAGCTTGGCGTCGCGGGCGAGCGTCGGCGCACCGCAGGAGACATAGACCACGCGCTCGGGCTTTGCGGCGATGATCGCCTCGAGCACCTGCGGCTCGCAGCCCTTGCGCGGCGGGTCGACGACGATGACGTCCGGGCGCAGCCCATCGGCAACGAGCCGGGGCAGCAGCTCCTCCGTCGCGCCGACGAGGAATTCCGCGTTCGTCATGCCGTTGCGGGCGGCGTTTTCCTTTGCGTTCTCAATTGCCTCGGGGACGATCTCAATGCCGATGACGCGCCCCGCACGCTTGGCGAGGAGCAGCGAGATCGTGCCCGCGCCGCAGTAGGCGTCCACGACGGTCTCGCCGCCGGTGAGCTGCGCGTAGTCAAGCGCGAGCTGATAGAGCCGCTCCGTCTGCTCCGGATTGACCTGGAAGAAGGAGAGCGGGGAGACGGAGAAGACGAGCCCGCCGAGGGTGTCCTCCATCACGGGCTGGCCCCAGAGGGTGTGGATCTCCGTGCCGAGGATGACGTTGGTGCGGCGGCTGTTGACGGAGAGGCAGACGCTCTCAAGCCCCGGCACGGCGCTGCGCAGCGCGGCGATGAGCGCGTCCTTCTGCGGGATCTGCGCGCGGGTGACGACGAGCACGGCCATCAGCCCGCCGCTCCTCGTGGAGCGGGTCATCACATGGCGCACAAGGCCCTTGCCGGTCGTCTCGTCATAGGCGGGGGCCTTCGCCTTGTCCATCCATGCGCAGACGGCGCGCACGGCAGCGGCGGAGTCCTCGCGCTGGATCATGCAGCCCTCCTCAGGCAGGGGGACGAGGTCGTGGCTGCGCGGGGCGAAGAAGCCGCAGACCGCATGCCCATCCTTCGTGCCGACGGGATAGGCGCCCTTGTTGCGGTAGGCGAAGGGATGCTCCATGCCCAGCACGGGCGGCACCTCGATATTAAGCCCGCCGACGCGGCGCAGCAGCTCCTGCACCTGATCGCGCTTGAAGGCGAGGGAGGTTTCATATGTCATATGCTGGCAGGAGCAGCCGCCGCAGCGCTTGTAGATCGGGCAGGGCGGCTGCGTGCGCTCGGGGCTCTCGGTGAGCAGCTGCTCTACACGGCCGAAGGCGTAGCGCTTCTCCGGCTTGACGATGCGCACCAGCGCACGCTCGCCCGGCAGCATGCCCGGAACGAACACGGCCATGCCCTCGTGGCGGCAGACGCCCTGCGCATCCTGCCCGAAGGCGTCGCAGGTCATTTCAAAGACGGCATTTTTGGCAAGCATAGATCCTCCAAACGCAGATGGCGTTGTCATGAAAAACGGGGGATCCGGGAATGACCGGAGCCCCCGAATGAATCACAGGCTGTTGATGGTGTTGTAGAGGGAGAGGTTGAATTCGCGCTTCTCGTGCAGCGCATCCTCGATGGGCATGAAGAAGACGCGTCCGTCGCGCACGCCGATGACCTGATTGCCGATGCCGTTGCGCAGGAGGTTGACCGCCTGCACGCCCGCCTCAAAGGCGAAGCAGCTGTCGTAGGCGGAGGGCTGGCGGCCGCGCTGGGTGTAGCCCAGGATCGTGGTGCGGGCCTCGCAGCCGGTCAGGCAGCGCAGCGTACGGGTGAGGAAGCGGGTGGAGATGGGATCGTCGTCATGCACGCGCATACCATGCTCGCGCAGGGTGTGGCGCCAGTCGTAGGGCAGCATGGAATCGAACGCGCCCTCGGCGACCACGACAGTCAGGCGCGGATTGCCGCCGGCGATGAGGCGCTTCATGCGGTCGGCGACCTCGGTCAGCGACCACTGAACCTCGGGCACGATGCAGATCTCCGCGCCGGTGCCCGCGCTGGCCTTGACGGCGATGTCGCCGCAGTGGCGGCCCATGACCTCGACCACGGCCGGGCGGTCGTGTGAGCGGCTGGTCGCGCGGATGGCGCGGATATCGTCGATGCAGGAGTTGACCGCGGTGTCGTAGCCCAGCGTCATCTCGGTATAGGCGAGGTCGTTGTCGATCGTGCCGGGGATGCCCACGCAGGGGATGCCCAGACGGCACAATTCGCGTGCGCCCTTGTAGGAGCCGTCGCCGCCGATGACGACGATGCCTTCGATGCCCATCTCGCGGATGTTGTTGGCGGCGCGCATCTGCATCTCGGGCTTGAGGAACTCGAGGCAGCGCGCCGTGCGCAGGTAGGTGCCGGGCTGATCGGCGATGTCAAGGATGGTGTCCAGATCCATCTCGATCATGTCGTCCGCGTGGTTATTGCTGTAGCAGAGGGTGCCGTTGTAGCCGCGCTTGATGCCGATGAGGGACATGTCATAGCTGCGGGCAGCCTTGGCGACCGCCATGACGGCGGCATTCATGCCCGGCGCGTCACCGCCGGATGTCAGGACGCCGATTCGACGCATAGGGTAACCTCCTGTATATCGATTGCGCTGCAGCGGGCGCGCGGCCCGGCAGTCGGGGGAAATGCCTTCTCAGCTCAGCGCGGCGCGCAGGGCCGATTTGGATTTATTATACTCTTTTGCCCGGAGCAAAGTCAATATGAACTGCCGGATGCGCGCCTTGAGCCAAATATTACCCAAATATTTCTGAATGCGTCCAAAATCGTTCATTTTTTACGGTTTCCGCTTAAATTCTTCTTGACTTCCCTGTTCTCGGTGAAGTATACTATACTAGCTTTAGCATGGAACAGCGTGCCGTCCGACGGCGCGAACCAATTTCGTTCAATCAACCTTTATCATAATAAGGAGAGTGTAAATTATGGCTTCCTCTGTCAGAACTTATCAGCCCAAGAAGCGTCAGCGCGCGAAGGTGCACGGCTTCCGTGCCCGCATGTCCACCAAGAACGGCCGCAAGGTTCTTGCCCGCCGCCGCGCCCGCGGCCGCGCCAGGCTGACCGTGTCCAACCTGTTCGATTGCTGATTTTGAATTGATCCGCCTTCTGGCGGAACCTCGTCCGCTGCGCGGCGGCTTATGCCGCCCGAGCGGGTCGTTCGGTCCGGCCCCGGCAATGCCGGGAACGGACCTTTTTCTTTCGTCTGCCGGCATATGCGCCGGTATGCAGCCCGCACGCACAAGCCTGCGGGCTTTGATTCAGGGGAGCGGAAAGCATTGCAGAGAACATACAGCCTGAAAAAGAACGCACAGTTCAAATATGTCTATCGCCGCGGTACGTCCGGCGGCTCGCATGAGATGGTCATGCTGTATGTGAAGGCGAAGACGCTCAAGGTCGGCTTTTCTGTCGGCAAGAAGATCGGCTGCGCCGTCGAGCGCAACCGGGTCAAGCGCCGCCTGCGTGCTGCCGCCGCGCCCCTCCTGCCCCGGATGAAGCAGGGGCTCTACATCTTTATTGCCCGCCAGCCGGCATCCACAGCGGAGTTTTCAAAGCTGTGCCGTTCCATGCAGTACCTGCTGCGCAGGCAGAATCTACTCCTGAGCGCCGAGGAGGCCGAGGCGAAGGCCGCCGACAATGCTGCCGCTCAGGCCGGGAGAAAGGACGATGGCACGCCGTGATGAAGAGATTTCTTCTCTGGCTGATCAGGATGTACAGGAGGCACATCAGCCCGATGTATAAGCCCTGCTGCCGCTTTACGCCCACCTGCTCCCGCTATGCCCTGGAGGCCGTTGAGAAATACGGCGCGCTCAAGGGCGGATACCTCGCCGTGCGGCGCATCCTGCGCTGCCATCCCTTCTATAAGGGAGATTTGTACGACCCCGTGCCGTGACGCCGGGCGCCGTATGACCCCGCGTCCAGTTCGCGCCCGCATGACGGGCTGTGGTACGGATGCGCGGGCGGCTGATCGACTGAAAATGGCCGCGCCCGCTCGCGGCCCGCATGAGACAAGGAGAATATCCATCCATGAATCCGCTTAATTCACTTCTGCTGACGCTGATCAACGCGCTGCAGACGGTCATCAACAACTACGCGATCACGATTATCCTCTTCACCATCCTCATCAAGCTGGCGGTCATGCCTCTGAACCTCAAGAGCCGCCGCTCCACGATGCGCACCGCCGCGCTGCAGCCGCAGATGAAGGCGCTGCAGGAGAAGTATAAGGACGATCAGGAAAAGCTCAGCCAGAAGATGCAGGAGCTCTACCGCAAGGAGGGCGTCAGCCCCATGGGCGGCTGCCTGCCGATGATCATCTCGATGTTCATCCTCTTCGCGATGTTCTACGCGCTGCGCGTCTTCGCCAATGAGCAGCTGGTCGTGCAGTTCCTCACCTTCTATCATAACCCGGAGATCGACCCGTCCACGCTGACGGACTCCTTCCTCTGGATCCGCAACCTCTGGATGCCGGATTCCCCGTTTGCGACCTATCTGCCGGACGTGCAGTCCCTGCAGCTGATCGAGTTTGACGTGTGGAACCGCGTCAGCGCGGAGCTCGCCGCCTCCGGCGTGATCCCCGAGGCGCTCGCCTTCGCCGACCGTAACGCTGCGATGGCCTTTGTCAATGAGGTCGCCGCGCCGTTCATCG
The DNA here is from genome assembly GCA_017936375.1 of Clostridia bacterium. Taxonomy (GTDB): domain Bacteria; phylum Bacillota; class Clostridia; order Christensenellales; family Aristaeellaceae; genus Ventricola. The sequence goes on from JAGBFR010000004.1 coordinate 22,876, forward strand.
CCTCCGATGTGTATGCGCCGTACATTGCGGCTGTGCCGGGCCTCGCCAATCTGAGCATCCTGGGCATCATCCGCTTCACCATCTACCAGGTCGGCAACGGCTGGTTCGTCCTGCCGCTGCTCTCCATCGCCACGCAGATTCTCATGCAGAAGCTGACCATGCAGCAGCAGGGTGAGCAGATGCAGCAGCAGGGCAAGACCATGATCTACGTCATGACCTTCATGTCCCTCTACTTCTGCGCCATTTACAACTCCGGGTTCGCGCTGTACTGGGTGGTTTCCAATATTTACGCCATCGTTGAGCACATCGCGTTTGACAGGTACTTCAAGCAGCAGGACCGCAAGGCGGCTAAGGCCGAGGAGGTTGGCATCTAATGAGAAGTCAGGAATTCACCGCGAAGACGACGCAGGAAGCGATTGACGAGGGCCTTGCCGCCCTTGGCGTGACGATCGCCGACGTCCGCGTCGACGTCATTCAGGAGGGCGCGAAGGGCCTGTTCGGCCTCTTCGGCAGCCGTCCCGCCCGCGTGCGCATCACCGTCATGGAGGATGAGGCCGAGGACGATCAGGGTCTGAGCGATCTGCTGGGCAGCTTCAGCCTGAGCAGCGAGAGCCAGGGCAAGAAGAAGGCGGCTCCGAAGGCGGAGAAGCCGAAGGCCGAAAAGGCTGAGAAGACCGAAAAGGCTGAGAAGACCGAGAAGCCGGCTGCGCCGAAGGCGGAGAAGCCGGCCAAGGCCGAGAAGACCGAAAAGGCTGAGAAGGCCGAGAAGCCGGCTGCGCCGAAGGCGGAAAAGCCGGCGAAGGCCGAAAAGGCTGAGAAGAGCGCCGACGAGGCGAAGGGCGAGGAAGCGCCGAAGGCCGCCAAGCCGAAGAAGCCGCGCGCCCCGAAGCAGCCCCGCGAGGAGAAGCCTGAAAAGAAGGAGACCGAGCCGCACGAGTATGCGCCGATGGTCCCGGCGCAGGCCTTCACCCCGACCGAGCCGCCGGTCATGCACGACGAGGCCACCCCGGCCGGCCGTGCGCAGCGCTTCCTGATGGACGTGACCGAGCGCATGAATGTGAAGGTTGACGTCTATGTGGACGACAGCAAGGAGGACAACCTCTACATCCACATGATCGGCGACACGCTGGGCATCCTCATCGGCCGCCGCGGCGAGACGCTCGACGCCCTGCAGTATCTGACGAGCCTGCAGGTCAACAAGGGCCGCGAGGGCTACATCCGCGTGACGCTGGATACGGAAAACTACCGTGCCAAGCGTGAGGACAGCCTGCGCCGTCTCGCGCAGCGCATGGCCAACCGCGCGCAGAAGACCGGCCGCAAGGTCGTCCTCGAGCCGATGAATCCCTACGAGCGCCGCGTGCTGCACACCGCGCTGCAGAATCATCCGGCGGTGACGACGCATTCGGAGGGCGAGGAGCCGAACCGCCGCGTGGTCATCATGCTCGCCGGCCAGAGCGAGAAGACTGAGCGCGCCGAGAAGGGCGAGCGCAGCGAAAAGAGCGAGAAGAGCGGAAGCTCCCGCAGGAGCAGGAGCCGCCGCCGCGGCCGCGGCCGTGGTCCGAAGAGCGAGGGCGCGAACAACGCCGCCGAGACCGCGACGACCGTCAGCGAGAATACGGGTGCGGAGGAGTAATCCTCCCACCCTTTTTTTGACCCGTGACGCACGGAGGGCGCAGCCCGCTTTGCAAAGATGAATCGCGGATGAATTGCTGACGCAAGCGGGTGTCCGCGTGCGGAAATGCGGCGCCAAAAAGAAAGCTGCGGCGGCAATGGCGGCGACACAGCCCGCTTGGCAAATGGAGCTGAATATGTTATAATCATATGGTTAATCCGTGCGAAGGCACGAAAGCTTGCATTCACACACCCAGAAGGGGGTTATGTTCATGAAAATCCGCGTTCTGCCGCTCCTGCTTTACGCGCTCTTCCTGCTGCTTGGGCAGGCCGCGCTGGCGCAGCAGACCACCTATGTCTTCCCGTACGAGGGCTTCCGCTATACCCAGCAGGAGGGGGAGACCGTCCTCACGCAGACCAATCTCGGCGAGCACGAGGCGATGATCGCCTCTCTGGGCACGACGAAGGAGGCCATCCTCGCCAGCTATATCACCTCCGGCATCGTCATGGAGGTCATCCCGCAGGACGGCGGCCAGATCGCCGTGAGCGTGGTGAGCGCGGGCGGCTTCAAGGACGTCCAGCATATGAGCGAACTGAGCGAGGAGCGCCTTGACGCATTCTGCGCCCAGTTTGAGGAGAGCGGCCTCTACGAGAGCTGCGAGATCATCGATACCACGCCTGCGTGCGTGCGCATGACCTCCTCTGCCATGTATGCGTCCATGCCGGTCTATACCCTGCGCTATGCGACGCTGCATCTGGGTCAGCTGATGATGATTTCGGACACCATCGTGGGCCGTGCGCCCGAGGCGGCGGACGACGCGCGCATGAAAGAGGTGCTCGCGGGCGTCAAGTTCCTGCAGAGCCGCTCTGAGCCGACGCCCGTGCCGACGCCCGCCCCCACCGCGACGCCGGAGCCGACCCCTGCGCCCACGCCGGGCGTGGCGGCTGTCGTCGCCTCTGAGGGCGAGATGACCGTGGAGGGCGTGCCTGCCTACACTGGCGAGGCGAATATCACCGTCAGCGGCAAGACGGCGGCCGGCGCGGCTGTCCGCGTCGTCGCGGGCGATAAGACGCTGGGCAGGACGACCGCGCGCAATGACGGCGCGTTCTCTGTGAATGTCACGCTGCCGGCGGCGGGCGAAAACGTCATCGCCGTCATGACGGACAATGCCGAGCAGATGCTCTCCGTGTATTACGAGCGGCCGAAGGCACGCCTTGAGATCCTTGAGCCGACGGAGACCGTCTTCACCGGCACGAACGTCATCATCAAGGGCGTGACCGAGCCCTACGCCCGCGTCTATGTCAATGGCAAGGGCACCAAGACCAATGTCGAGGCGAACAAGAACGGCGCCTTCAGTGTCCGCGTGTTCATCGACAACGAGGAGTCCGTGACCTTCAGCCTCCGCGCGAAGGCCGATGACCTCGAGGAGAACACCATCGAGCTGACGCTCACGCGCGTCTTTACCGAGCGCGAGGGCATCGCGCTCTTCCGCCAGAAGATGCGCTCCGTCGAATTCGAGGATCTGCACAAGGATCCTGTGAAGTTCAAGGACGTCCAGTTCGTCTTCCGCGGCAAGGTGATGGAGTTCAACGACTACGACGGCACGCCGTGCGCGCTGGTCTGCGTGGATAATGTGGCCACCGGCGTGTGGCACGGCCCGGTCTGGGTGATCCTCGAGCCGGATACCGAGCTCAAGGTCGGCCAGCTGGCGACGATCTACATGACCGGCGAGGGGCAGACGCTCCCGGCGGCGGCCGAGTACACCGGTCAGGGCGAAATCGAGGCGCCCGTCACGCGCGCGAAGTTTGTGACGGAGATCACCGATCCCTCCTGATAACGGGCAAAACAGCATACGAGGCGGCTTCCTCCATGGCGGAGGGAGCCGCTTTTTTGCGGAGAGATTGACGGAAGCTGTCCCGAGGTTTAGTTTTGCGCAACCCGGACGCACGGTTTTAATGCGGAATGTTTAGAGATTGTAAATCCCGGGTCAGAAATCACAGAACCTCCCGATGCGCGAAAAACTCGGCAATATCAGGAAAAACGGCAGAATCCCTGTAGGGGCGATGCGGAAAAAGGCGAACAATCTGAAAAAACAGAAAAGCAGATGCGCCGCAGCTATTGACACAGGGGGTCAAATGTGATTTAATCAGGATCGTGATAATAATCCTGAAGTTTTGTTTTACTAAACTACGGAGGCGGTTTTTGTGGAATTGAACATCGGCAAGAAGCTGCGAAGCCTTCGCCAGAAGAATAACCTGACGCAGAAGGAGCTGGCGGACCGCTGCGAGCTCTCCAAGGGCTTTATCTCCCAATTGGAGAGCAACCAGACCTCGCCCTCCCTCTCAACCCTCGAGGATATCCTCACCACGCTGGGCTCCTCGTTCCACGAGTTCTTCTCCGACGATCAGGTGGATAACCCCGTCTGCCGCAAGGAGGACGTCTTCGTCAAGGAGACGGAGGACGGCGTGACCATCCATTGGCTGATCGCCAACGCGCAGAAGAAGGACATGGAGCCGATCATGGTGACCCTTGAGCCCGGCGCGCAGACGGAGATGGATCTGCCGCACATGGGCGAGGAGTTTGGCCACGTTCTCTCCGGCGCGGTGACGCTGGTGCTGGGGGAGAAGAGCTACCGCGTGCGCAAGGGCGACAGCTTCTCCTACAAGCCGTCGCTGCAGCACTGCCTGCGCAACACGGGCAAGACCCCGGCCGTGGTCATATGGGTCAGCACGCCGCCCAATTTCTAAAGATTTCCGCCCTTCGGCGATGCTGCCGGGGCTTCATACAGATGATTGAATCAACAGGAGGACATGCGACATGGAAAGCAATGTGATCCTTTCTATCAGGGACGTCCGCGTCACCTTCGAGGACGGCTTCGTCGCGCTGGGCGGCGTGAGCATCGATATCGGCAGGAATGAGTTTGTGACGCTGCTGGGCCCGTCCGGCTGCGGCAAGACGACGCTGCTGCGCTGCATCGGCGGCTTTGAGAAGCCCACCGGCGGCGAGATCCTCTACAAGGGGCAGAATATCATCCCCCTGCCGCCGTACAAGCGCGCGATCAATACGGTTTTCCAGCGCTATGCGCTCTTCCCGCATCTGAATGTGGCGCAGAACGTCGCCTTCGGTCCGGATCTGCGCGGCGAGGATAAGAAGAAGACCGCCGCCGAGGTCGAGCGCATGCTCAAGCTCGTCGGCCTTGAGGGATTCGGCAGGCGCAAGATCGCCAGCCTCTCCGGCGGCCAGCAGCAGCGCGTGGCCATCGCGCGCGCGCTGATCAACAAGCCGGATGTTCTGCTGCTCGACGAGCCGCTGGCTGCGCTGGACTTAAAGCTTCGCCGCGAAATGCAGCTGGAGCTCAAGCGCATTCAGCGCGAGAGCGGCATCACCTTCATCTTCGTCACGCACGATCAGGAGGAGGCCCTCACCATGAGCGACCGCATTGCGGTCATGCGCGCGGGCCATATCCTGCAGCTGGGCACCCCGGAGGACATCTACAACGAGCCGCAGAATGCGTTCGTCGCGGACTTTATCGGCGAATCCAACATCCTGCCCGGCACGATGATCCGCGACAGGCTGGTCCGCTTCCTCGACTGCGATTTCCCGTGCGTGGACAGCGGCTTTGGCGAAAACACCGGGGTGGACATCGTCCTGCGCCCGGAGGACGTCAAGCTCAAGCCCATGACCGATCCGGTCAGCGGCGTGCCGGAGGGCGTCGTGGAGACGCTGCTCTTCAAGGGCGTCCACTATGAGATGAAGGTGCGCGTGGGTGGCGCCGCGCTGCTGGTGCATTCCACGCATGCCCGCCCGGTCGGCACGCATGTGAAGATCACCATCATGCCGGAGGATATTCAGGTCATGCACAAGAGCGAGGCCTCAGCCGACATTCTCAAGAAGCATGCCGACCGCGCGCTGTAAGGAGGGCCTGCGATGAAAAGAAACAAGGCGCTGATCGTGCCGTTCGCCCTCTGGGCGGCGATCTTCATCGTCGTTCCGCTGGTGATGATCGTCTGGTACGGCGTGACGGTGGAGGAATCGATCCCCTATACCGAGATGGTGCAGGCGGACGGCAGCGTGGTCTTCCAGCTGGAGGACGGCTCCGTCACCGAGACCCGCCCGCAGAAGAAGACCGTCGTCTCCCTCTCCAATTTCAAGCGCATGCTTGAGCCGACGTACTTAAAGCTCCTGATGCGCTCCTTCAAGGTGGCGATCATCACCACCCTGATCTGCCTGCTGCTGGGCTATCCCGTCGCGCTCATCCTGACGGGCAAGGACTTCAAGCGGCCTGCGCTGTGGCTGATGCTGCTGATCCTGCCGATGTGGATGAATTTCCTGCTGCGCACGTATTCGTGGATGAGCATCCTTGAAAACAACGGTATCCTCAACAACTGGATCGCCAGCCTGCGCGAGATGTTTCCGGCGTTTGACCAGTGGCTGCTTGACAGGGGCGTGCGCCGCCGCGTCATCTTCCTCTACAATGAAAATGCCGTCATCCTCGGCATGGTCTACAACTACCTGAGCTTCATGATCATGCCGATCTATACCGTGATCGAGAAGATCGACAAGTCCCTCCTCGAGGCGGCGGCCGATCTGGGCGCGAGCCCGGTCAAGAGCTTCACCCGCGTGACGCTGCCCTACTCCATCCCCGGCGTGATGGAGGGCATCACGATGGTCTTTGTTCCGGCGGTGACGACCTTTGTCATCAGCCAGCTCATGGGCGGCGGCAAGGTGCCGCTCATCGGCGATATCATCCAGAACCAGTTCGGCAAGTCGAGCGACTGGCACTTCGGCGCGACGCTTTCGCTGCTGGTGATGGTGGTCGTGCTCGCGTTCATGGGCGCGCTCAATCGCATCGATAAGGACGACGAGCCGGTGAAGGAGGTGCGCATTCTCTGATGATGAGAAAACTCAGGAAGGCGTACGTGGGCCTGATTATGGCCTTCCTCTATGCGCCGATCGTCATGCTGATCCTCTATTCCTTCAACAACAGCAAGTCCCGCGCGAAGTGGGGCGGCTTCACCCTCAAGTGGTACAGGGAGCTCTTCGCTGACGAGGCCATCATGGCTGCGCTGGGCACGACGCTCTCCATCGGCCTCCTCGCTGCGGTGATCTCCACGATCCTCGGCACGGTGGGCGCGATCGCCCTCTTCCAGATGAAGCGCAGGCCGAGGCAGGCGCTGATGAGCGTCGTCAATCTGCCGATGCTCAACTCTGAGGTTGTCACCGGCGTGTCGCTGATGCTGCTCTTCGCCATGGCGCATATCCAGCTGGGCTATGTGACGCTGCTCCTCTCGCATATCGCATTCTGCGTGCCGTATGTGGTGCTGAGCGTCATGCCCAAGCTGCGCCAGCTCGATCCGAATCTCGCCGAGGCGGCGCAGGATCTGGGCGCGACCCCGCTGCAGGGCTTCCTGCGCGTGATCCTGCCGGACATCATGCCCGGCGTGTTCTCCGGCTTTATCATGGCGCTGACGATGTCCATCGACGACTTCGTGGTCAGCTTCTTTACGACGGGCTCCGGCGTGTCCAACCTGTCCATCACCATCTACACCATGGCCAAGCGCGGCATCTCCCCGAAGATCAACGCGCTGTCCACGATCATCTTTGTCTGCGTGTTCGTGCTGCTGATCGGCATCAACCTGAGCGACCTGAAGAAGGACCCGCGCAGCCAGGACAAGGTGGACAAGGTGAGAATCCCTTACTGATTCTGCGGGGCAGAATGAAGGAGGATTTCAGTGAAAGGCATATTCAGGAAGAAGGGCTTCTGGCTCCTCATCATCCTCGTGATCGTCTTCGCCATGCTGCTCGCCGGCGGGGAGGAGATCGAGGAGACGGAGGAAGAGGAGGAAGTCATTCCGTGGGCGACGATGCCCGAAAACCCCGTGCCCATGACGGGCGAGACGATCTCCGTCTACAACTGGGGCGACTATATCGACAGCGAGACGATCGATATCTTCGAGGCGGAGACGGGTATTCGCGTCATCTATGAGACGTTTGAGACAAACGAGGACATGTATGCCAAGATCGCGATGGGCGGCTCCTCGTATGACGTGATCATTCCCAGCGATTACATGGTCGAGCGCATGATTCAGGAGAATCTGCTGCAGAAGATCAACTGGGCGAATATCCCGAACGTCGTCAATATCGACGAGCGCTTCATCCATGAGAGCTACGACCCCGGCTTTGAGTATTCCGTGCCGTATACATGGGGCACGATGGGCATCCTCTACAACACGGAGGCCGTGCTCGAGGCGCCCACCAGCTGGGCGACCCTCATGGACGAGACCTACAAGATGGACATGTTCATGCTCAATTCCCCGCGCGACACGCTGGGCATTGCGCTGGTGATGTGCGGCTACGACCTCAACTCCACCGATCCCGCCGAGCTGGAGGCGGCGAAGGCGCTGCTCATCGAGCAGAAGCCGCTCGTCCTCGCCTATGTGGTCGACGAGGTGAAGGATAAGATGGTTGGCGGCGAGGCGTCCGTCGCGCTGGTATGGAGCGGTGACGCGACCTTCTGCATGAGCGAGAGCGACGAGCTGAGCTACGTCGTCCCGAAGGAAGGCAGCAACATCTTCTATGACTCCATGTGCATCCCGTACAATGCGCGCAATGTCTCCGGAGCGGAAAAGTTCATCGACTTCCTCTGCCGCGCGGACATCGCCGCGATGAACTATGACTATGTCGGCTACGCCATCCCGAACAAGGCGGCGGTGGAGCTGATGGGTGCGGAGGAGTACAACGCCTCCCCGGTCAATAACCCGCCGCAGGAGACGCTGGAAAAGTGCCAGGTCTTCAAGTACCTTGGCGACAAGACGCACCTCTACGATCAGATCTGGACGGAGATTATCTCGGAGTTCTGATCGGAGCAGAGCTCCAAAAAGAGAACAGCCCGGGCGATTTGCCCGGGCTGTTTTGCGTGATTACAGGCCCATCTTGTCGACGTATTCCTCGAGGCACCAGCCGTTGTAGGTCATCACGGCGGCAGCCTCCGTGCCGACATAGCGGAAATGCCAGCTCTCGGCAAGGAAGCCGGTGATGCTCTCCTTCTCCTTGGTGAAGCGGACGATAAAGCCGTACTCGTAGCAGTGCTCGTGGAGCCACTTCTGCTGCTTTGTGCCGGAGAAGCTCACGCCGGGCACGGTGATGTCAAACGCGAGGCCGGTCATGTGCTCGCTCGTGCCGGCGGGGGCGACGGTCTGATATGTCGCCGAGAGGCAGCGGGAGGTGGACCAGCTGGGGTTGCGCTCCTTGAAGCCGCGGGCGGACTGATCGACCAGCGACTGCTGATCGGCATAGCTGCGATAGGCGGAGGAGACCTGCCAGTCGCCGATGCCTTCGGCGATGGCGTCCTCGAGCATGCGCCCGAGCGCCTCGGCCGCCGTGCGGTTGGCGCGCGTGCCCTTGTATTTGACCTTGAGCACGTCGGAGGGGATGACGTCCGCGATCTTCACGAGATCCGTGGGGGCGTAGTTCTTATCGAGCGGCTGATCCCTGTTGACGAGGATCAGATAGTCCATTGGCGGGGCCTTGTCGGCGCTGAGCGCATCGCCGCTGTAGAGCAGGGTCAGCGTCTTCGTGCCTGCGATGCCGTCGGCGCTCAGCCCATTGACCGCCTGAAAGACCGTGACGGCGTTCTTTGTGTTCTGACCGAATGCGCCGTCCGCCGCGTCGCTGAGATACCCCAGATCGATGAGCGCCTGCTGCATCCGCTTTACGTCATTGCCGCTCATGCCCTTCTTGAGCGTGCGCTGAGCGTCTGCCTTGGGCGCGGGGGAGGGCGTGGGATCGGGCTTTGGCGACGGCGTGGGCGCGTCGGTCGGGACTGCCGTGGGCTGCGGCGTGGGCGTCTCGGGGATGAGATCCGCGCCGCCGTGGCCGTACTGCGCGCCGAAGGGGGCGTAGATAGCCGGGGTCGGCGTGATGGTCGGCACGGGCGTCGGCGTGGGGATGGGGGTGGGCGTCGGCTCCTGCGTGGGGGCCGCGCCGTAAACGGCGGAGGGATCGACGGCGGGCATCGCGCCCGTCGCAGCGATGCAGAGCATCACGATCACCGCCACAAGCGCGCCTGCGCCGAATACGCGCAGCAGGGGATTGGCCTGCTGCTTTTTTTGGCGCTTTCTCTGCTGCGGGCGGCGGGTTCTTTGTGCCATAGTGTCTCCTTACTGGGTAATTGCGTGAATGGTCAGCGGAATCAGTCGTAGATCCAGTCGCCTGCGGCGTGCGTTTCCAGCGCCCATGTGCGCAGCAGATCCGTCGCTGCGTCGAGCTGCGCGCGGCTAGTCACCGCGCCGTCGCCGGAAGCGATGGCCTGCGCGATCTCGGCGTTGATCCATTCGCCGTAGTGCAGCGTGTCCTTGTAATTGGCGATCGTCTTGACCCATTCCTCGCGGGCGGAGTAATCATAGATCGTCACATTCTCATACCCGCTCAGCGCGTCGTAGCACAGGCCGCGCAGGGTGAGCATCGACTCGAGCGTGCCTTTGCTCTCCATGTTCGACCATTCCGCGGCGGAATAGGGCGGGAAGAAGATATCAAACTGCGTCTCCGGGTGCTCCTTGATGAAGGGAATCAGGTGGGTATTGAGGTTTGCCGTGCAGGCGGCGGCATGATGATCCGCCGCAAAGCGCTGCGCAGGCTCGTCAAAGACGGCATTGTAGAGCATAGCGCGGCCGTACTCGTCCTTGCCCGCCCAGTTATACATCGTGTCGCGGATGGAATCATCCTGCCGCTGCCCCCATGCGCGCAGGCAGCGCGGCAGGAAGGAGCCGAGCACAGAGCGGTTGAGCCAGTACTGCACGTCGTTGAAGATGTTCTTATCGTAGAGATAGAGCGGCACCTCGCTGCCCGTCTTATCCAGCGGGCCGACGAAGGAATAGACGTCCAGCCCGTAGAGTACGCGCTGCATGTCGTGCGTGTCAAAGGCGAGATCGAGCAGCAGCGCATGGTTGTACGCCGTGCCGGCGGAGGTGCAGAGCTTGATAAACCTGCCGCCAAAGAGCGAATCCAGCTGCGCCGGGCTGAAGTTCTCCGTCACCGACGTGCCGACGATCGCGCTGTCATAGTCGTAATGGCGCACGATGCCCGCGTTCGCATAGACCTGCGTGGTGTTGTCAATCGGCGGGGCATAGGCCGTCGCAAGGCGATACACCTGAAACGGATCGATCGCGATGACCATGCCGGAGAGCAGCGCCATCGCGCCGATGATTCCGGCAAGGCAGAGCAGCGCCCAAGTCTTTTTTTTCATCATGCTGTCTCAATCAGAAGTTGAAGTAGAGGAAGACGCTGACATTGGAGAGGGACAGCGTGCAGTAGAGGATGAGGATGACGGTGGTGAAGGCACCCAGCAGGGTGGGCCTGAAGTCCATGGTCTTCTCGTATGTATTGCGCAGGCCGAGGCAGGCAAAGAGCGAGAGCACATACCACGCCATCATGAACAGCGCGTTGTATCCCGGGCGGAAGCCGCCGGGCAGCGCGAAGGCCGAGGTGATGGAGTCGCGGATGGGGCCGAAATCCATCATCAGCATCGAGCGGACGATGGCCAGCGCATCGGCGAGGCTCGTCGCGCGGAAGAAGACCCACGCCACCACGACGAAGAGGAACGTGATCATCCACTGCAGCGCCGGGTGCAGCGCGTCATACTGCTTGCGGAAGAGGCGGTAGAGGACGCTCGCCGCGCCGTGCATCAGACCCCAGAGCAGGAAGAGCCAGCCCGCGCCGTGCCACAGGCCGCTGGCGAGGAAGACGATCATAAGGTTTGCGCAGGTGCGCGCAAGGCCCTTGCGGCTGCCGCCCAGCGGGAAATAGATGTAGGAGGTCAGGAAGCGGGAGAGCGTCATGTGCCAGCGCTGCCAGAACTCGCGGATATTCATGCTCTTGTAGGGGGAGTTGAAGTTGAGCGGGATCTTGATGTTGAACATCAGGCCGATGCCCGTGGCCATATCGCAGTAGCCGGAGAAGTCAAAATACAGCTGCAGCGTGTAGCCGATGGCGACGAACCACGCCTCGGCGGTATTGAGCCCCTGCGCGGCGGCGAAGCCCGCCTCCACCGCGATGCCGAAGGTGTCGGCGACGATGACCTTCTTGAACAGGCCGAGCGCAAAGGCATACAGGCCGGGGGCGAAGTTGTCAAAGTTGAACTTCCTGTTCTTCGGGTCGGCGAACTGCGGCACGATCTCGCTGTGCAGGACGATCGGGCCGGCGATCAGCTGCGGGAAGAAGGTGACAAAGAGCGCATAGTCCAGAATGTTATAGCGCGGGACGGTGCGCCTGTAGCTGTCGATGACGTAGGAGAGCTGCTGGAAGGTGAAGAACGAGATGCCCAGCGGCAGCATGAGATGAAGCAGCGGGAGGGACGTGCCCAGCATGCCGTTCATGTTGGAGACGAAGAAATCGTAGTACTTGAAATAGAACAGCACGCCCAGATTGAGGAAGAGGCCAAGGAGCATCAGCGGCAGGCGGACGGCCTTCTTTTCGCTGACGAGCATCATCTGGCTGAGCGCGTAGTTGATCAGAATGCTCAGCACGATGATGGGCACGTAGCTGGGGTTGTTGTATCCGTAGAAGACAAAGGACGCCAGAACGAGGAAGAGCTTATTGAGCGGATAGCGCTCGGGCAGCTTCCCCAGCAGGAAGTAGACGATCAGCGTCACCGGCAGGAAGGCCAGCATGAAGACGTAGGAATTAAACAGCATATCGGAATGTCTCCTTCATCGGTTGTGCATCGCGGGATGCGGATGGAGCGGGGGATTACGGGGCGGCGGAGGACGGCGCGGGATATGGCCACTCGGTGCGCTCGCGCAGGTCGAGCGTGAGCGTGCGGATGACGTCGTTGTTTTCGCGGACCTGGCTGACGTCGGTGATGCGGTACTCGTCTGCGGCGATCGCCTCAGCCATCGCGTCGTTGATCCACGGGCCGTAGTGCGAGGCGTCGATGTAGTTATCGAGATTGAGGATCCAGGCCGTCTGCGCCTGGAAGTCATAGACCTTCACATTCTCATGCATAAGAAGCGCCTCGGTGACGGCCTCCTTCTGCGAGAGGTGATAGAGCAGGTCGCCTGCGTTATAGAACTGATACCACTGCGCCAGAGAATACGGCGGGAAGAAGAAGATAAACTCGGTCTGCGGGTGCCCCTCGATGAAGGGCAGGTAGTTGTGCTCGTAATTGAGCTGGGACTGGACGGAGAAGACGGGGTCGTGCTGCTCCTGCCGCTTCTTTTTGCCCGTCAATCTGACCTCGCGCAGCGCGGCGTCCTCGCCATACTCGTAGAGGCTGCCCCAGTTGTACATGCTGTCCCGCTGGTTGGGGTCGCTCTGCCCGAGCGTCCTGAGGCATCGGGGGAGGAACTTGGCGAGCACGGTCTTGTTGAACCAGTACTGTGCGTCGTTGAAGAGATTGTCGTCGTAGAGGTATTCCGGCATCTCGCACTTGGGCGTGGAGTAGAACCACGTCAGCGCCTCCACGTCAATGCCGTAGAGCACGCGCTGCACGTCGTGCGTGCGGAAGGCGAGCTCCATCATCTGCGCATGGTTAAAGGGCGAGCCGCCGTTGATGGGCAGCTTGATGAAGCTGCCGCCGAGCAGGCTGTCCAGCTGGCTCGGGGTGAAATTCTCCGTCATCGACGAGCCGATGACCACGCTGTCGTAGTCGTATGTCTTGGCGATGCCCGCGTTGGAGTAATTCTGCGTGCCGTTTTCAATCGGCGCGATGAAGTGCTCCGCCTTGTGGTAAATCTCAAACGGGTCGATCAGCACGACCGTGCCGATGATCGCCAGCATGCAGGCGGCCAGAAGGGCGAGCGTGCACAGGCCCCATTGCTTTCGGGTCATGGGAAAAATCCTTTCGTCGCCGGGCTTGCCCGGAGGGTAATGGCATAATCACTTCATTATACACGATACGGATTTTGATTGCAAGAAAAGGGGCCGTCAAGGAATGAAACGGAGGGTTGAATGTTGTCATCTGCTCATTCAACGACCGGTCATTTCCTGATGGCCTTTGTATTATCCGACGGATTCGGCGATGGGCGCATGCGGCGTGGGCAGCGCGGTGGGCATGGGCGTGGCGGTCGGCTCCGGGGAGGCTGTCGGAGCTGCCGTGGCTGCGGCCTCGGGCTGCGCGGAGGGGCTCGCCTCCGGCTCCGGCGTCGCGGGATCGACCGCGGAGGAGAAGAGCAGCGACTGCGTCTGCTTGCCCGCCGCGCCGTCGACGGTCAGCCCGTGGTCGCGCTGGAAGGCCTCGACCGCCTTGATCGTGCCGCCGTAGTAGCCGCCGGTGATGGAGCCCGTGTAATACCCCAGCTCCGCAAGGCGGACCTGCAGCATGTAGACGTCCTTTCCCTGTTTGCCGCGGAAGAGCGTGCGGTACTCCGTCGGCCAGTTTTCCCGGCTGTAGACGGGCGTCGGCGTCGGCGCGGGGAGGTCGCCCTCGCGCAGGGTATAGGTATTGAGCGGGCGGCGCAGGGTCATCGTGTATTCGGGGTCATACTCGCCCTCGTAGACGGTGATGATCGTGCCCGCGCCGCAGTTGTCGTAGATCCATTTCGCGTCCTGCACATACAGGCGGACGCAGCCGTGCGAGGCGCGCGAGCCGAGATCCTCATAGGATTTGACAGAAAGGGTCGTCTCGTCCGCCGCGCTGTAGAGCACGGAGTGGAAGGCGTTGGCGGAGTCGATGCGCGTGAGGTACTGCGCGTGGGAATCCCACGTCGGGAAATAGCCCCAGCGCGCGCGCTTGCTGGGCATGATGGTCGTGCCGAGGGGCGTGGGGTTTTTCGTCGTGCCGGTGGAGCAGATCATCTCGCGCACGAGCACGGTGTATTCGCCGCTTTCATCGTAGGTATACGCGCGGGTGATCTGGTTGGCCACGTCGACCATGAGCGTATACTTGGCGGGCTTGGGCGTGGGCGAGGGTAGCGGCGCGGCCCATGCGGGCACGGCGCTTGCGGAGAACAGCGCCTCCTGCGTGTCCCGCCCGGCGACGCCGTCGACGGTCAGCCCGTTGTGCTGCTGGAAGGCGCGGACGGCGTTGCGCGTCACCTTGTAGAAGCCGCCGGAGACCTTCGCATCATAGAAGCCCAGCTCCGCAAGCCGCGTCTGCACAGCGGCGACGACGGCGTTTGAATCGCCGTACTCCACCTTACGCTCGTAGACAAAGGGCGTGGGGGTCGGCACGGGCGTGGCGACGGGCACGGGCGAGGGCGTGGCGTAAGGCGTGCTGCCGTCGCGCGCTATGGCGGCGGAGGAAAAGAGGACGATCCACGTCGCCGCGTCGATTTTGCCCGTCTGGGGCATGTTGTTGTATTTCTGGAAGCGGCGCGCCGCGCTCTGCGTGCCCTCGAGGAAATCGCCCGAGCACTTGCCGTGGTAGTAGCCAAGGTCGGTGAGCTTGTGCTGCGCGGCGAGGACATGATCGCCCGAGTCGCCGTACTGCAGCGTGCGCTCCGGCGGGTCAAGGGGCGCGGGCGTCGCGGGGACGGGCGTGTGCAGGCCGTACTTTTCCGCGATGGCCGTGACCTCCTCGGGCGACGGCGTCTGAGCCGGCGCATCGGTCGGCACGGGGGTGATGAAGACCAGCGCGGCGACGTCGTCCTCGCTCAGGGAGAAGAGGGCTTCGTCGGGCGCGGCGGTCGCCTCGCCGGCCTGACCCGCGGGGATGAAGGCGACCTCGCCGTCGTCGCCGAGGAGAACCTTGCCCTCCTCATCCTCCCAGAGGATGATCTCGGACAGGGCGGGTGCGGCGAGGAATATGAGCGTCAGCAGCGTGCCGAGCAGCCGCCGGATATGGATGGAATGGAACATGAAAACCTCCGTATG
The DNA here is from genome assembly GCA_017936375.1 of Clostridia bacterium. Classification (GTDB taxonomy): domain Bacteria; phylum Bacillota; class Clostridia; order Christensenellales; family Aristaeellaceae; genus Ventricola. The sequence continues at coordinate 38,297 of JAGBFR010000004.1, forward strand.
AAAGAGGGGAAATGTGTGTCTATGCCCATGATAGCACACGCGGGGCAAGGACGCAAGGCGGAGGGGGTATGGGAAAAGATGGGCAGGACGGTCTGGCCCGCAAAGAAAGGGAGCCGGCGGTCTGCCGGCTCCCTGATGGGGCTTATTGAGGGTTAGTTCTGCGTCTCCACAGCGGTCGGCTGCGGGATGATGATGGAGAGGGTCAGCTCCTGGCCGTTGCGGTCGATCTTCATGGAGACGGACTCGCCCGGGGTCTGCTGCGCCTTGATGGCGTTGAGGCTGTCGGCATTGGTGACCGGCTGACCGTCGAATTCGACGATGATGTCGCCGCGGGTCAGGCCGGCACGCTCAGCAGCGCTCATGGAGGCCACCTCGCTGACATACACGCCGATGGGCATGGAGTAGCGCTTGGAGAGCTCCTCGGTCACGTCCATGATGGTGATGCCCAGCATGATCTGGCTGCCGAGGGTCTGCGCCTGCACGGAGGCCGGGTCGTTGATCATGCCGGCGACCAGCTCCTTGATGCTGTTGACCGGGATGGCATAGCCGATGCCCTCGATGGACACGGAGGAGGACTTCGCGTAGATCAGGCCGACGACGGTGCCGTGCTCGTCAAAGAGCGCGCCGCCGGAGTTGCCGGGGTTGATGGCCGCGTCGGTCTGGATGGCGGAGATGGTCACGTCGTCGATGGTCAGCTCCTGCTCGGTGGCGGAGATGATGCCGGCGGTGACGGAGCCGTGGACCTTGCCCATCGGGTTGCCGATGGCGATGGCCGGCTCGCCGATCTCCAGCGCGTCGCTGTCGCCGAAGACGGCGGCGTTCAGGCCGGTGGCGTCGATCTTGAGGACGGCGGCGTCGTTGCTCTCGGAGGTGCCGATGAGGGTCGCCTCGTAGGTGACCTCTTCGCCGTTGGGATCATCCGGCATGACGTAGACGGTGATCTTGTCCGCGCCGGCGATGACGTGGTTGTTGGTGAGGATGTAGCCGTCCTCGGAGAGGATGATGCCGGAGCCCGCGCCGGTCTGCGTGTATTCGCGCTGGCGTCCGCCCGGGTTGCCGTAGCCATAGCCGTAGCCGAAGCCCGGGAAGCCGAACATGCCGCCGAACGGGTTGTAGTAATCGCTGTCGTAGTCGTTGTAGACAACGGTGGTCTCCGTCTCAATGGCCACGACGGAGGAGCGGCAGGCCTTGGCGATCTCACGGATGGAGAGCACGGGCGCGTCCTGCGCGGCCTCCTTGAAGGCAAAGGCGGGTTCCTCCGCCTGAGCGAACACGCACATGGAGCCCAGCAGGGCCATGACGAGCGTCAGGGCGAGGAGAGAGCGGAAGCTGAAGGTTTTACGCATGTGTAAATCGATCTCCTTTCGGGGTCAATGGTTTTGTATGTTCATCGGCGGGAGCGGCTGCCCTGCCTGCTCCTTCCTTTGATGATTGTAGTATATACGGCGCTGTTGAAGAGAAGATGATACAGAATAGAAGAAATTGCTTGGATATGGGCTCAATTGTGGCGCAATTGTGAAGGTCAGTCGTTTATTCTGCGGAGAGCGCCGCAAAGCCGAGGGCGAGCAGGTCAAATCCGCCGCGCATCAGCGGAGCCTGACGCACGAGGCGCATGCCGCTGGTCATCAGCCCCACGCCGCAGCGGCGCGCGGGATCGGCAAAGAGCTCCGCGCACATGCCGTAGGCCACGCCCTGATGACCGACCGGAGAAAATCCGGGGAAGACGCCGGGGAGAAAGGCTGTGTTCAGCCCGCGTCCGCAGGCGATGACGCCGGGACGCCCGTCCTGCGGGGCGCGCATGTCGACAAGGGATTCCTTCCTTAATATACGCTGTCCCTGCACCTCGCCGTCCGATGCGAGCAGCCGCACGAGCGCCGCCATGCCCCGGCTGTCGGTGATCAGCCGTCCGGCGGTGACGAGGTAATCCTTCATCGGCTCAAGCGGCCTGCCGTCCTCATCGGATGGGGCGGACAGCGCCTTGGCGTCGTAGCGCAGGCGCGGGGGAAGGACGCCGCGCACGCTGTATCCGTCCGCCAGATCCCCCCTCGGCTCGATGGCGCGGGGGCTGTAGTGCATGCGCGCGCCAAGCGGGAGGGCGATGGCTTCCTGCAGCAGCTGGTCAAAGGGTCTGCCCGATGCGCACTCTGCGGCGGCGCCGGCAGCGCCCGCGCCCAGATTGCTGTAATGAAAGACCGTGCCCGGGCGATGGGGCGTCCAATTCTGCGGGTCGGCGAGCAGCTCGGGGAGCGTGCAGCCCGGCTGCATGCCGCGCGTGCCGTAGTTTCCCTCGTCGCGGATGCCGGATGTGTGCGTGAGCAGCATGCGCAGGGTGATCGGCACATCCGGCGCGTGCGGGCTGCGCACGGGGAAGCCGAGCGTTTCGGAGACGTCCGCATCGAGATCGAGAACGCCGTCCTCCGCAAGGCGCAGGATGACAAAGCTCATCACCAGCTTGGAGACGGAGGCCGTGCGGAAACAGGTCGCCTCGGTGACGGGGATCTTCGGCTTCAGCCGTGCATGGCCGAAGCAGAGGACGTCGTCTGCGCCGTTTTCATGGCAGAGCACAAGCGACGCGCCGACGGCCCTGTTCTGCCGGAGGATGCGCTGCGCTACGGCGCGCACGGCGTCAAGGCTATGCGGTGTGAGGCAGCCCTGCGCATCGCGGGCGAGCGGAGGCAGCATGCCCCGTATGGCAGCGGCGCGCGCGCGAAGGGATGCGAGCTCCTGCGGCGATGCGTTCTTCATGCGGCGGCCTCCTTTAAGAAATGATGGCGGGATATCTGTACAGGCACTATTGTACGCCCGATCCGCCTTGTTCGTCAACGGCGATTCGCGCCCGCGGCATAGAGCCCGCCTGCACGGGCATATGCTGAAGGAGGCCGTGCGTGAGCAGCCAGCACAGGGGGAGAGAGACGAGATCCGCCGCGCTCTGGCAGAGGACAAGCCCGGCCTGCCCGAAGAAGCGCGGGAGCAGGAGCGCGAGTGGGATGAGCACATAGCCCTGACGGCTGGCGGAGACGAGCGTCGCGCGCACGGGCAGCCCGGCGGCCTGCGTGAGCATGGTCATCATCACGACAGCCCCCTGCGCGGGGAGGACGAGCGCCTGCGCGCGCAGCACGGAGGCGGCGAAGGCGGCGGCCTGCACATCTGCGGCGAGGCGGGAAAGCAGCGGCCTTGCGAGGGGGAAGAGCGCCGCGCCCAGCAGCGAAAGCGCGATGACGACGCAGCGCATGCAGAATCGGTAGGCTTTGCGGACGGGCTCTGCCTGTCCCGCGCCCAGATGAATGCCGCACACGGGCTGGAAGCCCTGACCAAAGCCGATCACGCCGGAGGCAATCAGCGCAAGCAGGCGGAGGGCGAGCCCCATCCCGGCGATCACGGATGCGCCGAAGGCCGCGCAGGCGCGGGTGAGCAGGAGGGTGGCGGCGGTCATCGCGCCCTGACGCAGGAGGGTGGGCAGGCCGGAGCGCATGATCTCCCGCAGGATGGAGAGCCGCGGCGCGCAGAGCGGAAAAAGGCGAAGGAGCGCGCGCGGTCTTCGCCGCCCCCGGGGCAGGGCGCGCAGGCCATAGGCGAGCAGGATCAGCGCGGTCAGGGTTTCCCGGACGAGCAGCGCGATTCCCGCGCCCGCAGCGCCCCGGCCCATGCGCAGGACAAGCCACACGGAGAGCCCCGCGCCGGCGGCAGAGCCCGCGCCATAGGCCGCCAGATTGGGCAGCGTCTGCCCGACGCCGCGCAGCAGGCTGCTGACCACGAGGGAAAAGCACACGGCGGGCGCGCTCAGCAGCACGCAGCGCGTATAGGCGGCTGCTTCCCCGAGCGCCTCCTGCGGGGCGGCAAGCAGGCGCAGCAGCGGCGCGTGCAGCGCGAGGCCCGCCGCGCAGCAGACCGCGCCCAGCGCAAGGGCGAGGAGGAGCGCGCAGGCCGCGCAGCGCCCGGCGGTCTCCCCGTCCCCGCGGCCTTTCAAGCGGCTGACGGCGCTGCCCGCACCCATGCCGAATGTGAAGCCGATGGTCTGAATCAGCGCCGTCAGCGGAAAGGCACAGCCGGCAGCCGGCGCAGCCTGCGCCCCTGCACGGGCAAGGAGCAGCGCGTCGAGGAACACGCCCGCGCCGGAGGCGAGCATCGCCAGCATGGAGGGCAGCGCGAGGGAGAGGACGGCTCGGCGCACATCTTGTGGGCGGCAGGATGTTTCCTCCATCATATTGTGCCTCCCTCCGCGCCGGAATCTGCATGGAGTATGCGCGCCGGAGCGCGCGCCTATGCGGAATGGAACTTATGATTCTATCTGTAATCTGACAAGGGCTGCTGCGAAAATATGCACCATGATGGGCCGTTTGTTTCACATTTTGAGGGTGTTGAGACTTTTGGATGATCTTTTTTGCACGAAAGTCTTGAAAAAATGCGAAATTCGCTTGCAATTTGAGAATAATTGCATTAAAATATTACCCATCATAATTTCAGTGTTGTTACGCGGCAGCGCTTTACTTTGGCAAAGCGCGTCCGACGGAGGTGCGCATGGATTCCAAATTCTTCATGTATGTGGTGAAGCGCTTTCTGATGGCGTTTCTGACGATCTTCCTCGTCGTGGCGATCACGTTCTTCGTGATGCACGCCATTCCGGCGAGCCCGTTCAGCAGCGAGAAGGCGAAGAGCGACGCGACCATCGCCGCGCTGGAGGCCAAGTATGGCTTTGACAAGCCGGTGCCGGTGCAGTTCGTCAACTACATCAAGAACATCCTCAAGGGCGACTTCGGCCTGTCCACCAAGTGGATCGGCTCCACCGTCGCGGATCTGATCTCCGGCGCGCTGCCCTACTCGATGAAGCTTGGCTTATGCGCGGCGAGCATAGCGATCATATTCGGCGTGTTCCTCGGCGCGATTGCAGCGCTCAACCGCGGCAATATGCTCGACAAGGTGATTCAGGTCGCGACGACCGGTCTCGTCTCGATGCCCAACTTCGTCATCGCGACGCTGCTGCTGATCGTCTTCGCCCTCAAGCTCGGCTGGCTGCCGACGATGGCAAACCAGCCCGGCGGCATGATCCTGCCGACGATCTCCCTCTCGCTCTATCCGATGGCCTACATCACGCGCCTTGAGCGCTCGAGCATGCTCGACGTTCTGGGTCAGGACTACATCCGCACCGCCCGCGCCAAGGGCGTGCGCAGCGGCAAGGTCATCTTCAAGCACGCGCTCAAGAATGCGCTGGGCCCGGTCGTCACCTACGCCGGCCCGATGCTGGCCTACATCCTGACCGGCTCCATGGTCGTTGAGAACATCTTCTCCGTCCCAGGCCTTGGCCGCCTGTTCGTCAACAGCATGCTCCGTACCGACTATATGATGATCATGGGCGTCACCATCGTGCTGGCGACGATGATCGTGCTGATGAACTTCCTCGCGGACATCGTCTACAAGCTGCTTGACCCGCGCATCGATCTGTCCTGATGGAATTCCCCCGAGGTGAAAAACATGGATAACGAAAACAAGATCAAGAAGAATCCGCTCTCCTTCCAGATCGATCCCGATCTGTTCGAGGCGGCGAGCGAAGACGAAAAGGAGCAGGTCGTCACCCAGCGGGAGTCCGTCTCCTTCATGAAGGACGCGATGAAGCGCCTGGTGAAGAACAAGATGGCCATGACCTGCCTGGTGATCCTCGTGGTCATCACGCTGATCGCCATCTTTGTCCCGATGGTCTACCCCTACACCTACACCCAGCAGGACGTCACGGCGAAGTACCTCTCTCCGTTTGAGTACTCCCGCAAGGAGCAGGCGAGGATCGCCCGCGGCGAGGACGTCTTCCCGCACATCATGGGCACGGACAACCTCGGCCGCGACTATGCGATCCGCGTCATCTACGGCACGCGCATCTCTCTGCTCGTCGGCTTCGTCTCCGCCCTGATCGTCGTCATCATCGGCATTCTCTACGGCTCGATATCGGGCTATTTCGGCGGCAAGGTCGACATCATCATGATGCGCATCGTCGATATCATTTACTCCCTGCCGGACGTTCTGATCGTCATCCTGCTGAGCGTTGCGATCAAGGACATCATCAGCACGTCGAAGAACGAGCTGATCATCAAGCTCGGTGCGGGCATGATCTCGATCTTCATCGTCTTCGGCCTGCTCTACTGGGTCGGCATGGCGCGTCAGGTGCGCGGCCAGATCCTCTCCATCAAGGAGCAGGAGTATGTGCTCGCCGCCCGCGCGATGGGCGCTTCCCCGATGCACATCATCCTCAAGCACATGATCCCCAACTGCGTGTCCGTCATCATCATCACCGCGGCCATGCAGATTCCCAGCGCGATCTTCACCGAGTCCTTCCTGTCCTTCGTCGGTATGGGCGTTTCGATGCCGATGCCGTCGCTGGGCTCTCTGGCCTCTGATGCGCGCAGCGGCCTCGTCTCCTACCCGTACATGCTGATCTTCCCGGCGGCGACGATCTTCCTGATCGTTCTCTCGTTCAACCTGCTGGGCAACGGCCTGCGCGATGCGTTCGACCCGAAGCTGCGCTCTTAACCGAAGGAGGAATAAGCAAACATGGCTATGCTAGAAGTCAGGGATCTGCGGACCTCCTTCTTCACCCCGTCGGGTGAGGTTAAGGCGGTCAACGGCATCTCCTTTGATCTGGAGGAGGGCAAGGTGCTGGGCATCGTCGGCGAGTCCGGCTCGGGCAAGTCCGTCACCGCCTACTCGATCCTGCAGATTCTTACCCATCCGGGCCGCATCGTCGGCGGCAGCATCAAGTTCAGGGGCGAGGAGCTCGTGGGCTGCGCGCCGGAGACGATCCGCAAAATCCGCGGCAACAAGATTTCCATCATCTTCCAGGACCCGATGACCAGCCTGAACCCGGTGTACACCATCGGCAATCAGCTCATGGAGGCCATCATCCTGCACACCGGCAGAAATAAGGAGCAGGCGCGCGCCCGCGCGGCCGAGATGCTGACGCTGGTCGGCATCAACGAGCCGGAGAAGCGCCTGACCCAGTACCCCTACGAGCTCTCCGGCGGCATGCGCCAGCGCGTGATGATCGCGATGGCCCTCGCGTGCGAGCCGGATATCCTGATCGCGGACGAGCCGACCACGGCGCTGGACGTGACCATTCAGGCGCAGATCCTTGAGCTCATGCAGGACCTGCAGAAGAAGCTGGGCATGGCGATCATCATGATCACGCACGACCTTGGCGTCATCGCCAGCATGTGCGATGAGGTCATCGTCATGTACGCCGGCAGCGTCTGCGAGCGCGGCACGGCGGACGCCATCTTCTACCGTCCGAAGCATGAATACACGAAGGGCCTGCTGCGCTCCATCCCCAACATCGACAACGACGAGCACGAGCGGCTGATCCCGATCTCCGGCACGCCGATCGACCTGCTGAATATGCCCAAGGGCTGCGCGTTTGCGCCCCGCTGCGAGCGGGCGATGAAGGTCTGCCTGACCCAGAAGGCGAAGGAAGTCCGCGTGGGCTGCGATCATCTGAGCGCCTGCTGGATGAACGTCATGGAGGGCCAGAAGCAGGGCAAGATCATCACCGATGAAAACGGCGAAATCAAGGCCATCGACCTCGAGGGCACGCTCGACCGTGCATGGGAAGGAGGCGAGGCGCGATGAGCGAGAACAAGACGCTCGTTGAGGTTAAGAACCTCAAGCAGTATTTCCCCATCACCACCGGCTTCATGAAGACCACGATGCTCAAGGCCGTGGACGACGTCTCCTTTTCCATCAAGAAGGGCGAGACGCTGGGCCTCGTCGGCGAGTCCGGCTGCGGCAAGACGACCGTCGGCCGCACGCTGCTGCATCTGTACAAGCCGACGGCGGGCGAGGTCATCTTCGACGGCAAGCCCGTCTGCAGGGAGACCATGAAGGAATACCGCCGCAGGGCGCAGATGGTCTTCCAGGATCCGTATTCCTCTCTCAATCCGCGCCTGACGGTCGGCGATATCGTCGCCGAGCCGATTGACGTACACAAGCTCTGCAAGGGACGCAAGGAGCGCGACGAGCGCGTGCGCGAGCTGCTCTCTACGGTCGGCATCTCCAGCGAGCAGGCGACCCGCTACGCGCACGAGTTCTCCGGCGGCCAGCGCCAGCGCATCGGCATCGCCCGCGCGCTTGCCTCGAACCCCGAGTTCATCGTCTGCGACGAGCCGGTCTCCGCGCTGGACGTCTCCATTCAGGCGCAGGTGGTCAATATGCTCGAGGATCTGCAGAACAAGCTGGGTCTGTCCTACCTGTTCATCGCGCATGATCTCTCGGTCGTCAAGCACATCTCCAACCGCATCGCGGTCATGTACCTCGGTCACATCGTGGAGATGGCGGACGCCAACGAGCTGCATCGCCACCCGGTGCATCCCTACACGATTTCCCTGCTCTCCGCCGTGCCGATTCCGGACCCGAACCGCGCGAGGGAGAGCCAGCGCATCGTCCTTGAGGGCGACGTCCCCAGCCCGATGCGCATGCCCAGCGGCTGCTCCTTCCGCACCCGCTGCTCCCGCGCGACGGCGAAGTGCGCGGAGTGCAGGCCGGAGCTGCGCGAGGTTGCGCCGGGTCATGTGGCCGCGTGCCATAATCTCTGACGAGAGCATTCGGACAGCAGCTCGCTGCTGAGAGACGGATTCAGGGCTCTGCCCCGAACCCCGCCAAAGGGCTTTCCGTTGGAGAATCCCCCGCGCAAGCGGGCTCGCCCTTTGGAAACCTTCGGGCCCGGAACTTGGGGCCGGAGGAAACATTCGGTTGAACCGCTAATGAACGGCGCTTCAATAAATCTAAGAATTTCTTAAAGGAGGAAAACCTTATGAAGAAGATTCTTGCTCTGGTTCTGGCTCTGGTCCTCGCGATGGCCCTGAGCCTCACCGCCCTGGCTGACGGCGAAATCGTCAACGTCATGTATGGCGGCGGCACCCCGGAATCCATGGACCCGGCGCTCAACTCCGCGTCCACCGGTTCCAACCTCATCCGTCTGGCCTTCTCCGGCCTGATGGGCAACCGCGTCGTTGACGGCGTCGCCACCAAGGAGCCGGAGCTCGCCGAGAGCTACGAGATCTCCCCGGACGGCCTCGTCTACACCTTCACCCTCCGCGAGGGCCTGAAGTGGTCCGACGGCAGCGACTTCTATGCTTCTGACGTTGTCAAGAGCTGGAACCGCGCGGCCGACGTGAACCTCGGCGCTGCGTACGGCTTCCTGTTCGACGTCATCGACGGCTACGGCACCGAGAGCCTGAACGTCGTTGCGGACGATGCTGCCCGCACCCTGACCGTCACCCTGAAGGCACCCTGCGCGTACTTCCTGGAGCTGTGCGGCTTCACCACCTACTGCCCGGTTAAGGTCGAAGTGACCGACGCCGAGGGCGCGTGGGCGACCAACCCGGAGACCTTCATCGGCACCGGCCCCTTCCGCATGACCAGCTACAAGGTGGATGACGTCATCACCTACGAGAAGAACCCGAACTACTGGAATGCCGAGAACGTCAAGCTGGGCGGCGTCAACGCCTACCTGTCTGAGGACTCCGTCGCCATTCTGGCCGCCTACGAGGCGGACGCTGTCTCCTTCATCCAGACCATGGACCCGGCCGAGTTCGAGCGTCTGAACGCGACCTACCCGGGCGAGCTGCAGATCAAGGAGCAGATCGGTACCTACTACGTCCTCTTCAACGTGCACAAGGACCTCTCTCCGGAAGGCAAGGCCTTCTCTCAGGCTGAGCAGTCCAAGGCCCGTTACGCGCTGGGCCTGATGGTCAACCGTCAGGATCTGGTCGACTACGTGACCATGGGCGGCCAGGTTGCCGCTACCGGCTTCTATCCGGTCGCTCTGGGCGACGGCGCCAACGGCGTTGTCCGCGGCGAGGGCCAGCTCTACACCGAGTGGTATGCCAACACTGCCGTCTACTCTGAGGAGTACCCGGCTTACACCCTGGATCAGGTTGAGGGCGCGCAGATCCTGATGGACCTGGGCTACACCTACACCGGCTCCCTCGCCGAGGGCAACCTGACCTTCACCGACGTTCCGGTCTTCGAGTTCGCTTTCAACCAGAACGCCACCAACTCTGCGATCGTGCAGTACGTCCAGGAGTGCTGGAACATCTTCGGCATCCAGGCGACCATCAACACCGAAGCCTGGGCCACCCTGCAGACCAAGCTGGGCGACGGCGACGCCGAAGCCTCCCGCATGGGCTGGGTTGCTGACTTCAACGACTGCGTGAACTTCCTCGAGATCTTCATCAGCGCTTCCGGCAACAACTATCCGCGCCTTGGCCAGGATCTGGGCACCTACACCCGCAACACCGAGAACACCGCGAACGCCGGCATGGGCGCCAACTGGGGCGTGAACAACGACCAGACCTGGGCCGAGTGCTACGACGCTCTGGTGACCGCCATCAAGAATGAGACCGACTCCGCCAAGCGCGCCCAGATGTGTGCTGACGCCGAGCGCATCCTCATGGCGACCGGCGCTGTTGCTCCGCTGTACTACTACACCAACCCGGTCATGGTGAAGCCGAACGTCGAGAACCTCGCGGTTCTGCCGACCGGCGACATCGTCTGGAACTACGCCTCCCTCAAGTAATTGAAGAAGGAACGCATTCCGGATTCTCCTGACTGACAGGAAACAGGGGCTCTCTCCGAAAGGGGAGGGCCCTTTTTGATGCTCAAGATATATAGATGAATGAAATCCTGCGCAATGAGCGGATTTGCGCCGTGAATCTGCAAGTGTGATGCAAATTCATTTTTTAACGTGGTAAAGTGAAAAAGGGACAAGGATAATCTTGAATAAAATTCAAAATTGGCTTGCGGAAAATGCACGTTGATGCTATAATAAATTCACTTTTTACGCCGCTTTGATGCACTGAATGCATAAAGTGACGCAGGATGAAGCCGTTTCGCATCCCGCAGTTACCGGGGGTGCTGAAAATAGGAAATTTCTTATTTGGAGGGAACCTACTATGAAGAAGCTGCTTGCTCTGGCCCTCGCTCTGGTTCTTTGCCTGGCTCTGGCCGCTGGCGCCGTCGCCGAAGGCAACTGGAAGATCGCCATCATGACCGGTACCGTTTCTCAGGGCGAGGAAGAATTCCGCGCTGCCGAGAAGGCCATCGCCACCTGGGGCGCTGACCACATCGTGACCGCCACCTATCCGGACAACTTCATGTCCGAGATGGAGACCACCGTTTCCCAGCTCGTGCAGTTCGCTTCCGATCCGGACGTCAAGGCCATCGTGATGTGCCAGGCTGTTCCGGGCGCGAAGGCTGGCTTCGACAAGATCCGTGAG
>JAGBFR010000005.1 GCA_017936375.1 Clostridia bacterium
GGCATAAAAAACAGGCCGCTTTAGCGGCGGCCTGAGATAACCATGCGGTTGCCGGACTATTCGGTGCGTCTTGAGACGCTGCTAGTACATTCGCCTTGAAGGCGTGGAACATACCACCGGCTTAGCCGGTGGTTTTGATTGCAGAACCTCAGTAAACCCTCTTCTCCCCCTCAAACACCACCGTGCCGTAGGGCATGATCTCCATCTCGCCGACCTGCGCGGGCCTGTCGCTCGCGTTCTGCAGGAAGGTGAAGCGGCCGCGGCGCACGGCGAGCACGCCCTCGGGCAGCTCGTCCTTCCATGCCGGGACGATGGAATCCCCGATGACCTCCTTGTAGAAGGGCTTGTAGAAGCCCTCCTCAAAGCGGGTGGCGAGGTAGTAGGCCTTGCCCTTGCCGTACTCATTGACGGCGACGGCGGGGCTGCCGATGAAGAAATCCTCGTTGTAGATCATCAGCGGGCGCGCGCCCTCCAGCGCGGCGACCTCGCACAGCACGCTGCCCTGCGCGGTCTGGGGCATGCCCTTGCTCATGGCGATGCAGCGGCGGGTTTCGCCGTCATACATGCCGTCGATCTCGCAGCGGCGCAGGCCGAGCACGTCGACCAGCCCGTGCGGCGCATCGCCGAGATACACGAGGTCGGTTTCGTCCGCGACGCCGCTCCAGTAGGTCATCACCAGCGTGCCGCCGGCCTTGACGTACGCGCGCAGCTTGTCCGCGAAGGCCTCGGGCAGCATGTAGAGCATCGGCGCGATGACGAGCTTGTAGCCCTCAAGGCCGCTGTCCCCGTTCACAAAGTCCACGCCCACGCCAAGACGGCCGAGCGCGTTGTAGTGGCGCATGACCTCTTCCCAGTAGCCAAGGCCGCAGTTGCGCGGGCCCTGGGAGTCTTCCATCGCCCACTTGCTGCTCCAGTCGTGGATGATGGCGGCCTGCTTCTCCTTCTTTTCACCGGCGACGCAGGCGAGCTGCTTGAGGATCTTGCCCAGCTGCGCGGTCTCGACAAACGTGCGGTTGTCCTCGCGGCAGTCATGGCTGACGACTGCGCCGTGGAATTTCTCGCTCGAGCCGCGGCTCTGACGCCACTGGAAGTAGAGCACGCCGTCGCTGCCGTGGGCCACGGCCTGCAGGCCGGAGAAGATGTTCATGCCCGGCTTTTTCACCTTGCTCATCGGCTGCCAGTTGGTGAAGCTCGGCGTGTTCTCCATCAGCCAGAAGGGCTTGCTCTTGACGGAGTACATCAGGTCGTGCATCATCGCGGTGTCCAGCGCGGTCTCCTCGAGAGTCTGGCTTGCGTTGTGCCAGAGGGGATAGGCGTCCCAGGAGGCGAGGTCGATCTCGTGCGCCATGTCGAAGTAGTCGATGCCGTCGAAGCGGTTCATCATGTTCACGCAGACCTTGGCTTCCGGCACGATCTCGCGGATGCAGTCGCGCTCCCATTTCATGAAGTCCGTCGTCTGGTGGGAGACGAAGCGCTTCCAGTCGAGCTTGAGGCCGTGCAGCTCGTTTTCACCGTGCGGGCACGGGCTCTCCACGTAGGAGAAGTCCGGGTATTCGTGGGACCAGAACTTCGTATTCCATGCGCGGTTGAGCGCCTCGATGCTGCCGTACTTGTCCTTCAGCCAGCCGCGGAAGGCCTCCTGACACAGCTCGCAGTGGCAGTCGCCGCCGAATTCGTTGGAGATGTGCCAGAGCACGACGGCGGGGTGGCGGCCGAAGCGGCGGGCCAGCGTCTGGTCCATCTGCCTGACCTTCTCGCGGTAGACGGGAGAGGTGTAGCAGTGGTTGTGGCGGCCGCCGAAGAGCTGCTTGGTGCGGTCCGCATTCACGCGCAGCACCTCGGGGTACTTGCGCGCCATCCATGCCGGGCGCGCTCCGCTCGGCGTGGCGAGGTCGATGCGCACGCCCGCGGCGTACAGGCGGTCGATGGTCTCCGCCATCCAGTCAAGGTTGTATTCGCCCTCCGTGGGCTCGAGCGTCGCCCAGGCGAAGATGCCCAGTGAGACGATGCTCACGCCGGCCTTCTTCATCAGCTCGGCGTCCTTTTCGAGGATGTCCGGGCGCTCCAGCCACTGGTCGGGGTTATAGTCGGCACCGTGCCAGAGGATGTCGTGAATCATGGTGATGGACTCCTTTGCGTATAATGTATGGATCACGGGCTGCAGGGCAGCCTGTTTTGTTCGTTTCCATGATACAACAGCGGGGGAGAGAAGTAAACACGGAAGTTTTGCGCCGCGTGTGTTATTTTGCCGCCCCGACTGACCGCTCCAATATCCTTTAGCACTCTCGGTGTGAGAGTGCTAATTTCGTATTGACATTCCCTGACATTCGCGCTACAATACCGACTGTAGAAAGCAGAATGACCATTTGCTTTGGATCACAAGGAGGTTTTTGATATGAATCCGATCACCGGCAATGTGTCGATTGACGCGCAGAATATCATGCCCATCATCAAGAAGTGGCTGTATTCCGATAAGGATATTTTCATCCGCGAGGTCGTCTCCAACGCCTGCGACGCGATCACGAAGCTGCGCATGGCGGACTTCTCCGCCGCGAGCGGCTGCTCCGTGCGCGTGGAGGTGGATAAGGCGGCGAAGGAGCTGCGCTTTATCGACGACGGCGTGGGCATGACCGAGGAAGAGGTCAAGACCAATATCAATCAGGTCGCCTTCTCCGGCGCGAAGTCCTTCCTCGAGGAGTATGCCAAGGATGGCGAGGCGGAGAATTCCGGCATCATCGGCCACTTCGGCCTGGGCTTCTACTCCGTCTTCATGGTCGCGGATAAGGTGAGCATCGATACGCTGTCCTTCCGCGAGGGCGCGCAGGCCGTCCGCTGGGAGAGCGAGGACGGCATGGCCTTCACCATGAGCGAGGGCAGCCGCACCAGCCGCGGCACCACCATCACCCTGCACATCTGCGAGGCGGAGGAGGAGTTCCTCGACCTCTGGCGCGTGCGCGAGGTGCTCGAGCGCTACTGCTCCTTCATGGCCGTGCCGATCTATCTGGACGAGATCAAGGAGGAAGAGGCCGTCGTCACCGGCGAAGGCGAGGAAAAGGCGGAGGAAGAGAAGCCCCTGCTCAAGCCCATCAACGAGACGCAGCCCCTCTACGCCAAGGCGCCGCAGGACTGCACGGACGAGGAGTATAAGGAGTTCTTCCGCAAGACCTTCCACGAGTTCGAGGACCCGCTCTTCTGGATCCATCTGAACGTAGATTATCCCTTCAAGCTCAAGGGCATCCTCTATTTCCCGAGGATCAAGGAGCAGTTCGGCGGCATGGAGGGCCAGATCAAGCTCTACTCCGGTCAGGTCTTTGTCGCGGATAACATCAAGGAGGTCATCCCCGAGTTCCTGATGCTGCTCAAGGGCGTCATCGACTGCGCGGATTTCCCGCTGAATGTCTCCCGCTCCTTCCTGCAGAATGACGGCTATGTCCGCCGCATCTCCACGCACATCACCAAGAAGGTCGCCGACAAGCTGACCGGAATGTTCAAGACCGAGCGCGAGGCGTACGAGGGCTTCTGGCCGGATATTCATCCGTTCATCAAGTACGGCGTGATGCGCGACGAGAAGTTCGCCGAGCGCATGAAGGCCTGCCTGCTGCTCAGGACCACCGAGGGCAAGTTCCTCACCCTTGAGGAGTACAGGGAGCGCAATGGCGAAAAGGCCCCGGGCAAGGTGGTCTACACCTCCGATGCGGCGCGTCAGGATGCGGCGATCCGCCTGTTCACCGAGCGCGGCGTGGACGTCGCGGTGCTCGATCAGGCGATCGACGTCAACTTCACCTCCTACATGGAGTACAGCGCGGGCGAAAACCCGGTGAAGTTCTGCCGTGTGGATGCGGAGCTGGACAGCCTCACCGCCGAGGAGGAGGCCGAGGCGCTGGATAACGACAAGCTGACCGCGATCGTGCGCGAGGCTGCCGGCGACGAGGCGCTCGACGTGCAGGTGAAGCCGCTGGTCAACGACAGCATCCCGCTCATGCTCATCGAGGACGAACAGACCCGCCGCTTCAACGACATGGGCCGCATCTACGGCCGTGCGGAGTTTGCGATGCCGGCGAAGTACAGCGTCGTCCTGAACAGCCGCAGCCAGACCGTCCGCAGCCTCGCCGCGCGAGAGAAGGACGAGCGCAGCGTGCTGCTCGCCCGCCAGCTCTATGACCTGGCCGAGCTCTCCCGCCAGCCGCTTGAGGCGGAGAAGATGACCGAGTTCATCCGCCGCTCGATGGAGATCGTCGAGATGGCCGCCAAGCTGTAAAATATCAAATCTGTCCCCCGCCCTCAGGGCGGGGGCTTTGTCATATTTACATTGTTTTTGGCGTGTGCTACAATAAAATCACCGATATTTCACACGACTGCGGGAGGAAAACGAGCATGCCCGAGCAGAAGAAGTGGTCCTATTATGCCTTTGTCAGCTACAGCAGAAAGGACGAAAAGTGGGCGAAATGGATACAGGAGCGGCTGGAGACGTATCTCCTGCCCGCTGTGCTGCGCCGGGAGGATCCCTCTCTGCCCAAGCGCGTGAAGCCGATCTTCCGCGACAAGACCGATTTGACCGGCGGCTATGTCTGGGACAGCCTCGCCAAAGAGCTGGAGGAGAGCCGCTTCCTGATCGTCATCTGCTCGCCCAACAGCTCGGCTTCCGACTGGGTCAGCCAGGAGATCCGGCACTTCAAGGAGCTTGGCCGCGGCGCGCAGATCATCCCCTTCATCGTCGCGGGCGAGCCGCACGCCAAGGACCCGGAGAAGGAGTGCTTCCCAGCCGCCCTGCTGGAGGATGAAAAGGATATTCTCGGCGTCAGCGTGCTTGAACTGGGGCGGCATCATGCCTTCCTGCGCGTGCTCTCCACGATGCTGGGCCTTGGCTATGACAATCTCGTCCAGCGCGATAAGAAGCGGCGCATGCGCCGGTATATGATGGCGGGCTTGGCTGTGCTATTGCTGCTGCTCGCCGCGGCCGGCACGGCGTGGTATCTGATGCCGCACGAAAAATACTATAACGAATACGTCTACCGCCATGAGATCCCCGTGGGCCTCACGGAGCTCACGCGCGAGGAGCGGGAGACGGATACTGAGTATTACCGCATCACCACCCAGCGCGGACGGGTTGTGAAGCTGGAGCGCGTCAATCATGCGGGCGCGATCGTCCAGCCCGTCGTCTATGATATCCGGCAGGAGTCGCCTGCGCTCAAGTTTGTCTACGACAGCGACGGCAGGCTCTCCAGCGTGGAGGAATACGACCAGTACGGTACGCCCGTGCGCGTCAAGCAGTATACGCAGAACATGGGCGCGGTCGATTTCACCACGCCCGGCTATGAGAGCGAGGCCTTGACGCTGCATGGCGATATGACCAGGGCACTCTCCATCGACGCGGCGAATGAGCGCGGCGAAGAGCGCAGCGAGATCGCCCGCCAGCTGCAGACCTATGACGAGAACGGGTACCTGACGCAGGTGCTCTATATGCGCGATAACCGCAATACGCCCATCTGCGACGCCAACGGCATCTATGGCAGGCGCTATGAGCGCGACGAGATGGGCCGCATCATCCGCGTCATCTACCTTGGCCGCGACGGCGAGCCCATGCGCGCGGCAAAGGGCGGCAATCCCGTCGTGATGACCGAGTTCATCTATGACGAGCGAGGCAACATGATCCGGGACGTCAATTACGACGCGGAGGGCGAGCCCGTTGCGGATTCGCTCGGGACCATCTCCACGAGGATCAGCTTTGACGATTTCGGGCGGCCCATCCGCTATGAGAGCGTGGACGGGGCGGGCAACCTGATCTGCGGCGCGGAGGGTTATGCCTGCTCCGAGTATGTCTATGGTGATGACGGGTTCATGAGCGAAGGCCGATTTTATGACGACCGCATGCAGCCCGTGTACGGAAGGGATGGCGGCGCGCACTGGCTGCTTCTCGACCATGATGCGCTCGGGCGGGATACCGGCCGGCGCTACTTCGACGAGCATGGGCAGCCGACGGTCAACGGCGACGGCGTGCACCGCTATGCCTGCGAATACGACGAGACGGGCCACATGACCGCCTACTGCGTGTATGACGCGGCGGGCAATCCTTGCCTGGACAGGAGCATGGGCACGCACGGCATGCTCCATGAATTTGACGAGAGCGGCCGCCTGTCGGCGCAGTCATGGATCGGCGTAGACGGCAGCCTGACCGCCAATATCAACGGCTTTGCCTGCATCCGGTACATCTATGACGACCGGGGCAATATGACGCGGACCGAGTATCTGGATGCGCAGGGGCAGCCTGTGAACAGCCGCTGGGGCAATGCGTCCTATACGGCTACATACGATCATCTGGATCACATGGTGCGGCAGACGTATTATGACGCGGACGGGCAGCCCTGCTATACGAGCGACAAGCTCAGCGTCGTCGAGTGGGAGTACGACATGCTGGGCAATATGACCGTCGAGCGCTATCTCAAGCCGGACGGCTCGCCGCATCAGGACGCAGAGGGCGTGTATGAATATAAATACGAATACAGCTCCGAAGGCCTGCTGACCCGGGAATTCAGGACGGCGCCGACCGGTGCGGTCATGTCCTCATCCGACCGCGCGACGGAGATCCGCTATACCTATGACGAGAGCGGCAACCTGACCGCCCGCGCGTATTACGACAATCTGGGCAGACCGAGCGAGCGGGACGGCTGCGCCTTCATCCGCTATGTCTACGACGGACGCGGGCAAAAGATGGAGGAGTCATGGTTTGACGAGCAGGGGCTCCCGGTGACGGGCGCCGTCTGCCGGATGACGTATGAATACGATCATATGGGCCGGGTGATCCGGGTGGACAGATACGATGTGAATGGGCTGTACGCCGCGGATTACGCCACGCTGACCTATGTTTATGACGGATTCGGCAATGTGATCGAGGAGACGTATTACGATGCGCAGGGGAATCTCTATGCCGATATGGAGACGGGCTGCGCGCGCTTTGTCCGGGAGTATGACATGCGTCACAGGGAGATCGGCCAGCGCCGCTATGATGCGCAGGGCAGTCTCATCGCCGGCGAGAATGGCTATGCCCTCTGGCGGGGCACATATGATGAATGCGGCGATCTCGTGCGCGAGGAGTATTATGCGAGCGACGAGGCGCTGGCGGCGGGCGAAGCCGTCTATATTGCGGAGTGCGAACGCGACGCGATGGGCTATGCGGCTGTGCGCCGGGATATCTATGCCGACGGCAGCGGCATGGAGCTGCGCTATACCTATAATCTGGCCGGGGATATGCTCACGGCAGAGCAGTATGCGCTGGACGGCAGCCCGCTGGAGGAAGGCGTATTCTATTATGAGCAGGACGTCAATGCGCTGGGGCTTCCCATTGAGCAGCGGTATTATGACGCGCAGGGCAATCCTGTTGATCCGGCGAGCGGCTATGTGCCCGTCTTCCGCTATGAGTACAATGAGTATTGGGAGCAGACGGCGCTGTCGTATTTCTATGCGGACGGGACGCCGCTGGGCATTGAGGGCACGCACCGGCATGAGACGGTCTATGACCGCAACGGCTACTACACAATCGGGGAACGCTATTTCGATGAGACCGGCGTGCTGATCTACGACGAACGGGTATGCGTTGTCATCCTTGAGGTGCTTGAGGATACGCCCGCCGCGCAGGCCGGGCTGCAGGCGTGGGATGTGCTCCTCGCGTATAACGACTGGGAATACCGCCTTGATGCACAGGAGCAGGTCTATCTTCAGCTGACGACGCGGCTGGGCGAATATACAAAGGCGCCCAAGCAGATTGCCGTGGGCCGCTGGACGGACGATGGCTGGGCGATCCATGCGTGCGATCTGCCGATCGGCGCGATGGGCGTACGCCTTGCGGATCTGAGCGAGGACGTTCGGGTGCTTGACATGCTGATGGACGCCTACGGCGCATGGAAGGCGGAGCAGGCAAAAACCGGGATTGCCCCTTGACAGGTCGATTTGCTCTGACTTATAATATACGGGCACTCTTTTGCGGAGTGTCCGATATGGAGAGTTGTCCGAGTGGTCGAAGGTGCAGCACTCGAAATGCTGTGAGGGTAAAACCTCCTAGGGTTCGAATCCCTAACTCTCCGCCAAATAACAAAGGCCCCCTGAATGGGGGCTTTTGTTATTTGGCAAAAAAGAGTTAGGGATGAGAACTGGGGCGGTAGTGAATGAGGCCACAGTGTGGCCTCAGAGCCGCCCTGACCGACGAGCGTCGAGCGAGGAGAGACGAATCCCTAACTCTCCGCCAAATAACAAAGTCCCCTGAATGGGGGTTTTTGTTATTTGGCAAAAAAGAGTTAGGGATGAGAACTGGGGCGGAAGTGAATGACAGCCCGGTGGGCTGTCAGAGCCGCCCTGACCGACGAGCGTCGAGAAAGGAGAGACGAATCCCTGACTCTCCGCCCTCCCTTGATTTCATAGGTTGAAGGAATAAAAAAGGCCTCCCGTCCATGACTTGACATGAGCCGGAGGATAGCGTACAATGTAGGCAGATAGGGGTGCAGCCCTACGGGTGATGATTCACCACAACGGTCTGGGGAAAGACCGACAAACCGCCGTACGCAGGTCGCAACTGCGAGGCGGTTTTTATTTATCGCTTAAGAAAGGTCGAAGTCAGCGAGATCACGCCGACGATTAAACCAGCGATTGCAAGGAGCGTATTGAGCAGTTCAACATTACTCATTGCATCACCTCCGCTTCTGTACGCCGTTGCGGAGGAAACCACCCGTAGACCCTACCTGCCTACGAGGAAAGGATATCACAGGGACGGCGAAAAGGCAAGCCGTCCATCTACCTGCGGCTCCTATATTCTTACCCTTTGCATGGCAGAAACGCGAATATCACCAGAAATTGACATTGCCGGATATTTAGAATATAATTTCTACGAGAAGATTCGGCCGCAGACGTGCAGATACGATAAATCTTCAATAGAATCATGAGCAACGTCCTGCGGCCGCGCGGGACGTTTTTTGTGTTTTGCCGCTCCCGAGGAGCAGGGCATGCCCCGCACATGACAACTGGTTGAAGGAGAGAACTGTAATGACGATTGACAAGAAGATTGACGGCTCCGAGCTGACGCTTACCCTGATTGGCCGTCTGGACACCAACACCGCGCCCCAGCTGGAGAATGAACTGAAGGCGAGCCTTGGCGGCGTGGAAAGCCTCACGCTGGACTTTGCCGAGCTTGATTATCTGTCCTCCGCCGGCCTGCGCGTGCTCCTTGCGGCGCAGAAGATCATGAACAGGCAGGGCTGTATGGTGGTCCGCAATGTGAATGAGACCATCAGCGAGATCTTTGAGGTCACGGGCTTCTGCGATATTCTGACGATTGAATAATGCCTATGAAGAAGAAAATTAAAATCTCCCATGCCTTTCAGCGGTGGCTGCTTGTTCTGGTCGCCATCGCTTTTTTGACAACCACGGTTTTTCTCTGGCTGATTCAGACCCGGCTGTCTGAGAATAACGCCATCAACCTGCTGAGGCTGAATCTGTCCGATGTGCGTGAGGACATCATCGATGCGTCGGATGAGAATCTGCTGAGGCTGACGCGGAGCATGGCGCAGGAGCTCGACGCCATGGACAGGATCACCGGCGATGTGCTCTATGAGCTGCTCGGCCGGTATGACGTAACGGAGATCAATATCATCGATTCGTTCGGCGTCATCGTTGCGACCACCCATCCGTCCTTTCTGGGCTATGACATGCGCAGCGGCGCGCAGTCCGGCGAGTTCATAGGGCTGCTCTCCGGCGAGAAGGAATATGTGCAGAGCTATCAGCCGACCTCTGATGATCCGTCCATCTCCCGCAAGTACGGCGGCGTGGCGCTGGAGCGGGGCGGGTTTGTTCAGGTCGGCTACGGCGCGGAGCGCTTCCAGCGTGATATTGACGAGTTTGTCGTCGGCGTGACCCGCAATCGCCATGTGGGCGCGGGCGGCTGCATCATCATTGTGGATGAGGCGTGGAATATCGTCAGCGACCGGTATGGCAGCGAAGGACAGAATCTCAATGTGACCGGCGTATGGATCGACACGGCAGTCACGCCGGAAAACGAGGTCTTTATGGCCGATGTGTATGGCCGGGCCAGCTACTGTATGTACCAGACGACGGAGGGCTATCGAATCGTGGCCGTCATGCCGCGCAGCGAGGCGGCCCTGTCGCGCAATGTGTCCGTGGGCGTGACGACCGCGATGCAGATTGTGGTCTTTGCGGCGCTGTTCATCATGATCTTCGTGCTGGTCAATCGTCTTGTGGTCAGGAATATCTATCAGATCAATGACTCTCTGTCCGCCATCACCGAGGGCAAGCTGGATACGGTTGTGAACGTACGCTCGCATGTGGAGTTTGACGACCTGTCCAACGACATCAACACAACGGTGGATACCCTCAAGCGATACATCGCCGACGCAGCCGCGCGGATCGATGCGGAGCTGGCCTTCGCCAAGGCGATTCAGCATTCGGCGCTGCCTTCCGTGTTCCCGCCCTATCCGGGCAGGAGGGAGTTTGACATCCATGCCGCGATGTATACCGCAAAGGAAGTGGGCGGCGATTTCTATGATTTCTATTTTGTCGACGAGGATACGCTGGCTTTCCTGGTTGCGGACGTCTCCGGCAAGGGCATCCCGGCGGCGATGTTTATGATGCAGTCCAAGACGCTGCTCAAGAGCTGCGCCGAGTCCGGCATGAGCGTGGAGCAGGTATTCACCACCGCGAACGAGAAGCTCTGCGAGGGCAACGAGGCGGGGATGTTCGTGACCGTGTGGATGGGTCTGCTCAACGTGAAGACCGGGCGGATCACCTTCGCCAATGCGGGGCATAACCCGCCGCTGGTCCGGGGCGAGGACGGCAGCTTCGCCTTCCATAAGACACGACCCGGCTTTGTGCTTGCCGGCATGGAGGGCGTCCGCTACCGCAGGTTTGACTTGCAGCTGCAGCCCGGAGATACGCTCTACCTGTATACCGACGGCGTGACGGAGGCGACCGACGCGGCAGAGAACCTCTACGGCGAGGAGCGTCTGCGCAGCCTGCTCAATGGGCTGCAGGGCGCATCCGCGCAGGCCATCTGCGAGCGGGTGAAGGCGGACGTGGACGCTTTCGCGGGCGATGCGGAGCAGTTTGACGACATCACCATGCTGTGCCTGACGTGGCACGGCCCTCAGGCTGAGGAGGCGAGAGCATGAAGGAAATGACCATCGCCGCGACGGTGGAGAATATCGGGTTGGTTACGGATTTCGTGAATGCACAATTAGAAGCGCTGGACTGCCCCATGAAGGCGCAGATGCAGATCGATATCGCCATCGACGAGCTCTTCGGCAATATCGCGCAGTATGCCTATAACCCGGATGTGGGAGAGGCCACCGTCCGGGTTGAGGTCGCCGAGGATCCGCTGAGCGTCATCATCACCTTCATCGACGGCGGCATGCCGTATGATCCGCTGACCGCTGCTGATCCGGATATCACCCTCGCGGCGGAGGAAAGGTCGCTCGGCGGTCTGGGGATCTTCATGGTCAAAAAGAGCATGGACGAAATCGCCTATCGCTATGAGAATGGCCGGAATATTTTGACGATCCGAAAAAACCTGAGGAGCTGATACCATGAGCAACCTGTTCCGCAAAAAGAGTATGGAACGCATTTCTTCTCCCGAGCAGCTCAATGATTATATCCGCGTGTCCACGCCCTCGGTGTGGATGCTGCTGATCGCCATCGTGATCCTGCTGGCGGGCGTCTGCGTATGGGGCGTTGCCGGGCATATGGATACGGTGCTGCCCGTTGTCGCCGTCGCGCAGGAGGGGAGCGTGACAGCCTACGTCCGCGAGGCGGATGCGGCCTCTGTGAAGGATGGCATGCCGGTATCCGTCGGCGGCGTGACGGGCATGGTGGCGGCTGTCAGCGATCAGCCTGTCTGCGTGGATGACGCCTTTACCGAGTACATGCGCCATGTGGGCGCACTGAAGCTGGGCGAATGGGTCTATGCCGTGGCGCTCGACGTCAGCTGCCCTGACGGCGTGCATGCCGCGAAGATCGTCATCGACAGCGTGCCGCCCATGTCCTTTGTGCTGAATTGAGGTGCGCCATGGCAAAGGATGAGAGGAAGATCAGGCAGCCCGTGACGCAGGGCGTGGCGAAGGTGCCCGTGGTCATGCAGATGGAGGCGCTGGAGTGCGGCGCAGCCTCGCTGACCATGGTGCTGGCCTATTATGAAAAGTGGATTCCGCTGGAGCAGGTGCGCGCGGACTGCGGCGTATCCCGCGACGGGTCCAATGCCAAAAACGTGCTCCGCGCGGCCCGCAGCTATGGCCTTACCGCAAAGGGTTACCGCTTTGAGCCTGACGCGCTCAGAAAAGAGGGAAAGTTTCCCTGTATCATCCATTGGAATTTCAATCACTTCGTGGTGCTCTGCGGTTTCAAGGGGGATAAGGCCGTCCTCAATGACCCGGCTCAGGGCCATTACAGCGTCCCGATGGAGACGTTTGACAAGGCCTTTACCGGCATCTGTCTGTTCTTTGAGCCGGGCGATGGCTTTGAGCCCGGCGGCAAGCCCAAAAGCGTGCTGGCCTTTGCCCGCCAGCGCATGAAGGGCACCGGCGAGGCGGCGGCGTTTACCGTCATCACCGCCGTGATCGCCTCGCTGCTGGGGATCATAAAGCCCGGCTTCTCCCGTGTGTTTCTTGATCGCCTGCTCACCGGCGAGAATCCGGAATGGGTCACGCTGTTCCTCTGGGCGCTGGCAGGGCTGTCCGTCGTGCAGATTGTGATCGCCTTCATTCAGGCGATTTATTCATCGCGCATCAACGGAAAGATTGCGGCAGTGGGCAGCACCACCTTCATGTGGAAGCTGCTGCAGATGCCCATGGAATTCTTCTCTCAGCGCATGGCGGGCGATATCCAGCAGCGCAAGGAGACCAATGCGTCCATCGCGGGCAGCCTCGTGAGCACGTTCGCCCCGCTGGTGATTGACGCCTGCATGATGGTCTTCTATCTGGTGGTCATGCTGCGTTACAGCGTTATGCTGACGCTGGTGGGCGTCGCCTCCATCCTGATCAATACCGGCATATCCCGCATCATCTCAAGCAAACGCATCAACATCACCCGCGTGCAGATGCGCGACGCGGGCAAGCTCTCCGGCACGACGGTGGCGGGTATCGAGATGATCGAGACCATCAAGGCCAGCGGCGCGGAGAACGGCTTCTTTGAGAAGTGGGCGGGCTATCAGGCCAGCGTCAATCTGCAGGAGGTGCGCTATGCCAGGCTCAATCAGTATTTCGGCCTGCTTCCGCAGATCGTATCCACGATAACCAACACCGCCGTCACAATCCTCGGCGTATATCTGGTCATGGACGGCCGGTTCACCATCGGCATGGTGATGGCGTTTCAGGGCTTCCTCGCTTCCTTTATGGCGCCGGCGCAGCAGATGATTTCCGCCGGGCAGACCCTGCAGGAGATGCGCACCCAGATGGAGCGCGTCGAGGATGTGATGCAGTATCCCTCCGACGTGGTGTATGCTGCGGAGGGCGCGGAGGAAGAGGACTACCAAAAGCTCTCCGGCGCGATTGAGATGAGGAACGTGACCTTTGGCTATTCCCGCCTGGCGGAGCCGCTGATCCGCGATTTCAATCTGACGCTCAAGCCCGGCAGCCGCGTGGCCTTTGTGGGCACCTCCGGCTGCGGCAAATCGACCCTGTCCAAGCTGATCTCCGGCCTGTACCAGCCGTGGAGCGGCGAGATTCTCTTTGACGGGAAGCCCATGTCCAAGATCGACCGCAGCGTCTTTACCGGCTCTCTGGCGGTTGTGGATCAGGACATCATCCTCTTCGAGGATACCATCGCCAACAACATCAAGATGTGGGATACCTCCATCGAGGACTTTGAGATGATCATGGCAGCGCGCGATGCGCAGCTCCATGAGGACATCATGCAGCGCGACGGCGGCTATCAGTACCGCATCACAGAGGGCGGCAAGGACTTTTCCGGCGGCCAGCGCCAGCGCATCGAGATCGCCCGCGTGCTGGCGCAGGATCCCACGATCATCATTCTGGACGAGGCGACCTCCGCGCTGGACGCCCGCACGGAGTACAACGTGGTCAAATCCATCAAGGACCGGGGCATCACCTGCATCGTGGTGGCGCACAGGCTCTCGACCATCCGCGACTGCGATGAGATCATCGTGATGGACCGCGGATGCGTGGTTGAGCGCGGCACCCATGAGGAGCTGTATGCCCTGAACGGCTTCTATACCAAGCTGGTCTGCAGCGAATAAGGAGGGAGGCGGACACATGGGTTGGTTTGACGAGCAAATCAAGCAAAGAAAGCAAAGCGACGATCAGCTGTTTGAGGAAGCCTTCGTCCGCATCGCCGACGCGGTGCTGGGCACAAAGATGTCTGCCGCCTATGCCAGCGACGAGGCCAAGGCCATCGGTGAAATCGGCGAGATCCTCAGGTATTATAAAATCAAGCCGCGCGAGGTTCCGGACGCTGTGAAGGGGCTGGATGACCGGCTGGAATACCTGCTCCGGCCCCACGGCGTCATGCGGCGCAATGTGCAGCTGCAGAAGGGCTGGTATAAGGACGCCATCGGCGCAATGCTCGGACGCCGCAGGGACGACGGCAGCGTGGTCGCGCTGATTCCGCATGGGCTTGCTGGCTATGCGTTCTATGACGCCGCTGCGGCAAAGTGGGTGAAAATCACCGCGCAGACGGAAGCGCTGTTTGACGAGGAGGCCATCTGCTTCTATAAGCCCTTCCCGCTGACGAAATTGACGATGCCCCTGCTCATGCGCTATATCGCCGAGTGCATGGATAAGGCGGATATCGTGCTTGTGCTGCTCTCGGCCCTTTCGGTCTCTCTGGTGGGCCTTCTCACGCCGAGGCTGACTGCGCTGCTCTTTGGGCCTGTGGCGCAGAGCGGCAGCGTGCGCCTGCTGCTGGCGCTTGCGGCGTTCATGATCAGCGTGTCCGTGAGCCGGCTGCTGCTCAATTCGATCAAGACGCTGCTTTCCAGCCGCATCAATACCAAGCTGAATCTCTCCGTGCAGGCGGCGACGATGATGCGCATCCTGTCCCTGCCGGCGGATTTTTTCAAGCATCATTCCTCCGGCGAGCTGGCGAGCCGCGCGCAGAATATCCAGTCCCTGTGCAGCATGCTGATGTCTGCCGTGCTGAATGCAGGCCTGACCTCCCTGTTCTCGCTGATCTATGTGACGCAGATCTTTGCCTACGCGCCTGCGCTGGTGACGCCTGCGCTCGCGGTCATTCTGGTGACGCTGGCGTTTTCCGTCTGCACCACGCTGTATCAGACGCGGGTTGCCCGCAGGCAGATGGAGCTCGGGGCTGAGGAGAGCGGCATGACCTATGCGCTGATCAGCGGCATTCAGAAGATCAAGCTCTCCGGTGCGGAGAAGCGCGCCTACGCGCGCTGGTCGGATCTGTATGCAAAGCAGGTTGCATCCGTCTATAACCCGCCCATGTTTCTGAGGATCAACAGCGTCATCAGCATGGCGATTTCGCTCGCGGGCACGCTGGTCATGTATATGGCGGCGCTGCGCAGCGGCGTGGGCGTCGCGGAGTACTACGCCTTCAATGCCGCCTATGGCATGGTCAGCGGCGCGTTCATGTCCCTGTCCGGTCTGGCGATGACGCTGGCGCAGTTTAAGCCCGTTATGGCCATGGCCAAGCCTATCATGGATGCGGAGCCGGAGGTCTCCGAGGGCAAGCAGGTCATCGAGCGCATCAGCGGCGCCATCGAGGTCAGCAACGTCTCCTTCCGCTATCGGGAGGATATGCCGCTCGTACTGGACGATCTATCCCTCAAAATCCGTCCCGGGCAGTATGTTGCGATCGTCGGCGCCACCGGCTGCGGCAAATCGACGCTCATGCGCGTTCTGCTCGGCTTTGAGAAGCCGCAGAAGGGCGCGGTGTACTACAACGGCAAGGATCTCAATACCATCGACCTCAAGTCGCTGCGCCGAAAGATCGGCGTCGTGATGCAGAACGGCAAGCTGTTTCAGGGCGATATTTATTCCAATATCGTGATCTCCGCCCCTCATCTGACGCTTCAGGAGGCGTGGGAGGCCGCTGAGATGGCGGGCGTTGCAGAGGATATCCGCCGGATGCCGATGGGGATGCACACCATCATCTCCGAGGGCAGCGGCGGCATCTCCGGCGGCCAGCGCCAGCGCCTGATGATCGCCCGCGCCATCGCGCCCAAGCCCAAGGTGCTCATGTTTGACGAGGCCACCTCCGCGCTGGATAACCTGACGCAGAAGACGGTTTCCGATTCGCTGGAAAAGCTCAAGTGTACCCGCATTGTCATCGCGCACAGGCTGTCCACGATCAAAGCCTGCGACCGAATCATCTATCTGGAAAAGGGCAAGATTGCCGAGGACGGCACGTATGACGAATTGATTGCGCTGGGTGGCAGATTTGCTGAGCTGGTGGAGCGCCAGCGGCTGGATGCGTGATAGGCTCGCCGCCAGGGTGGGCTTGCCCGGGGTGGGAATGCGCCTGTGTCACATCTGCATCGTCGGCCATCGCATCCCGACCGTCTGGCAATGGACATGCAGCGGCGAGGCCATCGTGATGGTCCGCTTGGATGCGAAGCTCGACGTGAACAGCGCATACCTTCTTGCCGCTTCTTCTTGACGTGCGCTCGGCTTGTTATTACAATAAAGGCAGGAATTGATTCACGCGGCAGGCATGGAGGAGTCTTATATGATCGGCATCGGCATCTATGTCAAGAACAGCCCGGCGGCTGTTGCGCTCTATCAGGCGGCCTTCGGGCTGGAGATGGGGTATCATGTCCTCAACGGGGACGGCACCTATTTCCATTCGGAGCTGCAGAGAAATGGCGAGCCCTTCTGCTCCGTCGTGGAGGCGAAGCGGGATACCTATGCGCATGTCCATCCCATCGAGCTGGGGGTGGACTTCGACGACCGCAGCAAGCTGGAACGGGCGTTTGCCCTTCTCTCGGATGGGGGACGGGTGGAGCTGCCGATCGGCGAGCTGCCGTGGAGCCCCTGTGCGGCCATCGTGATCGACCGGTTTGGGGTCAGGTGGTTCCTGTCCATGCCCCAGCACAGGCCTGCGGAGGGCTGGTCCCCGGAGGATGAGGCGTAAGCTGTCCGAGGGGCCTCGCTGCCTCTGCTGAAGGCGCATTCTGCACGGTCGTCCTGCATATTCATAGACAAAACCCTTCCTTTCGTGTTAAGCTGTCATCAGCATGATATGAAAGGGAGGGCTCTTATGATCTTTTCCAGCATTTACGCCAATAACAACCTGAATCACTATCCCGGCGCGATCCGCAGGGCGATCACCTATCTGATGGAGACGGACTTTTCCACCATGGAGGACGGCGTCTATGAGGTCGACGGCAGGCGCATGTTTGCCCAGCTCTTCACCTATACCTCCAAGCCCGCCGAGGCGTGCAAGCCCGAGCTGCACAGGAAGTATCTGGACGTCCAGTTCTGGCTGGGCGGCGAGGAGCTCTTCGGTATTGCGCCGTCCAACGGAGTGGGAATGTGCACCGAGGAGATCGACGAGCGCGATCTGTACTTCTATGACGGCGTGGACAATGAGAGCTTTGTCCATGCGACGAAGGGCTGCTTCGCCGTGTTCTTCCCCAACGACGTGCATCGCCCCGGCGTGTGTATCGATGGGAAGGCGCTGACCTACCGCAAGGTGGTCGTCAAGGTGAGCCTCGATCTGCTGTAAGGCAGGCGCTTCTGCCCTCCCGCGCGGAGGGCTTTTTCTTTTGTGAGACGTTCTCTTCCTTGACAGCCGTATACCGTTCGCGGTATCGTAAGAATAGAAATACATGACGGAGGGATGCGGCGTGGAGTTTGTCCTTCTTGCTCCGGGCGATGCGCTCTGGCCTGCGGCGATGGCGTATGCGGCGAATTGCCCGTGGTCGGCCGGGCCGGCCCTTGCGCGGGATATGGCGCGCGGTGCGCTTGAGGATTGGGAGCGCGTGATTGCCGCCGTGCAGGACGGGCGCATATGCGGCTTCTGCACCGCGATGAAGCGGGACTGCATCCCGGATGCGCCCTATACGCCGTATATCGGCTATGTCTTCGTGGACGAGGCCTGCCGCGGGCACAGGCTGAGCGAACGGATGATCCGCTTTGCAGAGGGCTATCTGCGCAGCCTCGGCTTTGAGGCGGCGTATCTGACCAGCGACCATGAAAATCTGTATGAGAAATACGGGTACGAGGTGATCGGGCGGGGCCGCGCATACTGGGGCGGCATGGAGAAGATCTACCGCCGCCGCCTCATCCCGGATGAAAAGAACGGCGAAGTAACCGGAGGTGCGAATATGACAAAGAAGACATTCCTTCCCCGCTGCACGCCTGCGCAGGCCGGCCTTGAGCCGCAGCGCATCGCGGCGATGATCGACGAATACCGCGAGAAGGGTTGCGACCTCCACAGCTTCCTGCTCGTGCGCCATGGGCAGGTGCTCTGCGAGGGTTATTATGCGCCTTATGGACCGGAGCAGCTGCAGACGGTCTATTCCCTCTCCAAGACGTTTACCTCGCTGGCGATGGGCATCGCCGAGGACGAGGGAATCGTCGACCTTGACGCGAGGGTGATCGACATCTTCGCCGACGAGCTGGCAGCCTCGGGTGTGACCCCGGGCAAGGAGCTCTCCGCGCTCACGCTGCGCCATCTGCTGCGCATGTCCACCGGGCAGAAGGAGGAGCCCTTCGGCGAGGGCGCGTGGGCGGATCTGCGCGTTGCCTTCCTGAAGCAGCCGCTCTCCGAGATGCCGGGCGAGGTCTTCCGCTACAACACGGCGGCGACGTACATGCTCTCCGCTGCGCTCAAGAAAAAGGGCGTGGATCTTGAGGAATACCTCGAGGAAAAGCTCCTCGCGCCCATGGGCATCCATGGCACGCGCTGGATGCGCGATCCGCATGACGTCTGCGTCGGCGGCTTTGGCTTCTCGCTCTATCCGGAGGTCAATGCGAAGCTCGGCGCGCTCATCCTCGCCGATGGCGTCTGGGAGGGGAAGCAGCTTGTCCCGCGCAGCTATCTGCTCAAGGCGACGCGCCCGCAGATCTATCAGCCCGAGGGCGACGGCGGCCTGCACGACTGGAATGCGGGCTATGGCTACCAGATCTGGATGTGCAAGAGCGGCGCGTTCCGCGGGGACGGCATGTTCGGCCAGCTGTGCATCATGGACAGGCGGACGGACAGCGTCATGGCGATGACCGCGCTCTGCCCGGATATCGGCATGCTGATCGATATTTACACGCGCAATGTCCTCGTCGCCTACCGTCCGGAGGCGCTTGAGGAGGATGCGCAGGCGATGGATGCGCTTCATGAGAGGCTTGCCTCGCTGCGCAGCCTCCGCCCGCTCCCGCAGGACGGCGGCGAGCCTGTGCCGCAGGCGCTGCTGGGCAGGTATGATCTGCCCGTGGGCTGCCTTGCGCTGTCTATGGAGGGCGATGTGCTGGTCATGGAGCATGCGGGCAGGCGCATGCATGCCGCGCGCGGCGCGTACTGCACGGATATGTGCGCCCCGTTCAGCGACGAACTGACCCTCAGGGACAAGCATGACTGCCCGATGATGACGACGTATGCAGTCAAGGACGGCGTGATGACGATCGTGCAGTATGACGTGGAATTCATCGAGGAGCTGACGCTGACCTTTGCCCCCGCGGAGGGCGGCGCCCAAGTGCGCGTGCAGGTGACCAGCAATCCGTCGCAGCCGGAGGAGTTGTTCTGCCTGACGGTGAAGCCTGAATAACGGAAGGGACTGACTACTGATGGATGCAAGGCTTGTCGGGCGCTTCATGGCGCTCACGCAGGAGGAAGAGCGCCTTCTCTCCGGTGCGCCGCTCACGCAGGAGGAGTATACCAACGACGCCTCCTCCGTCTTTTCCAGCCGCAAGCTGCTGCCGCCCAGCCGCCTCATTGCCCTGAGAAAGCATACGCGCTTTGCCGAATTCCCGGCGCACAGCCACGACTATATCGAGATCCTCTACATGCTCAGCGGCGAGACGACGCATGAGATGCCCGGCGACGAGCCGCTGACCCTGCGCGCGGGCGAGCTGCTGATGATCAACTGCCATGCCGTGCACAGCATCCACCGCTGCGGGGAGAAGGACGTCGGCGTCAATTTCATCATCCGCCCGTCGTTCTTTGACGATGCGCTGGCGATGGTCGGCTCCTCCAACGCGCTGGGCTGCTTCCTGCTCGACGCGCTGGGCAGGGGCGAGCGCAGCGTGCCGTATCTGCACTTCAAGGTGGCGGACGTCCCGTCCATCCAGCGCCTGATGGAGAGCGTGCTCTATCGCCTCCTCGAGCAGGAGGATATGCACCAGCGCACGCTCAAGGCGGCGATGAATCTGCTGCTGCTGGATCTGCTCGACCACACGGCTTATCTCTCCATGCCCGACAGGCGGGGCAACCCGCTGGTGCTCTCCGTCCTTGAGGAGATTGAGCAGCACTACGCCTCCATCCGCTTTGACGATCTCGCAGCGAAGCACCACGTCTCCCCGGCCTATCTGTGCAAGATGGTGCGCAAGACGATGGGCGAGAGCTGCACGCAGATTCTCCAGCGCAAGCGCATCGCGCAGGCGAGATGGCTGCTGCGCGATACCGATCTGCCGATTGTGGAGATCGCGCAGGCGGTGGGGTATGAGAATACGGGGCACTTCTACCGGCTCTTTGAGCGGGAGACGGGGCTGAGCCCGCGCGCCTACAGGGACGCGCAGAGAAATGCATAAGAGAAAAACGCGCGCCCTCCGGTTTCCCGGAGGGCGCTTATCTGTTACAGGTTCTCCGGCACAAGCCAGCCCTTGTAGGGCAGGATGTACTGGCGGGGGCGTGCGCCCTCGTGCTTCTGCTGCTGGCGGTACTGCTGGGGCGATACGCCCATGATCTGCTGGAAGTTGCGGTTGAAGCTGGAGATCGAGCTGATGCCCACCGCCTGTGCGATGGCGGTGATGGGATCGTGCGTGGTGTTGAGCAGGATACAGGCCTGCCGGATGCGGATCTGGATGACGTACTGCAGCGGCGGCGTGCCCATGATGGAGAGGAAGAGCCGGCGGAAATGCGTCTGGCTCAGATGGCAGAGGGAGGCGAGCCGGTCGATGTTGCACGGCTCGGCGTAGTGGTTGTTGATGTATTCCAGCGCAGGCTTGAGCGCAAAGGCGCGGCGATTGACGGCGTGCCGCTCCGCGCTGCGGCTGGCGAGCCGCCGGAGCTCGGCGACCATGGCCAGCGTATAGAGATTGAGCAGGGGCGCGCTGTCCTCCGCTGTGCTTATGGATTCTTCGAGCAGGCAGGTGCACAAAAAGTGCAGCCGCGGATGGCTCTTTGCCGTGATGTGCAGGAATGTGCTGAGCAGGCCGCCCTCGCTCTGCTGCTTGGCCGCGCCGCTGGATTCTGTTCTTCCGGCGATGACGTCCAGGTCGAGATAGAGGTAATTCCACCGGCTGCGGCAGCCCGGGGCGGAGCAGGTCGTATGCGGCATAAACCGGGGAATGAGGAAGATGTCGCCCGCGCAGAAGGGATAGGTCGCCCCGTTTTCAAAGCCGAGGAAGCCGCTGTCGCTGAAGCAGAAGCCGATTTCCAGACAGTTATGGAAGTGCAGCCGGTTGCTCAGCACATCCGAAATCCGCCATTCCTCGCCGTTCAGACAGAGAAAGGGCCTGTCCGGCGAGAGCTCATAGATGCGGTATTCGATGACGTTCTTCTTGGTGCGCGGCACGGGAAATCCCTCCCTTTTGTCTGTCCATGAGGATACTTCTTGTGCGATAGGGACAAAACAAACATCCGATGAAGACAGTATAACACCAATTCGGCCGGGAGGTAAAGACAGGATTTCGCCTTTTATGGTCGTTTTTGGGTGGGATATAGTTGTTTTGTCGTAGAAAGCGCCCTGCCTGCGGCATTATAATGTACATAGGTCACAAAGGGCGGCGCGCCCGTATGGTCACTTTGGACGAATGAGGGGGAACTCGTATGTCTGACAAGCCTGTTGTCCGCGCGGATCTGCGCGCGAGGAAGGCGCTGATTTACTTCAGGAATAATTGGCAGCTGTATTTCCTGCTGCTGATCCCGATTACCTTTGTTATTGTCTTCAAGTATGCCGCCTATCCGGGCATGCGAATCGCCTTCATGAATTACAAGCCCGCCAAGGGTTTTGACGGCAGCCCCTGGGTCGGCATGGAGACCTTCCAGAAGGTCTTCAAGGACAAGAGCTTCCATACGGCGCTCAAGAACTCGCTGATCTTCAACTTCCTCGATCTGATCGTGGGTTTCCCGGTGCCGGTTATTCTGGCGCTGCTGCTCAATGAGCTGCGCTTTGAGCGCTATAAGAAGGTCTCCCAGACGATCCTCTACCTGCCGCACTTCCTCTCCTGGCCGATCATCGCTTCGGTCATGCTCACGCTCTTCAAGCCGGAGTCCGGCCTTGTCAACGTCGCCCTGATGAACGCCGGCATCATCGAGACCGGCATCCCCTTCCTCACGGAGAAGTGGCACTGGGCGGTCAGCTACCTGCTCATCGGCGTCTGGCAGAACATGGGCTGGGGCTCCATCATCTACCTCGCCGCGATCACCGGCATCGACGCGGAGCTCTACGAGGCCGCGACCATCGACGGCGCGGGCCGCTGGCGTAAGATCTGGAATGTCACCCTCCCGTGCATCCGCGGCACGATGGTCACCCTGCTGATCATGAACCTTGGCCGCGTGATGGGCTCCAACTTCGAGCGCCTCGACGCATTCGGCAATGTGCAGGTCAAGGATTTCCAGTATCAGCTGGCGATCTACATCTACGAAAAGGGTCTCGCCGGCGGCAACTTCTCCCGCGCGACGGCGGTTGGCCTCTTCCAGAGCCTTGTGGGCCTGCTGCTGGTGCTTGCATCGGATAAGGTCGCCAAGAAGCTCGGCGAAGACGGACTGCTCTAAGGAAGGAGGGACGATCATGCAGGCCAAGAATGTTCAGGAAAAGAAGGCGTCCCTCTGGCGCGGCGTCAATCGCGTCCGCGTGAGTGACTTTGTCATCGCCTTTGTCATCCTTATCCTCTCTCTGACGTGTATCCTGCCCTTCATCCATGTGACGGCCAAGAGCGTGTCCTCCAATACGGCGGTCATGTCCAAGGCGGTCTACCTCTGGCCCAAGGGCTTTAACCTCGACGCCTATGCGTCCATCTTCAGGGACGGTCAGCTGACGCACTCGATGATCTACACCATCTGGGTGACGCTGCTCTTCACCGTCATCGGCATGGCGATCACCATCTGCGCGGCGTATCCGCTGTCCATCCGCGGGCTCAAGGGCCGCCCGGTCTTCGCCTTCATCCTGATGTTCACCATGTACTTCTCCGCCGGCCTCATCCCGGAGTATCTGCTCTACAAGGATCTGGGCCTGATCAATACCATGTGGGTGCTGGTGCTGCCGCTGTGCTTTGCGCCGTACAACATGCTGATCATGCGCTCCTTCCTCTCCTCGACGATCCCGGACAGCCTCTACGAGGCGGCGAAGCTGGACGGCGCGAGCCACTTCCAGACGCTCTTTAAGATCGTTCTCCCGCTCTCCAAGCCGATCCTTGCGACGCTGTCGCTCTTCTACGCCGTCGGCCGCTGGAATGCCTACGCGGACGCGAAGTATTACATCACCACCAAGGCGCTGCAGCCGCTGCAGTACCTGCTTTCCAACATGGTCCTCAACTCCGGCAACGACGCGATCTCCCTTGCGGAGTCCGCCGCGGCGGATACCACGCCCGAGGTCCTGCAGGCGGCGACGATCATGTTCGCCACCATCCCGATCATCATGGTCTACCCCTTCGTGCAGAAGTACTTTGTCAAGGGCGCGATGATCGGCGCGGTCAAGGGCTGACCGGGCGGCGCCCGGACCCGATTCCGCCGGCTGTCTGTGCCGGGTGCGGCATGTGCGCACGCGGCCGCAGGCTATGCCGGATGAGGCGCATTCCCATCGGTATAATGGCAGAGCCATCTGTCATTACATAATTTTAAAAGGAGGAACTGTATCTATGAAGAAGATGCTCTCCCTGATCCTGGCGCTGGTTCTGGCGCTGTCTCTGGCGACCGCTCTGGCGGAAGTGCCCGCTTGGGAGCCCTTCGCGGAGACCGTCACCATCACCGTCCCGGTGTATGACCGCTCCAAGGTCGGCTACCCGGCCGTCGACGACAACTACTGGACCCAGTACATCCAGAAGGAATTCGGCGACAAGTACAACATCGACGTCAACTACGTGGCCATCCCGCGCGGCGACGTCATGACCAAGTACTCCCTGCTGATCGCGGCCGAAGAGACCCCGACCATCATGATGGAGTATGACTACCCGAAGGTTGCGCAGTGGGCCACCGACGGCGCCATGCAGACCATCGATCTGGAGAAGTTCGCCGCCGTCGCGCCGACCTACTACGGCAAGATGGTTGAGAACAACCAGCTGGGCTACACGGACATCAACGGCGAGACCTACTTCGTCCTCTCCGAGCGTCCGTACTACAACACCACCTACACCTACCTCACCTTCGTCCGTATGGACTGGCTGCGCGCCGTTGGCTATGACCATGTGCCGCAGAACTACGAGGAGCACAAGGACGCCATCAACAAGATCATCGCCGCCGGCCTGACCGACCAGGCGCCTCTGGGCCTGGGCATCCCGACCGCCGCGTATGTTCAGAACTTTGGCTACCGTGACATCCCGGTTTCCGAGGCCGAGTGGGCGCAGCACTCCTCCCTGGGCACTGCTTCCCTGACCTGGTATCCGACCGAGCGCCTGCTCCGCCGCCTGAACGAAGAATATCACATGGGCTGGTACTCCTCTGAGTTCGACCTCGAGAAGAACAGCTCCGGCGCTGCGACCGACCAGCTGCAGACCGACTTCATCAACGGCAAGACCTATCAGTACGGCGGCTACATGGCGGCGAACGTTGCCTGGCTGACCGCGTTCTTTGAGAACAACCCCGAGGCCGAGCTCGCCGTGGCCAGCAACTACGCTGTCGTTGACGGCGTGAACGTGCCGGATGCGCAGCTGCGCGCGGACAACCCCTTCGGCATGATCGTTGGCTTCTCCTCCTATGCGACCGAGGATCAGCTCAAGGCTGCCTGGATGCTCATGGAGTGGATGATCCAGCCCGAGAACCTCTTCGTGCTTGAGAACGGCGTCGAAGGCGTCACCTACACCATGGGTGAGAACGGCCTGCCGGTCGTCGTTGGCGACTATGTCGGCCCCGAGATGCTCAACCACAACATGAACATCGACATGACCTGCCTTGTGCACGCCTCCAAGGTCGTCGGCACCATCGAGGACAGCCTCGCTGCCATCACCCCGCAGGGCCTGCCGCAGGACTTCTACCCGATGCTCAAGTCCAACTACGATCAGCTCGCCGAGATCGCTGCGAAGGGCAATGCCGTTTCCGATCCGATCTTCGCCGTGGCCATCGAGTCCGAGGCTGAGTACTCCGCGTCCCTCCTGAGCCTGTATCAGGAAGCCTATGCGAAGCTGGTCAAGTGCGACCCGGCCGAGTTCGACGCGCTGTATGCTGAGCTGTGCCAGGATTACCTGGACGCCGGCTATCAGGAGATCATCGACGAGCGTCTCGCCGCCTATGAGGCCGGCCAGACCACCAAGCTGCCGGTCCGCTAAGCACCGGTATCTGCGGGCAAGTCGAATTATTGATTGATTGAGCCCCTTTCGCTGTCTGCGGCGCGTAACGCCGCAGACAGATCGCCCCGCCGGGCCTCCCGGCGGGGTGATTTTTGTTTGTGCGGATCAATATGGCGCGATCTGAAAATAAAAAACCTTCCCCGATGGGGAAGGTGGATCGCTGCAGGCGAGACGGATGAGGTCCCGCCCGCAGGTGATGTTACAGCTGAATCATTCTCGTCTCCAGCGGCGAGAGGGTGACCTCCATGCCGCCTTCCGGCGTGTTGATGAAGGCGGTGGTCTCCTCCTCGGCGTTGTTGAGCGCGACGAGCACGCGGTCTGCCGGGTACCACGCCGCCTCGACATAGGCGCTGTCGGAGATGTAGTCGCTCTGGCGGGTCAGGCCGCAGCACATGAGCAGCGTCTCCAGCAGCATGCGGGTGCTCTCGGGGGAGACGGTGAAGTGGCTCATGTACACGCCCTTGCCGCGGCCGAAGTCGTGCACCGTCATCTGCGGCGCGCCGTCCTTCGCGGCGAGGACCTTCGCCGTGCCGTCGGTGAGGTAGAGGTGCGGGTTATTGCCCAGCGCGCCCTCGCAGACGGTGACAGGCAGATCCGCGCAGACGTCGTAGGCCCAGCGGCCGTGGCAGACGCGCTCGCCGCGGTCCTCGTCCACGCCCAGCACATGCGCCATGCGGAAGGTGCGGTCATAGCCGGCCACGGCGGAGGGCTCGCCCACGCCGATGAACGCGCCGCCCTCGCCGACGAAGCGGGTCAGCTCGGCGACGAGTTCCGCGTCCTTCCAGGCGTCGCCGCCGCTCCACGCGTCGCCCATGCGGCCCGCGTTGATGACGACGTCGAAGTCCTTGAGCGCGCCGGCCTTGACGTCCTCAAAGCTGATGTACTTGACGTCGACCGGCAGGCCGGAGAGGGCCTCGTTGATGTGGATGAGCGCGTGCTTGTCCGTCTCGTGGAAATGGCCGGAGAGCGTCCAGCTGCGCAGGCTGCCCCAGGTGTGCAGCACGGCGACGCGGCAGGGCAGGACGTAGGGCGCGCCATTCTGATGGAAGGCCTTGATCCTGCGGAACTCGTCGGAGATCTCCTCGATCGTGTCGTGGAACTTGGGGAAGGGGATGGTCAGGCTCAGATAACCGCCAAGGCCGATGCGGTCGACCGGCTCGCGCAGCAGCGCGCGGCGGACGCTGCGCCAGTAGCGCAGGGCGTCCTTCTCGGGCTCGCCGCCCTCGGAGAAGGTGGGCTGCCCGCCCAGGCCCGTCGGGAAGAGATACGGATGGAAGCGCAGCTCGTGCACCGGCACGTCGGCATACGCGCACAGGCGGCACTCAAAGCCGGAGAAGACGCACTTGATCAGGCCGTCAAAGCCGACGGAGGCGAAGCGCTTGCCGCAGGGCTCCATGCCGACCCAGCTGTCGTCGTAGAAGACGTACGCCTGCTTGCCGTGCTTGTGGATGATATCAACGAGCACCTTCGCTTTCTCGGCGACGAATTCCTGAATGAAGTCCATGTAGTCGCGCTTGGCGCTCGTCGGGGGCATGTGGGTGACCTGATGCTTGCCGCCGTTGACGAAGTCCTCGGCGGTCAGCGCGTAGCCGTACTTCTCCTTAAAGGCGTCCAGCGCGGCGGGGCTGACGGTAAAGTCATAGCTCGCCCAGTCGGTGAACAGATGCCTGTTGCGCAGGTCCGCGCCCCAGATCCAGACAAAGTTGTAGAACAGGCTGGTCAAGCGGACGACATTCGTCTG
The DNA here is from genome assembly GCA_017936375.1 of Clostridia bacterium. Classification (GTDB taxonomy): domain Bacteria; phylum Bacillota; class Clostridia; order Christensenellales; family Aristaeellaceae; genus Ventricola. Next base: position 27,367 of record JAGBFR010000005.1, read on the forward strand.
CGGATTCTCCACGCACCAGTTCTCCATCCAGTCCTGCAGGTACTGCCATGCGGCGGGATGGCGCGGGTCGAGCTGGCGCAGATGCTCGCTCGTCCAGCTGTTGGTGGTGTGGTTGTACATGTTGATCTCTTCCCACACGCGCCATGCGAGGAAGCCGACGGTATACTGATGCCACGGCTTCGCATCGTGGATGGTCACGGCGCCGTCCGCATAGGACCAGCGCTCGCGTGCGACCTCGGCATTCTCCGTGCGGTCGATGACCTGCATGTAGCGCAGCGCGTCCGGCGTGTCATTGAGGACGAGCTGCTCGTCAAAGTAGCCGTCCATCAGCGGGATGGTCGCGCTCCCGCCCTCGGCGGTCACGGCCTTGGAGCACAGGAACGTCTGCTGCTGCGCATCGGGATGCTCGGCGGCAAAGGCGTTGTGCTGGCGGATGATGCAGATGGTGGAGTAGATGCGGTAGCCCGCCTCGGTGATCTCGGGGGAGAGCTTGGTGCCGTCGGAGTCGCGGATGACGTCCGCGCCCCAGCGCTTGGCAAGCTCCATCGTCAGGGCCTCATAGCCGGCCTCGCCGGGCAGGGTAAAGTCTGCTCTTTTCATGTGTTTCTCCTTATAATGCTCCGTCCACGGTGCGGCTGTCAGCCTCGAGCACGGCGGCGAGGAAGGCGAGCGCCAGGCCCTGGCCCCAGCCCTGCGTCCACTTGCGCGGGATGCCGATGTAGCCGTCTCGGTCCTTCATGACGGCGGTGCCGGCGGAGACATTCGTGACGCGGCCCTCGGGCGTGATGTTGGCAAGAATGCCCTCGACGGACTTGTTGATGTACTTCAGGTGCAGCGGGTTGCCCTTGACGACCATCGCCGCGGCGATGCCGGCGGAGGCGGAGACCTCCTCGTAGCTGTCCTCGTCGTTGAGGATGGTGCGCCAGAGGCCGTTCTCAGTCTGCAGGAGCTTGAGCGCGGCGAGCTGCTCGGCGAGGGAGCCGGCGATCTCCAGATACTTGGGATAGAGATAGCACTCCGGCAGCGTGCGGCCGACCTGGCACATCGTGTAGGCGGCCCATGCGTTCGCGCGGCCCCAGTAGAAGCCGGAGAGATTGGTCTTGCTCACATGGCTGTAGCCGTGATACCACAGGCCGGTCTTTTCATCCTGCAGGAACTGGATGTGCCAGTAGTACTGGTTGAGCGCGTCGTCGATGAGCTCCTTGTCGTTCCACATGACGCCCGCGCGCAGCATGAAGTATGCCGCCATGAAGAGCGTGTCCGCCCAGCACTGCTCGGGGAAGTCGTTCTTGTCCGAGACGGTGTGCTGCAGCACGTTTTCGCCGAAGCGCAGCGCATGGTTGCGCAGGTAGTCGAGCTTGCTCAGGGCGACCTTCTTGTATTTTTCGTCGCCCGTCGCCTCGTAGAGGGTGAGCATGGCGTGGCCCATCGCGCAGGTGTTGACCGTCCAGTTGGGCAGGCCGAGCTCGATGTATTCGTCCACGCGCGCCTTGAGAAGGTCGAGGTATTCCCTGTTGCCGGTGACGCGGTAGACCTCGCAGATGCCCAGATAGGCGACGCCGCAGGGCCAGTCCCACATCATGTCCATGTTCATCGTCTGGCGGACGACAGCGTCAATTGCGGACAGGACGCGCTCCCTGTCAAATTGGATCTTCGCCATGGTGGTTTCCTCCTGTTATGGTGATGATGGACGCCGGAGCGTGCCCCGGCAGGGTAGTCGTGCATACGGTTGTATATAAATTATAACAGAATGGACGGGCAGATTCAAATCGCGAAGGTGGTCCGTCCTGCACATTTTCAAGCATATTCTGCGCAAAACCGACCAATCTGCACACGCCGCCCTGCCGGACTGTGTGCGCGCCTGCCGCCGCTGGAGGGGCGCTTTGCGCGGCATGCGGGGAGGCCGCCGACCGACGGGGAAAATGCGGACGCGCCTGTAATGCGCGCGGCGTGGAAATAGGTTAATTATCGTCTTGATGAAAGTTTATTTTCGTTCTTTTCATCACGGGCGTCACGCCGTATAATGTATATGATATGGATTCTTCTGCGAAGGAGGATGGACGAGCGTCATGGAGAGCAAAGAGATGCTTGCGCTGCAGGCCGGCGCGGGCTTTGATCCGGGGCCTCAGGCCGGCGGCGGGCGCGTGCAGCCGCAGTTTGTGCGCATTCCTGTGCCGGACGGGCGCTATGCCGTGCGTGTGGAGATTGCGGCGCGGCAGGATGTGCAGGAGGCGCTGCTCTTCGGCAATCGCCGCCGTCTGCTCTGGCGCGGCAGCCTCGCGGCGGGGGAGAGACGGGTCGTCGAGACGCTGAGCGTCGTGCACCCCTACCTGCCCGACGGTGCGGAAACGCCGGTGAAGAGCCTTGGCGTGGAGCTTGCGCTTTGCGCGCCGGGGGCGGAGATCGTCTCTGCGAGCGCCGAGGAAGCCGATGTGCCGGCGCTGCTGCTGATGGGCGATTCGACGGTCACCGATCAGGGCGCGTTTGCGCCGTATGCGCCGGGCGCGACGTACTGCGGCTGGGGGCAGATGATGCCGCTGTACCTGGGTATGAACGCCTGCGTTATCAACTTTGCCCGTTCGGGCCTGACGGTGGAGACCTGCCGCGAGCAGGGGCTCTACGACCTGCTCAAGGGCCAGCTGCGCCCGGGCGATACGGTGCTCATGCAGTTTGGCCACAACGACCAGAAGCGCCCGCATCTGCAGGCCGACGGCGGCTATGCCGATGCGCTGCGCGCGTTCATCGACGAATTGCGCGCGCTGGGCGCCGCGCCGGGCGTGGTCACGCCGCTGGCGCGCAACAGCTGGTGGAATGAGCGCGAGTATAACGACATGCTCCTCCCGTTTGCACAGGCGGCGAAGCGCGTCGCGCAGGAGAAGGGCGTGCCGCTCATCGACCTGCATGATCACATGAAGCGCCGCCTGCTTGAGACGGGCCGCGACGCGGCGAAGGTGCTCTTCCACATCGGCGATTACACGCACACCAACGATTTCGGCGCGTTCTTTGCGGCGGGCTATGTCGCCGCGCAGCTGAAGGCGCAGGGTGTGCTTGACACGGCGAATCAGGGCGGGTGGACGCCGCACGGGCCGTATGAGGTCGCGGCGAATGATCAGGGCGACGAGTCCCTCCCGCCGACGGGGCTGGAGGCGCTGTATGTGACGTATGAGACTGAGCGCCCGTGCGAGACGCTCACGCGCATCGACGCGCTGGAGCTCGTCTGCAGAACGTGCGGGCTCTTCGTGCTCAATACGCCTGCGGCGCTGCCGCAGGATGCGGCGGGGCTCACACCGGAGCAGCAGGACAATGTCCGCTGCGCGCTGCAGGCACGGCTGATCGGGGACGGGCCGCTGCGCCCGCAGGAGGCGATTGCCGCCGGGGAATTCACCCGTATCCTCGCCGCGGCGTTTGACATGCGCCGCGCCGCTGCGGAGATCCCGCAGGGCGGGGAGGGGATGATCACCCGCGCGCAGGCGGCCACGCTCTGCCGCCGGGCGAAGATCTGATCCCCAATAAAAAAGGAACCTGCCGGGCGCAAAGCCCGGAAGAATAAATTTTATACTTCAGGAGGCTGTCATGGCAAAGATCATTATCAACGCGAGCCGCTCTGTCGGCACCATCAACCCGAATATCTACGGCCAGTTTGCCGAGCATCTGGGCCGCCTCATCTACGGCGGCATCTACGTGGGCGAGAATTCCGAAATCCCCAACGTCAACGGCATGCGCACGGACGTCGTTGAGGCGCTCAAGAAGATGCGCGTTCCGGTTCTGCGCTGGCCGGGCGGCTGCTTTGCCGATACCTACCACTGGAAGGACGGCATCGGCCCGAAGGAGAGCCGCGCCACCATTGTCAACACCTACTGGGGCGGCGTCACCGAGGACAACAGCTTCGGCACGCATGAGTTCATGGAGCTGTGCCGCCAGCTGGGCTGCGAGGCGTATATCTCCGGCAATGTCGGCTCCGGCACCGTGCAGGAGATGAGCGACTGGATCGAGTACTGCAACATGGGCGGCGTGTCCCCGATGGCGCAGGAGCGCCGCAAGAACGGGCATGAAGAGCCCTTCAACGTCAAGTACTGGGGCATCGGCAACGAGGTGTGGGGCTGCGGCGGCTTTATGACCGCGACGTACTATGCGGATGAGTGCCGCCGCCATGCGACCTACATGCGCGATTACAGCCCGGATCATAAGATCGAGAAGATTGCCTGCGGCGCGAACGCCTTTGACTACAACTGGACCAAGACCGTCATCGAACAAGCGGGCCATATGATCGACGCGATCAGCCTGCACTATTACACCCTGCCGACCAACGACTGGCAGGGCAGCAAGGGCTCCGCGACCGATTTTGACACCAAGCTCTATTACGAGACGCTCGACCACACGCTCTTCATGGACGAGCTGGTGGAGAATCACGGCCGCGTGATCCGCGTCGCCGGCAAGGGCAAGAAGATCGGCCTCGTCGTCGATGAGTGGGGCACATGGTACGACGTGGAGCCCGGCACGAACCCCTGCTTCCTCTACCAGCAGAACTGCATGCGCGACGCGCTGGTCGCCGCGATCAACCTCAATATCTTCAATAACCACTGCGATGTGGTCACCATGACCAACATCGCGCAGATGGTCAACGTCCTGCAGGCGATGATCCTCACCGAGGGCGATCAGATGATCCTCACGCCGACCTACCATGTCTTCGAGATGTATAAGAATCATCAGGGCGCGCAGCAGCTGGAGTGCTATGCGCAGACGAAGATGACCGGCGTTAAGACCGCGCAGGTGCCGCAGCTGCACGCCAGCGCCAGCCGCGACGCGCAGGGCAATATCCTGCTGACCGTGGCGAATCTGGACGAAAAGGAGAGCTGCCCGGTGTCCTGCCTGCTGGCGGACGCGGCCTTCTCCTCCGTGACGGCGCGCGTCATGGCGGGCGCCCCGCACGACCACAACACGTTCGACTGCCCGGCGAATGTCGAGCCGACCGCGCTTGAGGTCAAGGTGGAGAACGGCGAGATCTGCGCCGTGCTGCCGCCCTGCTCCGTGGCTGCCATCACGATCAAGGCGTAAGGCATGGAGGCGGGAAAGACGCGCTGCCGGCAGTGCCTGCTGCGCGAGATGCTTGACCCAGTCGAATACGAAAAGACGGTGGAGCGCGTGCGCCGGGCGCTGAGCCCGCGCACGCGCACGCCGGATGATGAATATGAACAGAGGCTGGCGCTCTGCCGCGAATGCGACCAGCTACAAAACGGCACCTGCATGCTCTGCGGGTGCATGGTGGAGATGCGCGCGATGCGCAGGGACGGCCACTGCCCCACGCCGAGGCGGCGCTGGTGAGCGCGCCGGCGGGGCAGAGACGACAAACAGAAAATGGAGAAAGTGCCATGGAAAAGCTCGAGCTGCGCGTCCTTGCGACGGACAGCACGCTGACCCTCTGGTGGGAGAAGCCGGAGGCTGCGGCCCGCGATCAGGCCTATGAGATCACGCTTGACGGCGGCGAGGCCGTGACCGTCCGCTGCTCGCATCATACCTTTGAGGGCCTTGCCCCGCAGTCTGCGCATGAGGTCCGCCTCGCCTGCGTCTGCGGCGGGGAGGCGCATTCTGCCTGCGTGCAGGCCGTCACGCTCGCCGCGCGCAGGCGCGTGGACGTGACGAAGCCGCCGTATAACGCCGTCGGCGACGGAAAGACGCTCAACACCGCCGCGCTGCAGCGCGCGCTTGACGAGGCGACGGCACAGACCTGCATCTGCTTCCCGGCGGGCGTGTACATGACCGGCGCGCTGCGCGGCCACAGCGATACCGAGATCTGGCTGGACGAGGGCGCTGTGCTGCAGGGCACGGCGGAGATCGCGGATTATCTCCCGCGTATCCGCAGCCGCTTTGAGGGCAAGGAGATGGAGTGCTATTCGAGCCTGCTCAACTTCGGCGAGCTCGACCATGCCTCCGGCCCCAACTGCCGCAATATCCTCATCCACGGCCATGGCAAGATTGCCAGCGGCGGCCAGAAGCTGGCGTGGCGCATCATCGAGGACGAGCGCGAGCGGCTCAAGGAGTTCCTCGCGGCGAATGCCGAGTATGTCGCGACCTGCGAAAACAACCACACCATCCCCGGCCGCGTGCGCCCGAGGCTCATCAACATGAGCAACTGCGAGAATGTGCACATCTGCGGCCTCACGCTGGAAAACGGCGCGAGCTGGAATGTCCATATGGTCTACAGCCGCGGCATTGCGACGCATCACTGCACCTTCCGCTCGCAGGGCGTGTGGAATGGCGACGGCTGGGACCCGGATTCCAGCGAGGACTGCGCGCTCTTCGCCTCCGAGTTTTACACCGAGGATGACGCGGTCGCCATCAAGTCCGGCAAGAACCCGGAGGGCAATGTCATCAACCGCCCGACGAAGCGCATCCGCGTCTTTGACTGCTACAGCGCCTATGGCCACGGCGTCGTCATCGGCAGCGAGATGAGCGGCGGCGTGGAGGACGTGAAGATCTGGGACTGCGACCTGCGCGTGTCCATGAGCGGCTTTGAGATCAAGGCGACGAAGAAGCGCGGCGGCTACGTGCGCGACGTCGTCGTGCGCGACTGCGTGATCCCGCGCGTGATGATGCACTCCGTCCTCTATAACGACGACGGTATCGGCGCGGGTATCCCGCCGGTGCTGGAAAACTGCCGATTTGAGCGCCTTGCGCTCACGGGCATGTATCAGGCGACGCAGGACACGGGCGATCTGCGCCCCTGCCCGCCGATCGAGGTGATCGGCTTTGACGTGCCGGGGCACGAGGTCAGGAACGTGGTCTTCCGCGATATCGTGATGGCCAACGACCGCCCGGGCATCGTCATCAAGGACGCGAAGGATGTGTCGCTCATCAATGTGACCAGTCAGCAGGAGGTGTAACCGCATGAAGCGCTATCTGGCTGTGGATATCGGCGCATCCAGCGGACGGCATATCGTCGGCTGGATGGAAAACGGGGAGATGAAGACCGACGAGGTCTACCGCTTCCCCAACGGCGTCATCGAGCAGGACGGGCATCTCATCTGGGATACCGCCGCGCTGACGGAGCATGTGATTGAGGGCGTCGCCCGCGCGCTTGCCGCGTATGCCGACATCGCGAGCATGTCGATTGATACCTGGGGCGTTGACTATGTGCTCTTCAAGGGCGATGAGGAGGTCATGCCCTGCTATGCCTACCGCGACGGCAGGACGGAGGCCGTCATCCCGAAGCTGCATGAGGTCGTCCCCTTTGAGACGCTCTATGCGCATACGGGCTGCCAGTTCCAGCCGTTCAATACGATCTATCAGCTCTATGACGACCTGCTCGCCGGCAGGCTCGAGGGCGTGACCGGCATGCTTATGATGCCGGAATACCTGATGTACAAGCTCACGGGCGTGATGGCGAGGGAATACACCAACGCCACGACCATGGGCATGATCGACGCGAAGACCGGCGGCTTTGACCTTGAGATCGCCGATGCGCTCGGCCTGCCGCGCGCGCTCTTCCCGGCGCTCTCCCAGCCCGGCACGGTGCTCGGCCCGCTCAGGGCGGACGTCGCCGCGCGCGTGGGCGGCAATCTGACGGTCGTCCTCTGCGCGACGCACGACACCGGCTCCGCCGTGGAGGGCATCCCGATGGAGGGCAGCGAGCCCTACATCTCCTCGGGCACGTGGTCGCTGCTGGGCGTCAAGACCGGGCGCCCCATCACCGACGCGGGCAGCATGGCCGCCAACTACTCCAACGAGGGCGGCGTGGGCTACAACCGCTATCAGAAGAACATCATGGGCATGTGGCTGGTCAATTGCCTGCAGAAGGAGCTCTGCCCGGATATGCCCTTCCCGCAGATCGTGAAGGCCGCTGAGGCGAGCGCGTGCGACGTGCTGGTCGACGCGAATGCGCCGGAATTCCTTGCGCCCAAGAGCATGAAGGCCGCCTTCGACGAGGCGACCGGCGGCGCGCTTGACGATGTGGGCGACTACTTCCGCTGCGCCTACCGCAGCCTCGCCATGAGCTACCGGCAGGCGATCGAGGAGCTGGAGCGCAACACCGGCAGGACGTATGAGAAGCTCTACATCGTCGGCGGCGGCGCGAAGAATACCTTCCTCAATGCGCTGACGCAGGAGGCGACGGGCAAGCAGGTGATCGCCCTGCCGATCGAGGCGACGGCGCTGGGCAATCTCGCCATTCAGGCGAAGGCGTAAGAAGGCATAAATCGACGGAATCAATGCGCGATCTGTGCGCAGGAAATAGGACTGACGATCAATTTGGAGGTTGAATCAGATGAGCTACATGGAAGCAAAGGCTAAGTACGCGGCGCTTGGCGTCGACGTTGAGGCGGCGATTGCGCGGCTGAAGACCGTGCCCGTCTCCATCCACTGCTGGCAGGGCGACGATGTGCGCGGCTTTGACACCGACCCGAGCAAGCCCCTGACCGGCGGCATCCAGACCACCGGCAATTACCCGGGCCGCGCCCGCACGCCGGAAGAGCTGATGGCGGACTTTGACGTCGTGCTCTCCCTCTGCCCGGGCATGAAGAAGATCAGCCTGCATGCGTGCTATGCGATCTTCGAGGATGGCGAGTGGGCCGACCGCGACAAGCTGGAGCCCAAGCACTTTAAGAAGTGGGTGGAGTACTGCAAGTCCCGCGGCATCGGCGCGGACTTCAACCCGACCTTCTTCTCCCATCCCAAGTGCGATCCGCTGACCCTGTCCTCCACGAATGAGGAGACCCGCCGCTTCTGGATCGAGCACGGCAAGGCGTCCATCCGCATCAGCACCTATCTGGCTGAGGAGCTGGGCCAGCCCTGCGTCATGAATATCTGGACGGGCGACGGGTTCAAGGACATTCCGTCCGATCGCCTTGGCCCGCGCAAGCGCTATCGCGAGGCGATCGACGAGATCCTCTCCGAGCCGTTTGATTTCAGTAAGGTCAAGCCATGCGTCGAGTCCAAGGTCTTCGGCATCGGCGTTGAGGCGTACACCGTGGGCAGCAGCGAGTTCTCCCTCGCCTATGCCGCGCTGAATATGGACAAGTGCATCCCGCTGATGGACAATGGCCACTATCATCCGACCGAGGTCGTCTCCGATAAAATCCCGGCGCTGCTGGCCTTCTTCCCGGAGATTGCGCTGCATGTCACCCGCCCCGTCCGCTGGGACAGCGACCACGTTGTGCTGCTGGACGACGAGACGAAGGAGATCTGCAAGGAGATCGTCCGCTGCGGCAGCCTCGAGGGCAGCGTGAATATCGCGCTTGACTACTTCGACGCTTCCATCAACCGCGTTGCGGCGTGGACGGTTGGCATCCGCAACGTGCAGAAGGCGCTGCTCATGGCGCTGGTCACGCCGAATGCGTATCTCAAGGAGCTGCAGGATACCGGCGACTTCACCACCCTGCTCGTCGCGCAGGAGGAGATCAAGACCCTGCCGTTCGGCGAGGTCTGGGCGGAGTACTGCCGCCAGAGCGGCGTGCCGGAGGACGGCTGCTGGCTGCCGATGGTGAAGCAGTATGAGCAGGACGTGCTGGTGAAGCGCGTTTAATCAAGGAGGATACAGTAATGGGCATGCTTGACATTTCTGTCATGAAGCGATACATCCGCATGGCGGACGACGGCTGGCATCAGGGCTGGCACGAGCGCAACGGCGGCAATCTGACCTACCGCCTGACGAAGGAAGAGGTGGACGAGATGCGTCCCTTCTTCGACGAGACCCCGCGCCCGTGGGTGAACATGGGCGTGACGGGCGCGAATCTGGCGGGCGAGTACTTCCTCTCCACCGGCAGCGGCAAGTACTTCCGCAATGTGATCCTCGATCCGGCGGACAGCCTGTGCGTGGTGGAGATCAATGAGACGGGCGACAGCTACCGCATCGTCTGGGGCCTTGTGAACGGCGGCCGCCCGACCAGCGAATTCCCGAGCCACTTCATGAATCACTCCGTGCGCGTGGCCGCGACGGACGGCGCCTGCCGCGTCATCTATCATGCGCATCCGGCGAATACCATCGCCATGACCTATGTGCTCCCGCTGACGGACCGCGACTTCTCCCGCGCTTTGTGGAAGAGCGCGACCGAGTGCCCGGTCGTCTTCCCGGGCGGCGTGGGCGTCGTGCCGTGGATGGTGCCGGGCGGCGCGGACATCGCGATGGCGACCTGTGAGAAGATGAAGGAATACGAGGCGGCGGTCTGGGCGCATCACGGCCTGTTCGTTTCCGGTCCGGATTTTGACACCACCTTCGGCCTGATGCACACGATTGAGAAGTCCGCGCAGATCTGGGTGCTGCAGAAGTCCACCGGCCTGCCGGAGCTGCAGACCATCGCCGACGACGAGCTCAAGGCCATCGCGCGCGATTTCAAGGTCAATCTGCGTGAGGAGTTCCTCGATTAAGGAATATACCGCCTGCGGGCAGGATAAAAGGGTGCAGAATCGATTCTGCAGGAGGAAAGTATGGAACGCATGGCATGGAAGGGCCGGATCAAGCCCGGCTGCAAGGCGGAGTACATCCGCCGCCACGATGAGATCTGGCCGGAGATGAAGGCGCTGCTCAAGTCCGCCGGCATCTGCAACTACACCATCTTCGCCAACGGCGAGGAGCTCTTTGGCTACTACGAGTGCGAGAAGGGCATCGAGTTTGCGGAGAAGACGCAGGCCGGCAGCCCGATCGTCGACCGCTGGAATGAGTACATGAAGGATATCCTTGAGCTGGAGATGGATCCGGTCACCGGCGCTCAGCCCAAGCTCGAGCCGGTCTTCCGGCTGGACTGATCCGCTCAACGCATCAAAAACAGGCTCCCCGCAAGGGGAGCCTGCTGCTTTTGGATTGCGGAATGTCAAGAAAACAAAACACCGTCCCGCATATGCACGGGCAGAGGAAAACGCCCGGCGCGCGGCGAATGTCATGCACAGAGAATGCCCGCGCCTGCGCGGGAGGAGCATGGAGGAGCACATATGCAGCTGAGGTTCATCACCCCGTCGGAGCGGATTGACCATCCGCGCTTTATCCGGGAGTTTGCCTGCGGGGCCGTCGCGTGTGCGCGGCTGGAGATCACGGGTCTTGGCCTGTACCGCGCGTTCATCAATGGGCAGCGCGTCGGCGGGGATTACCTGACTCCGGGCTTTAATGACTATGACGCGTACCTGCGCGTGCAGACCTATGATGTGACGGCGCTGCTCGCCGCGCAGAACCGCATCGAGGTATACATGGGCGAGGGCTGGTACATGGGCCGCCTCGGCTTTGACGGCGGGAAGACCTGCCGCTGGGGCGACAGGTATCTGCTGGCCGCGCGGCTGACCCTCACCCTCGCAGACGGCAGCGTGCAGACGCTGGAGACGGACGAGAGCTGGATGGCCGCGCCGTCCTGTATCACCGGCGGCAATATCTACGACGGCGAGACGCGGGATGATACCCTTGACACGGGACGCAGTGTCCCGTGCGCGGCGGCGCAGACGGATTACAGGCTGGAGCCGCAGTTCTCCCCGCCCATCCGCGCCGTGGCGGAGCTCAAGCCCATGCTCATCGTGACCCCGAAGGGCGAGCAGGTGCTCGATTTCGGGCAGAATATGGCGGGCGTCATCCGCATCGTCAATCGCCTTGAGCGCGGAAGGACCCTGCGCATCCAGACCGGCGAGGTGCTGCAGCAGGGCTGCTTCTACCGGGACAACCTGCGCACGGCGCTGTCGGAGTTTATCTATACCTCGGACGGCGAGGCGAAGGTGATCGAGCCGATGTTCACCTTCTTCGGCTTCCGCTATGCGAAGGTCGAGGGGATGGAGATCGTCGACCCGGCGGACTTTACCGCCGTCGTCCTCTCCTCGGATCTGCGGCAGACGCTGGAGGTCACGACCGGGCATGAGGGCCTCAATCAGCTGATGCGCAATACGTGGTGGGGCCAGCGCAGCAACTTCCTCGATGTGCCGACGGACTGCCCGCAGCGCGACGAGCGCCTCGGCTGGACGGCGGACACGCAGGTCTTTGTCAATACCGCCTGCTACCAGATGGACTGCAAGGCCTTCTACACCAAGTACATGCGCGATATGCGCGCGGATCAGACGATGTACGGCGGCGGCGACCTGCCGCAGTACAGCCCGAGCCTCAAGGGCGCGGGCAATCACGGCGGCGCGGTCTGGGCGGACGCGGGCACGATCATCCCGTGGGACGTCTATATGAACTACGGCGACCTCGCGCTGCTTGAGGAGAATTACCCGATGATGCGCGACTATGTCGAGTATCTGATTGCGCAGGACAAGCGCTTCGGCGGCACGCACGTCGTCTTTGATCTGTTCACCTACGGCGACTGGCTCGCGCAGGACGGCATGAGCACGCAGTCGCTCAAGGGCAGCACGACCGATGCGTATATCTGGGGCGTGTACTACATGCAGTCCGTCGAGCTTACGGCGAAGGCTGCCAAAACGCTTGGCCGTGAGGAGGACGCCGCCCGCTACGGCGCGCTGGCGCAGGAGATCCGCGCGGCGCTGCTGGATGAGTACGTCTCCCCGGCGGGCAATCTGACCATGGACACACAGACGGGCTATATCCTCGCCCTGCGCCACGGCCTGTACAGGAAGAAGGAAAAGCTGCTCGCGGGTCTGCGCCGCCGCCTCTCGCGCGATTTCTGCAGGATCCGCTCCGGCTTCACCGGCGCGCCGCTGACGCTGCCCGTGCTCTTTGACAACGGCATGGCCGACATGGCCTACCGCATGCTGCTGCGCGAGGAATTCCCCGGCTGGCTCTACTGCGTGGCTCTCGGCGCGACGACCATCTGGGAGCGCTGGAACAGCCTGGAGAGTGACGGCTCCATCTCCGGCACGGGCATGAACAGCCTCAACCACTACGCCTACGGCAGCGTGTGCGAGGCGATCTACAGCCGCGTGATCGGCCTGCGCAACGACGCGCCCGGCTGGACGCGCGCCGTCATCGCCCCGCATCCCGACGCGAGGATCGGCCATGCGTCCATCCGCTTTGACTCGCCGGCGGGCGAGTGGCGCGTGTGCTGGCGCATCGGGGAGGACGGCAGCTTCACGCTGGAGGCCTCTGTGCCCGAGGGCGCTGCGGCGCGCGTCGTGCTGCCCGATCATCCGGATGGGTTTGAGGCTGAGATCGGCGAGGGCGAATACCGCTGGGCGTATAGGCCGTCGCGGGACTATCGCCATCCCTTCAGCCTCGATTCCCTGTGCATGGACGTGATGAAGAACGCCGAGGCCGCCGCGCTGCTTGAGCGCGCGGAGCCCGTGCTCCACGGCCTGCTGACGGACCCTGACTGCGAGCATGGCGTGCTCACCCTGCGCGAGGCGGCGCATACCGTCTGGAACATCAACCCCGCTGCAGTCCTCGCGCTGGACGGCGCGCTGCGGCAGATCAGAATATAAGCTCAGGCGCGCGGGCGAATGCCCGCGCGTTTTTCTTTTGCCTTGTTTGCCGGGCAGGAATCGCCGCGCCGGCGCAGAATTATATTTGAGTTACGCAGGATTTGTACGGGCGAATTGCCCGTTTTGGGATAGGAACGGCTGTGTGCCGGAGGGAGAAGGCTGTGACGGAAGGTATGGAGATCATCCGGCGCATGACGCCGGAGGAGGAGTTTTCGGCGGGTCTTGCGCTCTATCGCGCGGGCGGCGTGCATCCTCTGGAGGAGGAAAACGGCATGCTGCGCTATGCGGTGGATGGAGAGCCGCGCCGCATCGTGCGCGTGGGCACGACGGGCCGGATGACCGGGCGCTGCTCGTGCGATTTCTTCGGGAATGTGCATAAGCCCTGCCGGCACCTTGCTGCGGCGATGATGCTGGCCTCGGCCTCCGGCGCGATTGAGGAGATGCGCCGCCGCCGTGCACGGGAGAATGCCGGCGCGCTCATGGCGACGCTGCAGGGCGCGCTGCCCACGCAGTCTCCGCTGCGCATGGAGGTCACCCTGCGCATCATCGGCGAGCGGGAGCCCATCCGCGTCTCGCTGCGCGTGGGGCAGGAGCGGATCTATGTCGTCAAGTCCATGGCGCTCTTCCTCGAGGCCCTGCGAAAGAAAGAGAGCATGTCCTTTGGCAAGGGCTTTACCCTTGAGCCGGAGTGGATGGACTTTGAGGGCGTGGACAAGAAGATCATCTCCCTCCTGCAGGACGCGGCGTATGTCTGCGGGCTTGAGGGACGGCTGGTGCAGACGGGGCTTGACGCCAAGTATCTGACCCTGCCGGACCGGTTCCTCAAGCGGCTGATGCAGCTGCTCATGGCGCGCCCCTTCCGCATCTCCTTCGGTGAAGAGGTCGTGACCGTCCCGTGCGTGTTTGACGGGCAGGCCGAGCTGCTCTTCGGCGTGATGGCCAGCGGGCGGGAGCTTGAGATCCGCGCGCAGATGCCCAAAACACTGCGGCTGCTGGAGCCGGGCGCGACATTCGTCTTCTGCGAGGGAGATGTGCTGCGCCTGCCGAGGGAGCAGCGGGAGATCGTCCGCGTGATGGCTGCCTCCGGGCGCGAGGGCAATGCCGCCTTCCGCTTTGACGCGGCGCAGAGCGCACGGGTCATCTCCGAGCTGCTGCCCGCGCTCGAGCGCGCCGGCTCGGTGACCATCGACGGCGCGCTGGCCGAGCGCATCATCCGCCGGCCGCTGAAGGTGCGCGCGTATTTTGACCGGGAGGAGCGCTCCGTCCTCTGCCGTCTGGCCTTTCAGTATGGGGACGACGAGATCGATCCCTTCTCCCCGCAGCCTGCGCCCATGCCGGGAGACGAGCGCCTGCTCATGCTGCGCGACAGCGAGGGCGAGCGCCGCTCGCTGGATATGCTGGCGGCGGCGGGCTTCCGCATGCAGCGCGGGCGCGTCGTGCTCTCCGGGCAGGAGGCGGTCTATAAATTCCTGACCGAGGGCATCTACGAGATGCGAGGGGCGGCGGAGGTCTACTGCTCCGACGAATTCAGGAAGATGACCCCGCGCAAGCCGCACTTCACCGGCACCCTGCGCATGCAGGACGGCGCGCTGCGGCTGCAGATGAATGAGGACGGCGAGCCCGCGCCGGAGATCCTGTCGATCCTGCAGGCGCTGCGCGACAGAAAGCGCTACTTCAGGCTGAAGGACGGCTCCTTCCTTGATCTGACAGACATGGAGGAGTGGCGCGAACTGGCGGAGGCTGCCGCCGGCGCATCCGTCGAGCCGCAGGAGGAGGGCCCCGCGCAGCTTCGCGGCGAGGTGGAGGTCGCCTCCTTCCGCGCGGCGTATATGATGAGCCTGCTTGAGATGGGCGGCCTGCCCGTCGCGGCGGATGATTCCGTGCGGCAGGTGGTCGCCTCGATGGACGAGGAGGGCGAGCCCTGTCCGGAGCCGATCTGGGGCATGCTGCGCCCGTATCAGCGGCGCGGCTTCATGTGGATGCAGGCGCTCGACCGCCTGCACATGGGCGGCATTCTCGCCGACGACATGGGCCTTGGCAAGACGCTGCAGGTCATCGCGCTGCTGGCATGGGCGAGCGGGGCGAAGGAAAACAGGCGGCCGTCCATCGTCGTGGCGCCCACGTCACTGGTCTATAACTGGATGGCGGAGCTGCGCCGCTTCGCGCCGGATCTGAATATCCTTGTCGGCGAGGGCGCACAGCAGACCCGCGCGCAGGCGATTGCGCGCCTTGCCGCGCCGGACTGCGGGGTGGATGTGTATATCACCTCCTACCCGCTCATCCGCAGGGACATCGCGCAGCTCTCGCAGATTCCCTTCCGCTTCGCCATTCTCGACGAGGCGCAGTATATCAAGAACGCCATGAGCGTCGGCGCGGGCGCGGTCAAGCAGCTGCGCGCGCAGACCCGATTTGCCCTGACCGGCACGCCGATGGAGAATCATCCGGGCGAATTGTGGTCGATCTTTGACTTTGTCCTGCCGGGCTATCTGCTCTCCTTTGCGCAGTTCATGCACAGATTCGGCACGGGCGAGGAGCTGGATGTGCTGCGCATGCGCATCCGCCCGTTCCTGCTGCGCAGGCTCAAGGGCGACGTGCTGCGCGAGCTGCCGGAGAAGATCGAGATCCGGATGATGGCGGACATGACCGAGGAGCAGCGGCGCGTCTATCAGGCGAGCCTGCTGCGCCTGCGCCCGCAGGTGGAGAGCATGACCGGCGGCAGGGGACGCATCGAAATGCTCGCCGCGATCACGGAGCTGCGGCAGATCTGCGGCCATCCCTCGCTGGTGCTGCCGGATTATGCGGCGTCCAGCGGCAAGATGGATATGCTGCTGGATATCCTGCCCGGCGCGCTGGAGGCGGGGCACAGGGCGCTCATCTTCTCCCAGTTCACCAGGATGCTGCGCATCCTGCAGCGCAGGCTGGAGGCGGCGGGCATTTCCTGTCTGTATCTGGACGGAGAGACCCCGCCGAAGCGGCGCATGGAGCTGGTGGAGAGCTTCAACGGCGGCGAGGGGCAGGTCTTCCTGATCTCGCTCAAGGCGGGCGGCTCCGGCCTCAATCTCGTCGGCGCGGACACGGTCATTCACTTTGACCCGTGGTGGAATCCTGCGGCGGAGGATCAGGCGACGGACCGCGCGCACCGCATCGGACAGAAGAATACCGTCAACGTCATCCGCTTGATCACGCGCGGCTCCATCGAGGAGCAGGTCGTGCGCCTTGGCGAGCGCAAGCGCGAGCTCTTTGACCAGATGATCACCGCCGGCGAGGCCATGCCCACGCAGCTGACGGCGGAGGATATCCGCGCGCTCTTTGAATAAGGGGCGGTTGACGCTCGGGCGATGTCCAACGTATAATAGAGAATCATACAGACGATGGAGCATGGACGGATGAAGCGGAGAAAGCACATCATATGGGACTTTAACGGCACGCTGCTCAGCGATACGCAGCTGGCCGTGGACGTGGATAATTATGTCTTCGATCAGCTCGGCCTGCCGAGGATCACGGTGGAGGATTACCGCCGGCATATGACCATGCCTGTGCGCAATTTCTACCCGGCACTGGGCGTTGACTACAATGTGCATCCGTATGAGACGATCAGCCGCATCTGGCTGGACGCCTTCAACGGGCAGGTAGTGGACGCGGGATTGATCCCGGGGATCGAGGGCACGCTTTCGCGCATGGCGCAGGCGGGCTATACGCAGTCCATCCTCTCGGCGAGCTATCAGCCCTCGCTGGACGAGCAGTGCGTCGGGCTGGATGTGACGAAATACATGGTCGCCGTGGACGGCCTGAAGGACGAGAGCGCGGCGAAGAAGACGGACATCGGGCGCATGCAGATGGAGCGCCTTGGCCTCACGGGCGAGGATGTGTGGTTTGTGGGCGATATGCTCGCCGATTACGAGCTGGCGCAGGCGCTCGGCGCTGCGTGCGTGCTGGTCACATGGGGGCATAACAGCGAGGAGCGCGTGCGCGCGGCGGGCTGCCCCGTGGCGGACACGCTCGAGGCGCTTGAGCGCATTCTGCTCGGCTGACGGATGGAATACCGGAAAAAGGAGGCGGACGCGATGACGGAGAAGAAGGCGAAAGAGCCCTCTGTTCACGCGGGACACAGGGAGCGCATCCGCGAGCGCTTCCTCAAGGAGGGGCTGGATGGATTTTCCCAGCATGAGGTGCTGGAGCTCCTTTTGACCTATGCCATCCCGCAGAAGGACGTCAATCCCCTCGCGCATGCGCTGATCGACCAGTTCGGCTCCCTCAGCGGCGTACTCGACGCGGATGAGAGCGATCTTCTGCAGGTCAGCGGCATCGGAAAGAAGGCGGCGTCGCTCCTGTGCCTGATGCCGCATCTGCTGGGCTATTACATGAAGAACGCCATGGGCGAGCGGCCCATGATCACCAATCTCCTGCAGGCGAGGCAGTATGCCTCCACGCTGTTCTTCGGCGTGCATGAGGAGCGGTTTTACATGATCTGTCTGGATAAGCAGGGGCGCGTCACCTACACGCAGCTGCTGCAGAAGGGCACGGTCGACGAGGTGCCGATCTATCCGCGCACGGTTGTGGAGATCGCCATCCGCCATCACGCCTGCTGCGTGATGCTCATGCACAATCACCCGGGCGGCACATGCCAGCCCTCGCAGGCGGATTACGACGCGACGAACGCCGTCATTGACGCGCTGCGCCCGGTGGGGATCGGCGTGGTGGATCATCTGATCCTCGGCGGGGAGAATGTATACTCCATGACGCAAAGCAGCGAGGGCGCCGGAGAGAGCGGCGGCTTCAGCTATGTGATGCGCAGCGGCCATGTGCCCGGGCGGCGCGGCACGCTGCGCGAGGAGGGCGACGGGCTGTACTGCCTGCTGCCCATCGGCGAATAAGGAGAATGGGATGAATCGGAATCTGAAAGCCGGGAGGGGAATGCTGATGGCGATCGCGGCGCTTTTTCTGCTCGGCGTGACCGCCGCGGCGGGGCTGATCGGCTTTGTCTATATCAAGGAAAAGACGCTGCCCCCGCAGGCGGAGTCGGACGTCATCATCGTCCTCGGCGCGCAGGTCAAGCCGGACGGAACGCCCTCCGAGGCGCTGCGCCGCAGGCTGACGGCGGCGCTGGAGGCATGGCAGGAGAAGCGGCAGACGATCATCGTCTGCGGCGCGCAGGGGGCCAATGAGCCGCGCCCCGAGGGCGAGGTCATGCGCGAATGGCTGCTGGAGCGGGGCGTGCCCGATAAGGACGTCGTCGCCGAGACGGCCTCCTTCAACACCCGGCAGAACCTGGAATACGCGAAGGCGATCATGGAGCACCGGGGCCTTTCGCAGGCGCTGGTCGTCACCAGCGATTATCATGTGGCGCGCGCGCTGGTGCTCTGCCGTCAGGCGGGGATCAGCGCCACGGGCAAGGGCAGCCCCTCGAAACCCGAATACTTCATCAAAAATCATTTCCGGGAGGGACTCAGCTGGATCAAGCTCTGGCTGGAGAGCACGCTATGAATATTGAAAGACTGACGAACGGGTTGACGCAGATGGGCGTCGCCTTTGACCGGACGGCGGTGGAGCGCTTTGCGGCGTTCCATGCAATTCTGGATGAATACAATGCGCGCATGGACCTGACGGCGGTGCTCGACGAGGATGAGCGCGTGGACAGGCATGACCTTGACAGCGCCGCGCCGCTGGCGCAGGGGCTGCTCCTTCCGCAGGCGAAGGTCATCGACGTGGGCACGGGCGCGGGCTTCCCGGGCATGCCGCTGCTCATTCTGCGGCCGGATCTTGAGATGACCTTCCTTGACGCGCTGCACAAGCGCATCGGTTTCCTCAATGACGCGCTGGAGCGCCTCGGGCTCAAGGCGACGACGCTCCATGCCCGTGCGGAGGACGCCGCGCGCATGGAGGCGCACAGGGAGCAATACGACGCGGCGGTCTCCCGCGCGGTGGCGAGTAGCGCCGTGCTGGCGGAGCTTACGCTGCCGTTTGTCAAAACCGGCGGCCTGTCCATCGCGTGGAAGGGCCCCGGCGTGCAGGATGAGCTCGTCGCGGCGAAGCGCGCGGCCTTCGTCCTTGGCGGTACGGTGCGCGGCGTGACGCCTGCGCCCATCCCCGGCCGGGAGGACTGGCAGCACATGCTGCTCATCACTGACAAGACGGGCAAAACCCCGAAGACCTATCCCCGCAAGGCGGGCACCCCGGGAAAGAAGCCGCTGGCCTGACTGCCAGAAACTGCATAGCCAATGATTGGAAGAACCCCTCATTTCTTTTGCCCCTGCGGCGCAGACTGCAGGCAAAGGAGATGAGGGGTTTTGCTGATGGAGCTTTTCAGACGGCCGTATGGTTTTCTATTGATGGCGGCGGCGCTTGCCGCGCTTTTGTGCCTGTTCCCCGTGCAGGCTGGCGAGCCGCAGGAGGGGATTTCCCTCGCCGCACAGGGGGAGACTGCGCCGCCGCAGGAGGAGATGCCCGTCGGGGCGGATCTCTCTGTGCGTACGGCCGGGGGCTGCGCGCTGCACAGGACGACCTGCTATGCCCCGTGCGGGCACAGCGTGCAGCAGCGCATGGCGCTCCCCGCGCAGCTTGCGGGCCTGACGCGGACGGCGCTGGAGGCGCAGATCGATCGTGTCATCCCGGGCGCGCAGGTGACGGGCTTTTCCGCGGACGAGGTGGATGTGAGCGTGAGCCTTGACCTGCCGTGTCCGCTGCATTGGGTGCTCATGGCCGGGGAGGATGGGTGGCTCCATGTGCTGCAGAACAGGACGGGCGAGGCGCTCTCTGCCGTCCGCACGACGGACGTCGCCCTGTCCGCGCTGCCGCAGGAGGCGCATGCTGCGCTGCTGGAGGGCATGGTTTTTGACGACGTGCAGGCGCTGGAGGGCTATCTGGAGAGCCTGAGCAGCTGAGCGCAGATGGAAACGGCATGGGGCGTGAGACGGAGAAAATGACATTTTGGGCGCACCTTCGTATCGTTTGGAGGGTTGCCGTTGAAGCGGATCGGGGATGCTGATAGAATACAGACATCGAAGGACACAGAGGGGCGCAGGGCATCCCCGCGGCGGCAGGCTGCGGCGCGGGCGCGGCGCCCGGCACAGGGACGCATATACAGGAGGAATACGATGCGGGTCGTTAAAAAGCCGGAGGAGCGCAGGGCGGAAATGGTCGCTGCGGCATCCAGGCTCTTTGCACAGCAGGGCTTTGTCAGGACGTCGGTTGCGGAGATCGTCTCCGCCGTGGACGTCGCCAAGGGTCTTTTCTATTACTACTTCACCACCAAGGACGACATGGTCAAGGCCGTCGTCGAGGGCTACTGCAGCTATCTGGGCACGGTGGCCGCCGGGATCGCCGAAGGCGAGGGCAGCGCGAAGGAGAAGATCCTGCAGCTGATCGGCCATGAGTCGCTCAGATCCTGCTTCACCGCGCCGCTGGTGGCGGATCTCTGCCTGCCGCAGCATGCCGCGCTGTATATGGACATGTGCGACAGGATGTATGCGCACCTGAGGGCGCCGCTTGAGCAGATTGTGGCGCAGGGCCTTGAGGAGCGCGGCGAGGATCCGGCGCAGGCTGGGCGCATCGTCAGCGTCGGGCTCTACGGGCTGCTGATGACCGCGCGTAGGGGCGATCTGTCCGTGCTGAGCGCGGGCGAAATGGCCCAGCGCCTGATGGCTGCGGACAGCACGAAGTAATGCGCGGGACCGGGCATGTTCCCTTTATATACAGATGAGTCTCCCTTCTCCTTTTACCAACCTTTACCCCCTCCGTAAGTAGGCAAAGGCCGCTGTGAAAACAGCGGCTTTTGTCGCGTTTTCCATGAATTGTGAGGGCTGAAAAAGATGCGTGGCCATAATGAAATGTATTCATCTGATCAAAAGGAAAGATGTCGTTATTTTCATTGACAAACCCTTCACAAAGCATTACAATAATAACCGATTTGCAAGAAGGAGGTTATTTCACCATGAAGAAGCTTGCATCTATTCTGCTTTCCCTGCTGATGCTGACCGGCCTGATGACCGGCGCGTTTGCGGATGACTTCGCCGGCACCGCGATGGGCAATGGCGGCGACGTCGTCGTTACCATCACTGTCGAGAACGGCGAGATCACCGCCGCGACCGTCGTCGGCGATCAGGAGACCGCTGGCATCGCGCTCGAGCAGTGCCAGGACGGCACCTTCGCGGGCCAGATCGTCGCCGCTCAGGGCGCTGAGATCGACGGCGTGGCCGGCGCGACCGTGACCACCAATGCCGTTAAGGCTGCTACCCAGAAGGCGATGGAAGCCGCCGGCCTTGCCGAGGCTGAGGAAGTCGTCGTTGAAGACATCACCTGCGACGTCGTGATCGTCGGCGCGGGCGGCGCGGGCATGAGCGCTGCGCTGCAGGCCATCGACTCCGGCGTGGAGAGCGTCGTGGTCGTCGAGAAGGGCGGCTCCACCGGCGGCAACACCTCCCGCGCGACTGGCGGCATGAACGCTGCGAAGACCGCGGCGCAGGACGCCAACGAGTGGAAGGACGCCACCACCACCGCCGTTGAGGCGACCCTCGAGAAGGCCAAGGCTGCCGCCTATGCCGATAAGATCGCTGATCTGATCGCCAAGGTCGAGGAGCAGTTCGAGGCCTACAAGGCCAACCCGGTCGGCTACTTTGACTCCACCGAGCTCTTCGCGCTGGACACCATCGTCGGCGGCAAGGGCATCAACGATGTGGATCTGGTCATGACCATGGTCAATGGCTCTGCTGACGCCATCGACTGGCTCGCCACCAAGAACTCTCACCTGGTTTCCGTCGGTTCCTTCGGCGGCGCCTCTGTCATGCGTATCCATCGCGCTCTGACCGCCGAGGGCAAGACCACTCCGGTCGGCGCGTACCTGGTCAAGACCCTGACCGCTGAGGTTGAGGCTGTCGAGAAGATCGACCTGCGCCTGAACACCGCCGCCACCGAGATCGTCGTCACCGACGGCAAGGTCACCGGCGTGAAGGTCACCTCTGAGAACGGCGACTACACCATCAATGCCAAGGCCGTCATCCTGGCCTCCGGCGGCTTCGGCGCCGACCTCGAGCGCGTGGCTGCCTATCAGCCGGGCCTCAAGGGCTTCGTCACCACCAATGCCCTCACCGTGACCGGCGACGGCATCGACATGGCTGTGGCCATCGGCGCTGCGACCGTGGATATGGAGCAGATCCAGATCCATCCGTCCGTCTACACCGAGACCTCTGCCCTGATCACCGAGGGTATCCGCGGCGACGGCGCCATCCTGGTCAACCAGGCCGGCAAGCGCTTCGTCAACGAGCTGGAGACCCGCGACGTCGTGTCCGCTGCTGAGCTCGCTCAGGAGGGCGGCTACGCCTGGACCATCGTCGACCAGAAGATGATGGACGCCTCCGCGACCTACAACGGCTACTACACCAAGGGCTTCGCTGTCAAGGGCGAGACCGTTGAGGAGCTGGCTGCGGCCATGGGCACCGACGCGGCTGTCCTGACCGAGACCCTGAACACCTGGAATGCGGCCGTTGCCGCGCAGAACGACGCCGAGTTCGGCCGTCTGTCCTTCGCCAACCCGCTCGATACCGCTCCGTACTATGCTGTTAAGGTTGCCCCGGGCATCCACCACACCATGGGCGGTCTGAAGATCAACACCGCTGCCGAGGTTCTCACCGAGGCCGGCGAGGCGATCCCGGGCCTGTTCGCGGCTGGTGAGGTCACCGGCGGCGTCCACGGCGGCAACCGCCTGGGCGGCAACGCCGTTTGCGACATCGTCGTCTACGGCCGTATCGCGGCTCAGAGCGCCGCTGCCTACATCGCTGAGTAATTAGCCGATGCGCGGCCGCTGATAAGCGAATAAGCGATCATTTGAGCTCCCCCGCAGCGCATGCTGCGGGGGAGCTTTTGCTTTGTATAGCTTTAGCGTAAGACAACCACCAGCGGAGCTGGTGAGAGTGAATGGACTTTAGTTTCAGGCATAGAGCGAAGCGAATGACAATCCATTGTGTTAAAGCTACTTTTATGATGGCTTACCCGTTAACGGGTAGTA
>JAGBFR010000039.1 GCA_017936375.1 Clostridia bacterium
ACCGAACACAGAAGTTAAGCCTTTCAGCGCCGATGGTACTTGGCTGGAGACGGCCCGGGAGAGTAGGTCGTTGCCGGATCCCAAACAAAGAACACACCCGAATGGGTGTGTTTTTTGTTTGGGATCTGATATATGTCTAATGCCTGTGGCGGAAGCAGAGCCGCCGGCGAACGCCCGGGAGCGATTTGTGCAGAGCGGCTCGGCAGGCCTGTCTGATGATCTCGGGGGAAGGCACTCTGCCTGCGGAAGGGTGAGGTTCCGCGCCGCAGTGCGGTGCCTATCCTCCGCAAACTCCCTTCAGAATCGACCTTTCCTTTACTTTCAATTCTGATCATGCTATACTGACGCAGAAACAAAGGTTTTAGGATGGATTCAGTAGTGAGGTTAGGAGAAATGATTTGCTTTAAGGCGATCAATGAAGAGAATTTTGATGCGGTCATCAACATGAAACGACCGGATGGTGAACACTTTGTAGCTTCCAATGCAGTTTGCCTTGCTCAGGCATGGCTGTACCGGGATGACGGAGATGTTTTTCCGTTTGCGATCTATGACGATAATAGACCTGTCGGCTTCATGATGCTTGAAGAGGATATGGAGGATCAGCGGCTGGATCTGTGGCGCATTATGTTTCCGCCGGAGAATGAGGGCAGGGGTTATGGGACTGCTGCTGTCCGGCTGATGATAGAATATGCAAGAGAGTCAGGAAAGTACAGACACATCGGTCTGCTTTGCAGTCCGGAGAATCACAGGGCACGACGAATCTATGATAAACTTGGATTCGAGCCAACGGGCGAAATCTGCTATGGAGATATTGAAATGCGGCTGGACCTGGCAGCCGGTAATAGCAAGCAACAGTATGAACAGGAGGAATCTATATGACCAAAGCCATCCTGATCTGCGGCAAGATCTGCTCAGGCAAGAGTTCCTACGCAGAATCTGTACGGACGAAAGAAAACGCTGTGATCCTCTCTGCAGACGAGATCATGCTGTCCTGCTTTCCGCATCAGCTGGGCGATCAGCATGATATCATCGGTAATAAGGTGGAAACCTATCTGCGAAAAAAGGCGCTGGATATCCTCGCGACGGGCACGAGCATCATCCTTGACTGGGGCTTCTGGACGAAGGAAGGCCGGATGAAAAACCGCGCATACTTTGAGGAACAGGGGTATAAGGTCGAGATGCACCATGTCGATATCACGGATGAAACATGGAAGAGGAACATCGACAGCCGAAATGCACAGGTGCTCGCCGGGCGTGAGGATGCGTATCTGGTGGACGATGGCCTGCTTAAGAAGCTGCTGGGCCGCTTTGAGGAGCCTGAGGATACAGAAATCGACGTGGTATACCGTTACTGAGAAGGCGTGCCGACTATGTGGCGCTGCACAGAAACTGGCCTGAATGCACAGCCGGAAAATGGCAGCGCAGCGCGGAGAGAATAATGGTAAATGAACCGGGAAAACCCTTTATTCAATTGACAAAAATCAGGCGACGGAGTATAATCTAACAATATGGAACAATATGCGGAGTTTGCGCTCCGCTATTCCTGTGTTGGCCTGAGTTCCCGCAGAAGCGGGGAAGGCCGTATCGAAAAGGAGAAGAAGATCATGGCAGAGATTAAGCGTCTTGAGATGACCCGCGAAGGCCTTCAGAAGCTGAAGGAAGAGCTTGAATACAAAGAGACAACTGAAAAAATGCGCATTGCGGAGCAGCTCAAGGTGGCTATCTCCTACGGCGACCTGAGCGAGAACGCGGAGTATGACGCGGCGAAGAACGATCAGGCTGCGCTGGAGCAGCGCATTACCGAGCTGCGCGCGATGATCGAGAATGCGGTCGTCGTTGACGAGAGCAAGATCAATACCGACGTTGTCGGCTTCGGCACCCGCGTGACCCTCGTGGATCTTGACGACGAGGATGAGGAGCAGGAGGTCTACACGATCGTCGGCACCTCTGAGTCCGATCCGGCCAACGGCCGCCTGTCCAACGAGTCCCCGGTCGGCGCTGCGCTGATCGGCGCGAGCGTGGGCGACGTCGTTTCCGCGCAGACCCCAGGCGGCGTCCGCCGCCTGCGCGTTCTGGAGATCGCGCTGTAAGCAAACCTGTTTGAGAAAGAGGAACCCAAATGGCTGAAGAAAAGATTCTGACTGCGTCCGAGCTGAGCGAGCAGGAGCAGATTCGTCGTGCAAAGCTGGCCAAGTATCAGGAAGAGGGCCGCGACCCCTTTGTGATCACCAAGTTTGATCGCACCCATACCTCTGCGCAGATTCTGCGTGACTTTGATGCGCTGGAGAATCAGGAGGTCGTGATCGCGGGCCGTATGATGAGCCGCCGCATCATGGGCAAGGCGTCCTTTGTCCATCTGCTGGATGGCGAGGGCAAGATTCAGGCGTACGTCCGCCGCGATGACGTCGGCGAGGACGTGTATGCCGACTTTAAGACCATGGATATCGGCGATATCATCGGCGTGGTCGGCACGCCCTTCCGCACGAAGACGGGTGAGATCTCCGTCCACGCGACGAAGCTGACGCTGCTCTCCAAGTCCCTGCATGTGTTGCCGGAGAAGTTCCATGGCTTGACCGATACCGATACCCGCTATCGCCAGCGCTATATCGATCTAATCGTCAATCCGGAGTCCAAGGACACGTTCATCAAGCGCTCTAAGATCATCTCCACCATCCGCCAGTATCTGGATGGACAGGGCTTCATCGAGGTGGAGACCCCGATGCTCGTGAGCAACGCCGGCGGCGCTGCTGCCCGCCCGTTTGAGACGCACTTTAATGCGCTTGACGAGGATGTGAAGCTGCGCATCTCTCTGGAGCTTTATCTCAAGCGACTGATTGTCGGCGGCATGGACAAGGTTTATGAGATTGGCCGCGTCTTCCGCAACGAGGGCGTGGATACCCGCCACAATCCGGAGTTCACGCTCATGGAGCTCTATCAGGCGTATACCGACTACCACGGCATGATGGACCTGACGGAGAATCTCTATCGTCATATCGCCAAGACTGTGCTGGGCAAGACCACGATTGTCTATAATGGCATTGAGATGGATCTGGGAAAGCCCTTTGAGCGCATCACCATGCTCGACGCGGTCAAGAAGTATTCCGGCGTGGATTTTAACGAGATCCACACCCTTGAAGAGGCGCGCGCCATCGCGAAGGAGAAGCATGTCGAGTTCGAGGAGCGCCATGGCAAGGGCGATATCCTCAACCTGTTCTTCGAGGAGTTCGTCGAGGAGCATCTGATCCAGCCGACCTTCGTCATGGATCACCCGATTGAGATCTCCCCGCTGACCAAGAAGAAGCCGGAGAATCCCGAGTATGTCGAACGCTTTGAGTTCTTCATGAACGGCTGGGAGATGGCCAACGCCTACTCCGAGCTCAACGACCCGATTGACCAGCGCGAGCGCTTCAAGGCGCAGGAAATCCAGCTGGCCAAGGGCGATGAAGAGGCCAACACCACCGACGAGGACTTCCTCTATGCGCTTGAGCTGGGCATGCCTCCGACGGGCGGCATCGGCTTTGGCATTGACCGCATGGTCATGCTGATGACGGACAGCCAGGCCATCCGCGATGTGCTGCTCTTCCCCACGATGAAGCAGGTGAAGTAAGCGCCTGTCCGGCATGGTGATGCAGCCTTGTCCATCGACGGGCGGGACTGCTGCTTTGCAGATCGTGTTGCACAATGAGTTAAAATACGCCTCCGTCGGTCAGGCATGGCGGGTGGCGCTTCAGGCTACGAAAGGAAGGTACTTCCAATGAATTTTCTGGAAGAGAGAATTGTAAAGGACGGCATCGTCAAGCCGGGCAATGTGCTGAAGGTGGACAGCTTTCTCAACCATCAGATGGATGTTGCGCTGCTGGATGAAATCGGCCGCGAATTCAAGCGCCGTTTTGCTGACAAGAAGATTACCAAGGTCCTGACCATCGAAGCCTCCGGCATTGCCATTGCCTACCCTGTCGCGCGTGAGTTTGGTGTGCCGCTCGTCTTTGCAAAGAAATCCAAGTCCATCAACATCGAAGGCGAAATGTATGTCGCTGAGGTTGAATCCTTTACCCATAAGAACAAGAACAAGGTCATCGTCTCCAAGAGATTCCTGGGACCCGATGATCATCTCCTGATTATCGACGATTTCCTGGCGAATGGCTGTGCGCTGCAGGGCCTCATTACCATCGCAGAATCTGCCGGCGCTACCGTCGAAGGACTGGGCATTGCCATTGAGAAGGGCTTCCAGATTGGCGGCCGCGTCATCCGCAACTTTGGCTATCGTCTGGAGTCTCTGGCCATCGTGGATGCGATGGATGTGGAAACGGGCGAGATCACGTTCAGAGCACAGGACTAATCCGGATGAATCTGGAGCAATCACAAGAATATATGGCAGGGCGTCGCCTCATCAGAGGCGGCGCCCCGCTTTTTATTGAGGAGGAATCATCGGCTGCAGCGAAAGGGGAGGGGAGCGTTCCATGTGCGCTTCATCGGCAGACGGAAAAAAAGAAGCACCCGGATGGATGCTTCTTCATGGATTGTATCAGACCTCTTTGGTCGCGGTCTTGAGCAGAACGTCGTGCGCGCCGCCTTCAACGATGGAAACGGCGGAGACGAGCGTCAGACGCGCCTTCTCCTGAAGCTCAGGAATCGTCAGCGCGCCGCAGTTGCACATGGTGGAGCGAACCTTGGCCAGCGTAACCTGAACGTTGTCAGAGAGCTTGCCCGCGTAGGGGACATAGGAGTCGACGCCCTCTTCGAACTTGAGCTTCTTATCGCCGCCCAGATCGTAGCGCTGCCAGTTGCGGGCGCGGTTGCTGCCCTCGCCCCAGTATTCCTTCATCATGGTGCCGTTCACATTGACCTTCGCGGACGGGCTCTCGTCAAAGCGGGCGAAATAGCGGCCCAGCATCACGAAATCTGCGCCCATAGCCAGCGCCAGCGTCAGGTGATGATCATGCACGATGCCGCCGTCGGAGCAGACCGGGACGTAAATACCGGTTTCCTCGAAGTATTCGTCGCGCGCCTTGCAGACCTCGATCAGCGCGGTCGCCTGGCCGCGGCCAATGCCCTTCGTCTCGCGGGTGATGCAGATGGAGCCGCCGCCGATACCGACCTTGATGAAGTCCGCGCCGCAGTCAGCGAGGAAGCGGAAGCCCTCGCGATCGACGACATTGCCCGCGCCGATCTTGACGGAATCGCCATAGTTCTCACGAACCCACGCGATGGTGCGCTTCTGCCACTCGGAGAAACCCTCGGAGGAGTCGATGCACAGCACGTCGACGCCGGCATTGAGCAGGGCCGGGATGCGCTCGGCGTAGTCGCGGGTGTTGATGCCCGCGCCGACGACATAGCGCTTTTCCTTGTCCAGCAGCTCCAGCGGATTCTTCTTGTGGGAGTCGTAATCCTTGCGGAAAACGAAGCAGGAGAGGCGGCCGTCCTTGTCCACGATCGGCAGCGCGTTGAGCTTGTGATCCCAGATGATGTCGTTGGCTTCCTTGAGGGAAGTGCCTTCCGGCGCGGTGATCAGCTTCTCAAGCGGCGTCATAAAGGAAGACACCAGCGCGTTCTTGTCCATGCGGCTGACGCGATAGTCGCGGCCGGTGACAATGCCCAGCAGCTTGCCGTTCGCCGTTCCATCCTCGGTGACGGCGACGGTGGAGTGGCCGGTCTGCTCCTTGAGCGCAAGGATGTCAGCCAGCGTCTGATCCGGGCGGATATTGGAATTGCTCGTGACAAAACCGGCCTTATATCCCTTCACAGCGGCGACCATCGCAGCCTCATCTTCAATGCTCTGGGAGCCATAGATAAAGGAGACGCCGCCCTCCTGGGCCAGGGCGATCGCAAGATTCTTGCCGGAAACCGCCTGCATGATGGCAGAAACCAGAGGAATCTTCATGGTGATCGAGGATTTTTCACCCTTCTTGAATCGGACAAGAGGAGTTTCGAGATTCACGTTATCGGGAATGCATTCCGCGGAAGAGTAGCCGGGAACCAGCAGATACTCATTGAACGTATGGGACGGCTCAGAGAAAAAATACGCCATGGAAATACACCTCATTTCTAAAGATTGATTGTTCAGAGGGCTGCACAGACAATCCTCCGGAGCAACTTGGTGATGGGATTACAGGGAATAATACGCCTTCGCGGATTCAAACAGGTGCAGATCGTAACATCCGGGGACGTTGACATAGAGCTGAGAGCCGATGCGCTCGGCGTGGCCCATCTTGCCAAACACGCGGCCATCCGGCGAGGTAATGCCCTCGATCGCCCAGACAGATCCGTTAGGATTATACTGTACATCCATCGTCGGCCTGCTGTCAAGATCAACATACTGCGTGGCGATCTGTCCATTGGCGGCGAGCTTTCTGAGCAGCTCATCGGAGCAAAGGAAGCGGCCCTCGCCGTGAGAGATCGGCACGTTCACGACATCGCCGACGTTCATCTTCGTCAGCCACGGAGAGCGGTTGGACGCGATGCGCGTGCGCACGATCTTGGACTGATGGCGGCCGATGACATTGTAGCTGAGCGTCGGGCAGGTTTCATCGGTATCGATGATCTCGCCGAAGGGGACGAGGCCCAGCTTGATGAGCGCCTGGAAGCCGTTGCAGATGCCCAGCATCAGGCCGTCACGGTTCTTGAGCAGCTCCATCGTGGCGTCAGTGACCTCCGGATTGCGGAAGAAGGCGGTGATGAACTTGCCGGAGCCATCCGGTTCGTCGCCGCCGGAGAAGCCGCCCGGAATGAAGATGATCTGGCTGTCCTTCGCCGCACGGGCAAAGCGGGCCGCAGACTCCGCGACGCCCTGCGCACTCTGGTTGTTGATCACCAGAATCTCGGCGTCCAGACCGCCCTTGATGGCAGCGCGTGCGCTGTCGTATTCGCAGTTCGTGCCCGGGAACACCGGGATGAGCACCTTCGGCTTTGCCGTGCCAACCCTCGGCGCGACGCGATGCTCCGCATGCGCCTCGATGACAGGCGTCTCGCCCTGAACGTCCGGCGTCCTGTTCGGATAGACGCTCTCCAGCACGTTCTCATAGATGTCAGAAAGCTCTGCGATGGACGCGATATCGCCGTTCAGGCTGATCTGCGCGGCCTCGGTCGTGTAGCCGATGAGCGTGCCCTCCGCGGTTTCCTCCGTGAGCTCTGCGATAATCATGCCCGGCATGACGCGCATCGCAGCGGCTTCGCTGCCTGCAAAGCCAATCTCGTTGCCGAAGGACATCTTCATGACGCCTTCTGCAATGCCGCCTGCCTCGATGGCCCATGCGGAGGCAACCTTGCCGCTCTGGCACAGCGCGTGGAACGCCTCCCACGCCTCGCAGTGCGCGGCGTAGTCGGTCAGGCTGTCGCTGCCAAAGATGTAGACGGGATGACCGGCCTGCTTGAATTCGGTGGAAATCACCTCGCCGGCCTTGAGCGGAGCGATCGCGAAGGAGATCACCGTCGGCGGAACGTCGCGGTCAAGGAAGGAGCCGGACATGGAGTCCTTGCCGCCGATTGCCGCAGCGGAGAGGCCCAGCTGCGCATCCAGCGCGCCCAGGAGCGCCATGAACGGCTTGCCCCAGCGCTTGGGCTCATTGCGCAGCTTCTCAAAGAATTCCTGCAGGGTCAGATAGGCCGCCTTGTAGTCGGCGCCTGCCGCGACGATCTTCGCGACAGAGGTGATGATGCTGGCCTGCGCGCCGGTGAACGGATCGCTGCTCAGCCAGTCGGGATCGCAGCCCCAGGACATCACGCTTGCCTGCTCGGTCTGCTGATCGGGCAGAACGGGGAACGTCGCGGCCATCGCCTGCGCGGGGGAGCGCTGCGTCTTGCCGCCGAAGGGCATCAGCACGGAACCGGCGCCGATGGTGCTGTCAAAGCGCTCGACCAGACCGCGGCGGGAGGCGAACTTCAGATCGCCGGCGATTTCGCGCAGCGTCCTGCCCTCGGCGCAGGAGATTTCTGCGCCGCTGCGCGCGACGGATACATCCGCATGCTTGACCGCGCCGTTGGTATCCAGGAACGCGCGGCTGAGGTTGGCAATGGTATTGCCCTTCCAGGTCATGACCATGCGCTCTTCCTCGGTGACGACCGCCACGCGGTACGCCTCGAGATTCTCGCGCTCAGCCGCAGCGATGAATGCATCCGCATCCTCGCTGGCGACGACCACGGCCATGCGCTCCTGAGACTCGGAGATTGCCAGCTCGGTGCCGTCAAGGCCCTCGTACTTCTTGCGGACAGCATCCAGATCGATGCGCAGGCCCGCGGCAAGCTCGCCGATGGCGACGGATACGCCGCCCGCACCAAAGTCATTGCAGCGCTTGATCAGACGGGTCACATTCGCATCGCGGAACAGGCGCTGAATCTTGCGCTCTTCCGGCGCGTTGCCCTTCTGGACCTCGGAGGCCATCGTCGTCAGGGATTTCATATTGTGGGACTTGGAGGAGCCGGTCGCGCCGCCGATGCCGTCGCGGCCTGTGCGGCCGCCCAGCAGCACGATCACATCGCCCGGGGCCGGACGCTCGCGCCGTACATTGTAGGCGGGCGCAGCGGCGACGACAGCGCCGCATTCCATGCGCTTGGCGATATAGCCGTCATGATACAGCTCTGCGACATGGCCGGTCGCCAGACCGATCTGATTGCCGTAGGAAGAGTATCCGGCGGCAGCGGTCTGCGCCAGCTTGCGCTGGGGCAGCTTGCCGGCCAGCGTCTTTTCAAACGGAACGCGCGGATCGGCGCCGCCGGTGACGCGCATGGCCTGATGGACATAAGCGCGGCCGGAAAGGGGATCGCGGATGCAGCCGCCGATACAGGTGGCCGCGCCGCCGAACGGCTCAATCTCCGTCGGATGGTTGTGCGTCTCGTTCTTGAACATCAGCAGCCAGTCCTGATCCTCGCCGTCCACATTCGCATTGACATGGATGGAGCAGGCGTTGATCTCCTCGCTCTCGTCAAGCTCCGGCAGCAGGCCGCGCTTCTTGAGCGTCTTGGTGCCGATGGTGGCGATGTCCATGAGGGTCTGCGGGCGCCTGGCTGCCTTCTCCTCGCCATAGACCTCAACGCGGGAGGCGAGATAGCGCTCGTATGCGGCGCGGACAGCCTCGTCTTCAATCTCAATGTGGTCAAGATGCGTGGAGAACGTGGTGTGGCGGCAGTGATCGGACCAGTATGTATCGACCACGCGAACCTCGGTGATCGTGGGGTCGCGATGCTCATCATCGCGGAAATACCCCTGCAGGAACCTGAGATCATCAAGGTCCATGGCAAGGCCCAGCTTGTCAAGGAGCGCGGAGAGGCCCTTGTCGTCAAGCGCGGTGAAGCCGGTGATGGTCTCTACGCTCGTGGGCACGGCATACTGTACCTTCAGGGTATCGACAGCCTCGAGGCTCGCCTCGCGGCACTCGACGGGGTTGATCACATAGCGCTTGATCTTTTCGATATCGCCGGCGGCAAGGTCTCCCGAGAGGAGATAGACCTTCGCGGTGCGGACGGTCGGGCGCTCGCCCTGCGTCATCAGCTGGATGCACTGGCTGGCGGAGTCTGCGCGCTGGTCAAACTGGCCCGGCAGCGGCTCGACGGCAAAGACGATATAATCGCCCTGCGGGAGCGCTGCGCTGGCGTCGTCCACCTGCGGCTCGGAAAACACCGTCTTCACCGCGCGGCTGAACACAGCCTCGTCGGCGAGCTCCACGTCATAGCGGTTCAGAAGGCGAACGCCCGTCAGGCCGCTGACGCCCAGAACGGAGCGCAGCTCGCTGCGGATGGACGCCGCTTCCTGACGAAGGCCCTCTTTTTTCTCGACGTATACACGATAGACCATTACTTTTCCTCCAGAACGGCAAGCGCGCGCCTGCCGATATCATGGCGCATGTACTTGCCGTCAAAATCGATGGTGTCCGCCGCGGCATATGCATCGGCAAGCGCCTGCGCGAGCGTCGGCGCCGTGGCCGTGACGCCCAGCACGCGGCCGCCGCTGGTGACGAGCGTGCCGCCGTCCAGCTTATCGCCGGCATGATAGCAGGTGACGTTGTCGGGATACGCCGCCGGGAAGGTCATCGCCTTGCCCTTGGCATAGCTGCCCGGATAGCCGCCGGAGGCGAGGATCACGCAGGCGGCGGAATCCGCAGACCACCTGACCTCGACGTCGGCAAGCGTCTCATTCTCGACGGCCTGCATGATTTCAAGCAGGTCGGTCTCAAGCAGCGGCAGCACAACCTGCGTCTCCGGATCGCCGAAGCGGCAGTTGTACTCGATGACCTTCGGCCCATTGGGCGTGATCATCAGGCCAAAGTACAGGCAGCCCTTGAAGGGACAGCCCTCCTGGCGCATGGCGGCGAGCGTCGGCAGGAAGATCTCGTCCATGCAGCGCTTCGCCACGTCGGCGGTATAGTACGGGTTGGGCGCGATGGTGCCCATACCGCCGGTATTGAGGCCCGTGTCGCCGTCGCCCGCGCGCTTATGATCCATGGAGGAGACCATCGGCGCGATTGCCGTGCCGTCGGTGAAGGCCAGCACGCTGACCTCCGGGCCGGTGAGGAATTCCTCGATGACGACCTCGTTGCCGGAATCGCCGAACGCCTTGTCCTCCATGATGGATTTGATTGCCGCCGCAGCCTCGTCATAATTGGTGGGGATCAGCACGCCCTTGCCGAGCGCGAGGCCGTCCGCCTTGATGACGATCGGGAACTCGCTGTCCTTGAGGTATTGGAGCGCCTTGCCTGCGTCGCAGAAAACCTCATACTTCGCGGTGGGGATGCCGTATTTCTTCATCAGGTTCTTGGAAAAAACCTTGCTCGCCTCGATGCGGGCGGCTTTGGCGTCCGGGCCGAAGCAGGGGATGCCGGCCTCATGCAGGCGATCCACGCAGCCCAGCGCGAGCGGATCGTCCGGGGCGACCACGGCAAAATCAATCGCGTGCGCCTTGGCGAATTCCACGATCTTTTCGATGTCCTTTGCGCCGATCTCCGGCACGCAGACGGCGTCCGCGGCGATGCCGCCATTGCCGGGCAGGGCATAGATGGTTTCAACCTGCGGGTTTTCTTTCAGCTTTTTGATGATGGCGTGTTCGCGTCCGCCGCCGCCAACGACCAGAAGATTCATAAATGCCTCCAGATGCATGAAGATGGGTTTAGTGGTGGAACAGGCGCATGCCGGTGAAGGCCATCACCATGCCGTTCTTGTCGCACTCGTCGATCACCGCGTCGTCGCGGATGGAGCCGCCCGGCTCGGCGATGTACTTGACGCCGGACTTGGCGGCGCGCTTAATGTTGTCGGAGAAGGGGAAGAACGCGTCGGAGCCCAGCGCGACATTCTTCTGCGCGGCAAGGAAGGCGTCCTTGTCCGCCTGGGTCAGGCGCTCCGGCTGAACGGTGAAGTAGTTCTGCCAGATGCCCTCGGCGCAGACGTCCTCTTCGTTGCCGTTGATATAGCTGTCGATCACGTTGTCGCGGTCGGCGCGGCCCATGCCGGGCTTGAAGGGCAGGGCGAGGGTCTTGGGATGCTGGCGCAGGAACCAGGTGTCGGCCTTGGTGCCGGCGAGGCGGGTGCAGTGAATGCGGGACTGCTGGCCGGCGCCCACGCCGATCGCCTGACCGTCATAAGCGTAGCACACGGAGTTGGACTGGGTATACTTGAGGGTGATGAGGGCGACGATCAGGTCGATCTTCGCATCCTCGGGCAGGTCCTTATTCTCGGTGACGATGTTGGCAAAGAGATGCTCGCCGATCTTGAAATTGTTACGGCCCTGCTCGAAGGTGATGCCGAAGACCTGCTTGGTCTCCTGCTCGGCCGGAATGTAATCGGGATCGATCGCAACGACGTTGTAACCGCCCTTGCGCTTCTTCTTGAGGATTTCCAGCGCCTCCGGCTCGTAGCCCGGGGCGATCACGCCGTCGGACACCTCGCGGGA
The DNA here is from genome assembly GCA_017936375.1 of Clostridia bacterium. Lineage (GTDB taxonomy): Bacteria > Bacillota > Clostridia > Christensenellales > Aristaeellaceae > Ventricola. The sequence goes on from JAGBFR010000039.1 coordinate 11,876, forward strand.
AATGAGCCTGGCGGTGGTCACGTCGCAGACGTCGGAGAGCGCGACCCAGTCGCCGAAGGAGCACATGCGGTCCGTGCCGCGCGCGCGGGCATAGGCGCAGGCCAGCGGGCTCTCGTCAAGGCCCTCGATATCGTCGCAGAAGCAGGCCTTCTTCAGGTTCTCCGGCAGCACCTTGCCCACGGCCGCGGAGGTCGGGGAAACATGCTTGAAGGAGGTCACCGCGCACATGCCGGTCGCTTCCTTGAGCTCCTTGACGAGCTGCCAGGAGTTGAGCGCATCGAGGAAGTTGATATAGCCCGGACGGCCGTTGAGGATGGTGATGGGCAGCTCGCTGCCATCGTGCATATAAATCTTGGACGGCTTCTGGTTCGGATTGCAGCCGTACTTCAGTTCAAACTCTTTCATATGCTTGCTCCTTGTCTGTTGATTTAAGCGTTCTTATTGATGAGGCGGGTATCGGCAGCGCCGGTTTCAAGGTCGGTATAGCGGACATAGAGGGAGATCTTGTTCTCGCTATCGAGCGCATTCCAGATTTCCTCGGTGAACGCATCGATATCATCCTTGATCGCTACGCGCTCCGGCTCGCCCTGGAAGGTCGGGATGACCGGATTGCCGTCGCAGACGTAGGTGTGCAGGAAATGGCCCAGGCCCGCGATGGCCGGATACTCCCAGAAGAAGCGGGCGCAGGCGGAGCCTTCCGGATCGGCGGCCTTGAGGATGGACATCTTGTAGCTGCCGTCCTTGGCCTGAATGCCGGAGATTCGGGGCGTCCAGTTGGGGCCGTCGTCCTCAAACTGACGGGTGCGGAGCGCCGCCTCCCAGCTCTCGCCGCGGGCGAGGTATTCCCAAATGGTGTCAGTCTGGTCGCCGTTGGTGACGATCAGGCCGCAGCCGGCCTCGCGGACCGGATGATAGATGATCAGATGCGGATCGACCATCTTGGAGGGATCGTGCGCCTCGGTGCGGATGCCGTCCTTCTCGAGGGTGAAGATGCGGTTGCGGCTGTTCACACTGCGGCCCATGATGAAATAGGCGACGGCGGCCTTTTTGCCGTCGGGGGTGACGCCGATGACGATGCCGCGGCCCGGATAGCGGTTGCCCTCAAGGCGCTCCGCCATGGTCTTGATCTCGTAAACGTTCATAGGGGACTGCTCCTTATCTTTGGTCGGTCTGAAAGGGTTCAGGATCTTGCGTCGGCAATTTCGCGGGATACCAGTTCAACTGCCTGCGGAAGCAGCTGCCATTCGGCCTGCTCCATCACGCGGCGCTGGAGGATCTCCGGCGTGTCGCCCGCCTTGACCTCAACGGCCTTCTGCAGGATGATTTCGCCGCCGTCGGCGATCTCGTTGACAAAGTGGACGGTTGCGCCCGTCAGCTTCACGCCGCGCGCAAGCGCCGCCTCATGCACGCGCAGGCCGTAGAAGCCTTCGCCGCAGAAGGAGGGGATGAGGGAGGGGTGAATGTTGATGATGCGGCGGGGATAGCGCTTTGTAAAGTCCTCGCTGAGGATGGTGAGGAAGCCGGCAAGCACGATCAGATCAATCTGATGCGCTTCAAGCGCGGCGATGAGCTCACGCTCGAATTCCTCCTGCGTCTTTCCCTTTCTGGCGATGACCACGGAAGGGATGGCGGCCCTGCGCGCGCGCTCCAGGGCGTACACGCCCGGACGGGAGGCGGCCACCAGCGCGATTTCGCCGGAGGGGATTCCGGCGTCGATCAGCGCCTGCAGGTTTGTGCCGCCGCCGGAAACGAGAACGGCGATTCTGGTTTTCATTCGAGAACCACCTTTTCTTCGCCGGCGATGATGTCGCCGATGACGTAGGCGTCAATGCCGTTGTCCTTGAGAATGGACAGCGCCAGCTCGGCCTCGGCGGCCGGCACCACGACGCTCATGCCCACGCCCATGTTGTAGGTGTTGAACATGTCGCGCTCCGGGATGCCGCCCCACTTCATGATCATATTGAAGATCGGCAGAACCTTGACGGCGCTCTTGTCGATGCGGGCGCACAGGCCATCCGGGATGGAGCGCGGAATATTCTCGTAGAAGCCGCCGCCGGTGATGTGGGAGATGCCCTTGACGTCGACCTTTTCCAGCAGCGCCAGAACCGGCTTGACGTAGATCTTGGTCGGGGTGAGCAGGGTCTCGGCGATGGTCTTGCCGCCCAGCTCCTCGCGCGGGACATAGAGCTCCGGGTTGTTGTTGTCGATGTCAAACACTTTGCGGCAGAGGGAGAAGCCGTTGGAATGGATGCCGGTGGAGGGCAGCGCGATGACCACGTCGCCCGCCCGCATGCGGGTGTTATCGAGGATCTTCTTCTTGTCGACGATGCCCACGGCGAAACCGGCGAGGTCGTAATCCTCGACCGGCATCATGCCGGGATGCTCGGCGGTCTCGCCGCCGATGAGCGCGGCGCCGGACTGCACGCAGCCCTCGGCCACGCCGGAGACAATCGCGGCGATCTTCTCCGGCACATTCTTGCCGCAGGCGATGTAGTCAAGGAAGAACAGGGGCTTGGCGCCCACGCAGATGATGTCGTTGACGCACATGGCGACGGCGTCGATGCCGATGGTGTCGTGCTTATCCATGAGGATGGCGAGCTTGACCTTGGTGCCGCAGCCGTCGGTGCCGGAGACGAGCACCGGCTCTTCCATGCCCGCGACAGGCAGACCGTAGCAGCCGCCGAAGCCGCCGACGTCGTCCAGGCAGCCCTCGTTGCGGGTGCGGGCGACGTGCTTCTTCATCAGTTCGACAGCGCGGTAGCCCGCGACGATATCCACGCCGGCCGCGGCGTAGGAAGCAGAACTCGAATTCTCGTGTGCCATATTGATTTACCTCTCTTTTCAGCCTATTGCGTTTTGGCAGTTGGTGAAGATCTTACAGGGCTCAAGGCTGAATGCCTTGAAGATGCCCTCGACCGATGGATACTCAAGCGATGGGAAGTGCGGCTTTCACAGCTGGATGCGGGGGAATCATGATAAAACCAGATGAGCCGCCTATTGGTGAAGAAGACCACGAACCGGGGCAGATACAGACCTGTCCCGGTTCGTATGATGTTTTATGCGAAGAACAGCCTGGAGAGGGTCATCGGGTCGATGTACTCGCCGTCCTTGTACACACGCATGTTGCCGGAGGCGATCTCGTCGATGAGCAGCACGTTGCCCTCTGCGTCGTAGCCGTACTCAAACTTGATGTCGTAGAGGACCAGACCCTTTTCCTTGAGATCGTCCGCAATGATCTGCGTGATCTTCTGGGTCATTTCCTTCATGTCGTCATACTGCTTCTCGGTCATGACGCCAAGGCAGACCAGACCGTCCCTGGTGACGAGCGGATCGCCCAGCGCATCGTTCTTGAAGGTCATCTCGACATAGCCGGGCAGATCGGCGCCCTCCTCGATGTAGTCGCGATAGCGGCGCAGGAAGGAGCCGACGGCCTTGTGGCGGCAGATGACCTCGAGGCCCTTGCCGAAGGGCTTGCAGGCCTTGACCTCCATGGTCGTGTGATCGAGGTCGGCATTCACATAGTGCGTGGCGATGCCGGCGGCGTTGATCTTCTCGAAATAATAGATGGACATGCGCAGATTGACGTCGCCCACGCCCTCGATGGTCAGACCGACGGAATTCTCGCCCGGATCAAAGACGCCGTCCTTGCCGGTGCAGTCGTCCTTGAACTTGAGCAGGTAGTTGCCATTGTCAAGGGCATAAACGTTCTTCGTCTTGCCGGTGTAAACGAGCTTCAGATCATTCATGGCTTTGCTCTCCTTTATATACTTGAAGGTTAAGCGCGCTGCACAGGCAGCAGGCAGGGGATCAGCAGTTGTATTTGGCCTCCGCTTCGGCGTTGGCGGCAAGCACCTTTTTCGTGTCCGCGGCGCGCTTTGCAGCGAGCTTGCCGGCGAGCTCATCGTCGGCCACGGCGAGAATCTCAATAGACAACAAAGCGGCATTGACGGCTCCATCCACTGCGACCGTAGCAACCGGGATACCGGAAGGCATCTGCACAGTAGAGAGCAGGGCATCAATGCCGTTGGCAAATGTGGTGGACTTCATCGGAATGCCGATCACCGGCAGCGTCGTATTGGCTGCCAGGCTGCCGGCGAGATGGGCCGCCATGCCGGCAGCCGCGATGATCACGCCAAAGCCGTTTTCACGCGCAGAGGCAGAGAACGCATGCGCCTCCTCCGGCGTGCGGTGCGCGGAATAGACGTGAACCTCATGCGGCACGCCAAACTCCTGAAGGGTCTTGATAGCCTTCTCCACAACGGGCATGTCGCTGATGCTGCCCATGATGATGGCCACTTTTTTCATCGATCAATACCTCCGAATCAATACGCATAAAGACCGTGGGAAAAAGAACTCAATGATAGTATAATATCGGAAGCATAAAAACGCAACCGGCAAAATAGCCGAATATTATTATCTGGAAACAAGTTTTTGTTCATAAAATGTTCAAACGGAGAGACGGGTGAAGAGGATTCATGAAGGCGGTGAATTCCGCTCCTTTTGCTGCGGGTCAAAAAGACGGATGGACAACCGGCTGAAAATGGATTAAGATAGGGATGATAAACTGCTCCGCAGGCGAAGAGGCAAATGAACGAAGCCCGGCGCTGCGGAAAGCAGAGAATCCGAATAAAAAGGAGATCATCTTCATGGCAGGTATGAAGAAGGATATGGGAACCGGTTCCGTAAAGAAGCTGATGGTGCAGATGGCGGTTCCTGCGCTGGTTGGCCAGGTGGTCAATCTGCTCTATAATATCGTTGACCGCATTTACATCGGTCATCTGCCGGAGGTTGGCGGCACCGCGCTGACCGGAGTCGGCCTGTTTGCGCCGATTCTGATGCTGATTACGGCCTTTGCCATGCTGGCCGGCGCCGGCGGCGCCCCGCGGGCGGCGATAGCCATGGGGCAGGGCAACAAGGAAAAGGCCGAACAGATCATGGGCAACTGCTTTGCCGTGCTGATGATCCTTGCGGCTGTTCTGACCGGCGTGTTTTATTTCGCCTGCCCCACGCTGCTGCGCTGGTTCGGCGCATCGGACGCAACCCTGCCCTACGCGGTGGAATACGCGCAGATTTACATTCTGGGCAGCGTCTTTGTGCTGGCCGTCATGGGCATGAACACGTTCATCACGACGCAGGGCTTTGCGAAGATCAGCATGCTCACCACGGTGATCGGCGCTGTGATCAACATCGTGCTTGACCCGATTCTGATGTTCGGCTTTGGCCTGGGCGTGAAGGGCGCAGCGATTGCAACCGTGCTCAGCCAGGCGGTCAGCGCCGTCTGGATCATGCGCTTCCTCACCGGCAGGCAGACGATCCTCAGGCTGAGGCCGAAGAACATGCGGCTTGTGCCCGGCGTGATTCTGCCCTGTCTGGGACTGGGCATTTCCAGCTTTATCATGATATCCACCGAGAGCATTCTGTCCATCAGCTTCACGACCTCGCTGGCCAGATTCGGCGGCGACGTGGCTGTCGGCGCGATGACGGTGCTGACGTCCATCAATCAGCTGATCACCATGCCGCTCTCCGGCGTCTGCCAGGGCGGCCAGCCGCTGATCAGCTACAACTACGGCGCAAAGAAGTACGATCGCGTCAAGGAGGCGTTCTTCTGCCAGTTCGGCGTCTGCGTGGCCTATACCACGGCGTTTTGGGCGGCGATGATGATCTTCCCCAATTTCTTTGCGGGCATCTTTACCAGCGCGTCCGATCTGGTGGATTACACCGCGTGGGCCATCCGGATCTTCCTGGCCTGCGGCTTCTCCGTAGGCTTCCAGATCAGCTGTCAGCAGGCGTTCATGGCGCTGGGACAGGCGAAGATCAGCCTGCTCATGGCGCTGCTGCGCAAGGTCATTCTGCTGATTCCCCTGATCTTTATCCTGCCGAATTTCTTCGCAAACAAGGCTTTTGCGGTATTCCTGGCGGAGCCTGCTGCGGATATCACCGCCGCGGCTGTGACGACCATCATGTTCTTCCGCTTCTTTATTAGAATGCTGAAATCGCAGGGCGGCGCCGAGGACGCCGAAGGCTGACCCGATCAAAATTAAAGGCTGAAGGCTGTTGCGCGGAAGAGGCGCTTCGTGCTATCATATCCTTTGTATCCATATCGAAGTATCAGGGAGGCACGTTCATGGACGGAAAGCGGATGGATAAACATACCCTCAAGAATCACTGGCACTACAGCTGGTGGAAGTATGCGCTGCTCTGCGCGATCGGCTTTTTCGGCGTGAATATCCTCTTTACCGTAACGGCCTACCGCGTGCCGGAGGAGAAGAAGATCGAGCTCTACGTCTGCAGCAGCTATGTCGACTCGATCAAGCTTCAGGAATTCCTCTGGCCGATGATCCTGGAGGCCTCGCCCGAGCAGGAGGAGCTGCTGGTCGCCAGCATCAACCTGACGGACACGGATCCCTATACGCGCATGCAGTTCACCACCTATACGGCGGCGCAGCAGGGCGACGTGCTGATTCTGCCCAGGTCGGAGTTCCAGTCCATGGCGTCGGACGGCGCGGAGTATGCCTTCGTCAACCTGCAGCCCTATATCGACAGCGGCAGGCTCAGCGTGGACGGCATTGACCTGAGCGCTGGCGTGCTGAAGAATACGGCGGGGCAGGAGGGGATATACGGCATCCCCGTCAGCTCGCTCTACGGCCTGATTGATTATAACTGCGACCCGTGGGGCGGCATTCTCTGCGTGACCAGCTACAGCATGAATGAGGAGAACGCCGTCCTGACGGCGGATCTGCTGATGGACACCATGAGCACCGAAAAGCCGGAGGGCTATGATGAGATGCACAACCAGAGCGAGACGCAGAAGCAGCAGTCCTCTCAGCTCTATTTCTGATCAAAAAAGATTTTTTCCGGGGCGGCATGGCTTGTGCCGCCTCGGTTTTTGCGGATTGGCGCGCACGGGTGGATAGATGCAGCCACAGATGTGACTTGACAGGAAGCTCCATATATTGTATGATAATACGGCCCTGCGGCACTATATCTTGTGCCGCTGGATTTATGTATACACAACAACATTGCAGATAAACATACTGGGGGATATCAGGGATGCCGGATCAGATCATAAAAAGAGACGGCCGAGTGGCCGAATACAACGAGGAAAAGATCGCTGCGGCGATTCTGCGCGCCTTTGAGGCCGTGGGCAGCGCGAAGGGCGAGGGCGAGGCGCACCGCCTCGCGCGCATCGTCACCCGCGAGGTGAACCGCGACGAGAGCATCAGCGAGCCGACGGTCGAGGGGATTCAGGATCGCGTGGAGCAGGTGCTCATCGACGAGGGCTATGCCAAGACGGCGAAGGCGTACATTCTCTACCGCGCTGAGCGCAGCCGCGCCCGCGAGGCGAAGACCCGCCTGATGCACATCCTGCAGGATATCACGTTCAAGGATGCGGCGGATTCCGATGTCAAGCGCGAGAACGCGAACATCGACGGCGACACGGCGATGGGCACGATGCTCAAGTACGGCTCCGAGAGCGCGAAGCAGTTCTACGACATGTATGTGCTCAATCCGGAGCATGCGCGCGCGCACCGCGAGGGCGATATCCACATTCACGACCTCGACTTCCTGACGCTGACGACCACCTGCACGCAGATCGACCTGACGGAGCTGTTCAAGGGCGGCTTCTCCACGGGCCACGGCGTGCTCAGCGAGCCGCAGGACATCGGCAGCTATTCCGCGCTGGCCTGCATCGCCATCCAGTCCAATCAGAACGATCAGCACGGCGGCCAGGCGATCGCCAGCTTCGACTATGACATGGCCCCCGGCGTGGCGAAGACCTATATCAAGGAATACCGCCGTGCGCTGGGCGCGGGTCTTGACCTGCTGCTTGCCCGCGGCGCGGGCGACGACGAGGCGCGCGTGATGATCCGCCAGATCCGCACGGAGACGGGCCTCGTGCCGACGCTGCGCAGCGACAAGGCGTTTGACGACGTGCTGCGCGCCCGCCTGCTGGAGATGACCGACGAGGCCACCTGCGAGCGCATCATGGAATACGCCGCCGAGCGCGGCTATCGCGAGACGGAGCGCCGCACCAATCAGGCCATGCAGGCCTTCATCCACAACCTGAACACCATGCATTCCCGCGCCGGCGCGCAGACGCCGTTCTCCTCCATCAACTACGGCATGGATACCTCGCCCGAGGGGCGCATGGTCATCCGCAACCTGCTGCTGGTGACGGAGAAGGGCCTTGGCAAGGGCGAGACGCCGATCTTCCCGATCCAGATCTTCCGCGTGAAGGAGGGCGTCAGCTTCAACCCCGGCGATCCGAACTACGACCTCTTCCGCCTCGCCATCCGCGTGAGCGCGAAGCGCCTGTTCCCGAATTTCTCGTTCGTGGACGCGCCGTTCAACCTGAAGTACTACAAGCCCGGCCATCGTGAGACGGAGATCGCCTACATGGGCTGCCGCACCCGCGTCATCGGCAATGTCGCCGACCCGGAGCGCGAGGTCTGCAACCGCCGCGGCAATCTGTCCTTCACCTCCATCAACCTGCCGCGCATCGCCATCGAGGCGAAGGGCGATCTGAATGCCTTCTACCGCATGCTCGACGAGCGGATGAATCTGGTTATCGAGCAGCTGGACGAGCGCTTTGAGATTCAGGCGCGCAAGAAGGTCCGCAATTATCCGTTCCTGATGGGCGAGGGCGTCTGGATGGACAGCGAGAAGCTCTCCTGGGACGACGAGGTGCGCGAGGTGCTGCGCCACGGCACGCTCTCCGTTGGCTTCATCGGCCTTGCGGAGACGCTGGTCGCCCTCATCGGCGAGCATCATGGCCAGAGCGAGCGCGCGCAGAAGCTGGGCCTTGAGATCATCACCCGCATGCGCACCCGCCTTGATGCGCTGAGCGCCGAGCGGAAGATGAACTACACCCTGCTGGCGACCCCGGCTGAGGGCCTCTCCGGCCGCTTTGTGAAGATGGACCGCGAGCGCTTCGGCGTGATCCCGGGCGTCACCGACCGCGAGTACTACACCAACAGCTTCCATGTGCCGGTGTATTACGCCATCAGCGCGTTTGACAAGATCAACCGCGAGGCGCCGTATCACGCGCTGACCAACGCGGGCCACATCTCCTACATCGAGATGGACGGCGACCCGACGAAGAACCTGGACGCCTTCGAGGCTGTCGTGCGCGCGATGCACGATGCGGGCATCGGCTACGGCTCCATCAACCACCCGGTCGACCGCGACCCGGTCTGCGGCTACAGCGGCATCATCGACGACGCCTGCCCGCAGTGCGGCCGTCAGGAGGAAGAGGTGCACTTCGAGCGCATCCGCCGCATCACCGGCTATCTGGTCGGCACGATGGACCGCTGGGGCAATGCCAAGCGCGCCGAGGAGCATGACCGCGTGAAGCACGGCGTGGAGTAATCGCCGGGCCGATACAACCAAAGACGACGCCTCAGGGCGTTTGCGCCCGCGCGGGATTTCCTGCGTGGGCGCGTATTCTATACAGGCCCCTGCGCAGAGGCAGGGTGGAAAGAGGGGAATCAGGAATGCAGATCCGCATCGCAGGCGTCGAGACGGAGTCCATCGTCGACGGCCCGGGCTACCGGCTCGCCGTCTTCGCGCAGGGCTGCCCGCACGGCTGCCCGGGCTGCCACAATCCGCAGACGCACGATATGGCCGGCGGGCGCATGGCCGATACGCAGGAGATCATCGCCCTGCTGGGAAAGAATCCGCTCGTGCGCGGCGTGACGCTCACCGGCGGGGAGCCGATGATGCAGCCGGAGCCGCTTGCCGAGATTGCGCGGGCGGCGAAGGAAAAGGGGATGAACGTGTGGTGCTACACGGGCTTCACCCTCGAGCAGCTGCTCGCCGAGGGGCGGGCGGACCGCATGGCGCTGCTGCGCGCGGTCGACGTGCTGGTCGACGGCCCGTATGTCGCGGCGGAGCGGTCGATTTCGCTGCTCTATCGCGGCAGCAGGAATCAGCGGCTGCTGGATGTGCGCCAGTCGCTTGCGCGCGGGGAGGCCGTGCCCTTTGTGCTGCCGGAGTGGTAAATCCCGGGATCGCCGGGGCATAGAAACGGAGGAGAAACGATGAAGCATCTGAAGATCCTTGCGGCGGCGCTGGCGCTGCTGCTCATCGGCCTGAGCGGAGCCTCCGCCATGGCGGAGGGGAGCAGCGGATGGCTGGAGACCGTGCTCAGCGAGCGCGGCGGCGCGGCCTCGACCCAGACCGACGACCAGAATGCAGAGCAGGGCAGCGATCAGGGCAGCGATCCGATCGAAGTCAGGACCGGAGCGAAGAAGCCGGGTATGCGCAGCGGCGCAGCGAAGCAGCCGGCGCACTATCTGGCCGTGCTGGACATCGACAGCGAGATCTCGGAGTACGACTCCTACTACGATCATATCGGCGTGCTCGACGCGATCGACGATCTGATGGAGGACGAAAACAACGACGCGCTGATTCTGCGGCTCAATACGCCCGGAGGAAACCTCTATGAGGCGGACGAGCTCTATCACAGCCTGATGCTCTACAAGCAGCTCGGGCGGCCTGTATACGCCTATATGGAGCAGGAATGTTGCTCTGCGGGCGTGTATGTGGCGATGGCGGCGGATACGATCATGGCCGCCAGAATGACGATCACGGGCAATGTGGGCGTGTATATGCAGACCTACAGCGAGGCAGGGCTGCTTGACAAGCTGGGGATTGAGAGCGAATACATCGCCACGGGCGAAAACAAGGTCGCCGGCTATCCGGAATTGACGGACGCACAGCGGGCGATCTATCAGGCGCTGGTGGACGAGAGCTTTGCCCTGTTCAAGGCGGCGATCATGGCCTCCCGCGGGATGACGCAGGAGCAGATGGCGCCGTTCCTCGACGGGCGGCTGCTCTCCGCCATGCAGGCGAAGGAGCTGGGGCTGATCGACCGGGTCTGCTTCCCGGATGAATTCTATGCGCATGTCGAGGCGCTGCATCCCGGCGCGCAGTACCGCAATGTGACGCCGGAGGCGCCCTACGCCAGCAGCCTGCTGGATATGCTCGGCGGTGGCGGGCTGACGGATATTCTCGATCTGATCGGCCCGGGCACGATGAAAAACGACTCCGCAGACCGGCAGAAGAGCGCCCTGCGCAGCAGCAGGGACTGAAGCCTGACGGGGCAAAAACCGCACTCATAAAAGACGCTGAAAACCGGCGTCTTTTTTTGTTTGGTTTTTTGAAGGAAAACAAGGAAAAAACGGCCCTTCGGCGCTGGAAAAAAAGTGTAAAATTTGGTATACTATCATAGTGACAGACTATGGGCGGACGGAAGGTGAAAACGTTTCCGGAAGCCGGCAAAACCGGAGGGAAAATGATCCTTCATCTGGGCGACGACGTGGCCGTGCACACGGCGGACATCATCGCAATTATCGATCTGACGGACAGCCACAGCGCTGTGACCGGCGCCATGCTCCAGGAGATCAGGCGGCAGAACCGCGTGCTCATGAAGCAGGGCGTGACGGCCAAGAGCGCCGTCATCTGCGCCGGCGCAAGGCGCGCGGGCGGAGCGACGGAGAATCCCCGGGTGTATCTGTCCCCGATCTCCACGACGACGCTGGCTCAGCGCGCGCACGAGCGCGCATACAGCGGCGCATTCATCCCGGGCGTGACGCCCGTGGATTTCCCCCTCCCGACCGAGGAGGAGGACGACCTTCAATACGACCTTCAGGACGACCTTGCGGACGAGCTTCAGAACGATCGGCAGGAGATCTGAAGGCGATTATGAAAGAGATCGGCGGCCCGCCGCACGGCAGGCCATTCCCATCAGCCAGCAAATTCCCAAATGAACTGATCGACCCCACTGATCGACGTCAGGGATGAGGAGAACAATATGGAAAATCTGGAAAACATGGAGAATCTGGAAAAGCCTGTCGGCGCATATGACGAGAGCCAGATTCAGGTGCTGGAGGGCCTTGAGGCCGTCCGCACGCGCCCGGGCATGTACATCGGCTCCACCGATGAGCGCGGCCTGCATCATCTCGTCTACGAGATTGTGGATAACGCGGTGGACGAGGCCCTCGCCGGCTTCTGCACCGAGATCATCATCACGCTGGAGAAGGACGGTTCCTGCACGGTTGCGGATAATGGCCGCGGCTTCCCTGTGGGCATCCATCCCAAGATCGGCCGCCCGGCGGTCGAGGTCTGCCTGACGATCCTGCACGCGGGCGGCAAGGTCGGCGGCGGAGGATACAAGGTCTCCGGCGGCCTGCACGGCGTCGGCGCGTCCGTCGTCAATGCGCTCTCGCGCCATCTGCAGGTCAACGTCTATCAGGACGGCAAGATCTATCAGCAGGAGTATGAGCGCGGCAAGGTGCTCTATGACCTCAAGGTCATCGGCGAGACCGACCGCACCGGCACGACCATCCGCTTCTGGCCGGACGTCAAGGGACAGGACGCCGAGGGCGCGGAGGAAGGCATTTTCGAGACCGGCGCGTTCAACTTTGATACGCTCAAGGTCCGCTTCCGCGAGATGGCGTTCCTCAACCGCGGCATCCGCATCATCTTCCGCGACGAGCGCGGCGAGAATGCCAACGAGCGCGTCTTCTACTACGAGGGCGGCATCAGCGAATTCGTCAAGTACATCAACAAGAACAAGGAATCGCTCTTCCCGGAGCCCATCTACATCAGCGGCATGGTCGACACCACGAGCGTGGAGGTCGCCATGCAGTACAACGATTCCTACTCCGAAAATATCCTGACCTTCGTCAACAACATCCACACGCCGGACGGCGGCACGCATATGGCCGGCTTCTCCATGGCGATCACTCGCGTGATCAACGACTACGGCCGCAAGCACAGCATCCTCAAGGCGAACGACCAGAATCTCGCCGGCGAGGACATCCGCGAGGGCCTTGCGGCAATCGTCTCCGTGAAGCTGGAGGATCCGCAGTTCGAGAGCCAGACCAAGAGTAAGCTGGGCAACAGCGAGGTGCGCACGATCGTCAATTCCCTCGTGGGCAAGCAGCTCGCCGATTTCCTGGAGGAGAACCCGCAGATTGCCAAGGTGATCCTCGACCGCTGCCTGGCCGCCTCCCGCGCGCGCGAGGCGGCGCGCAAGGCACGCGAACTGACCCGCCGCAAGACGGTGCTGGAGAGCGGCAGCCTGCCGGGCAAGCTAGCGGACTGCTCCGAGCGCGACCCGAAGAAGTGCGAGATCTTCCTCGTCGAGGGCGACTCCGCAGGCGGCAGCGCCAAGATGGGCCGCGACCGCCACTTCCAGGCGATCCTCCCGCTGCGCGGCAAGATCCTAAACGTCGAAAAGACGAGGCTCGACCGCGTGCTGGCCAATGAGGAGATCAAGGCGATGATCACGGCCTTCGGCTGCGGCGTGGGCGAGGATTTTGATATCAGCAAGCTGCGCTACGACCGCATCGTCTGCATGACGGACGCGGACGTCGACGGCAGCCACATCCGCATCCTGATGCTCACCTTCTTCTACCGCTACATGCGCCCGCTGATCGAGCAGGGCCATGTCTACGCCGCGCAGCCGCCGCTCTACAAGATCACCTACCAGAAGCAGGAGCGCTACTGCTACTCCGACGCGGAGCTGGATAAGATCATGAACGAGATCGGCCGCGACAAGAAGCCCGAGGTCCAGCGCTACAAAGGCCTTGGCGAAATGAGCGCGGAGCAGCTGTGGAACACCACCATGGACCCGCAGCGGCGCACGATGCTGCGCGTCTCCGTGGAGGATGCGATTGCGGCGGACGAGATCATGAGCCTGCTCATGGGCGAGAAGGTCGAGCCGCGCCGCGAATTCATCGAGCAGAACAGCAAGCTCGTTGAGGACCTTGATATTTAAGAGGGGAGGAACGACTGTTGGATTTTAAGGACAACCTGCCGGGCAATACGACGGATATCGACAGAATCCGGCCCATTGACCTGGAACAGGAGATGAAGAAGTCGTTCATCTCCTACGCGATGGCGGTCATCATCACGCGCGCCCTGCCGGACGTGCGCGACGGCCTCAAGCCGGTTCACCGCCGCATTCTCTACGCCATGCACGAATTGGGCGTCACGCCGGACAAGCCCTTCCGTAAGTGCGCGCGTATCGTCGGCGACGTGCTGGGTAAATACCACCCGCACGGCGATTCCTCCGTCTACGGCGCGCTGGTGCGCCTGGCGCAGGACTTTGCCACCCGCTATCCGCTCGTCGAGGGACAGGGCAATTTCGGCTCTGTGGACGGCGACGGCGCGGCCGCCATGCGATACACCGAGGCGCGCATGAGCAGGATCAACCTCGAGATGCTCGCGGACATCGACAAGGAAACGGTCGACTTCTCCCCGAACTTCGACGAGACGCTCATGCAGCCCAACGTCATGCCCTGCCGCTACCCGAATCTGCTGGTCAACGGCTCCTCCGGCATCGCCGTCGGCATGGCGACCAATATCCCGCCGCACAACCTCGGCGAGGTCATTGACGGCGTGGTCAGGCTGATTGACAACCCGGACGTCACTGTGCAGGAGCTCATGGAGGTCATCAAGGGACCGGACTTCCCGACCGGCGCGCAGATCCTCGGCCGCCGCGGCGTATACGACACCTACACCACCGGCCGCGGCAAGATCGTCGTGCGCGCGAAGACGGACATTGAGCCCATGCCGAACAACCGTCAGCGCATCGTCGTCACCGAGATCCCCTACATGGTCAACAAGGCGCAGCTGGTGGCGAAGATTGCCGAGCTCGTCCACGACAAGCGCGTGGAGGGCATCAGCGACATCCGCGACGAGTCCGACCGCGAGGGCATGCGCATCGTCATCGAGCTCAAGCGCGACGTCAATGCGCAGATCGTGCTCAACTACCTTTACAAGCATACCCAGCTGCAGGATTCCTTCGGCGCGATCATGCTGGCCCTTGTGGACGGCGAGCCGAAGGTGCTCACCCTCAAGGAGATGCTCCACCACTACCTCGAGCATCAGAAGGACGTCATCGTCCGCCGCACGCGCTACGACCTTGACAAGGCCGAGGCCCGCGCCCATATCCTCGAAGGCTTGCTGATTGCGCTGGACAACATCGACGAGATCGTCCGCATCATCCGCGGCAGCGCCAACACCGCCGAGGCGAAGGCGCAGCTGATGGAGCGCTTCGGCCTGTCGGACAAGCAGGCGCAGGCGATTCTCGATATGCGCCTCGCCCGCCTGACAGGACTGGAGCGCGAGCGCCTGCAGGAGGAATACGCCGAGCTGCAGAAGACGATCGCCTACCTGCGCGCCGTGCTGCAGGATGAAAAGATGGTGCTGGCCATCATCCGCGAGGAGATCCTCGCTGTGAAGAGCAAGTACGCCGACGAGCGCCGCACGCAGTTCAGCGTGATGGACGGCGAGATCGATCCGGAGGACCTCATTCAGGAGGACAGCGTCGTGCTGACGCTGACGCACTACGGCTACATCAAGCGCATCCCGCGCGCGACCTACCGCAGCCAGAACCGCGGCGGCAAGGGCGTGATGGGCATGACCACGCGCGAGGAGGACTACTGCGAAAAGCTGCTGGTCACCTCCACGCACGAGGAGATCATGTTCTTCACCAACCGCGGCCGCGTCTACAGCCTCAAGGGCTACGAGATCCCGGAGGCCGGGCGCATGGCGCGCGGCACGGCGATCGTCAACCTCCTGCAGCTGGACGGCGGCGAGAAGGTGACGGCGATGATCCCGCTGCCCAGGGAGCGCGAGACCGGCTACCTTGTCATGGCGACGAAGAACGGCCTGATCAAGAAGACGAGCAGCGAGGAATTTGCCAACCTGCGCAAGAGCGGCCTGATTGCCATCGCCCTGCGCGAGGACGACGAGCTGATCGCGGTCGAATTGACCCGCGGCGGCAGCGAGCTCATCATGGCGACCCGCATGGGCCATGCCATCCGCTTCAG
This sequence comes from Clostridia bacterium, assembly GCA_017936375.1. Classification (GTDB taxonomy): domain Bacteria; phylum Bacillota; class Clostridia; order Christensenellales; family Aristaeellaceae; genus Ventricola. Next base: position 27,721 of record JAGBFR010000039.1, read on the forward strand.
CGAGGACGACATCCGCGCCATGGGCCGCAACTCCATGGGCGTGCGCTCCTTCGATCTGGAGCAGGAGGATGAGGTCATCGCCGTGGCGAAGGTCGTCGAGGGCAAGCAGGTGCTCGCCATCACGCAGAACGGCTACGGCAAGCGCACCGACCTGTCCGAATTCCGCTGCCAGTCCCGCGGCGGCAAGGGCGTCATGGCCATGCGTCTGACTGAGCGCACGGGCCTGCTGGCGGCGCAGCTGCTGGTCAGCGAGGACGACGACATCATGCTCATCACCGACGACGGCACGATCATCCGCATGCCGGTGAGCGGCATCTCCGTGATCGGCCGCGTGGCGCAGGGCGTCCGCGTGATGCGCGTGGAGGAGGGCAGCCGCATTGTCGGCGTGACCGCCACCGAGCGCGAGGAAGAGGCCGCAGAAGATGCTGATGACGCTGAGGCCATCGAGCAGGGGGAATCCCTGACCGAGCAGCCGGAGCAGACTGAGTAACACCGATAACAGCATAGGAACGAGGCTGTCAGGGTAAATATTCTAAGAACAAAAGTCTTGGGGCCGAAGGTTTCCAAAGGGCGACCGGAAAGCCCTTTGGCGGGACCGAAGCTTGCCGCTGCCAGTGGCAGATGAAGGCAAGCGGAGCGTCGGGAACTGCAAGGAGCCGAAGGCGACTATGCAGGCTCCCCGGATAGGTGGGGCAGAGCCCCATACCCAAATGCTTAGAGTGTTTTGATTATCCAGACAGCCTCGTTCTGCGCGCACAATCTACACATATCTGGAGAAACACAGTATGAAGATGAATAAGGCGCTTCTCGTTTTTCTGGCCGTGATGGGCGTGAGCATCTCCGGCCCGATGGTCAAGTGGTCGCTTTCCTGCGGTGCGTCCCCGGTGATGATCGCCTTCGGGCGGATGGTCATCTCCGCCTGCGTGCTGCTCGTGCCCGCGCTGCGCAGCGGCGAACTGCAGCAGGTGCTGCGCGCACCGAAGAAGCAGCTGGGGCTGGCCGCCTTTGCGGGCCTGCTCCTTGCGCTGCACTACACCAGCTGGATGACGAGCCTGAGCTTCGCCTCCACATTCGTCTCCACCGCGCTGGTCTGCACGCAGCCGCTCTTCGTCGCGGCGCTATCCGGCGTTCTGCTCCATGAGCCGATCAAGCGCGAAGCGATCCCCGGCGCGATCGTGGCGATCATCGGCGCGGCGCTGATTGCGCTGCTCTCCATGAGCGGCGAGCACGGCAGCCTGCTGGGCGACGTGCTGGCGCTGCTTGGCGCGGTGTTCATGGCGGGGCACTGGCTCTCCTCCCGCGCATCCCGCAAGAGCCTGCCGGCGCTGGGGTATATGACCTTCGTCTATATCGTGACGGCGGTCTGCCTGCTGTGCTTCTCTCCGTTCCTCGGCGGATTCAAGGTCACGATGCCGTCCATGGGCGGCATCCTCGTGCTGGCCTTCGCCTGTACGCTGGGCGGCCATGCGCTGATGACCTATCTGCTGGGCTATGTGAGCGCGGACGTGGTGTCCTTTGCGCTGCTGGGCGAGCCGATCGGCGCGGCGATCTGGGCGCTGCTGCTCTTTCATGAGCCGGTCACCCTGCCGCTGCTCATCGGCGGCCTGACGGTCATCGCGGGCCTTGCGATGTACACGTGGGGCGAGATGAAGGCGGAGAAGAAAGCTGGAAAATAAGATCATCCTATAACGGAATACGCTCAAAAGCCCTGAAACGCGGATTTTGTCTTGCGTTTCAAGGCTTTTTTTGCTATGATATATCGGTATCAAAATATCGCGCTGCTCATTTGCGGCGGCGCGGAAAGAAGGCAGCTTATGAGCAAGTACGAAGTGTTTGACCTGCGCGACGTGGCGGCGGACGATAAGGGCTTTGAAGGCAAGGCGATTGCCCTGCAGGGCTGGGTGCGCAACCATCGCAAGCAGAAGAATATTGGCTTTATTGAGTTCTTTGACGGCACGGCGCTGGCACCGATGCAGGTCGTCTATGATGAGAAGGTGACGGACTTCGCCGCCGTGCAGGCCATCCGCAATGGCTCCGCCATCCGCGCGGAGGGCACGCTCGTGCGCAGCCCGAAGGGCGCGCTGGAGATGCAGGCGGAGGAGATCATCCTCGAGGGCGACTGCACCGAGGATTACCCGCTGCAGCCCAAGCGCCACAGTCTCGAGTTCCTGCGCGAGATTGCGTACCTGCGCCCGCGCACCAGGCTCTTCCAGGCGGTGTTCCGCGTCCGCTCCATCGCGGCGCAGGCGGTGCACAACTACTTCCAGAGCCGCGGCTACGTCTACGTCCATACCCCGCTGATCACGGCGAACGACGCCGAGGGCGCGGGCAACACCTTCACCGTCACCACCTGTGAGATGGGCAAGCCGTATAAGCCGGAGGAGGACTTCTTCGGCCAGCCGGCGGCGCTGGCTGTCACCGGCCAGCTGGAGGGCGAGACCTACGCCATGGCGTATAAGCGCATCTACACCTTCGGCCCGACCTTCCGTGCGGAGAATTCCAACACGAAGACCCACCTGGCCGAGTTCTGGATGATGGAGCCGGAAATCTGCTTCTGCGACCTCAACCAGCTGATGGACATTGAGGAGGACTTCCTCAAGACCGTCGTCGCCGAGGTCATGGAGAAGGCCATGCCGGAGCTCACCTTCCTGCAGGGCTATGCGAAGAGCAATCTGATCGAGAAGCTGCAGGCGCTGACCACCTCCACCGTCGCCCGCGTGACGCACGAGGAGGCCATCACCATCCTGCGCAATGCGCCGGTGGAGTTTGAGCACGAGGCGCAGTACGGCGAGGACATCTTCAAGGAGCACGAGAAGTACCTGTGCGACGTGCACTTCAAGTCCCCGGTCTTTGTCTATGACTGGCCGAAGGACATCAAGGCCTTCTACATGTACCAGAACGACGACGGCAAGACTGTCGCCGCGGTCGACCTGCTTGTGCCGGGCTCCGGCGAATTGATGGGCGGCAGCCAGCGCGAGACGCGCTATGACCTGCTGACCGCGCGCATGGCGCAGCTGGGCATCTCCGCCGAGTCCCTCGACTGGTATCTGAACCTGCGCCGTTTCGGCGGCTGCACGCACTCCGGCTTCGGCATGGGCTTTGAGCGTCTGGTGATGTATCTGACCGATATCGAGAACATCCGTGACGTCATCCCGTATCACCGCACGCCGGGCAACTGCGACTTCTAAGCCGTATACCTCTATGGATGAAAGATTTACAAGGACGGCCCTCATCTTCGGTGATGAGGGCATGTCCCGTTTAAGGGAGAGCCGCGTGGCGGTCTTCGGCGTGGGCGGCGTCGGCGGGCACTGTGTGCAGGCGCTGGCGCGCGCGGGCATCGGTCATATCGACGTGTATGACGACGACGTGGTTTCGGTGACCAACATCAACCGGCAGGCCGTCGCCATGAGCTCGACGATCGGCCGGGCAAAGGTCGAGGTCATCCGCGATCAGGTGTTGGATATCAACCCCGAGGCGGTCGTGACCTGCCATCAGATGTTCTACACGCCGGAAAACGCGGACGCGGTCGATCTGTCCGTCTACAGCTATATCGTCGACGCGATCGACACCGTGAAGGCAAAGACGGAGCTCATCGCGCGCGCGAAGGCGCTGGGCGTGCCCGTCATCAGTGCGATGGGCGCGGGCAACAAGCTCGACCCGACGCGCTTTGAGGTGGCGGACATCTATGCGACGAGCGTCTGCCCGCTCTGCCGGGTGATGCGCGCGCAGCTCAAGAAGCGCGGCGTCGCGCGGCACAAGGTCGTCTATTCCCGCGAGGAGGCGCTGAGCGTCGTCGCGGATGAATCGAACGGACGGCATGCGCCGGGCAGCGTCAGCTTTGTCCCGCCGGTGATGGGGCTGATCCTCGCGGGCGAGGTCATCAAGGATTTGGCATATGGAGGCAATGTATGACACAGGGCTATGCACAGCAGCAGGCGCCGCGCGAGGACGCGGAGCTGTCTTTCAAGCGGCACATCCTGGAGAAGACGGCGAGCTACCCGTCCGATCCGATGGCGGATCTGTACCGGGTGGAGATGCTCGGGCAGATGCTCGACCGCTATGATGAATTGATGGCCAAGGGGCTGGTCAGCGAGGCGGCTGTGCGCCGGACGAAGGCGGACTTTAACGACGCCGCCGAGCAGATGCGGCAGGCGGGCTTTGCGACGATCTATGAGCAGCGCGCCTCCTCCCGCTGGCCGGAGATGACCGAGGACGAGGCGGCGGCCTACATCCGCCAGAGCAGCGCGCAGCAGCACAAGCGCGCGCTGGGCATCGGCTTGTGCTCCGCGTGCGTGATGCCGCTGATGGTCCTTGTCAGCGTGTCTGAGATGTTCATGGGCTATATGGGCGATGCGGCCAGCCTGATCGGCCTCGCGGGCATGTTCGCGATGATCGGCGTGGGCGTATACGCCATCACCACGGCGAAGACGCCGGACGATGAAAAGAAGGTCAAGAAGGGCCGCTTCGGCCTTGGCACGGCGCTGCGGGCGAAGCTCCACAAGCTGCGCGAGGCCGTGAATGAGAAGGCGCGCCGCAGGCGCGGGCTTGGCATTGCGCTCTGCGCGGCGTGCGTGCTGCCGATCTTCATCGGCGCGGCGCTGGACTCCATGTGGTGGGGCTATAACGAATCGTGGTCGATCATGGGCGTGGGCGGCATGTTTGGCATGATCGGCGCGGGCGTATACGAGCTGGTCATGGCCAACGGCGAAAAGAAGACCATGAAGAAGCTGCTGGGGAAGGAGAGGGAGTAGATGGCTCCCTCAGTCTGCCCTTTGGGCATCCAGCTCCCTCCCGGAGGGAGCCGGTTCCTCTTAGCTGCTAAGCACATCAGCGATGTTGATTTGCTGAGCGTCGCTTTCTCAAGCCTCCCTCCGGGAGGGAGGTGGCATCGCCTTTTGGCGATGGCGGAGGGAGCATGCGGGGGCAGGCGCACATCCCCGTTCACACAGCATATAAAAAGCCGGTCAAAGCCGGCTTATTTCTTCTGTGAAGATCACTTGCGCATCGCCTTGCGGAAGTTGTAGCGCGTCCGCCAGTACTGGCTCTCGCGGCGGAGGGTCTGCATCAGATCGCCGCCCAGGAAGAGCCACACATTGAGCAGGCAGAGGATGATCGCCACGCGCGCGGACGCGCCGCCGACGATGAACTCGCGCAGATAGATGACCACATCCAGCAGGGCGAGGTACTTCATCTTGATCGGCAGGATCATGAAGAGCAGCACCTCTTCATTGGGGAACATGGCGGCAAACGCGAGGAAGAGCGAGAGATTGAGGTAGGTATTGCCCGCATAGCCCGTGATCAGCGCGGTGAGGATCGCGCCGAGCACACCCACAAGGTAGAAGAGATTGAAGCGGACCTTGCCCCAGCGGCGCTCGAGCGCGGAGCCGATCATATAGTAGAAATAGAGGGAGAAGAGGATGAAGATGGGCGAGGAATTCGGCGGGGCGAAGACGAACGTCACCAGCCGCCAGATCTGCCCGCGCAGGATGGCCGTGCGGCTGAGCGTGATCATGGAATAGAGCCGGTAGCCCAGCGTCGGCCAGATGTACATGAGCAGATAGACCGCGCCCTGACCGAAGACGATGTACTTCATCAGATCCGCAATGGTGTATTGGCGGAGCTTCCGCTCCAGATTATAGTTGATTTGCCTGTTCACGGGATAACCCTCCTTTTGAGGTAGTATACCATATTTTGCCCGGGAGGAAAACATCGCGCGCGCTTTTTTCACTGACCCGGGGGCGATGCGCTTTTTTGAAAAAAACGTGTGCGCGGGGGTTGACAAACGCAGACCGTGGCGGTATAATAATTTCGTTCTTACGAGAGCGCACATATTCCTCAGTAGCTCAATGGCAGAGCATTCGGCTGTTAACCGAAGGGTTGTAGGTTCGAGCCCTACCTGGGGAGCCAGAAACTCACCGATCAGAAATGATGGGTGAGTTTTTTGTTATGCCGGATAACTGCGCGCCGGGTAGGAGAGGCCGGCTGGCCTGTGCGCATGTGCTTGACGCGCCGCTGCCCTGCGCATATAATCAGAGGCAGAGATCATGTGTATGATGAGATCATTCCCTGCGAATGAGAGGAGATGGATTCCATGAGGCGGATGCGCATGCTCGTCCTTGCGGCTGTGCTGATAGGGCTGCTCGCCCTGAGCGGCGCGGCTTTTGCGGAGATTACGGCCTGCGTGACAGAGATTGCGAAGTATGGCAACCTCGTTCTGGACATCAACGGCGCGCAGCTGCTGGCCGACGGGGTTGAATACGGCGATCTGCTGGATGTGACGATTCTGGGAAAGACGTTGACGCTCCCGCTGGGCTCCAATTACAGCGATGTGGACACGGGGATGCCCGTCGTCCGCGCGGAAGCGCCGGGGGAGGCGGTGACCGTCGCCGTCAACATGGGCGATTTTGCCACGACTGCGGGCATTGCCGTCAAGCATAAAACCGAGGAGGAGCCCGGATACCGATGGGAATACCTGACGGAGCTGCCTGTGCGCGTGACGCTTACGCTGGCGCAGGCGAGCGGCTATCGCAATCAGTGGCTGATCCGTCAGCTGGTGCGCACGAATGAGCGCACGGACTATGCCCATCTGAGCGACGAGGCGTTTGCCAATTTCCGCATGGTGGATACCGCCGGCATGGGGAAGGGGAAGCTGTACCGTTCCTCTTCGCCGATCAACCCGGAGATCGGCCGCAGTGCCTACGCGGATGCGGCGGCGAGGGCGGCGGGCATAGCGACGGTGATCAATCTGGCGGACGCGTCCAACACCTATGAGACGCCGGAGGGGGCGTATTACCCCGGCTGCCGCGTGGTATACCTCAATCTGGGCGTGGATTTTGAAGATCCGGCCTTCAAGGAGGGCGTGGCGGAGGGGCTGCGCTTCATCATCGCCGAGGAGGCGCCCTATCTGGTGCACTGCAGCGAGGGCAAGGACCGCGCGGGCTTCGTCAGCGCGCTGCTGGAGTGCCTGATGGGCGCGGCGGCGGATGAGGTGATCGCGGACTACATGGAGACCTATGTCAACTACTACGGCGTTGAGCCGGGGACGGAGAAGTACGACGCGGTGGTCAGCAGCAACATCGTCAAGGCGCTGGAGACCGCATTCCATGTGGAGGATCTGCATGCGGCCGATCTGGCGGCGGAGGCAGAGGCCTTCCTGCTGGAGGAGCTGGGCCTTTCTGCAGAGGAAACAGACGCGCTCAGGGACAGGCTGGGCGAGTGAGAAGGAGGATTTCTGATGATGGAGATTGAGCGCATACAGGCGATGGCCGCGCGGGAGCAGAGCGACGCGGAGAAAAGCGAGATTCAGGCCGCCGTCGGCGCGCTGGGCATGACCTTTCAGCAGATGCTCGAGGGCACGCAGCGGTTCATGCAGACCGGCTTTCAGGTTCCGGTGGATTTTGCTGCCGCCGGGAAGGCGATTGAGACGCTGCGGCGCATCGGCGAGGCATACGGTGAAGCATTCCCGGAATGCAAAGACGAGGCCGCCGTCGCGGAGTATGTGATCCGCTTCGGCAGCGAGATCATGAATGCGGAATAAGGGAATATGAGGGAGCAGCCTCCATCGCGGGGGCTGCTTCTTTTGCTTTGGCCGCAAATCCCGCTCCGGCTATTGACGCTGGTTTTTCCATCCATTACAATGAATACAGGAAAACCCCATCTGTCGGCGCGCCTTGCCGGGCCGGTCTCAGGAGGTATGGATATGAAGAAGAATCGCTTGTTCGCGTGGCTCTGCGCGCTTTTGATGCTGTGCATGGCGGCGCCTGCTGCGCTTGCCGAGGGGGTCATGACGCTGCCCGCAGGCCTTAAGCAGATCGAGGAGGAGGCCTTCATGGGCGATGCGTCGCTGGAGGCCGTCGTCATCCCGGACGGGGTGACGGCAATCGGCGCGCGGGCGTTTGCCGGGTGCGGGAATCTGGCGCAGGTTGCGATTCCCTACGCGGTCAAGACCATCGCGGAGGACGCCTTTGACGGCTGCGGAAAGATCGTCGTGGAGGCGTTCGCGGGCAGCTATGCGTGGAATTGGTGCACGGAGCACGGCGTTCCCGTACAGGCGCTGCCGGTGGATACGGCGTATACATTAAGCGTGATCAAGAGCTATGTGGACGGCGAGTTTGTGGAGGTGGCCAGCCGGATCGACAGCTACACGGGCGATGAGACGGCGCTCGTCCTGCCCGCCTGCAATGAGACCGGCCTGCCCGTCACGGAGATCTCCTATGACGCCTTTGCCGGCAATAAGAGGATCACCAGCGTGGTGATCCCCGATACGGTCACGGCGATCAATGACGGCGCATTTGAGGGCTGCACGGCGCTTGAGCATGTGACCCTCCCGCAGAGCCTCGTGAGGATGAACGGCGCATTTGAGGGCTGTACGGCGCTTGAGGAGATCGACCTGCCGGAGGGGCTTGAGACGGTCGGCAGCGCGGCCTTCAGGGGCTGCACGGCGCTGAGGAAGATCAGCTTCCCGAAGACGCTCAGGACGATCTGCCGGGAGGCCTTTGCCGGCTGCACGGCGCTGGAGAGCCTTTCCTTCCCGGCGGGGCTAGAGGTGCTGGGCGAGGCGGCCTTCGGGGACTGCGTGAATCTCGCGTCCTTCAATTACCCCGTGAACGTGACGCAGGGCCGGGAGTCGCTGGTCGTGCTGGAGGACGTTCAGAACGGCTACGACTGGCTGGAGGGGATAAAAGGCCCGTTCGCTGGGTGTACGAAGCTGACCGGCGCCGTCATCCCGGAGGGGGTGACCAAGGTGGCTCCGTTCCTCTTCGCGGGCAGCGCAGTGCGCAGCATCAGCTTCCCGTCGACGCTGCGGACGATTGCTTCCTGCGCGTTCGCAAACTGTGAGAATCTGAAGGCGATCGACATCCCGGATCATGTGAATGACCTTGAGACGTTCGCCTTCGGCGGCTGCGAGAATCTGACGAGCGTGGAGCTGCCGAAGAATTGGAATGCGGTCGGCTATTCGGCGATTCGCGAGGAATGGAACTACGGCACGGCGTATCACAGCCGAATTGACGCGGGCCCGTTCTACGGCTGCGATGGGCTGACGTCCTTCATCCTGCCGGAGGGCATGACGAGCCTGCCGGAGCAGGCCTTCTACGGCATGGAGACGCTGGTCAGCGTGCATCTGCCCGGGACGATGGCGCGCGTGGAGGGCTATGCGTTCCATGGCACGGGCGTCGCCGAGGTCTTCCTGCCGGAAGGTGTGACGGCAGTCGACGAGTGGGCCTTTAGCGGCGCACAGAGCCTCAAAACGCTCTGGATGGGCCCGGCGCTTGAGATTGAGGAGCTCTGGCTCTACGGCTGGAAGCCGAAGATCACCGTCCACGGCCTCACCAAGACGCCGGCGGAGACCTTCGCCAAGGAGAACAATCACACGTTTATCGCGGACTACCGCGGCAGCGAGCACACCTATGTCCCGTGGCACACGACGGCGCGGCATGCGCATGTGCTGCGCTACGTCTGCGCGGACTGCGGGGACAGCTACCGCACGAACGCCGCGGACAGCGCCTGCTGGCGCTGCGCGCTGATGCTGGCGCACCCGGACGGTGGGGATCTGCCGCTTGACGCATTTGACATGATTGACCGCTGCCGCATCGACGGGAAGACGTACATCCGTGCGGAGCTGCTCAAGCCGCACGCGGGCATTGAGCCGCCGCAGGAGGGCGCGCTGTCCTTCTGGATGGACGAGGCGCTGCAGGTCGTCACCGACGAGGCGACGCTTGAAAAGCTGCTGACGATGTGGCTCTTTGTCGGCGGGGACGACGCGTGGGACTATGCGCAGGGAGAAAACCAGACGCTTGAAAAGCGCCGCGAGTCCGTCGCCTCGCTGCTTGAGAATGCCGCGGAGCAGGCCGCGCTGGCGAAGGAGATCCACACCGAGGACATCGCGATGGAGGCCGTCGGCGAGCTGGCGACCTCCGGGCTGATGGCGCTCTGGGGCAATCCCGGCGGCGCGCTCAAGAACTTCACGCAGGCGATCACGACCGACGTCGCCGACCCGCAGCTGCTGCTGACGCTCGTGCAGATGAAGGTCATCGACCAGATGCAGGAGACCTGCATGCAGACCGCCGAGACCTACAGCAGCCTGATGGACGCCATCGAGGCGGCGTATCTCGCAGAGGAATGCTGGGACTACGACCTGTGCATGCAGGCGCTTGACTACTACGCCGCGGCCACGGCGCATTGGCGCATGACCACGGACGTCTCCGGCGGCATCATTCAGGAGATCATCGACTGCCAGTCCGCCTTTGGCGTGGGGCTGCGCAATGTGAGCAAGATGCTCTCCGCAGCGACGGAGGGCGACCCGATCTACTTCATGGCGCACAACCTCTCCACGAAGCTGACCAGGGCCGTCTCCGGCGGCGAGGCGGAGGCGAAGGACTTCCTCGACGTCTTTGTCGACACGGCGAAGATCCTTGCGGACGATATCGCCGGGAAGGCAACCGGCATCGGCGCATTCGCCGCGGCGTACAAGTTCGGCTCGTTCGATCTTGACGTCCTCTTTGACGTGAAGGCGATGTTTGAGGCGTATGACAGGACGTACAATGCGTTCATCATCGAGCTGAATGGGTCGGCGATGCTTGAGACGCACAGGCAGCTGGGGGAGTAAGGGCGGTTCGTGCTTGCCCTGCCCATCGTCATTTGCTATAATAGGATTCAGCGTTAATTCCATTCCAAAGGAGTGTCAAGCCTATGAAGAGATCCGAAGTCAACGCCGCCCTGCGCGAGCTGGAGGCGATGTGCGAGAAGTATCACTGCTACCTGCCGCCGTTCTGCCATTTCACCCCGGAGCAGTGGCAGGAGATCGGCCATGAGTACGACGAGGTGCGCGACTGCATGCTCGGCTGGGACATCACCGACTACGGCCTTGGCAATTTCGACAAGTTCGGCTTCTCGCTGATCACGATCCGCAACGGCAACCGCGCCATGGCGGAAAAGTATCCCAAGGTCTACGCCGAGAAGCTGCTCTACCTCAAGGAGGGCCAGTACGCGCCCAACCACTTCCACTGGTACAAGACGGAGGACATCATCAACCGCGGCGGCGGCAATGTGCTCATCCGCGTGTACAACAGCCTGCCCAATGAGGAGATCGACTACGAATCCGACGTGACCGTGCACACCGACGGGCGCACCTACACCGTCCCCGCCGGCACGCAGATCCGCCTCACCCCGGGCGAGTCCATCCATGTGCAGCAGTATCTCTACCACGACTTCGCCGTGGAGGAGGGCACCGGCCCCGTACTGCTGGGCGAGGTCAGCCAGTGCAACGACGACAACACCGATAACCGCTTCAACCCGCCGGTCGGCCGCTTCCCGAAGATCGAGGAGGACGAGCCGCCCTACCGCCTGCTGTGCAACGAGTACCCGGCGGCGAAGTAAAGCGGGGAAACGGCGCGAAATTCCATAGCCGACAGGAGATCGCCCGAAAGGACGGTCTCTTTTTCGTGTCCATCCATCTGTAGATATGCCAGCTTATGCGGCGATCCTAATGCAATCTTAATGCCGCAGGCACGATGTTCATACAGTCTTCATTTTCTGTATGGCATAATAAAGCAAAAAAGGAGGCGCAGAAGATGAGGCTGATTGAAAGAAAACTCACATCATCACAGCTGATCATTATCGGTTTTGCCGCGGTGATCCTTCTGGGCAGCTTGCTGCTGATGCTTCCTGCCGCCTCGCGCAGCGGAGAAAGCGCTCCCTTTCTGGATGTATTGTTTACAGCGACCTCGGCGGTCTGCGTGACGGGGTTGGTTGTGTGCGATACGGCGTCGTCGTGGTCTGCCTTTGGCCATGTGGTGATTCTGCTGCTGATTCAGGTAGGCGGTATGGGCGTCGTCACGGCTGCGGCAGCAGTATCGATGCTTTCAGGGCGCAGCATCGGCCTCAAGCAGCGCAGCGCGATGCAGGAGGCCATCTCCGTGTCGAGCATGAGCGGAATTGTGAAAACTACGGGTTCTATCCTAAGGACAATGCTGATCCTTGAACTGCTTGGCGCGCTGGCGCTATTTCCGTCAATGTGCGCTTCCTTCGGCGCGGTAAAGGGGATCGGATACAGCCTGTTCCATTCGGTATCCGCCTTCTGCAATGCAGGCTTTGATCTGATGGGAGCGCATACGTCCTATGCGTCGCTGACGGCGTATGCGGCGGATCCTGCGGTCAATATCGCCATTATGGCACTGATTGTAACAGGCGGCATTGGCTTTGCAACATGGCATGATATCGGGCATCATGGATGGAAGATCCGGAAATACCGCATGCAGAGCAAGGTTATCCTGACCACAGCAGGCATTTTGATTATGCTGCCTGCTGCGTACTTTTATTTCTTTGAGTTTGCATCAATGCCGGCTGGCGAGCGCCTTCTCGCGTCGTTCTTTCAGTCTGTCACAACGAGAACGGCGGGCTTTAATACGGCGGATCTGACTGCGATGAGCGAGTCAGGTCAGGCGCTGATGATTCTGCTGATGCTCATCGGCGGTGCGCCGGGTTCGACAGCCGGCGGCATGAAGACGACGACGTTTGCTGTGCTTCTGGCTGCTGCTGCCGCTGTGTGCAGGCGGCGGGAGCATGCTCATTTCTATGGACGCAGGGTGCCGGAAGACACGCTGCGCAGCGCCGCTGCGATTCTAACAATGTATCTCATGCTGTTTTTCTTTGGGGGAATGGCGATCAGCCGGTTGGAGAGCATTGCGCTTCTGCCTGCGCTGTTTGAGACGGCATCGGCGATCGGAACAGTCGGTCTCACGCTTGGTATTACCCCTCAGCTTGGCGGGATTTCCCGGGCAATTCTGATCGGACTGATGTTCTTTGGCAGGGTTGGAGCGCTGACGCTTGTCTATGCAGCATTTCCTGCCGGCGGCGGCGCGCAATGCTATCCGCAGGAGAAAATTACCGTTGGATAAAGGAGGAACACCATGAAATCCATTCTTTTGATCGGTGTTGGCCGGTTCGGACGTCATATTGCGATGGAATTGGGAGAAATGGGCCATCAGGTGCTGGCGGTGGATCACAGCGAGGAGCGCATTGACGCTGTGCTGCCGTATGTGACCGGCGCGCAGATTGGCGATGGAACGAACAGAGAGTTCCTGACGTCGCTTGGTGTGCGGAATTTTGATGCGTGCATCGTTGCGATTGGCGACAGTTTTCAGGATTCACTTGAGGCGGCATGGCTGCTCAAGGAGCTGGGGGCGAGAAAGGTGATCGCTCGCGCCTCACAGGGAATACAGGAGAAGTTCCTGCTTCGAGTTGGTGCGGATGAGGTGGTGTATCCGGAGAAACAGCTGGCAAAATGGACGGCGGTCCGTTGTACATCCGATCATATCCTCGAGTATGTCGAGCTGGGAGAAGACTATGCCATCATTGAACTGGATGTTCCGCCCGCATGGAGCGGAAAGAGCATCATCGGTCTTGATGTGCGCAGACGCTATGGGATCAATATTCTTGGCGTGCGCAGCGATGGAAAGCTGAATATGAACGTATCGCCTGATACGGTGCTGCATGAGCGGCAGACGATTCTTGCGCTGGGCGATGAAAAGGCGCTGCATAAGTGTTTTAAGATATGATCAGGCTTAATTTGTGGGGGATGGAGAGATGAAGGAAGTATTTCTGATAATTGCTGCGGCCATCATGTTTGTATTTGTGGCGCATATGATGCACGGACTGGATATTACCGTGGGCGAAAAGAGAAGAAAGAGAAAGCGCATGCATTCTTCTAGAATCTATGCCGGAAGAGATGAGGATAAGGGTGGAGAATAAAGCTGCATCTGTGGTATAATCCCGGCATGGAGTTGATTTGATGAAACATGAAACTGACATGGATGCCTCGCAGCATATTCTTGTCTGTCTGTCGTCTGCACCGTCCAATGCAAGGATTATCAGCGCTGCGGCGCGTATGGCTGCCGCAGCGGGGGGAAGATTCACTGCGCTGTTTGTTGAAACGCCGGATTTCTCTGCGGCGCTGCCTGAAGACAAGCAGCGGCTGCAGGAGAACAGGCGCATGGCGCAGAAGCTGGGCGCGGAAGTGCAGACGGTTCTGGGCGACGATGTGGCTTTTCAGATTGCGGAGTTTGCACGTCTTTCCGGCGTGACGACGATTGTCCTCGGACGCAGCGCGGCCTCCGGCAACAGGATCCTCGGGCGTGCGCCGCTGACAGACAGGTTGATTGCGTATGCGCCGCAGATCGATATTCACATCATTCCGGATCACAGCAACGATCCGTCTTACCGCCCCAGGGCAGCGATCCGTGGATCGGACATCTTGATTGACGCGGCTAAAAGCGCTGCAATCCTGATGCTTGCAACGCTGCTTGGACTGCTCTTTGATCATCTGGGGTTTACAGATGCGAATATCATTATGGTGTATATTCTTGGCGTGCTGCTGATCTCTGTGGCGACGCGGCATCTGGTATACAGCATGGTTTCCTCTGTTGCGAGCGTGATGATCTTCAATTATGTCTTCACATCGCCCCGTTTTTCGTTTACGGCATATGAAACGGGGTATCCGGTTACGTTTATCGTCATGCTGCTCACGGCGATGATCACGGGAAGCTTTGCCATGCGCTACAAGGAGCAGGCCCGGCAGGCTGCAAGGATCGCGCAGCGGACGCGGATTCTGTTTGACACTGGCAAGCAGCTCTCCGGTGTGGGAAGCCGAGAGGAGATCCTTCGCGCGCTGGCCGGGCAGGTGACCAAGCTGCTTGAGCGCGATATTGTGATCTATGATGCGTCTCAGGGCGTGCTGGGTCCGGCGCAGCCTTATCCGTGCAGCGGGACAGAGGGGCGTGTGTTTGGCGAATCGCGTGAGCGCGAAGCTGCGCAGTGGACATATGCTCATAATCATTTCGCCGGAGCAACCACACATATTTTCCCGGAATGCAGCTGCATTTATTTTGCGATCCGGGTCAACGAGCGTGTGTATGGCGTGCTGGGTGTGGATGTGAAGAGCAATCCGCTGGATGCTTCGGAGCATGATATTCTGCTTTCGATCCTTGGAGAAGGCGCGCTTGCGCTGGAAAATGAAAAGAATGCGCGTGAGAAGGAAGAGACGGCGATTGTTGCGCGCAATGAACAGATGCGCGCCAATCTCCTGCGCTCCATCTCTCATGATCTGCGCACGCCGCTGACGACCATCTCTGGAAATGCGGGAAGCCTGCTGCGGAGCGGCGATCAGTTTGACCCGGAGACACGCAGGCAGCTGTATGCGGATATCTACGACGATGCGCAGTGGCTGATCAAGCTGGTGGAAAACCTTCTGGCTTCCACGCGCATCGAAGAGGGCAGGATGACCCTGCGCAGGTCGACGGAATTGCTGGGGGAGATTGCAGAGGAAGCGCTGATGCACGTGCGCGCACCGGAGCACAGCATTACGCTCGTCGGCGGAGACGAACTGCTGCTTGTGCGCGCGGATGCACAGCTGCTGATGCAGGTGATTGTCAATCTGGTGGAGAATGCAGTCCGGTATACGCCTGCCGGATCGCATGTGACGCTGACATTGCGCCGGGATGGAGCAATGGCCCAGGTGGAAGTTGCAGACGATGGTCAGGGCATACCTGATGCAGAGAAGAGCCGGGTGTTCGAGAAATTCTACTGCGGCGCCCGAAAAGAAAAAATTGCGGATAACAGGCGAAGCGTCGGCCTGGGTCTGTATCTGTGCCGGGCGATTGTGCAGGCGCATGGCGGTGAAATCAGCGTGCGCGACCGGTGTCCGCATGGCGCTGTATTCACGTTTACATTGCCGCTGGAGGAGGTGGAGATTCATGAACCTGTGTCATGTTCTGGTGGTTGAGGACGATGCGCCCGTGCGCAATCTGATTACCTCCACACTCCGGGCAAACGGGTACCGCTATACAACTGCGCTCAACGGTGAGTCCGCAGTGATGGAGACCGCTTCTGCCAATCCGGATATCATGCTGCTCGATCTGGGGCTGCCCGATATAGACGGCACGGAGGTTATCCGGCGCGTGAGAGGCTGGAGCAATCTGCCGATTATTGTCATCAGCGCGCGCAGTGAGGATGAGGATAAGATTGACGCACTTGATGCCGGCGCAGACGATTATATTACAAAGCCCTTTTCTGTCAATGAGCTTTTGGCGCGGCTGCGCGTTGCGCAGCGGCGGCTTGCTCTGGTTCACGCGGGAAGCACGCAGGAGTCCGTGTTTATGAATGGACAGCTGACCATTGATTATGCAGCTGGCTGCGCTTATCTGGCAGGGGAAGAGCTTAAGCTCACGCCCATCGAGTATAAGCTGCTTGTGCTGCTTTCGCAGAATGTGGGCAAGGTTTTGACGCACAAATTCATTACGCGAAGCGTTTGGGGCAGCAGCTGGGAGAACGACATCAGCTCGCTGCGCGTATTCATGGCTACGCTGCGCAGAAAGCTGCAGCCCGGTCCCGAATCGCCGCGTTATATCCTGACGCATGTTGGCGTGGGATACCGGATGCAGAGAATTGATGCGTAAGGCAATGTGGCTGAAGGACACGACAGGATCGCACAGATACAGGTGCATACAAAGGATAGAACCGGCTTTTGAAGCCGGTTTTTCTGTATATGGATTTATTTTTGCGTTAAGGGACATGAGCCCTTGTCCGTCCGGGCAAAACATGGTAACATGAGGACAGAATGACCGCGCCTGCGAGGCGCTGCAAGGAGTGACAGACATGATCGCAAAGGTTCCCCCGATGGGCTGGAACAGCTGGGACTGCTACGGCGCGGCGGTCACCGAGGAGATCACGAAGAAGAACGCCGACTACATGGCCAAATACCTGAAGCCCTGCGGCTGGGAGTACGTCGTCGTGGATATCCAGTGGTATCAGCCCACGGCGATTAACCACGACTACGAGCCCTTCTCCGACGTGGTGATGGATGCATACGGCCGCCTGCTCCCGGCGGAGAATCGATTCCCCAGCGCGGCGGGGGGCAGGGGCTTTGCCCCGCTGGCGGATTACGTCCACAGCCTCGGCCTCAAGTTCGGCATCCACATCATGCGGGGCATGCCGCGCATGGCGGCGCACCGCCGTCTGCCGATTGAGGGCAGCGAATTCTTCTGCCACGAGGCGGCGGACCCGAACTCCGTCTGCACGTGGAATCCGGACATGTATGGCCTCAAGTGCGATCTGCCGGCGGCGAAGGCGTATTACGAGAGCCTCTTCCGCCTGTATGCGCAGTGGGGCGTGGACTTTGTCAAGTGCGACGACATCGCGCGCGAGTATCCGCACTGCAGGAGGGAGATCGAATTGATCTCCGAGGCCTGCCGCTCCTGCGGGCGCGAGATGGTGCTGAGCCTCTCCCCGGGTCCCGCGCCGGTTGAGGAGGCGGAGCACCTCAAGCAGTACGCGAACATGTGGCGCATCACGGACGATTTCTGGGACAAGTGGGAGCCGCTCAAGGCGATGTTCGAGCGGGCGCAGAAGTGGTGCATCCATTCCGGTCCGGGCCACTGGCCGGATGCGGATATGCTGCCCGTCGGCGCGCTGCGCCAGTGCAGCGATCCCGACGGCTGGACGCACTTCACCCATGCGGAGCAGCGCACGATGATGACCCTCTGGGGCATGATGCGCTCGCCGCTGATGATCGGCGCGGAGATGACGAAGAACGACGACTTCACCCTCTCCCTGCTGACGAATGCGGACGTGCTCGCCATCGGGCGCGATTCCTTCTGCGGGCATCCCATCACGACCACGGAGGAGGAGAGCGTCTGGGTCGCCCCGAGGCAGGACGGCGCGGGCCTCTACGTCGCCCTGTTCAATCTCAGCGACGAGGCGCGGGAGGTGCGCGTGGACGCGCAGGCGCTTAATTACGCCGCAAAGACAGCGAAGGAGCTCTGGACGCAGGAGACCGCGACCACGGGCGATGCGCTTTGCGCCGAGCTTGCCCCGCACGATACGGCGGTCTATCTCCTGACAAAGTAAACCGGAAGGGATAACGGCATCCCATTCACCATACTCTGCATCAACGACGAGAAAGAGGGTACAGCGATGAATCAGAAGCAGCACAGCGCGCCGGTGGCGCTCCGCAGCATCCATGTGACGGACGAATTTTGGCAGCGCGAGATGGAGCTCGTGCGCAAGGAGGTCATCCCCTACCAGTGGGAGGTGCTCAATGACCGCGTGAAGGACGCGGCGCCGAGCTGGTGCATGCACAATTTCCGCGCGGCGGCAAAGCTCATGCGCGAGAAGAAGGACAAGGGCGCAACCTTTGTCGCGCCGACGTATACATTCCGCGGCTTCGAGGCGCTGCCGGAGGATCCGGAGCACCCGGAGGAGGACCGCTTCTACGGCTTCGTCTTCCAGGACACGGACTTTTCCAAGTGGATTGAGGCGGTGGGCTATTCGCTGGCCGTGCATCCCGATGCGGAGCTGGAAAAGACGGCGGATGAGGCGATCGACCTCGTCTGCGCCGCGCAGATGGAGAATGGCTACCTCGATACGTATTACATCATCAACGGCATGGACGCTGCGCTGACCAACCTGCGCGACAACCATGAGCTCTACTGCCTCGGCCATCTGGCGGAGGGCGCGGTGGCGTACTATCAGGCGACGGGCAAGGACAAGCTCCTGCGCGCGGCCTGCCGCTATGCGGATTTCTTCGCGGAGCGCTTTGGCCCGGAGGAGGGCAAGTGCAAGGGCTATCCGGGCCATGAGATTGCGGAGATGGCGCTCATCCGCCTCTATGAGGCGACGGGCGAGCAGCGGTATCTCGACCTGAGCCGCTACTTCATCGACCAGCGCGGTCAGGAGCCGAATTACTTCATCGAGGAGGAATTCGCCCGCGCCGCCCGCGAGGGCAAGACCCTGCGCGCGCCCAAGGGCAACATGGCCTATCATCAGGCGCACAAGCCCGTCCGAGAGCAGGACGAGGCCGTGGGCCACGCTGTGCGCGCGGTGTATCTCTACGCCGGCATGGCGGACACCGCCCGCATGACGGGGGACGAGCGCCTCTTTGACGCGTGCGAAAAGCTGTTCAATAATATCGTGAACCAGAAGCTCTACATCACCGGCGGCATCGGCGGCACGCACATGGGCGAGTCCTTCTCCTATCCTTACGACCTGCCCAACGACAGCGCCTACTCCGAGACCTGCGCGGCGATCGGCCTCGCCTTCTTCACCCGCAGGATGCTGCAGATCAAGGCGGACAGCCGCTACGGCGACGTGATGGAGCAGGCGCTCTACAACACCGTCCTTGCCGGCATGGCGCTGGACGGCAAGAGCTTCTTCTACGTCAATCCCCTGAGCGTCGTGCCGGAGGCCTGCGCGAAGGACGAGCGCCTGCAGCATGTCAAGCCCGTGCGCCAGAAGTGGTTCGGCTGCGCCTGCTGCCCGCCGAATATCGCGCGCATGGTGACCTCCGTCGCGCAGTATGCGTACACGGAGTCCGAGGACACGCTCTACACCCATCTGTACATGAGCGGCGAGGTGGACAAGCGCTTTGCCGGCGGCGCGATCAGGATGAAGACGGCCTCCCGCATGCCGTGGGACGGCCATGTGAGCGTCTCCATCGAGGCGCAGAAGCCGGTCTCGGGCACGCTGGCCTTCCGCATCCCCGGCTGGAGCGGCGCGTGCAGCGCGAAGGCCTCCTGCGCGCAGGAGGGCACGCAGACCGAGATGCGCGACGGCTACCTCTACCTGACCGGCACATGGCAGGAGGGCGACGGCATCGAGCTTGACTTCACGATGCCTGTGCGTATGCTGGCGGCGAATCCGCGCGTGCGCGAGGACCTGGGCAAGGTCGCCTTCACCCGCGGCCCGGTGACCTACTGCGCCGAGGAGGCGGACAACGGCGACATGCTGCACCTGCTGCGCGTGGATGCGGCGAAGGTCGGCAGGGACGGCGAGGGCGTTGCGGTCGAGATGGAGGAGAAATTCGGCCATCCGACGGCGGCGCTGGTTGTGCCGGGCTATCGCGCCGTGCTGCCGGAGGCGGAGGGGCTCTATGCCGCCGCCGCGCCGCTTGAGGAGCGTGAAACGACGATCCGCCTGATCCCGTACTACGCGTGGGCCAATCGCGGTCTGGGCGAGATGAGCGTGTGGCTGAGGGGGTAAGGCGCGGAAGCCGCTTGGGCGGGCGGGGTGGGGCCTGACAGAGTCGCTGCGAAGCAGCGGGCAGCCCTGTTTGTCATAAGACCTAACCTTTATACGGTGTGCGGCTGCAGCGCCCGAGGGCTCCCTCAGTCGGCTTCGCCGACAGCTCCCTCCCGGAGGGAGCCTATTCCTCTGAGCCACACCGCACATCAGCTGCGCTGATTCGCCAAGCGTCGCCATTTCAAGCCTCCCTCCGGGAGGGAGGTGGCATCGCCTTTGGCGATGACGGAGGGAGAAAGCGGGAGGCAATGCTGCGTATGATGAAAGAGGAAATGTCCGGCTGCGGCCGGGGACCTCATCCGCCTCGCTATGCTCGGCACCTTCCCCATAGGGGAAGGTCCTTTAGTGCGGCAGGTCGATGAGATGCGTATTGTTTGTACAAGCCTATCAGGTAAACCATATGACCTTCCCCTATGGGGAAGGTGGCAGCCCGACAGGGCTGACGGATGAGGTCCCGCCCGCAGGCGGCAAAGCCCTGCCTGATAAAGGACCAAGCCTGTATAGGATGCGCGGCATGAGGGAGGGGCAGAGCCCCTCCCCTACAGGGCTACGGATTAAGCAAAACCAAAGGCCTTCCCCGATGGGGAAGGTGGCAGCCCGACAGGGCTGACGGATGAGGTCCCGCCCACAGGCGGCACAGCCCTGCCTGATAAAGGACCAAGCCTGTATAGGATGCGCGGCATGAGGGAGGAGCAGAGCCCCTCCCCTACAGGGGTTACGGATAACGCAAAACCAAAGACCTTCCCCGATGGGGAAGGTGGCAGCCCGACAGGGCTGACGGATGAGGTCCCGCCCGCAGGCGGCGCAGCCCCAACAACCCAATAAAAGCAAAAGGTGTAGACCATGAAGAAAACCATTCCCGCGCTGCTGCTTGCAGCGCTGCTGCTGCTCAGCGCCTTCTCCGCCTGCGCGCAGGAGGCCCGGCGCGTCACCGTGCTTTTCACGCACGATATCCACTCCCATCTGCTGTCCGTGCCTGCCGAGGATGGCACGCGCGGCGGCTTTGCCCGACTGAAGACCCTCATCGACCGCGAGACGGCGGCGGCAGGCGATGCGCTCCTGCTCGACGCGGGCGACTTCGCCATGGGCACGCTCTTCCAGACGGTCTATGAGACCGACGCGCCGGAGCTGATGATGATGGGCCATCTCGGCTATGATGCGACGACGCTGGGCAATCATGAGTTTGACTATGAGGGCAAGGGGCTGGCCAATATGCTCCTTGCGGCGAAGGAAACCGCCGCCGCCGAGGGCGTGACGCTGCCCGCGCTGGTCAGCGCCAACATCGACTGGACGAGCGTGCACGACGCCCACGGCGAGGCGCTGCTCAGCGCCATGCAGGCCTATGGCGCGCAGACGCATGTGCTGCTCGACTGCGGCGGGGTGAAGGTCGGTGTCTTCGGCATGATGGGCCGCGACTCGCAGGACTGCGCGCCCCTCGCGCCGGTTGATTTCCGCGATCTGATCGAATGCGCGAAGGAGCAGACCGCGCAGCTGAAGGCAGAGGGCGCGGAGATGATCGTCTGCCTGTCCCACAGCGGCGTGTGGTCCGAGGCGGAGCGGTCGGAGGATGAGCTGCTGGCCAAGGCCGTGCCGGAGATTGACCTGATCATCAGCGGCCACACGCACACGACGCTGCCCGAGCCGATCATTCATGGCGGCACGGTCATCGCCTCCTGCGGTGAATACACGATGAATCTGGGCAAGGTCGTCCTCGAGTGGAACGGAGAGGACTGGGCGCTGGCGGATTATGCGCTCATCCCGACGACGGACGATGTGCCCGGCGACGCGGCGACGGACGAAAGGCTGACCGCGCTGCGCGAGCGCGTGAATGACAACTACTTCTCCCTCTTTGGCTATACCTACGATCAGGTGCTCTGCCGGAATCCGGGCGGCCTGCTCTCCGAGCGCTGGCTGCTGGCGGATGCGGTGATGGAGGCCGTGAAGCGGGCAGAGGGCGAGGATTATGACCCCATCGCGCTGGCCGTCGTGCCGGCGGGCGTCATCCGCGCGGAGCTGCCGGTGGGCGGCGTGACCGCGTCGGACGCGTTCAACGTGCTCTCCCTTGGCATCGGGCAGGACCGCCTTGGCGGCTATCCGCTGGTCAATGCGTATCTGACCGGGCGCGAGCTCATCGACCTTGCGGAGGTCGACGCCTCCGTCTCCCAGATCATGAACGGCACGCATCTCTACGCCGCGGGCGGCGGCTGGTCGTATAAGACCAACCGGCTGATCCTCAGCCGCGTGGACGATATGTGGCTGCTCGATGAGGCGGGAAACCGCGTGGAGATCGAGGAGGACAGGCTCTATCGCGTTGTGGCGGACATGTACTCCGCGCAGATGCTCAGCACGGTCAAGGGCAAGTCCTTCGGCCTGCTCTCCCTTGAGCCCAAGGACAGGGAAGGCAATCTGGTCACGGATTTCAATGCTGCGATCGTCCGCGACAGCGAGGGCAGGGAGGTCAAGGCATGGGCCGCGCTGGCGGATTATCTGCACGCCTTCGGCGGGGAGGATGGCACGGGCGAGATCCCGGCGGTCTATCAGCAGGCGCCCACGGGCATTGTCGTCGGCAGGGCGGGCAATCCGGTTGAGTTCTTCCGCAATCCGGGCCGCATCTGGCTGGTGATTGCGGCGGTCGCGGCCGCGCTGATCCTCATCGTCACGCTGATCGCGCTGGCGGTGCGGGCGGTGAGGCGGCGCATCCGCAGGAAGAAGAAAAGCAAAAAGGCATAAGGACATAAAGAAAGCCCATCCGGCTGAGACCGGATGGGTTTTTGTGTTGGGGATGGAGGATGGTCCTTCGGAGGGCCTTTCGGCAGCTCTGTCTGGCAGAGCGCGGAGGAAACTTGGGCGGGGAGGGTGGGGCCTGACAGAGTCGCTGCGAAGCAGCGGGTAACCCCGCCTGATAAAGGACCAAGCCTGTATAAGATGCGTGCCTGCAGCGCCCAAGGGCTCCCTCAGTCGGCTTTGCCGACAGCATTCCGGGGAACTCGCATAGTCGCCTGACGGCTCCTTGCGATTCCCCACGCTCCGCCCGCTCATATCCGCCACTGGCGGCACGGGCTTCGGTGCCTCCCGGAGGGAGCCTATTTCTCTTAGCTTCTGAGCAAATCAGTGTCATTGATTTGCTTAGTGTCGCTTTCTTGAGCCTCCCTCCGGGAGGGAGGTGGCATCGCCTTTGGCGATGACGGAGGGAGAAAGCACGCCGCGCCGCATCCGTTACTCCGCAATGCTCCTCGCTACATGCACGCCGCTGGCGGAGGCATGGGAGAGGGAATGGGTGATGCCGCTGCCGTCGCCGATGATGTAGAGACCGGCGTAGCGGGATTCGAGCTTGTCGCTGACGGCGACCTCCATGTTGTAGAACTTGACCTCCACGCCGTAGAGCAGCGTATCGTCGTTCGCCGTGCCGGGAGCGACCTTGTCCAGCGCATAGATCATCTCGATGATGCCGTCGAGCAGGCGCTTGGGCAGCACGAGGCTCAGGTCGCCGGGGGTGGCGTTGAGCGTCGGGGTGGTGAAGGATTCGTCGATGCGGCTCTGCGTGGAGCGGCGGCCGCGGATGAGATCGCCGAAGCGCTGCACGATGACGCCGCCGCCGAGCATGTTGCTCAGCCGGGCAATGCTCTCGCCATAGCCGTTGGAATCCTTGAACGGCTCGGAGAAGTGCTTGGCGACGAGCAGGGCGAAGTTGGTGTTCTCCGTCTGCTTCGCCGGGTCCTCGTAGCTGTGGCCGTTGACGGTGATGATGCCGTTCGTGTTCTCGTTGACGACCGCGCCCTTCGGGTTCATGCAGAAGGTGCGCACGCGGTCGCCGTATTTTTCCGTCCTGTAGACGATCTTGCTCTCGTAAAGCTCGTCCGTCAGGTGGGCAAAGACGGCGGCGGGCAGCTCCACGCGCACGCCGATGTCCACGCGGTTGGACTTGGTGGGGATGTCCAGCTCGCGGCAGACGGTCTCCATCCACTTGCTGCCGCTGCGGCCGACGGAGATGATGCACTTTTCGCAGCTGTAGACCGCATCCTTGCAGACGGCCTCATAGCCGCCCTCGACCACGCGGACGGTCTGCACCGGCGTGTCAAAGAAGAAGTCGACCTTGTCCTTCAGGTGCTCATAGAGGTTCTCCAGCACGACATAGTTGATGTCCGTGCCCAGATGGCGGACGGAGGCGTCCAGCAGGTGCAGGTCATGCTGGATGCACAGGGTCTTGAAGCGGGTGCCGGCGGTGGAGTAGAGCTTGGTGCCCTCGCCGCCGAAGCGCATGTTGATCTCGTCCACATAGCGCATCAGGTCGAGCGCCGGCTTCTTGCCGATGTACTCATGCAGCGTGCCGCCGAAGTCGTTGGTGATGTTATACTTGCCGTCGGAGAAGGCGCCCGCGCCGCCGAAGCCGCTCATGATCGAGCAGCTCTTGCAGCCGATGCAGGTCTTGATCTTCTCGCCGTCGATCGGGCAGCGGCGCTTATTGAGCGCATGACCGGCCTCAAAGACGGCAATCTTCAGGTCGGGATTGAGACGGCTGAGCTCGTAGGCGGAGAAGATGCCGCCCGGGCCCGCGCCGATGATGATGACATTATAATTCATATGGCCTCCGGAGTTTTGCCCCCAGAAGGGGGGATTTGCTGTAAGATATTATAGCATAAGCAGGCGGTTATTTCAATGTGAGGGCTCTATCCGTCCCTCTTCGAGAAAAAAGCCTTCCCCTGAGGGAAGGCGGATGTCCGAAGGGCGGACGGATGAGGGGCTGGCGCAGCACGCCGGCCTCTTACTTCTTCTGGCCGTAATAGGCGTTCGGGCCGTGCTTGCGCATATAGTGCTTGTCGACGATGTGCTTGGGCGCGGGATCGGCGGCGGGCTTCACGATGCGGGTGTAGCACGCCATCTTGGCGACCTCCTCGAGCACGACGGCGTTGTAGACCGCCTGCGCCGGGCTCTTGCCCCAGGTGAAGGGGCCGTGGCTGTGGCAGATGACGGCGGGCACGGCGACCGGGTCGAGATTGCGCTTGGTGAATTCCTCGATGATGACCTTGCCGGTGTTCTTCTCGTAGTCCTCGTCGAGCTCCTCCTGCGTCAGATGGCGCGCGCAGGGCACCGGACCGTAGATGTAGTCCGCGTGCGTCGTGCCGTAGCAGGGGATATCCTCGCCGGCCTGCGCCCAGCCCACGGCGTAGGGGCTGTGAGTGTGCACGATGCCGCCCAGCTGCGGGAAGGCCTTGTACAGTTCCAGATGGGTCTTGGTGTCGGAGGAGGGGTTGAGCTTGCCCTCGACGATGTTGCCGTCAAGGTCGAGCACGACCAGATCCTCGGGCGTCAGCTCGTCGTATTCCACGCCGGAGGGCTTGATGACGACGAGGCCGGTCTCGCGGTCGATGCCGGAGACATTGCCCCAGGTGTAGGTGACCAGCCCGCGGCGGGGCAGCTCCATATTGGCCTCATAGACGGCGTTCTTGAGATTCTCTAACATATCATTACCTCGTTGGTTGGGGATGCCGCCTGCGTGCGGTGGAACCTCACCCGCCCCTTTGGGGCACCCTCCCCTCACAGGGGAGGGCTTTTGGTTTTGCGCTCTCCGTAGCCCCCAAGCCTTCCCCTGTGAGGGGAAGGTGGATGCCCGAAGGGCAGACGGATGAGGTTCCCCGGCCGCAGCCGGAGGATCCCTGTTGAGTGTTCTGTTTAAGCGGCGGGGTTACGGCATCTTCGATGCAGCCCAGCAGGCCCCACCCCGCCCGCCCAAGCGGCTTCTGCGCCCTCACGGCGCAGGGCTTACTTCAGCTTCCACGCCAGATCGGCGAGGAAGAGATCCTTCTCGAGGCTCTCGACGGTGGTGTCCTTGTTGATGTGCACGAACTCGATGTCCATCATGCGGGCCCAGTCGCGCATCTGCTCAGCGGTCACGTCGTAGGAGAGCACGGTGTGATGCGCGCCGCCGGCGGTGATCCAGCATTCCACGCCCGTGGTCAGGTCCGGCGCAGCCTCCCACATGACGCGGGCGACCGGCAGGTTGGGCATCTCCATGATGGGCTTGACGGCCTTGATGTCCTGGCAGATCAGGCGCAGGCGGCCGCCTATGTCGATCAGGCTGACGACGATGGCGTCGCCCTCGCGGCCCTCGAAGACCAGACGGGCGGGATCCTTTTCATTCATGCCGATGCCGAGGTGATGGGTCTCGATGCGCGGCTTATCCGCGGCGAGGGAGGGGCAGACCTCGAGCATGTGCGCGCCGAGGGACAGCTTGCAGCCCTCGACGAGGTGATAGGTGTAGTCCTCCATGAAGCTGGTGCCGCCGGTCATGCCCTCGCTCATGGCCTTCATGATGGCGGTCATCGCGGAGACCTTCCAGTCGCCCTCGCCGCCGTAGCCGTAGCCCTGCGCCATCAGGTGCTGGCTCGCCAGACCCGGCAGCTGCTCCATGCCGTAGAGATCCTGGAAGGTGTTGGCGAAGGCCATGCAGCCCTGCTCGTCGAGCATCTTCTTCATTGCGATCTCCTCGCGCGCCTGATAGCGGATGGCGGCGATGTTGTCGGTCGCGACGTCGTACTCGGCGGTGTACTCGGCCATCAGCGCGTCGATCTCCTCTTCCGTCACGGCGTTCATCACCTTGACCAGATCGCCGACCGCCCAGGTATTGACCTGCCAGCCCAGCTTGGCCTGCACCTCGACCTTGTCGCCCTCGGTGACGGCGACCTCGCGCATGTTGTCGCCAAAGCGCATGACCTTGAGGTCGCGGCTGAAGGCGACGCCCACGGCGGTGCGCATCCAGGAGCCGAGGCGCTTCTGCACGGACTCGTCCTTCCAGTATCCGGCGATGATCTTGCGCGGCATGCGCAGGCGCGCGGCGATGAAGCCGTGCTCGCGGTCGCCGTGCGCGGCCTGGTTGAGGTTCATGAAGTCCATGTCGATCTCTTCATTCGGGATCTCCAGGTTGTACTGCGTGGCCAGATGGCAATACGGCTTCTGCAGATTGACAAAGCCGTTGATCCACATCTTGGACGGGCTGAAGGTGTGGCACCAGGTGATGATGCCGGCGCACTTCTTGTCATAATTGGCCTCGGCGACGATGTCGCGGATCTGCGCGTTGCTCATCGCGGTGACCTTGTAGACCAGCTTGCAGGGGAGGTTGCCGGAGGCGTTGAGGGCCTCGGCCATCTCGGCGGCGCGCTTTGCGACGGTGTCCAGCACCTCCTGTCCGTACAGGTCCTGACTGCCGACGACAAACCAGAATTCATACTGTTTCATGCTCATACAGGTATCTCCTTTCGTCATTGAAGGAAGGCGGGAAAAAATGCATTGAATGGATGGATTATTTGAGGGACTCGACGGCGGCCTTCTCGGCGGCCAGCGCGGCCTCAAAGCGCGCGGTGTAGCGGGCGATGCCCTCGGCGTCCTTCGCGTCCGGGGCGAGGGTGCTGCTCTTGGCGGAGGCGAAGACCTTGTCGCTGAGGTAGGCTTCCAGCGTCTGGCCTTCGGCCTTGTTCGCGCGGTAGGCAGCCAGCAGCGCCATGCCCCACGGTCCGCCCTCGCCGGCGGTCTCCATGACGGAGATCGGGGTGTTGAGGGAGTCGGCGAGCATCTTCTGCCCGGCGACCGGGGTCTTGAAGTAGCCGCCGTGGCCGAGCAGGGAGTCGATCTGCACGTTCTCCTCGGCGAGGATGTTCATGCCCAGCTTCAGGCTGCTCATCGCGCCGGCGACGATGCTGCGGGAGAAGTTGGCGAAGGTGAGCGCCGCGTCCGGGGTGCGGACCATCATCGGACGGCCCTCGTCGAGGCCGACGACCGGCTCGCCGGAGAAGAGCGGCACGTTGACGACGCCGCCGCAGTCGGATTCGCCCTTGAGGGCGGAGGTGAAGATCGCGGTGTAGATATCGCCCATGGAGACGGTCAGGCCCGTCGCCTCGGCAAAGCCCTTGAGCATGCCGGCCCAGGCGTTGATGTCGCTGGTGCAGTTGTTGCAGTGGACCATGGCGACGGCACTGCCGGTCGGCGTGGTGACCATGTCGATCTCAGGGTAGACCTTCGACAGCGGCTTCTCTAGCACGACCATGGCGAAGACAGAGGTGCCGGCGGAGACGTTGCCCGTGCGCTTGGCGACGGCGTTGGTCGCGGCCATGCCCGTGCCCGCGTCGCCCTCCGGCGGGGCGACAAGCGCGCCGGCCTGAAGGGATCCGGTCGGGTCGAGGAGCTTTGCGCCCTCTTCGGTCAGCACGCCGGCGTCTTCGCCCGCGCTGAGCACGGTGGGCAGGATGTCCAGCAGCTTCCAGCCGTAGCCCCTGTCTTCGATCGCCCTGTCAAACTCGGCGACCATCTTCGCATCATAATCGCAGGTCTCGCTGTCGATGGGGAACATGCCGGAGGCCTCGCCCACGCCCATGACATGCCTGCCGGTCAGCTTGTAGTGGATATGGCCGGCGAGGGTGGTCAGGTGGGCGATCTGCGGGAGATGGGACTCGCCGTTGAGGATCGCCTGATACAGGTGCGCGATGCTCCAGCGCTGCGGGATATTGAAATTGAAGCGCGCGGTCAGGTCCTCGACGGCCTGCGCGGTCATGGTGTTGCGCCAGGTGCGGAATTCGCAGAGCTGATTGCCGTCCTTGTCAAAGGGGAGGTAGCCGTGCATCATCGCGGAGACGCCCAGCGCGGCGAGGCGGGTCAGCTTCGCGCCGTACTTCGCCTCGACGTCCCTGCACAGGTTGGCATACGCGTCCTGAATGCCCGCCCACGCGTCCTCGAGGTGATAGGTCCACACGCCGTTCTCGAGGCGGTTTTCCCAGGTGTGATCGCCGGAGGCGATGGGGGCGTGGTCTTCGCCGATGAGGACGGCCTTGATGCGGGTGGAGCCAAGCTCAATGCCCAGCACCGCGCGTCCGGATTCAATAAAATTCTTCATGGCAGATGTCTCCTGTCGTCTGTCGCGGAGGGCCGACCTGCGGCTGTCTCCGGTGGAATGATCGGCTGCGTCTGCACAGCAAACATGAACGTTAATGTGCCAGACAATGGTCGAATTGGGCGATGGCCCTTTGTATAAATTTTACAACAAAACGGCTGTCGTGTAAACACCTGATTTCGATTTTCCATCGGAAAACGGGGGCCTTGGCGCAGACGGCGCGGCGGGATGAGCGGGGCGGGAGATGCGCAGGCGGGGATTGCCCAGGCGCGCCATGCTGTGGTATAATGCTACCTATTATTATGGTCATAAGGTCTGACCGCCGGAGGTGCTGCTATGAATATCGAAATGTGTGTCAATACCCTCGACATGCCGCTGCCGGAGGATATCCTCAAGCGCAAGTGGGCCGGTGATCTGGATGGAGCGATCCGCGCGATCGACATGCGCCTTAAGGGCGATCTGCCGCAGCTGCTGCGCGCGCGCCTTGAGTGCGAGCGCGAGCGCATCCGCCGCCTGCCGACCCAGTACCCGTGGAACAGGGCGCAGGCCATCGCCAAGCTGCAGGAGCTCGTCCCCGGCGTGCCGGAGGAGAAGTTTGACGAATTGGAGCTGGCGGGCTTCGTCGATTTCATCTATGTGAATGGCGAGAAGCGCTACTTTGTCCGCTTCCACAGGAGCCTCGTCAAGTCCGGCGCGCTGCGCGACTATGTGAAGCCGCAGAGCAATTACGCCAATGACTGGCTCGATCCCATGATCGCCGAGGCGAGGGAGACGGGCGAGGTCGCCCGCCGCATCACGCTGGAGACGGGCGTGTGCGTGGACGACGAGGATTTTGTCCCCGGGAAGTATCTGGCGCATCTGCCCTTCCCGGCGGAGACGGCGCAGCAGAGCGATATCGTGCTGCTGGAGGGCGATCCCGACGGCATCAACCCGCCCGACGCGCCGGCGCGCTGCGCATGGTGGGAGAGGGAGCTTGAGGAAAACCATGAGTTCACCCTGCGCTACAGCTATACGAGCCGCATCCGCTATGCCGACCCGATGAACAGCCCCGCGCCCGCCTCGCCGCTGTATCCATGCGAGCCGGCCCCCTGCGCGGAGGACCTCTGCGAGAGCGGCGCGTACATCCGCTTCACGCCGTATCTGCGCGCGCTGGCGCAGGAGATCACCGCCGGGGAGACTACCCTCCTTGGCAAGGCGCATAAGATCTACCAGTTCGTCACCACGAAGATCACCTACACCTTCATGCGCGACTACTTCCAGTTTGACAACCACGGCGAGTACTGCGCGGTCAATCTCAAGGGCGACTGCGGCCTGCAGACGCTGACCTTCATCGTCCTGTGCCGCATTGCGGGCGTGCCGGCGAGGTGGCAGAGCGGCCTTACGGTTGAGCCGGATTATGTCGGCGGGCACGACTGGGCGCAGTTCTATGCGGACGGCTGGGGCTGGCTGTTTGCCGATCTGTCCTACGGCGGCAGCGCCTACCGCGCCGGCAATGAGACGCGCCACGCCTTCTACTTCGGCAATCTCGATCCCGCGCGCATGGCGGCCAACAGGCGCTATCAGGCGGAGATTGAGCCTAAGAAGCAGCAGCTGCGCGTGGATCCCTTTGACAATCAGGGCGGCGAAATGGAGCGCGAGGGGGCGCAGCTGCCCTACACCATGCGCCAGCTTGGCGGCCGGAGCAGCATGATCGCCTGCGAGCGCGTATGATTCTGGCGGAAAGCGCGCTGATTTGACTGAATGACAGCGCGAAATCGCGGCAGACGGACGTCTGTATGCCGGTTTCGGATGAAAACTGCATGATTGACAATCTGTTTATTCATTTAACAGTTGTCGGGGAATATATGGGGGAATGTTTTGTATTTTTTCCAAAACACGCCCATATTGATTGCAATGAATTCCAAAGTGTGATATCTTGTCAGCATTACCTGTTATCACAGGGTAGATTAGAACAAGGGGGACTTGATTATGAAGAGAATCCTTGCCCTCGCGCTGAGCCTGATGCTGGTTATGAGCATGTTTGCCATGCCCGCGTCCGCGGAAGAGGCTGCCTACCGCACGCTGTATTCCGGCGAGATCACCTCTCTGAATTATCTGACCACTGCCACCACCAATGAGTTTGCCGTTGCCGCCAACGTGATCGACACGCTGGTCGAGTATGACAAGTACGGCCAGGTTCAGCCGTCTCTGGCTGAGAGCTGGGAGTACGACGAGGCGACCCTGACCTACACCTTCAAGATCCGCGAAGGCGCGAAGTGGGTGAAGGCCGACGGCACCGTCTATGCCGACGTGACGGCGAATGACTTCGTGACCGCCGCCAAGTACGTGCTGGATGCGCAGAACGCCTCCTCCACCGCCAACATCTTCTACTCCGTCATCGCCGGCGCCGAGGCTTACTATCTTGGCACCAGCACCCCGGAGGAGGGCCAGGAGCCCTACCCGGTGATGGACTTTGAGACCGTCGGCGTGAAGGCGCTGGACGACTACACCCTGCAGTACACGCTGGTTGAGCCGTGCCCGTACTTCCTGTCCATGATCACCTACGTCTGCTTCATGCCGGTCAATGCGCAGTTCCTCGAGGAGAAGGGCGCGGACTTTGGCGTCGCCACCAGCAATGAGAACATTCTCTACAACGGCGCCTATGTGCTCTCCACCTTCGAGCCGCAGCAGAAGCGCATCTACACCAAGAACGAGACCAACTGGGATGCGGACAATGTCCTGATCACCACGATCGAGCAGACCTATAATAAGGAAGCCGGCACCATCTCTCCGGAGCTCTACAGCCGCGGCGAGATCGACTCCGCCTCCATCGACTCCACCATCGCCGCCGAGTGGCTGGCCGACCCGGAGAAGGCCGACCTCATCCACCCGGTCCGCCAGAGCGGCTTCTACACCTACTTCTACGCGTTCAACTTCGATCCGCAGTTCGACGCCGCGTATGAGCCGGAGAACTGGAAGCTCGCCGTCAACAACGAGAACTTCCGTCAGTCCATCTACGCCGGTCTTGACCGCGTGAAGGCGATGCTCATCACCGAGCCGGACAATCCGGAGTCCATCATGTTCAACACCGTCACCCCGCCGGAGTTCGTCTCCATCAACGGCGTTGACTACACCGAGATGGGCGCCCTCGCCGCGATCACCGATCTGGGCGTGGACACCTTCAACGAGGAGAAGGCCCTTGCCTACAAGGCCGCCGCTGTCGAGGAGCTGACCGCCGCCGGCGCGACCTTCCCGGTCAAGATCCTGATGAGCTACAACCCGGGCACCTCCGGCTGGGATGAGGAGTGCGTCGTCGTCGAGCAGCAGCTCGAAGGCCTGCTGGGCACCGACTACATCGACATCATCGTCGAAGCCGGCCCGTCCTCCGGCTTCCTCAAGGAGGTCCGCCGCTCCGGCAAGTATGCGCTGCTCAAGTGCAACTGGGGCCCGGACTACGCCGACCCGAACACCTACACCGATCCCTTCTATGACGGCACCTACAACTGGCCGGAGAAGGCGACCGAGTATCTGGATGAGAACGGCGTCTCCGAGTACTACAAGCTGGTCGACGCGGCCCGCGCGATCACCAATGATCTGACCGCCCGCTATGAGGCTTACACCGTCGCCGAGGCATTCCTCATCGAGAATGCGATGATCATCCCGTTCGGCTACGGCAACGGCGGCTACACCGCCTCCCGCCTCAATCCGTTCGAGTCCCAGTTCGCGCCGTTCGGCATTTCCAACGAGCGCTATAAGGGCCAGCCGCTGCTGGAGAAGCCGATGAATACCGACGAGTATTTCGAGGCTTATGACCTTTGGGAAGAGGAGCGCGCGGCTCTGGCCGAGTAATCCAATCCCCTGATTCAGGCGAATAACGCCCGGGCGGTGCATCAGCGCCGCCCGGGCATCGCATGTTTTTATGCGAAGCATTTTCATCCGTTCCTCCGTGAAGGCGGAATGGATTTTTCTCCAGATTCGCTGCGTATGGGCCGCGCCGGTTGAAGAAAAATCCATTTCGCGACATGGCGAAAAAGAGCAAGTCCCCAAGCGGGGAAGACCAACAGAAGGCAGTGATTGTAGAATGATGAATTATATCGCCGGCCGCCGCATGGCCTCCATCCGGAAGCGCAGAGCGGGCAGGGGCTTTGACAACAGCATGCTCAAGTATTGTGTCAAGCGTCTCGCGTCCTCGCTCATCACGCTGCTGATCATCATCACCGTGGTGTTCGTCCTCCTGCGCCAGATGCCGATCGAGGGCTATTTTGACAACTTTGAAAAGGCGGATCAGGCGACGATCAACGCCAAGCTCGAGCAGCTCGGCCTCAATGATCCGATCCCGGTGCAGCTGTTCAATTTCCTCAAGAATCTGCTCAAGGGCGATCTGGGCATGTCCGCGCGCTACAGCGTCGGCGCGCCGATCAGCGAGATCATCATGAAGAAGGCCCCGGTCTCCATCAAGCTGGGCGTCATGTCGATGGCGCTGGCGCTGCTGATGGGCATCCCGCTGGGCGCGGCGATGGCGCGGGGCAAGAGCGGCTTCTGGGATCGTTTCGGCACGGTCTTCATCGTCTTCATCAATGCTGTGCCCGCCGCCGTCTATCACATCTTCATCCAGATGTACGGCACCAGCTTCCTGGGCATCTCCATGCTCTATGACGAGGCGAACGTCATCACATGGATCCTGCCCGTCTTCTCCATGGCGCTGGGCAATACGGCCTACTACGCCATGTGGCTGCGCCGCTACATGGTCGACGAGATGAACAAGGACTATGTGCGCCTGGCGCGCGCCAAGGGCGTGGACAGCAGGAAGATCATGATGAAGCATGTCTTCCGCAACGCCTTCGTCCCGATGATCCAGTACATCCCGACCTCGCTGCTCTATACCGTCTCCGGCTCCATTTACATCGAATCGCTCTATTCCATCCCGGGCATGGGCGGCCTGCTGGTGGACGTCATCGGACGCCAGGATAACCCGATGGTGCAGGCGATCGTCATCCTGTACAGCTGCATCGGCATCGTCGGCCTGCTGCTGGGCGACCTGCTGATGGGCTTGATCGACCCGAGAATCAGCTTTGTCAAGAAGGAAGGTGCGCGCTGATGGCAAGCTTTAAGGACATGAAGAGCAGAAAGCTCGAGGCTGCCGCCGCCGCGCAGATCGAGAAGGAGCTCGATGCGATGAATGAGGACGAGCTCTTCGTCCTCGCCGAATATGACGAGACCGCCGCGGAAAAGGGCGGCTACTCCAATTACTCCTACTGGCGCAGCACGGTGCAGGTCTTCCTCAAGAACAAGATGGCCGTGTTCCTCCTGTGCGTGCTGGCGGGGCTGCTGCTGTTTACCTTCGTGCAGCCATATCTGCCGGGCCAGTATCCGGCCAACCTCATCAACAACAATCCGCAGACCGGCAAGCAGCTCTCCAACCTTGCTCCGAGCCTGACGACCGTGCTGGTCACCGTGCCGGAGGGGACGACGCTCTCCGCCGCCCCGGTGAAGAACGCCGAGGGCTGGTACGCCGTCTCCAACGTCGTGGACAGCCTCAAGGCCCGCACGAAGTTTACCATCGTCGAGTATGGCGAGGCGTGGTGCAGGGTCGAGTACAAGGACGTAACGGGCTATGTGAAGAATAACTTCCAGACCAAGCTCAAGCTGCCGGAGGATCCGACGGCCGTCCCGTACGAGAGCCGTTCCAATTTCAAGCTCGACATCTTCTCCGAGCCGGCGGACTACACCAACAACGGCACCGCGCTCTACGTCCTTAAGGATCAGCTGATCATCGGCGAGGACGGCATGGCGACGACCGCGGGGGAGACGGAGCTTCGCATCCTGCCCTCTGAAAAAGCCTTCTGGTTCGGCACGAATAACATCGGTCAGGATCTCTGGGCCCGCGTCTGGAGCGGCACGCGCACGAGCCTGATGATCGGCTTCATCGTCGCGATGGTCGAGGCCATCATCGGCATCACCATCGGCGTGCTTTGGGGCTATGTGCGCAAGCTCGACCGCCTGCTCACCGAGGTCTATAACGTCATCGACAACATTCCCAACACGATCATCCTGATCCTGATCTCCTACATCCTCAAGCCGGGCCTGCGCACGCTGATCTTTGCGATGTGCCTGACGGGCTGGCTGGGCATGGCGCGCTTCATCCGCAATCAGATCGTCATCATCCGCGACCGCGATTACAACCTCGCCTCCCGCTGCCTCGGCACGAATACCCAGCGCATCATCATGAAGAACCTGCTGCCGTATCTGGTGTCGGTCATCATGCTGCGCATGG
This sequence comes from Clostridia bacterium, assembly GCA_017936375.1. Taxonomy (GTDB): domain Bacteria; phylum Bacillota; class Clostridia; order Christensenellales; family Aristaeellaceae; genus Ventricola. The sequence goes on from JAGBFR010000039.1 coordinate 62,922, forward strand.
CGCTGTCCATCCCGGGCGCGATCGGCAGCGAGGTGTTCATCACCTATATCGGCCTTGGCCTGCCGGTGGATATCCCGTCCCTGGGCAACCTCATCAACGAGGGCCGCAAGCTGATCACCTCTGAGGCGCTGCGCTATCAGCTGATCTTCCCGGCGATCGTGCTGTCCATCGTGACCATTTCCTTCTACATCATCGGCAACGCCTTTGCGGACGCCGCCGATCCCAAGAATCATGTCTAAAGGAGGCGAAACGACATGGAAAGAGAGACCATCCTTTCGGTCCGCGATCTTGACGTGAAGTTCAGCCTCCGCGGCCGCAAGCTCAATGCGCTGCGCGGCGTTTCGCTGGATCTGTATAAGGGCGAGAGCCTCGCGATCGTCGGCGAGTCCGGCTCGGGCAAGTCCGTCTTCGTCAAGACCTTCATGGGCCTGCTGGATGCGAACGGCTGGATCGACGGCGGCAGCATCACCTACAAGGGAGAAGACCTGACCAAGTATACGACTGAGAAGCAGTGGCTCGGCATCCGCGGCAAGGAGATTGCCATGGTCCTGCAGGACCCGATGACCAGCCTCAACCCGCTCAAGACCATCGGCGCGCAGATCATCGAGGCCATCGAGCTCCATCAGAATCTGCACGGCGAGGCTGCGCGCAAGGAGATGCTCTCCGTCCTGACCGATGTGGGCATCACCGAGCCTGAGCGCCGCGCGAAGCAGTACCCGCATGAGTTCTCCGGCGGCATGCGCCAGCGCGTGGTCATCGCCATCGCCGTGGCCTGCCGCCCGCAGGTCCTCATCTGCGACGAGCCGACGACCGCGCTGGACGTCACCATTCAGGCGCAGATCCTGCATCTGATCCGCGACCTCAAGGAGAAGTACAACCTCACCACCGTCTATATCACGCATGACCTTGGCGTCGTCGCCAACGTCGCGGACCGCATCGCCGTCATGTACGCCGGCGACATCGTGGAGATCGGCCTGTGCGAGGAGGTCTTCTACGAGCCGAAGCATCCGTATACCTGGGCGCTGCTCTCCTCCCTGCCGCAGCTGGGCGTGAAGGGCGAGCCGCTCTATTCCATCCATGGCACCCCGCCGAACCTCTTCTACGAGGTCAAGGGCGACGCTTTCGCCCCGCGCAACCCGCAGGCGCTGAAGATTGACTTTGTCAAGCGTCCGCCGTATTTTGACGTTTCCCCGACGCACAAGGCCCGCACATGGCTGCTGGACCCGCGCGCGCCGAAGATTGACCCGCCGGAGGCTGTCCGCAAGCTGGCGACGGAAGGAGTGAAGGGCTATGCCTGAGAATGAGAACAGGGAGGTTCTTCTCTCCGTGCGCGATATGTCCGTCTGCTTTGGCAAGGGCAAGCGCATCTTCAAGGCGGTCAACAACGTCAGCTTTGATATCTTCAAGGGCGAGACGTTCGGCCTCGTCGGCGAGTCCGGCTCGGGCAAGACGACCATCGGCCGCGCCATCATCCGCATCAACCCGACGACCTCCGGCGACGTCATCTTCAAGGGACAGAAAATCAACGGCAAGATCTCCAAGGAGCTCGACCGCCGCGTGACGCGCGAGATCCAGATGATCTTCCAGGATCCGATGGCCTCGCTCAATGAGCGCGCGAAGGTCGATTACATCGTCTCCGAGGGCCTTTACAGCGGTGAGCGCATCTCCGAGGAGGAGCGCAAGCGCCGCGTGGAAAAGGCGCTGCAGGAGGTCGGCCTGCTGCCGGAGTTTGCCAGCCGCTTCCCGCACGAGTTCTCCGGCGGCCAGCGCCAGCGCATCGGCGTCGCCCGCGCGCTGATCATGCAGCCGGATTTCATCATCGCCGACGAGCCGATCTCCGCGCTGGACGTCTCCATCCGCGCGCAGGTGCTCAATCTGCTCTCCGAGCTGCAGAAGGAGAGAGGGCTGACCTATCTCTTCATCTCGCACGATCTGTCCGTCATGCGCTTCATCTGCGATCGCATCGCCGTCATCCATAAGGGCGTGCTCGTCGAGCTGGCGGAGACGGAGAAGCTCTTTGCCCATCCGCTGCATCCGTATACCCGCGCGCTGCTCTCCGCCATTCCGCTGCCGGACCCGGTGAGGGAGAAGAACAAGGTGCTCGAGGTCTACGACCCCACGCAGCATGACTACTCCGTCGACAAGCCCAGCTGGGTGGAGATCGAGGAGGGCCATATGGTCTGGGGCAATGAGAAGGAACTGAATCGTTATCGCGACATGCTGAAAGCATGAGCCGGGGCTGTCAGTAAATCAACCGAATTATTCAAGTATATAGCAGTTGCAGCCGAAGGTTTCCAAAGGGCGATCGGAAAGCCCTTTGGCGGGGCGATGGGGCAGAGCCCCATACCTGATGCGAGTGTTTCTTGAAGAATATGGGTTGATCTGACAGCCTTTTTGCATACTAAGAAGAAAATCGGATAAGAGGGAGAGTTATCATGAACATCCCCTACGAAGAGGCCATTTCCCGCTGCTGGGCGGAGGTCGATCTGACGCGCCTTGTGACCAATTACCGCAATGCCCTCGCGCATCTGAAGCCGGAAACGCAGCTGATCTGCGTGCTCAAGGCGGACGCTTACGGCCTCGGCCTGCCGCAGGTGGCCAAAACGCTGGCCAAGGAGGGGCAGCGCTTCTTCGCCGTCGCCTCTTATAACGAGGCGGAACAGCTCCGCAGGGCGGTGCCGGTGAGCGAGGTGCTGATCCTCGGCATGGCGGGTCCTGCGCAGTTGGTCAAGGCGATCCGCGCGAATATGCTGCTCACGGTCTTCTCCAGCCGCTATGCGCAGCAGGTGGAGGCTGCCGCCCGCGAGGCAGGCGTTCCCGCCCGCGCACATGTCAAGATCGAGACCGGCCTCAACCGCCTCGGCATGGATCCCGCATCCGCTGCTGATGAGGTTGAGCGTATGGCAGAGACCGGCCTGATCCACGTTGAGGGCCTGTTCACCCATCTGGCGCTGCGCGACGCCGCCTCCGACCGCAGGCAGATCGATCTCTTGACGGGCGTGCGCGACGCGCTTGCCGCGCGCGGCATGAAGATCCCGATGACCCACGCGCTGGACAGCATCGGCATGGTGCGCTATCCGCAGGATCATCTGGATGCGGTGCGCACGGGCGCATGGCTCTACGGCGTGTATCCGCGCGGCTATGCGCATCCGGAGGAGAGCCGCCTTGCCATCACGGTCAAGACACGCATCGCGCAGATTCATCGCGTGAGGGCGGGGGAGTGCCTCGGCTATGACGAGTCGCATCCGCTCACGAGGGACAGCGTCATCGCCACGCTTGCCGCGGGCTATATCGACGGCTATCCCCGGCAGAACAGCCGCGGCGAGGTCGAGATCAGAGGACGCCGCGCGCCGGTCGCCGGCCTTGTGTGCATGGATCAGATGATGGTGGACGTCACGGATATCCCAGGGGTGCAGGAGGGGGACGAGGTCATCCTCCTTGGCGGCGGCATCGGCGTGGACGAGTATGCCGCATGGGCGAATCTCAACCGGAATGAGTCGCTGGCGCGCACGGGGAGACGCGTGCCGCGCGTGTATATCGAGGACGGTCAGGTCGTCTCAATCGTGGAGACGCTGGACTGACAGGAGGATGCGATATGGACAATCGCGAGCTGCTGGCGCTTGCCGAGGGCCAGAAGGAATACATGGTGAACATGCGAAGGACGCTCCACAGGATCCCGGAGCGGGGCTTTGCAGAGCATAAGACGCAGGCTGTGGTCATGCAGGCGCTTGACGATATGGGGATTCCCTATACCACGGAGCGCACGTGGGTGATCGGCCTGATCGAGGGCGCGCTGCCCGGTGAGACGGTCGCCCTGCGCGCGGATATGGACGCGCTGCCGCTGGAGGAGCCGGAGGGCTGTCCCTTCCGCTCGGAGCATCCGGGCATGATGCACGCCTGCGGCCATGACGCGCATACGGCGATCCTGCTGGGCGCGGCGAGGCTGCTTCATGGCATGAAGGACAGGCTGCATGGTCGTGTGAAGCTCCTCTTCCAGCCGGCGGAGGAGACGGACGGCGGCGCGGAGCCGATGGTTGCCGCGGGCGCGATGGAAAATCCGCATGTGGACAGGGTCTATGGCCTGCATGTCATGCCCAACCTCCCCGTCGGCACGGTGGAGACGAGGCCGGGCACGCTCAATGCCTCGACCGACACGGTGAAATTGACCATCCGCGGCGAGGCGGGCCACGGCGCTTATCCCGACAGGGGCACGGACGCGATCGTCTGCGCGGCGCAGGTGATCACCGCCCTGCAGACGCTGGTTTCGCGCAATCTCTCCCCGCTCTCAAGTGCGGTGCTGACCATCGGCGTCATCGAGGGCGGCACGGCGCAGAACATCATCTGCGACGAGGTCAGGATGCGCGGCACGCTGCGCACGGCCAACGCGCAGGTGCGCGCGATGATGAGCAGGCGCATCGCCGAGGTCGCGCAGGGCGTGGCGCAGGCGATGGGCTGTACGGCGGAGGCGGAGGTTGTCCCCGGCTATGCCGCGCTGGTCAATGACGAGCACGAGGCCGCGCGCGTGCGCCGCATTGCGGCGGGCCTCTTTGGCGAGGAGCACGCCGTCATCAAGGCGGAGCCGAGCATGGGCGGCGAGGATTTTTCCTTCTTCTGCGACTGCGCGCCGGGCGCGTTCTTCCACGTCGGCTGTGTGAAGCCGGAGTGGATGCCCGCTCCGCCGCTGCACAGCAGGGATTTCAGGCTTGACGAGGACTGTCTGGTGATCGGCGCGGCGATGCACGCGGCGCTGGTGCTGGATGGACAGTGAGGAGGCGTCTATGCTCAAGGGTAAGAGGCTGCAGCCGGGGGATACCATCGGCGTGATCGGCCCGTCCGGCGCTGTGCGCAAGGAGGGCGCGGTCGACGAGGCTGTGGCATATATCAAAGAGCTGGGCTATCAGGTGAAGCTCGGCGAGAGCGCGCATGCGCGCTACGGCTATCTCTCCGGTACGGACGAGGTGCGCGCGAGGGATCTCTGCGCGATGTTTGCCGACCCGCAGGTGGACGCCATTGTCTGCACGCGCGGCGGCTACGGCACCATGCGCATGCTCGACATGCTCGATTACGACGTCATCCGCGCCAATCCGAAGGTCTTCGTCGGATTCAGCGACATCACGGCGCTGCACATCGCCTTCCTTGAAAAATGCGGTCTCGTCACCTTCCACGGCCCGATGGCCACGAGGTGGAAGGATGAATTCCCCGACGGATTCACGCAGGACGCGCTGGCCCGCGCCGTGACGAAGGCGCAGCCGCTGGGCAATCTAGTGAACGCCCCGGGCTATCACGCGCGGCAGACGGTGAATTCCGGCTGCGCGGAGGGCATGCTCGTCGGCGGCAATCTGTCGCTGATTGCGGGTACCATCGGCACGCCGTATGAGCTTGACACCAAGGGCCGCATCCTCTTCATCGAGGAGATCGGCGAGCGCACCTACTGCGTGGACAGGATGCTCACGCAGCTGCGCCTTGCGGGCAAGTTCGAGGACTGCGCGGGTATCGTCTTCGGCGATTTCTCCGACTGCCCGGTGGAGTATCCCGAGTTTGGCTTAACCCTCGAGGAAGTCATCCGCGATATCGCTGCCCCCTGCGGCAAGCCCATCTTCACCGGCTTGCAGGCGGGCCATGTGAGTCCGAAGATCACGCTGCCCTTTGGCGTGCAGTGCCGCATGGACGCGGACGCCTGCACGCTGGAGATTCTCGAGGCGGCGGTGATTGAAGCATAAAAAAGGCTGTCAGGATAAAGAGCCAAATGTTCTAAGAAAAACTAAGTATTTGCAGCCGAAGGTTTCCAAAGGGCGATCGGAAAGCCCTTTGGCGGGTGATACTTAGAAAACTATTTCTTAGCGTGTTTGGTTTTATCCTGACAGCCTTTATTTTACGCTTACACGTTCATCTGCCTCGTCGCGACATAGGCCTCGCTCCTGCGGTAGCAGAGGCGGTATTCGCTGGTGGCCTCGCCGGCCTCAAGGCGGAGGGTGAAGTCCGTCGCGTCGACGTCCGGCAGCACCCAGTTGATCGTCGGGCCGATGCGGTTGTCGCCGGTCTCGCCGCTCTCCCATGTCAGCAGCGGATATTCCAAGCCGCCGAGGAGGATGCTCGCGCGCACGGTCTGCTGCGCGGAGGTATGGGTGTCATTGAGCAGCCAGAGCTCGGCGCTGAAGCGCTCGCCGGCCTTCCAGTCAAAGCGCGGGATGCGCGCGCTGGCCATCACCGGGCGCAGGGCGCTCTGCACGGCGTAATAGGCGGGCTTCGCCTTGACGGGGTAGGTGATCAGGCTGTTGCCCGCCGCGGTGATCCACGGCTCGCAGTAGCACCAGTTGATCGCCATCGAGCAGTACGGCGCCTGACGGCGCGCCTCTTCGAAGACGGCTTTGTAGCCCTCGGTCTGCAGCCAGGTGGCCTGCGCGACGACCTTCTCGAGGGTGTCAAGCGGCTCCTGCGCGTACATATTCAGCACATCCATGCACAGCCATCTCTCCGCACCCCACGCGCCGAAGGCGTGATGGAGCTTCCACGAGCCCATGTTGCGGATGGGGAAGCGCTCGTCCTCCGGGATGATGCGCATCAGGTCCTCCAATTCGGACGTGCCCGGCACGCCGAACTCGGTGTACGCCGTGCAGTTGCTGCCCTGGAAGAGCTGGAAGACGTCCTTCTTTGCATCGGGATCGTAGAAGGTGTAGCCGCCGTGGCCCATGCCGAAGATGGGGGAGGTCATGATGTACGGCCTGTCGCGGTCGAGGTCGTAGCAGAGCTTGTTGAGCAGGCGCAGTGCGAGGGACTGATCGGTCATCAGCGACCAGTTGTTGAACAGCTCGTTGCCGCCGCAGTACATGACCACGGACGGATGGCTGCGCAGATCAAGGAGGATGGCCGTGGCCTCCTGCTCGAGGACCTCGAGGTAGTGCGGCGTGCTGACATAGTTGTTGCAGGCGAGCGGGAACTCGACCCAGACCATGATGCCCAGCCTGTCGCACAGGTCGTAGAAGAAGCGCTTGTTGACGCCGGAGCCGCCCCAGCAGCGGAAGATGTTCATATTCGCGTCGCGGGCAAGGGTGATGAGCGCCTCATAGCGCGCCTCGTCGATCCTGCCGTTGTAGATGTCGGGGTTGACCCAGTTGCTGCCCTTGGCGAAGACGCGGCGGCCGTTGAGCTCCAGCTGGATCGGCGCGACGCTGCGCCCCTTCGGGAAGGCGAAGGGCTCGGCCCAGCCGCCCTCGTTCATGACCATGCGCACGCGGCGCAGGCCGATGTGGCCGCTGACCTCGTGGCCCGCCGTGCGCGCGGTGTAGGTGTAGAGCTCGGGCTTGCCCTGACCATTGCACCACCACAGGCGCGGATTGGCGATCGTATAGCGGCTGCCCGTGCCGACGACGCAGCCGTCCGGATCGTAGAGGGTGATCTCCACCGGCTCGGCGCAGTCCACCTCAAAGGTGATCTCCGCATGCGTGAGGTCGTCATTCAGGGTATAGAAAGGCTCGCAGCGGGCGATGTAGTCCGCCGTGCGCGTCTCGACATACGCCTCCTGCCAGATGCCGGAGACGAGCATGCGCGGGTGCCAGTCCCACTCGTAGCAGACAGGCGGCTTGACGCACTGATCCGCCTGCTGACGGTCTTCAAATTCGGCTGTCTCGCGCTTGGGATGCGGATGGATGCGCACGATGAGCTCGCGGCCCTCGTCGCCGTCCAGCGCGATCTCCGTGCGGGAGAACATGCCCTCGTAGGCTAGGCGCATCTTGCCGCCGATGAGCACGTCATAGCGGTAGTCGACGCCCTCAAAGACGAGCACGGCCTGCTCGCCGGGCTTTACGGCGTAGTCAAGCGCCGTGCGGTATTCCCACGTATAGCCCTCGGTCTCGCGGAATTTCGTGACGTTCTCGGCGACGTTGATATCGCCCCAGCCCATCATCACGCCGTAATCGTGCTGCACATTGCCCGGAACCTCCGCGGCGAACCAGTCGCTTGCCCCGTCCGGGCGGATGGCGCGGGCCTGCCATTGCTGCGTAAACCTCATGATAATCTCCTTTCCCGTGAGACGGCTGCGCCGCCCCGGCGGAAATATATGTGTGCGAATTGGGTATATTATAGCACATTCCAATGCGGCGGCTCAAGGCGGGCGGGCAATTCCTGCGCATCTTCATGCCAGCCATTCCCACGCGCGGCGGCGAATAAACGGGCCTGCGGATTCCATACTAGGGAGGCCGAATGAAAGTTCGCAGAGAAGGAGGCAGCATTTGTGCGGGCTACAGGAATAGTCAGAAGAATTGACGAACTCGGTCGAGTTGTGATTCCAAAGGAAATCAGACGCACGCTGAGGATCCGCGAGGGCGACCCGCTGGAGATCTATACCGATAAGGACGGAGAGGTCATCCTCAAGAAGTATTCGCCGATCGGCGAGATTTCAAACTTTGCAAAGGATTATACCGAATCTCTGTTCCGCTCGCTGGGGCATATCGCCTGCATCACGGATAAGGACATGATCGTATCCGCCAGCGGCGTATCGCGCAAGGAGCTCTGGGAGAAGCCGATCAGCCGGGATCTGGAGCAGGCGATTCAGACGAGGCAGGTGGTTACGGCGAACAGGGGAAATGGTTCGCGGCTTGTGCCGGTGACCAGCGAGGAGGACGGGCAGGCGTATACCGCGCAGGTGATCTGCCCGATCATCGCGGATGGCGAGTCGATCGGCGCGGTGGTGCTCCTCTCGCGCGAGCCTGCGGCGCGGATGGGCGATACGGAGCTCAAGGTCGCGGAGACGACGGCGAGCATCGTCGGCAGGCAGATGGAGCAGTGAAAGAAGGCCGGAATGGGGACAGTCCCGTTCCGGCTCTTTGCATGCGCAGGTTATTTCGTGCTGCATGAAATTGACAGGGGGTGTGTTTCGTCTTATCATTAAAGGGATGAATGGAGGATAAGGCGATGAGAAAACGGCTGATGCTCTGTGCGCTGCTGATGATGGTGAGCTGTTTTGCTGACCCTGCCTGCGCAGGCGCGGTGTACTATATCAACCCCGACGGCGGGCGGTATTATCATGCTGAAAGAAACTGCGACGCCATTGCGGAAGCGTATCGCCCCGGTCTTGTTGAAATGGATGCCGATGAAGCGCTGGCGATGTCCGGCCTTGGCGCATGCCCCAACTGCTGCGCAGCGGAGACAAGCTATTCCCGCGTCATAGGAGGCTCGGGGCCGGACGCGCTCTATGAGGTCGTCGCCCTGCCGGATGGAGATTTGCTTGCCACGGGCCATACGCGCTCCGCGGATGGATGGCTGTCGGACAGGAGCAAGACGGGGAAGAGCGGCTGGGCGGCGCGGATCGAGGAGGGCGGGCAGCGCGCATGGAACTTCTGCTCCCGCCACAGCAATAATGATTACATGACGACGCCCGTTGCGCATGAGGATGGCAGCGTGACCGTGCTCCTGCGGTCGGATGGCAGCGAATACAACCAGATTGAGCTGATCCGGCTGAATGCGGACGGCGGGGTCATCACAAGAAAGACATTGATGAAGCTCGCGCAGACGGAGGCGCACTGCGCGCTGGAATGGCCGAAGGCCTTTGCGGGCGGCTATGTGGTCAGCCGGATTGAGCATACCGGGCCGCGCGTGCCGGTGTATACGTGGTACAGCTTTGACGGCGAGGTGCTCCGGGTCAGCGACGGCCCGAAGGAGGGCAGCCTGATGGCTGTCGGCGCGCGCCATGCGATTGAGCCGCATGACGGCACATACTGGCTGTGTGCACTGGATAGGCGGGGACATGATACGCGCCTGTGCGAGCTGCTCGACGTGAAAAGCGGACAGGTGCAATATGCGGAGATTCTCTCTCTGGACGGCGGCGCGGCTGTGGTCTGCGGCTGGCGCGGCGGCGACGCCTGCGAGGGGATCATCACCTGCTTTGACGCGAAGGGGAATGTGACCATGGAGATGAGCATCCCCGATGAAAAGATCGAGCATCTGCTCCCGTATGACGGCGGCTATGCGGCTGTCGGGCGCAATCGATATGAGGAATCCAGCATTCTTCTGCTCGATGCACAGGGAAGGCTCGTCCGCCGCGTTCCGGTGAAAGGGCATATCGCGCGGTATGGGCGGCCGATCGCCCTGCTTGAGGACGGCAGGCTGGCGGTCGTCTCCTGCTTCATGGGCGAAGATCAGGGGAATGGCTATGCGAATGAAGAGGCGCTGCTGACCGTCATGGACATACAGTGAAGGGAAAGGAGAGACAGCGGGGATGAAGAGACGAGCGGGACAGGGCGCAGCGCTTTTGCTGGCCGCTCTGCTTATGGCCTGCGGCGCGCAGGCGCTGGCGGAGTATGAATGTACAGGGCGGATTCATGACAGCCTGTCCGCCATCCGTGTCCGCGTCAGCGATGCGGGAGAGCGGGATGAAGCTCAGCTTCGTGAGAATTTGCTGCGCGTTTCCATCGAGGCGGAGGACGGCAGCCTGTCGCAGGAGATCGCCTATTGGTCGTCCGAATCAGCGTCGCACGAGGGCGCGGCTGCGCTGGCGAGGCTCAGGGACGTCAATTTTGACGGATACAGCGATCTGATGCTTCTTACGGCGCAGGGCGCGAGGAATGTGTTCTATGCGGTGTCGCTGTATCATCCCGACGAGCGGGTGTTTATGCCCGTCCTGCAGGGTCATGGATGGAATACGGAAGCGAAGGCGTTTGACACGCAGTCGCCCATCCAGCTGGAGCTCTGCAATGAGGAGCTCTTCCCGGAGCAGGGGCTGGTCTGCTCCTCTGTGGCGGATGGGTACCGCTATCTGACGGAGATCGTCTATCAGTGGGAGGGGAAGCACAGCCTTGTCCCGGTAAGCGTCGTGGACGTCTATGATGCCGGAGACGGAATAATCGGCGAGCTGCTCGAGCAGCATGCGACGCGCATCCGCCGCTGCTGGGACGAGCAGTATCCCGAGGAATGGTACTACGGGCAGGAGGACGCGAGCGGCGAGCGCAGGGCGTCCTATCGCGCGCTGACGGTGGGACGCGCGGGCGTGGATCCGCAGTTCATGGAGGTGGCCAACGTCGACTGGGTGAATCTGCGCAGGCAGGACAGCAAGGCCTCGCCCTCGCTGGCGAAGCTGACGGCGGGCACAGAGGTGCAGGTGCTCTCAAAGGGCTGCGGCGAGGACGGCGGCTGGATCCGCGTCTTCCTCTGGCCGGAGGGCGATGAGCCCGGGCTGACGGGCTATATCTGGCACAGCTATCTGAGGGATGTTCGTCCATGAGCATATCAGTCGGTTAATCGAACAGCAGCCCCATCCTTCTGGATGGGGCTGCTGCTTTATGCGGTTTTTCAGTGCATGACCACGGTGTACGGCTTCGTGCTGTCGGTCGTGACCTCCGCCTTGCCGCCTTGGATGGTGACGGTGAAGGCAGCGGCCCGCCTGCCCTGCAGGTCGGGGATGACGACCGTGCGGCTCTCGCCCTCGGCAAGGGCGTAGACATGCAGCTCCAGCCCGTCGAGGTAGTCGTAGTCCGGGCGGCTGTCGCATGCGCCCATGGGCAGCACCGTGCCCGGTCGCACCATCAGCGGCAAGGACATGAAGTCGTGCGTCTCCGTCTGCCAGTGGCCGCCCTGCACGGTCTCGCCGCTCAGGAGGCTGGTCCACTGCCCGTCCGGCAGGTAATACTTCACATGACCGTCCTTGCGGAAGATGGGTGCGACAAGCAGGTTTTCGCCGAGCATGTACTGCCTGTCGAGCATGTCGCACGCGGGATCATCAGGGAATTCGAGCATCATCGGGCGCATCATCGGCGTGCCGTGCTCGTGCGCCTCGACCGCCGCGCCGTAAAGATAGGGCATCAGGCGGCACTTGAGCTGCACGAACTTGCGCAGCACCTCGCTGCTCTCCTCGTCAAAGAGCCACGGCACGCGGTAGCTGGAGGAGCCGTGCAGGCGGCTGTGGCTGGAGAGCACGCCGAACTGGCACCAGCGCTTGTAGACGTCCGCTGGGGCGGTGGATTCAAAGCCGGAGATATCGTGGCTCCAGTAGCCAAAGCCGGAGTGACTCATGGACAGGCCCGCGCGCAGTGTCTCGGCCATGGAGACATAGGAGGCGCTGTTGTCGCCGCCCCAGTGCACGGGGAACTGCTGGCCGCCGGCAGTCGCGCTGCGGGCAAAGAGGATCGCTTCGCCCTCGCCGCGTGCTTCCTTAATGACGTCGAAGACCATCTTGTTGTACAGGAAGGTGTAGTAATTGTGCATGCGCAGCGGGTCGGAGCCGTCGTGATAGACGATGTCGCGCACAGGGATGCGCTCGCCGAAGTCGGTCTTGAAGCAGTCCACACCCATGGCGAGCAGGCGGCGCAGATGGCCGGAATACCACTCGCGCGCGTCGGGGTTGGTCACGTCGAGGATGCCCATGCCGGCCTGCCACATGTCCGTCTGCCAGACGCTGCCGTCCTTCGTTTTGATCAGATAGCCCTTTTCCATGCCCTCGGCAAAGAGCGGGCTGGCCTGACCGATGTACGGGTTGATCCAGCAGCACAGGCGCAGGCCGCGCTCATGATAGCGCCTGAGCATGCCCTCGGGATCCGGGAAGGTATCCTCGTCCCACTCAAAGTCGCACCAGTTGTAGCCCTTCATCCAGAAGCAGTCAAAGTGGAAGACGCTCAGCGGGATGCCGCGCTCGGCCATGCCGTTGATGAAGGAGGTGGCAGTCGCCTCGTCATAGTTTGTGGTGAAGGAGGTGGACAGCCACAGGCCAAAGCTCCACGCCGGCAGCAGCGCCGGGCGGCCGGTCAGCGCGGTGTACAGGTCGAGCGTGCCCTTGGGCGTGCCGCCGTAGATGATGTCGTAGACCATCGTCTCGCCCTCGTGGGAGAACTGGACGCGCTCGACCTTCTCGCTGGCGACCTCAAAGCTCACATCCGACGCGTCCTCGACGAGCACGCCGTAGCCGCGGTTGGTCATGTAGAAGGGGATATTCTTGTAGGCGAGCTGGCTGGCGGTGCCGCCGTCTGCGTTCCACATGTCGACGGTCTGCCCGTTCTTGACATACGCGCCGAAGCGCTCGCCAAGGCCGTAGACGCACTCGCCCACGTCCAGCATCAGGGACTCGACCATATAGCTCTTGCCGTGGGGCAGCAGGGAGCAGGGGCCCTCCTCCTTGAGCAGGGCGCGGCCCATCGCGCGGAAGCCGGAGGTCGTCAGCACGCGTCCGTCCGCGATGTAATCGACCTGCCACTGGCCGTGCGCCTTGCTCACGCGGGCGGTCAGCTCGCCGCTTGTAAAGGAGACATAGTCCTCGCCCTCGTCGATGACGGGCGTGACGGCCTCTTCGTATGTCTCAAAGCGGGGCTCCTTGACCTTCGTGCCGGCGAAGTGGGTGATCTTCACGCGGATGATGTTCTTTCTCGGGGCGGTGAAGGTGATGGTCAGCGTGCCGCCGTCCAGCGTGTCGCCGCGGTGACTCACCGGCCGGCAGGCGGAGAGCACCTGCAGCGCGCTTTCGCTCCTGATTGTGCGCACGCACTGCGTGGCGTAGCTCATGGCGAATTCCTGGCGGGTCATCCAGTAGCCGTTTGTAAATCGCATATGCTGATCTCCTTGCAGATTAGTCGGTGATGATCTTGACGACGACCGGCATGTCGCTGCGGTAATCGCCCAGATGGACGGTCAGCGCCTCGCTGTCGCGGGCGTAGGCGACCGGGCCATGGCCCAGCACCTCGACGCCGCGCAGAATGCCATGCCAGAGCGGCTTGCGGCTGGCGTCCGCTTCGCGCAGGCTGCGGATGCGCAGCACGCCGTCCTCCGGGCAGCGCATGGCGATGGCGTAGATATTCCCGCCGCGGCAGGTGAAGCGGAAATCCTCGCTGGTGAATTCGCGGGATTTGCCGTCGGCAAACTGCCCCTCCTCGATGGCGGTCGGGCCCTCAAAGGCCGTGCGCCAGACGCCCGTGCCGTGGATGGCCTCGTCGTTGACCTTCATCCAGTCGGCGAGCGCGCGGAGGATGCGCAGGTCGTTCTCAGAGAGCGTGCCGTCCGGCTTCGGGCCGAAGTTGAGCAGCAGGCGGCCGTTCTTGCAGACGACGTCCGCCAGATCCCAGACGATCTCGATCGGCTCCTTGTAGACGGCGCGCGCTTTATTCTCGGAGTAGCACCAGCTGTGGCGCATGACGGAGGTGTCGCTCTGCCAGAGGAAGGGTTTGACCTCGGCAAACTGGCCGCGCTCCACATCCGGCACGGCGACGCCGAAGGGGAAGGCGTCGTGCTTGTAATTGATCACGCAGCCGCCCCATTCCTCGGCGCGGTTGAAGTAGTAGGCGGTGAATTTCTTGAGATAGGGCTTGACGGCAGCGAGATGGATCCACCAGTCGAAATAGAGAATGCGCGGGTGATAGCGGTCCACGATCTCGCAGCAGCGCAGCAGCCAGTCGGTGAGGTATTCCTCGGAGGGGGCGCAGGCGCCGTCGAGCGTGTGATGATTCTCCGGCTCGGGCATGGCCGGCCAGTAGAGGTGATCGCGCGGGACGTCCTGCGGGACGTCGCTCTCAAATTCCTTGCCGTGGCTCATGAACCACCAGTGCTCCACGCGGTGGGTGGATGCGCCGACGGTCATGCCCGCGCGCTCGGCGGCGCGCAGCAGGTCGCCCATGACGTCGCGGTGCGGACCCATCTCGGCGGCGTTCCAGTGGGAGAGCTCGGAGGCGTACATCTGGAAGCCGTCGTGATGCTCAGCGACGGGGACGATGTAGTCCGCGCCGGCGTCGGTGAAGGCCCTGACCCACGCCTCGGGGTCAAACTGCTCCATCTTCAGCATGGGGATAAAGTCCTTGTAGCCAAAGTCCTTGTGGCTGCCCCAGTGCCGGAGGTGATGCTCGTATTCATCGCTGCCCTTGATGTACATATTGCGGGCGTACCAGTCGTGATACGCCGGCACGGAGAACGGCCCCCAGTGCAGGAAGATGCCAAGGCGCTTCTCCCTGTACCACGCTGGCACGGGATGCTGGGCGAGAGAGTCCCAGTCTGCCTTGTATTTGCCCTCGCTGATGACCTGATCAATCCGCTCGAGATAAGCTTGGCGATCCATGATGATCCTCCTTTCGTATAGAGGGAAGGTGAAGCGGAAAACAGAGTTTTCCTTCTTGATTTCTGATGATTCCATTGTCCATATTGTCGGGCGTTTGTCAAGAGGTTTTGCGAATTGAGCTGCTTTCCTGACGGGGCTGTGGAGAGACAGACGTCGGATGCGGGGAAGAGAAGACAATAAAGTGGAGAATGCAAATTGATAAACAATAAATAATTCTCAAAAAGTGGTGTATAGTGCGATACGCAGAGTGTGAAATCTGCGATTGGTGGAGAATAAAGAGAGCGGGGATGCCTGATCGGCCATGCCCGCTCTCCGGTGTATGAAAGTATGGGAGACGATCTCATTCCTCGCTGATGCCAAGCAGCTTCTCTCTGTACTGGCTGGGGGTCATCTGGCACTGCGCGTAGAAGGCGCGGTGGAAGGTCCTCGGATTGCCGTAGCCGCAAAGATAGGTGATCTGGGAGATCGTGTACGCCGGATCGCGCAGCAGATGGCAGGCGCGGTCGATGCGCAGGGTGTTGATATACTGCCGGAAATTGATGCGCAGCTGCTGGGAGAAGATATGGGAGAGGTGGATGCGGCTGATGCCCAGCGCATGCGCCGTGGTCTCCAGGCTCAGCGGCTCTGTAAAGTGCTCAGAGATGTACTGGAGCACCTGATAGGCGAGGCCGGACTGAATCTGTTTCTGCATGGGCAGCAGATTGACATTGGCGAAGAGATAGGAGAGGAACAGATGCAGCGAGCCGAGCCTGTGCGGGCTGTTCTCCTGCTGAGAGAGCCTGCACAGGTAGGCGACAAGCTCCGTGAGCTCGGGGGCCATCTCCTCTGCGCGCAGGAGCGGATGCTCCACGGACTTGCGGCGGAAGTGATGGGTGAATTCGGCGATGGCGTCCGGCGAGAAGATCAGCGCGAGGCCGTCCGCATCGGGCGAAATGACGTCATAGCTGTGCGGAACGGCGGGGAAGGCCATGGCGATATCGCCCGGCTGTACGCTGAGGATCTGCCCGCCGATGGTCATGGTCAGCTGGCCGGCCGTCAGGCAGACGATCTCCACCACGTCATGGACATGGAGCGGGAATGGATACTCGGTGATCTTGCCGATAAAGATGCTTCCTTGGCGCTTTTCATAGAATACCGGGCTCATGATGGTTACCTCCTGTCTGATGGGGGTCTGCTGGGCACGCGGGATACAAATGTCTGTATTTCATCGGCGCGGTGTATTGCTGCGCCGTCTGTTTCTGATATAATGAAGGCATAGAATGATGCGGGTTTTCCGTGTTGGAATACCGGCGGTACAGGGAGTGAATGCGATGATCCGCAGAGTCAAGGTGGAAAACGGCTGGGTGCGCGGCCTTCCGGCGGCGGACCCGAGGATTACGAGCTACAAGGGCATTCCCTTTGCGGATAAGCCCATTGGGCGCAACCGCTGGCGCGCGCCCCAGCCCTGCCCGGACTGGGAGGGCGAGCTGTTTGCGGCGGATTTCGGGCCGATTGCCATGCAGGCGAACTGCGCGGGCGACCCGGCGAAGGATATCTATGCCCGGGAGTGGGCGGTGGACGCCGAGTTGCCGATGAGCGAGGACTGCCTGTATCTCAACGTGTGGGCCCCGGCGGACGGGCGGCGGGATCTGCCCGTCTATGTGTGGTATTTCGGCGGCGGCCTTCAGGTGGGCAACACGACCGAGATGGAATTTGACGGCGAGCGCATTGCGCGCCGCGGCGTCGTGGTGGTCACGGTGGGGTATCGGCTCAATGCGTTTGGCTTCCTCTGCCATCCGGAGATCACGGCGGAGGCGCCCGATGCGCCGGCGAACTTTGGCTTCCTCGATCAGCAGTTTGCCACCCGCTGGGTGAAGCGGAACATCGCGGCCTTTGGCGGCGACCCGGAGAAGATCACCATCGGCGGCCAGTCTGCCGGCGGCATGAGCGTCTGCGCGCAGATGACGCATCCGGGCAACGAGGGGCTTTTTCAGCGCGCCATCGTGCAGAGCGGCACGTTCGTCAATCCGTACGGGGAGAAGTTCGGGCTTGCGCCGCGCACGCTGGAGGCGGCGGAGGCGCAGGGCGTCCGCTTCTTTGAGGCCCTCGGCGTGAAGACGCTGGAGGAGGCCCGCGCGCTGGACGCGAGGACGATTGAGAATAAGTCGCTCGAGTGGCCGTGGGGCTGCTGGAGCGAGGCGGTGGATGGGAAATTCTCCCTCTATCCCAGCAATGAATGGTATCTGCACGAAGACAGGATTGCCTGCCCGGTGCTGCTTGGCCAGACGGAGGATGAGTTCCTCTCCTTCCCGAAGGCGGAATCGGAAGAGGAGCTCTGCGCGCTCAGCGAGGCGGTCTTTGGCGGCGAGAGCGAGCGGTTTATGCGTCTCTATACGAAGCCGGCGACGAAGGAGAGCATCGCCGCGGAGGGAAAGATGCATTCCATCGGCTTCGCCGTCCGCGCGGCCTCGGCGCTCAATGAGGAAAAGGGCGTCGCGCAGCCGCTCTATACCTATACCTTTGACGCGGAGATCCCCGGCTGGGATCATCCCGGCACGTTCCACTCGGTGGACCTGTGGTTTTTCTTTGAGACGCTGGCCAAGTGCTGGCGCCCCTTCACGGGGAAGCACTATGATCTGGCGAGGCAGATGTGCGATTACTGGGTGAATTTCATCCGCACGGGCGATCCCAACGGGCAGGACAGCCAGGGACAGGCGCTGCCTGCGTGGCCGGCGCTCGACGTGAAGTCTCCGGTGAGGATGCGCTTTGCAGCGGGCGCGCAGGCGGAAACGTGGGAGCCGGAGCCGCTTGAGGCCTTCCTGCTGGAGCAGTACCTCAGGCGCGTGCGTGAAGGACGGGCATAAGAAGAACAACAATAAATGAAGAGGGGGCCCCGGCGCAGAAGGAGGAAAGCGCCGGGGTCCTTTTATCGGATGCGGGGGAAGGGGATTCTCCGATCAGCCCTTGACGCCGCCGAGCACCATGCCCGTGACGAAATAGCGCTGCAGGAAGGGATAGACGAGCAGAATCGGAAGAGCAGAGACGACCGTGATCGCGCAGCGGATGGTGACGGGCGTCGTCTGCGTGGTATTCTTGAGCGCGTCGGCAGAGGTCTGCGCGGCGTTCATGCTCTGGGTGGTGGTGGCCAGCTTCATCTTCAGCAGGTACTGGAGGGTGTGCAGGTACTTCTTACCTCCATTGTACAGCTGCGTGTCAAACCACTGATTCCAGCTGCCGACGGCGACGAAGAGCGCGACCGTCGCCAGAACAGGCGTGCACAGCGGGAAGATGATCTGCCAGAAGATGCGGATATCGCCCGCGCCGTCGATACGGGCGGATTCCACCAGCGCCTCGGGCAGGCCGAGGATATAGGTGCGGATGACGATCATATTGAAGCAGCTGAACATCGTGGGAATGATGTAGACCCAGAATGTCTTGCTGAGTTTGAGCGTCTTTGAAATCAGGAGATAATTGGGGATCAGGCCGGCGTTGACATACATCGTCAGCACCATGGTCATGGTGATGAAGCCGCGCAGCACATACTCCCTGCGGCTGAGCGCGAAGGCGAGCATGGAGGTCAGCACCAGATTGAGCAGGGTGGTGATGACCGTACGCGAGACGGAGATGAAGAACGCCTGATAGATCATCGGGTCCGTCAGCAGCGCTTCATAGGCCTTCAGGCTGAAGACGCGCGGCCAGAGCTCGATGCCGCCGCGCAGCGCATCCGTGCCGTCGTTAAAGGAGATGGCGACGGTATTGATGACGGGGTAGAGCGTCACAAACATGAGCACACAGAGGATGACGCCGTTGACGAACGGGAAGACGACATCCCGTCTCTTTTTCTGTCTCTTGGGCACAGCAGTGGTCACAGGATATCCCTCCTTTTAAATCAACGTATCCTCGTCCAGCTTCTTGGCGATGAAGTTGGCGCTGAAGAGGAGAATGATGGCGACGATGCTCTTGAACATGCCTGCGGCGGTGGCGATGCCGTATTCATTGGAAGAGATGCCGTACTTGAGGACGAAGACGTCGATGGTCTGCGAATACTCGAGCACCTGAGAATTGCCCATCAGGTACTGGATTTCGAAGCCGGCCTCCATCAGATGGCCGATGTTCATGATCAGCAGCACGACGAATGTGGACTTGATGCCCGGCAGCGTGACGTGCAGGATACGCCTGAAGCGGCCTGCGCCGTCGATGGACGCCGCCTCGTAGAGCGTGGGGTCGATGGAGGTCATGGTGGAGATATAGATGATGGAATTCCAGCCGACCTCTTTCCAGATGTTGATGACGCCCACAAGCCCCCAGAAGAGCTTCTTCTCGCCCAGCCAGAAGATCGGCGTGTCGATCAGGCCGGTCTTGAGGAGCAGGTTATTGACGGTGCCGGTGCTGGCGAAGATATTCTGCGCCATGCCCACGACGATAACCATGCTCAGGAAGTGGGGGAGATAGGTGACCGTCTGCACGGTGCGCTTGAAGGCGCGGGTGCGGACCTCGTTGAGCAGGATGGCCAGCAGGATGGCGGCCAACGTGCCGAAGACGAGGTTGATCAGGCTCATGGCCAGCGTGTTGCGGATGCTCTCCAGAAAGTCGGCGCGGTTAAAGAGCCATTTGAAATTGTCAAAGCCGACCCACTTGCTCTTGAACGGGCCGAGCTTGGGATTGTACTTTTCAAACGCGGCAATCCAGCCCCACATGGGGAAGTAGTTGAACAGGAAGACATACAGCAGCATCGGGACGGACATGAGCATCAGCTGCTTCTGCTCCCATAGGGTTTTGAAGAATCCCTTCTTTTTCCTGGCCTGAATCGGCGCTTTCTGCGGCGAGGCTCCGATCATCGGTGTATCCCCCTTTCCGAAAAAACCATGGGGAGAGGCGATGCTCTCCCCATGGCCGGATCAATTGCTGATTACTTGGTAGCCTGCTCGACGAGCTTGAGGACCTCAGCCTGCATGAACTCGGTGTAGATCTGCGCGGTCGGGGTGATCTCCTCGACGAAGGCGGCCCAGTTCGCGTCGAACTCGGCGTCGTCGGCGGACATGATGATGATCGGCAGCCACTTATCCTGGATCGCCAGGAAGTCGTTGTAGTCCAGCTGGATCGGGGTCTTGTCGATCTGCCAGGCCTCGCCGTACGGGGCGAGCGTGCACGGCGCGTTGAAGAAGTCGGCCGGCTTCTGATAGCCATAGGCGCTCAGGAAAGCCTTGTCATAGTCGCTCATCAGGTTGAAGTAGTTCTCCGGCTGATCGCTGTGCGCCCAGGCGTTGCCGTCGTCCTGCGTGCCCTGCTTCTTCGGGGCGGACTCCCAGATGGCCTTGGCGGTGTTGCGCATCTGCCAGGAGGCGTCGGAGCGGTTGTTGTACTGTTCGGTGGTCATGAGCATACGGCCGTTCTCGACGTAGTAATCCTCACCCTCGACGCCCCACTGGAGCAGCTTCTGCCACTTGTCGGAGAGGAGATTCTCGAACAGGTTGATCATGCGCTCGGGATCCTCGCAGTTGATGGAGATGCCGAAGCCACGGTCCTTATTCGGGACGGCGCCGTTGAGGTACTGCTCGGAGATGACCTTGCCATCGACGTACTCCGGATCGTACACGAGCGGGAGGGCGATGAAGGTGTTCTCATACATGCCGGCGGTCTCAAGCGCCTGCGTGGCGGTGCCGAAGTCCCAGGTCTGGTCGAACATGCCAAGGACGGTGCCGGAAGACAGGGCGGCGATGTACTGGTCATAGTTCATGACGAAGGTATCCTTGTTGATGAGGCCCTTCTTGTACTCTTCGTTCAGCTTCTTGTAGTAGGGCTTCGCATAGGGCTTGTCGATGAAGGTCTCGGTCTCCCAGTTGCCGGAGTTGACGTTGACGATGACTTCGCCGTCGTTCGGGCGGCCCATCAGGTGCTGCACCGGGTTGATCAGGCAGAAGTGGCGCCAGTCTTCGCACAGGATGGCGAAGCCGGTGTACGGGGTGCCGTTCTTATCGGTCGGGTTGGCCGCGAGGAACTTCTCGATGACGTCGAAGTACTCGTTCAGGGTCTTGATCTGCGGATAGCCGGCCCACTCGAGCACCTGCTTCTGGAGGAAGAAGGCCGGGCCGTTGCACGCATTCTGAATCTGCGCGTTGTAGTTGATGCCGTAGTTCGGGATGATGAACAGCTCGCCGTTCTCATTGACCAGCTGCGGGAGGAGATCCTTCACATGATTGTACAGGTTCGGGGTCTTCTCTTCGCTGATGTAGGGCATCAGGTCGATCAGCGCGCCGGCGTTGATGATCTTCTCAGCGCTGTTGCCGCCGTCGAAGAGATCCGGATAGTCTTCGCCGGAAATCTTGGTGCCCAGCGTCTCGTCCAGATCGCCCGCGAGGAACTCAATCTCAAACTTGATGCCGAATTCCTCTTCAATCATTTTGTAGAGCTTGTTGTCGTCCGTGGGCTGGTCGCCAGGGTCGCCGCGGAAGACGGTAACGGTGATGGGCTCTTCAGCCATCGCCGCGCAGGCCAGGGACAAAAGCATTGCCAGGGCCAGGAGGATCGCAGTCAGTTTACGCATAGTTCTCGCTCCTTTTTCTAAAATTTGGAAAGAAATCTCTTTCCTTTTTGTTCATTATAGATGGACAAAAAACGATGCGCAACGCAATTTATTTATAGAAGATGGACAAAATGATCCATCTTCTTTCGCGCGTCTCTTCAGGGAAGGGAGGAGAGCAGGGAGAGAGATGTGAGAGGGAATAGAGCGGACAATTTGTCAACAGTGGTCAGACAACTGACGTTTCACGCTCTTCATGCGAACAATGAAAGGAGCGAATCAGGCGGATCAGCCTGCGTATACCCGGAGCCAGCGCGCTGCAAAACGCTGCGGCAAAGAGACGGAAGCGGGACAGAAGGGTAGAATGATGGAAAGAATGAGGAAAAGAATGATGGGAAAATGAACAGACCTGCGGTCTGTAAGGGCCTGACAGGCATAAGAACAGGCCTCTGTCAGTCGGGTCTTCTGAATAGCTGAGAAAAAGGGCGGTATAAGCCGCTGTGGGAGAGCGCGAGTTCAGCGGAAGATCGGCAAAAGCCCGGCGGCGCGCGGAAGGACGGCATGGCGCACAGGGGTGCGCCGAATCTGACGATCGGATACCGCACAGACATGCCTATATAATAGGAAGGGATTCTATTTGGATGTGCTTTCCGCGTACAGACCGGCGTGGAGAGGAGGACAATCCGGACGGCGGCGCAGCTGCTATGGTCATGTTTCACAAAGTGAAAAATGCAGGATGACAAATGAAAAAATTCATAAAACGTTTTCGGAAACGGTTGTTTTATGGGGCGTGACAGGGTCGTTTGAATTTGCAGAACAGGCTGGTGTGCAAATGGATACAGAATGGGCTGGGAAACGCCGGAAGAGCGCCGTGAAGACCGCATGCAGAAGGACTGCTGCGGAGCAGGCGTAAGGATGAACAACAGACCGGCGAAAATTCTGAATAAAAAACGTTTTCGAAAGACGGTTTTGCCGAAAATAGGCAGATGCTGCCGGAGATGTAAAAACGATCGCTGAAAACGCGTTTCTGCAGGGGAAGAGAAGCGAAAGGGCTGCCGGCGGATCGGAAAAGCCGCAAAAGGGGTAAAAACGTCAGACGTCTGCTGAATTTCGGGCGTTCAACTTATGCAGGATTCGGAAATAAAAAATACAAAATCTGCATATTTGGGGTTGACTTCTCTTCTGGTTATGATATAATATTACCAAACCTGAGGCACGAAAGTGTCTCATCTCCGCAGAAGCAAAATCCTGCGGGGAAGAACAGCGGCTCTGCCGCGAAATCAGAAGGAGGTTCCCCTATGAAGAAGATCCTTTCTCTGGTCCTGGCCGTCATGATGGTTCTCGCCATCAGCCTGGCTTGCGCCGAGGAGATCACGCTGAACGTGTGGTCTTTCACCAATGAGCTCGAGGGCATGATCAACGATTACTACCTCCCGTCTCATCCGAACGTCAAGATCAACTACACCATCTACCCGACCGATGGCGGCGAGTACACCTCTAAGGTTGACGCGCTGATGGCTGCCGACGCGACTGGCGCCGACGCCCCCGACATCTTTACCCTCGAGGCGGCCTTCGTTAAGAAGTACGTCAACAGCGATTGGACCGCTGACCTGATGGGCCAGCTGGGCATCACCGAGGAAGAAGTCGCGGCTGCGATCCCGGTCATGAAGCAGATCGGTACCTCCAACATCAACGGCCAGCTGAAGGGTCTGTCCTGGCAGGCCACTCCGGGCGCCCTGATGTATCGCGCCTCCCTGGCTGAGAAGTACCTCGGCGTCACTTCTCCGGAAGAAATGCAGGCCAAGGTTGCTGACTGGGATACCTTCATGGAGACCGCTGCGGAGCTGAACGAGGCTTCCGAAGGCGCCGTGAAGATGGTCGTTGGCGCTGGCGACATCTGGAACGCTTACAACTACGGCCGTGAGCAGGGCTGGGTTGTTGACGGCAAGCTCGTCATCGATCCGCTGCTGTACGACTACCTCGACCTGTGCAAGGTTCTCGAGGAAGACGATCTGTCCAACAAGGGCGCTGCGTGGTCCGAGGTCTGGTTCAACGGCATGAAGACCGACACCACCCTGTGCTTCTTCCTCCCGACCTGGGGCCTGCACTACACCCTCAAGCCGAACTGCGGCCTGACCACCAACGACACCATGAACGACGAAGAGATGAAGGCTGCCTGCGAGAAGGACGGCGGCACCTACGGCGACTGGCGCATGGTCGCTGGCCCGGTTGGCTACAGCTGGGGCGGCACCTGGATCGGCGCGAACGCTGC
>JAGBFR010000040.1 GCA_017936375.1 Clostridia bacterium
CGTGCGGTCAAGATCCCAGCGAAGCTCGGGATACATATGCAGCTCCCGGCGGATGCGCACAAGCTCCTCCTGGCAGACCGGCGCGATCGTATAGTCCATGTCCGTTCATCCCCTCTCTATGGACCCATTATACCACAGATGCAAAGAAGGGCGGAGGCCAAGCCTCCGCCCCATAGGGTATTTCACTTGATGCCATCAGGCGGGCAGATGATTACTGCGCGAGATAGGCGTCCAGCTGAGCCTGGGCCTCGGCCTGAACAGCCTCGATGCCGGCAGCCTTCAGCTCTTCCTGGATGGTCGGGAGCATCGCGTCGATGTCCAGCGTGCCGGTGAGCATCTCAGCGGTGTACTTCTCCATGACGGCGGAGCAGGCCGCGCACTCGGCCTCAACATTGGCCTTGTCGAAGGTGAAGGTGCCCAGGGTGGACACGATCGCATTCTCGTAATCCTTGAAGATCTCGTTCCAATCGTAGTAGGAATCGGTGGTGCAGGAGGCGTTCACAACAGAGCCGGTGACGAAGCCGTCCATGGACCAGTTGTTGTTGCCCTGCTCGGTGCGCTCGACGACCTTATTGCCGTTGACCTCGGTGTAGTTGAAGTGCGTTCCTTCAACGCCGTAGCGGAGGATGTCGCGGAAGGTGCGGTCGGTGTTGAGCAGCTCGAGGTACTTCAGGCACGCGATGGCCTGCTCCTCAGAAGCGGCGGCGTTGATCGCGTTCATCGCGCCGCGCATGGTGGCGGTGGACATGAACGGGCCGGCGTAGCTCGCGCCGTGGACAACGATGCCCGCCCAGCTGGAGTAACCGGCGTAGTAGCCCTTCCAGGCAGAGCCGGAACGGACAGCAGCACGGATGTCAGAGCCGATGGACTCGATGGTGGCAGCGTCCGGGTTGATGTAGCCCAGCTCATACCACTTGTGGAGCAGCTGATAGCGCTCCATCAGAACCTCATCCTCCCAGAACGGGATGATCTTGTTCTCACGGTCGGTGCCGGCGAGGTGATACGGAGAGCAGAGGTAGCTGCCCGCGATCCACTGCGCGCTGTTGGTCATGCCGGTCAGGCCGCCCTTACCCATCATCAGCGGGTACAGGTCGGTGTAGTTCTCCTTGTACGCCTTGAGCAGCGGCTCAAGATCGGCGAACGCCATTTCGTCCGGAAGCTCGCAGCCGATGGCCTCGAAGCGTTCCTTGTCCAGACGGAAGAACTGCTGGCTGGCCATATCCTTCAGGGTCGGCACAGCGTAGATCTTGCCGTTCAGGGAGCCGGCGACGTCCCAGTACTTCTGATCGATGGTCTCGTAGAGCGCCGGGGTAGCGGTCTTGACCAGATCAGTGATGTCATAGAACATCTCATTGTAGGCGTTGGACGCGAAGTCGTTCGCCCAGTCGCAGGTGAAGGTCATGTCGTAGGGCTCGCCGGTCTGCATGCCCAGACCGAACTGCTCGTCGTTCTTGAAGATGAGCTCGACTTCCACGCCGATCTTCTCAGCGGAGTAGGCATTGGCCGCATCGACGACCAGCTGCGTGTCGATCGGAGCGTCGCCGCTGGCGTAGACCCACCAGATGATCTTCTGGGTCTCGGCAGAGGCCGTGCAGGCGATGGCGAGCACGAGCGCAAGCGCCAGAACGAGGGAGAGAATCTTCTTCATAGTGGTACCTCCTTTTTATCAACATAAACGGCAGTTCAAGCCGTTCGTTGCGCAGGGAATCAGCCCTTGACGGCGCCAATGGTCAGGCCGCCGACGAAGTAGCGCTGGAAGAACGGGTACGAGCAGGCAATCGGGATGACGACGACCATGACGATGGCCATGCGCATCGTCTCCGACGGGAGATTTCTCATCGTCTCCTCGCGGAAGTAATCTTCATTGCGCGCCATGAAGGAAATGTTCTTCTCAATGGAAATGAGCACGTACTGAAGCGGGTACAGGTCGCGGTGGTTGCTGTCGATGTAGAGCATCGCGCCGTACCATGCATTCCAGTAGTTGAAGGTCAGGAACAGGCCGATCGTCGCGATGACCGGCAGAGAAATCGGCAGCACCAGCTGGGTGAAGATGCGCAGCTGGCTCGCGCCGTCGATCTTGCCGGACTCGATGATGGAATCAGGCACCGTCGTCTGGAAGAACGTGCGCATGACGACGACATAGAATGTCGAGCACGCGCCCGGGAGGATCATCGCCCAGTAGGTGTTCTTGAGATGATAAATCTGGGTATTGACCATGTAGCGGGCGACAAGGCCGCCGGAGAAGAGCATCGGGATGATCAGCATCCACGTGTAGAAGCCCTTCATGTAGTAATTCGGCCGGGACAGCA
Organism: Clostridia bacterium; assembly: GCA_017936375.1. Lineage (GTDB taxonomy): Bacteria > Bacillota > Clostridia > Christensenellales > Aristaeellaceae > Ventricola. Next base: position 2,310 of record JAGBFR010000040.1, read on the forward strand.
CATAGCCCAGCGTTGAGGTCAGCACGAGGCCGATCAGCGTGCCCACGAGCGTGATGCCCACGGAATTGACGAAGGCGCGGCCAATGTAATCCTTGGACTGCCACAGATACTTGTACGATTCAATGGACAATTCCGCCGGGAAGAAGCTGTATCCATTCTGCGCGATGGACGCTTCAGACGAAATCGAGATGACGAATACGAACACAACCGGCAGGAACGTGATGATCGCCAGCAGGATGAAGATCAGGGTGAAGACGGCATTTGTCGTGCCCTTGATGCTGTTAAAGCGGGCAAAACCGTCCTGATAGACCTTTTTCTTTGCGTTTGCCATGGTGCATGTCTCCTTTCCGCCGGAATCAGAACAGACCGCTCTCCGGGTCGATCTTCTTGACGACGATGTTGGAGAAGACCAGCAGGATACAGCCAAGCACGCTCTGCAGCAGCGCGACCGCGGAAGAATAATTGTAATTGTTGCTCTGAATCAATGCCTTGTGCACGTAGACGTCCAGCGTCTGCGTCACGTTGATCAGGGAGTTCGAGTCGCGCGTGACCTGGAAGAACAGGCCGAAGTCCGTCGAAAAGATGCTGCCGACGTTCATGATGAACATGATGGAGATGACCGGGCGCAGCAGCGGCACGGTGATGCCCCATGTCTGCTGCCATTTGCTCGCACCGTCGATGACCGCACTCTCATAGAGGCTCTGGTCGATGCCCGTGATCGTCGCCATGTAGACGACCATCGAGTAGCCGAACGTCTTCCACGTGTTGATAAACGTCAGCAGATAGGGCCAGTACTTGGGCTCCTGATACCAGAGGATCGCCTCGCCGCCCATCGCCGTGATCAGGGAATTGACAAGGCCCTTATCGGTGGAGAGGAACGCATAGACAAAGTAGCTGATGACGACCCAGGACAGGAAGTGCGGCAGGAAGACCGCCGTCTGGCAGACCTTCGCCACCTTGCGCGAATGCAGCTGAGTGATCATGATCGCCAGCGCGACAGGGAGCGTCACGCCGATGAGCAGGAAGACCACGTTGTAGCCGATGGTATTGCGGAAGATATTGGCGATGTCCGGCGAGCGGAAGAGGAACTCGAAATTCTTCAGTCCCACCCACTTGCTGGAGACGAACAGGCTGTAGAGGAATCCCTTGCCGGGCTTATACTTGTAATTCTTGAACGCAAAGACGATGCCGAACATCGGCACATAGCAGAAGGCGATCAGCCATGCGATCGTCGGAAAGGACAGGAGCGTCAATTCAAGATCGTCCCACGTAAAGCGCCTGCGCTTCCTTTTCACGATGTGCGCGCCATCCTTGGCCGCGAGATTATCCCCACGCATGATTCGTCCTCCGTTTCCCCCGGGATTGCACCGACGGCGGCGACGCCGCCTGCGGATAATTCAGTATATCACAGCCGCCAAATGATAGCAAGTATTTTTCAACCCTTTTTATAAATGCAATTTTACTGGCAGGAAGTATGACGGCAGCGTCGAATTAGTAATCAGTTACTATGCCCTGACGGGAGGATTCTCCCTGCATATATGGTTATTCAGCACAGATGAGGAGGCGAAGCATATGAAATACGATCTGCTGATCGGCATTGACGGCGGCGGAACGCATTCCACGGCTGCAGCCGCGTGGCCGGACGGCCGCATCGCTGCCGTCGCTTACGGCGACGGTCTGAATTATCATCACATCGGCATTGAAAAGGTCCGTCTGCGCATGGAGGAGATGGTCGCCGTCCTGTGCGAAAAGGCGGGCGCCAGCCATCCGCTCGTCTGCGTGGGCATGTCCGCGCTGGACGCGCCCGCGGACGAAGCGACCCTCGCCCAGTTCACCACGGGAATCCTTAAGCCCGGCCAGCTGGATCTCCAGTCCGACGCCTATGCCGCGCTGATGGGCTTCACCCGCGGCAGACCGGGCATGATCGTCATCTGCGGCACGGGCTCCATGCTCCTTCTGCTCGACGAGGAAGGCCGCCAGCATGTCAGCGGCGGCTGGGGCTATCTGCTTGCCGACGAGGGAAGCAGCTATACCCTCGCGCGCGAGGCGCTCCTCGCCGTCATCGACGCCTATGAGGGGCTGGGCGAGCCCACCGCGCTGACCGGGCATGCGCTTGACTACTTCGGCGTCAGCTCCCCGCGCATGATCATCGACAAGGTATACGCGCCCGACTTTACGCCCGACAGGCTGGCGGGCTTTGCGCGCCATGTGCTCGCGGAGGCGGAAAACGGCGAGCCGGTCGCCGGCGCCATCCTCCGGCGCACCATGCCGCGCCTCGCCGCGCAGGCGGCGCAGCTGATGAAGAAATCGCCGGATGCCTGTCAGGTCGGCCTGTACGGCGGCGTGTTCATGCACAGCGCCGCGGCGCGCGCCTGCTTTACCGATACCCTCTGCCGCCTTGCGCCGCAGGCGCAGATCTGCCCGCTGGATTACCCGCCGGAGCTGGGCGCCATCATTCACCTGATGCGCAAAGAGGGCATTCTCTGCCCCAGCGTCCTCGCGCAGCTCAAAGCCACCTATGAGGAGGTTCGGTCATGAACGCGATTCACACCTATTTTGATAACCTGAGCGCGCTGCTCGCCCGCACGCAGAAGACGCAGGCGGACGCCATGGAGCGCGCCGCGCAGAAGATCGCCGAAAGCCTTAAAGCCGGCGGCATGATCTACACCTTCGGCACAGGCCACGGCCATCTGCTCGCGCTGGAGATCTTCTACCGTGCAGGCGGCATGGCGCGCATCTGCCCGATTCTGGACGAAAAGCTGATGCTCCACATCAGCGCCGCGGGCAGCACGCTCGAGGAGCGCAAAGAAGAATGGCTCCCCATCCTCCTTGAGCGCTATCCCATCAAGGCGGGCGACGTGCTCATCTCCATCTCCAATTCCGGCAGAAACGCCGTGCCCGTGCTGCTGGCCCGCGAGGCGCAGAAGCGAGGCGCCTTCGTCATCGCGCTGACCAGCCTCCAGCACACCATGGCCGTCACCTCCCGCAACAGCCTGAATCTCCGCCTGTTTGAAACGGCGGATCTGGTCCTTGACAACGGCGGCGTGCTGGGCGACGCCTCCGTGTCCTTTGCCGACGGCGCCATGGTCGGCCCGACGTCCACCGCCATCGGCGCGGCCATCCTTCAGGCGATCGTCTGCCGGGTGAAGGAGCTCTCCCTTGAGGAGGGCTTTGAGGCCGACTTCTTCAAATCCAGCAACGTGGACGGCGGCGACGAGTGGAACGACCGCCTGATCGAGCAATACAGCGCCATCATCCCCGGACTTGGCTAAAGGAGGCTTTCCCATGCGCGCTGGCTATGGCAAATCCGAACTGACCCCGCCGATGGGCGTTGAGCTCGCGGGCTACGGCTACTACCTGGGCCGCTGCGCACAGTCCGTGCGCGATCCGCTCTATGCCCGGGCGATGATGATCGAAAACGGCGCCCTGCGCACGCTGATCATCTGCTGCGACCTGCTCGGCCTGAGCCGCGCGGTCTGCGGCGCCGTCTTTGCGCACGCCAGGACGCTGGGCGTCCCCGAGGAGCACATCCTCATCGTGAGCATCCACACACACACGGGCCCGACGATCAAATACCACGAGGGCTGCGGCTTTGTCAGCGACGATTATGTCGCCACCGTCGCTCCTGCCATCTGCCGGGCTGTCGACGCGGCGGCCGCCGATCTTGACGACGTAAATGCGCTCGAGTATATCTGCGCGCCGTTTGAAGGGGATCACATCTATAACCGCACCATCAAGGACGGCCCTGTGGACCGCCATGTGCGCGGCTTCCTGATGACCCGGGCAGAGAAGGCGGATATCGCCGTCGTGAGCGCCGCCTGCCACGGCGTATTCCGCGGGCGCGTCACTGCCGTCTCCGCAGACTTTGCCGGCGAAATCTGCCGCCGACTCGACGCGCAGGGCCTGTGCAGCCTGTATCTCAACGGCCTGTGCGGCGACATCGACCCGACGAAGCAGGACGACGCGCTGCTCGATTCCTTTGCAGCGCTCGTCGTATCCCGCTTTAACGAAAGCAAAAAGCCGCTGCCGACGACCCTCAGCGCCGGCAGTTTCCCCTTTACGCTGAGGCTGACCCCTGTTAAAATAGAAGATATCAGGGAGGCTGCCGCGCAGGCCGCCGCCCGTGCCGGCGGAGAAGCTATGCCCGCCGCGCGCGTCGCCCGCACATGGGAGCGGGAGATGCTCGAAAAGTTCGCCCGGCTGAGCGAGACGGAGGATATCGTCACCAAGTACATCCTGCTCGGCGGCGTGCCCGTCATGGCGCTGCCGTTCGAGGGCTTTACCCAGATCGGCATGGATATCCGCAGGATCTGCGGGCGCGAGGATGCGCTCGTCCTCGGCTGCGCAGAGGAGCTCCTCGGCTACCTGCCCACCAAGGGCGACATCGCCCGCGGTACATACGCCGCGCTTGAATCCACATTCCTGTACAAGCGACTGCCCGTCGTCCCCGGAGAGGCGGAGCGCCTCGGCGAAGAGATGGGCTTCGCACTTGAAAGGGTATTGTCATGAAGTCATTTGATCAATCCGCCATCAGAAGGCAGAATGTCCGCAGCATTTTGGATCTGCTGACACTCCAGTCGCCCAGAACGCGCCAATCCCTGGCCGAGGCGACCGGGCTGAGCCTGATGACGGTGACCAATCTGATCGACCAGCTCAAGGAGCAGCATGTGCTTGAGCTGGTTCCCGTCGCCCGCAGCGGAAAAGGCAAGCCCGCATCCGGCAGAAAGGCGGAGAATATCTCCCTGAGCGGCGCACACCACGCGTGGCTGATCGTCGACCTGTCCGGCGCAAGCTTCCGCTATGCGCTGCTGGGCTTTGATCTTTCCGTGATTCTTGAAAGGAACTGCATCAGCAGCGGCGCCTATCTGCCGCGGCTGGAAGCCTTCCTCTGCAGCACCCGCGATGAGATCGCCCCCTATCTTCAGGATCGTCTGCTGCTCGGCGTGGCGGTCGTCACGCCCGGCCCCTATGAAATCAGCAGCGACACCGTGTACAACCAGCGCCTGCCGGAGCTCAACGACGTCCGGATCAAGGCGCTGATGCAGCGCTGTCTGGGCGATTACGATTACTATGTGGATGAGGACGTCAAGTTCGCCGTGCGCGCCTTCTCCCCCCTCATCGAGCAGGAGCCCTGCGAATTGCTCTATTATCTGTTCATCGGCGAGGGCGTCGGCGGCGCGGCCGTCCACGGAGGCAACATGCTTCGCGGCTTCAACGCCACCGCGGGCGACGCAGGTCAGATGCGGGACCGCACCGGCGCAACCTACGAGAGCCGCCTTTCCCTTCCCGCCTTCGCCGCAGCGCTCGGCTGTGACGGCGGCAGCGCAAAGCAAATGCTCGAGCGCCTTCAGCGCGAGGCGCAGGAGTACCCCCGCGAATACCTCAGCGCGCTTGCACAGGCAGCGGATACCGCAGGCAGCATGCTCCACGGCGTGCTCTGGCTGCTCGACCCAAGCCATATCATCATCGACTGCCGCTACGCCACGCCCTTTGAGGACGCCTTCATCGGCATGATCGTCAGCAGCCTGTCCGCCCGCTTCTCCGGCACAGGCCGCAGCCTCCCCTCCATCGTCCCCGCGCCTCAGGGAATGACCAGCATCACGCGCGGCGCTGTGCAGGTGCTGCAGCGGGAGTGGATTGCAAGGATTCTGGCATAAGCACCTACCTTAATAAAGCAAAAGACCTGCATGACAGGGATGCTCAGCCATCCCCCGCATGCAGGTCTTTTTATATCTTCTTTAGACGCCGCTTCCGTCACTCAATCAGCAGCGTTACAATCTCATAGGGCTTGAGTTCAAGAGAAATCCTGCCGCCGCAGATCGCCTCTTCAGCCAGCCTGTCCTCCATCATCGACGCCCTGAATGCGTGCTCAGCCTCAAAGCCGAGGGTGAGCGCGGCCTTTGTCCGCTGCCCGAAGCATTCATACAGGCGAATCACCGTCGCTTCCCCGCCAAGGGCACGCTTGACGGACTCGATCATCACATTCCCGGCGTCAACCGCCGCAAAGGAAGCCGGAGCCTCATCGCCGCCATGGCCCGAGACTGCCGTCACCGGCACATTCAGCCTGTACGCCATCTCCGGCGTATTCGCCCCGCGCCAGTCGGCATCATGAGGCATGATGGAATAGGTAAAGACGTGCTCCTCCTGATCCGCCGTCGGGTTGGGCTCCGTGGAGCTCTTGAGCAGCGTCAGCGCAATGCCGTTTTCATCCGCGCTGTGGCCGTACTTGCAGTCGTTCATCAGGCTGAAGCCATAGCCGCCCTCGGAGACGTCCATCCACTTATGCGCGCAGACCTCAAAGCGCGCCACATCCCACGAGGTATTCTTGTGCGTCGCACGGCGGACATTGCCGAACTGAATGTCATACGTCGCCTCATTATAGAAGACGTCCGCCGGGAAATGCGCCTTGAGCATGTAATGCGGCTCCTTCCAGTCCACATACGTCTCAAAGTCGATGCGAGCGATATCCCGGTAGAAGACGATGTGCTGAACGAGGAGCGAGCGGTTGATGCGGTACTCGCAGCGGATCTTCGTGAGCACAGGACCGCTCTCCACGACCTCGGCGGAGACCAGATCATCGACGTCCCAGCTCCGCTCGTCGTAGTAGATATTGATGTCCCATGCATCGTAGTTGTGCGGGCGATTCTCGTAGCAGACGATGCGGTTGAGCGCCTGCCCATCCCTGACCAGCTGCCTGCCGCAGCGCCGGTCGACGAGGGATACGATGCGCATCGCCGCATCGAACTCACCCTCAAAGTATGGCGTGCTGAATCGCTTTGTGTCGACGTCAAGCGCATCATCCTGCATCTCGCCGGATTCAAACCACATCGGCGCCGCGCCCATCGGCGGGAGGCCGCGCACGAACGCATACGCGCCATCCTTTGTCTGCTGCAGAGGATAGACGGCGCCGCGCTCATCCCTCAGCGCCATCACGCCTTCCGGCGCGTCAAGGCGGACGATATCCGCGCGCTCATGCGGAAGAGAGTTATACAGAAGGACGTCGCCCCCCGCCTTCCCGCCAAGCGCTGCAAAGGCCTCATCCAGCAAAAGCCTCAGTTCCCTCTCAACCTGCTCATAGATCTCTTTCGAGTCGTCATAGACCTTTTTGATGGAGGAACCCGGCAGGATATCATGGAACTGCAGCGTCAGCACGCGCCGCCATATGGAGCGCAGCGCATCATTGGGATACGCAAGCCCGGCCGCCCTGCGCGCATATTCGCGCCAGAGCTCAACCTCGCGCAGCAAAAGCTCCGTCTTGCGGTTGCTCCGTTTGTTGCGCGCCATCGCCGTATAGGTGCCGCGGTGATACTCAAGATACAACTCGCCCGACCACTTCGGCAGCCGCTTATTCCCCGCCACACGCTTTTCCAGCGCCTCAAAGAATTCGGACGGGAAGACCTGCGTTACCGCCGGAATGCCCTGCACGGGATGCTTCATCCGGCGGGCATTCTCGAGCATCCAGTCCGTCGGGCCGCCGCCGCCGTCGCCATAGCCATAGCTGACAGCAAAGTGGTTGTCCACGCCCTTCTGCTGGAAGCGCTGCCAGCCGCCCTTGATCTGCATCGGCGCAATCATCGCATTGTACGTCGTGAAGTAGGACAGGTCCTCATGCTTTTCATACGTTCCGCCGCCGGAATAATCGCGCGCGGGCGTAAAGTGCGTGAGCACCTCGCTGCCGTCGATGCCCTTCCATCGGAAGGTGTCATAGGGCGAGAGGTTATACTCGCTCCACGAAAGCTTGCTGGTAAAGAAGTAGTCGACGCCGCTCTTTTTCAGGATCTGCGGCAGCGCCGCGCTGTAGCCAAAGACGTCAGGCAGCCACAGGATTCTGCTCCTGCGGCCGAATTCCGTCTCAAAGAACTCATTGCCGTAGAGCAGCTGGCGCACAAGCGACTCGCCGCCGGTGACATTGCAGTCCGCCTCAACCCACATGCCGCCCTCCGGCTCCCAGCGGCCGTCTGCAACCGCCTGGCGGATGCGCTCAAAGAGCTCCGGCTGATCCTCCTTAACGAACTGATACAGCTGCGCCTGAGACGACATGAACTTGAACTCCGGATACCGCTCCATGAGGTGGAGCATCGTCGCGAAGGAGCGCACCGCCTTGTGCCTCGTCTGATACAGATCCCACAGCCACGCCACATCGATATGCGTATGACCCACGATATCGGCATACGCCTCGGGCGTGATCTGGGCCAGCGGCTCATAGTAATGCACGCGCAGATGCTCCCGCGCCGCGGCGACAGACGCATGGAACGCCTCGCTGTGCGGATTGCGCAGGTCAAGCAGATTCAGCGCGTCGCTCAGGGTATAGAGCGCCTGCTCCCTGCTGCGGCAGCCGTCGGCCTCCAGCAGCGCCGCCTGATAGATCACGTCGATATCATACACCAGCTGCTCAACATCCGCGCAGACGTCCTGCAGCTGCAGATCAAGGCGCGGCGGCGTCAGATTGCGCGGACCGTGATTCGGCCATTCGCAGTTGGCGTATCCCTCCAGCAGGATGTCGTATCGCTTTCCGCCCTCCGCCTTCTTATCCAGCATGAGCACCGTGTGCTGCGTGTCAAACGCCTGCTCAATCCGTCCGTTTACCCAGACGACAAACTGCGGATTGATCGCCTCCCACTGCCCCTCCCGGCCGGTGGTCATCAAAATGATCGCCTTGCCGGCAAAGTCCTGCGGGATCGTTACGCTGAAACGGAAATTCATCCAGTCATGTTCCTTATCCGCGCCCCAGATTCCGCCGTTTACAAACGGTGCCATGGCCTCCTCGCCGCGGATTGCCGCCTCAATCCCCTCGACAGGCACGGACCTGCGGACAATCATCTCCCGGAGCACCTGAAGCATACGCCTCACGCGGGCGTCAAGCTGGTGCATCTGCATCTTCATTCCACCTTTCGCAGCATTCTGCCGGCATCCCGGCAGATCATTCCAGTCACACATTGGCGCTGCCTGAGCGAAGCATTCGCTTCGCCCATGGCCATTTATTCTGAATATCAGCATAACACCGGCAGCCTGCGCAGCGCAATAGCCTATAGCGCATTTGAAAAGCGAGCCGGCATTGCGAGGATGCCGGGACAGCCGGGAATCAGGCCGTCTGCAGCATGGATCTCATATTCTCCCCGCAAACATCTTCTTCATATAGGCAATCCGCTTGGCGATCATCTTCTGCGAAGTCGGCGCATGGAACACCGTATCGAATCCATGCATGGTCCCCTTCGCCTCGTGGAATTCGACCTCGACGCCTTCGTCCCTCAGCAGCTGCGCATACAGCACGCCGTCATCATGCAGGCAGTCAAACTCGGCCACTTCCACATACGCCGGCGGGAGATCTGCATGGCTCTCCGCCTCCACAGGGGAGCGGTAAGCCAGCGGCGTGGCAGAAGGATCCGGGTTCATAATCGGACCGACCTTTTTGGAAAGCGTCGAGTTCCACATAGGCGTATCGGTATACTTGCGGTAGGACTCGCTGTTATTCCGTCCATCAAGCCACGGAAACACCAGCAGCTGGAACAGCGGACGCACGGCAGCGTGCCGGTCTCTGGCCATCATGCAGGATGTAACGGTCAGCGTGCCGCCCGCGCTGTCTCCGGCGACGCCAATCCGCTCACGGTCGACGCCCAGCTCAGCCGCATGCTCATACACCCAGCACAGCGCCGCATAGCAGTCCTCCTGCGGTGTCGGAAACGGGTGCTTTGGCGCCAGGCGATAACGGACATAGACCACTTTGCAGCGCGCCTCTTTCGCATACGTCATCGCCAGCTTAAAATGACTGTCGGAGCCCTCAAACACAAATCCGCCGCCGTGAAAATGCACAAGGCACGGCGCAGGCTCGCTCAGACCTTCAGGGGTCAGAATGAATATTTCAATTTCACCGCCCTGATAGCCCGGAATCCATCTCGACTGAACCTTCAGCTGCGGATCCTTCCACAGGAACTTCGGCGTTTTCATGCCCATCTGGGCCAGCAGCACAAAACGGCGGCTCATGGGCGGCGCAAACAGATTGAAGGGAAAGAACTCCTTGCTGATGGGGTATTTCGATTTAGCCACGCTTACCCTCCATACCTATATCAAAAGATATTGCATATTCATTATACACGACAATCAGCGGGCTGTCACGGTTCTTATGACATGCGCCGAAAAGTCTCTTCCGCGCCCTGCCGCAGAAGGGTTGCGATGAAGTGATTATACAAAAAACACAGCACCCCCGAGGGGGTGCTGCGTTCTGCTCACTGCAGGCTTTCCATCCACTTGATGTAGGTCTCGGAGCTGTGCGTCGCGCCGGCGTCCTTGGCGATCTCCGCGAGGTTCAGCTTCAGCTGGAAGTCCTTCTCATCGCTTACATCGTCATACACCTGGAAGCCCGCGCTGACGAGGAACATCACAATCTTGTGCGCGGTATAGGTTTCCTCCGTCTTCATCTCCGCGATAAGCGCGCTCTGGAAGGCGTCCAGCTGCTCGATGCCCGCCAGCCAGTCGACCACCTGATTCATGGTGGTGACGTCCGTCAGCTGTACGCCAAAGGCCGTCTCTCCGTTGTTGAGCTGCTGTGTCGTGCCGTAGCGGCCGAATCCCCAGTCCTCCAGCGGCACACGCGGCACGAGATCGCCGCCGAGATTGTAGTTGAATACGTTCGTCGCGCCGCTCACGCTGCCCGTCTTCACGGTCGGGCAGGCGAATGTGTAGCAGTGTACGTTGTTTCGCGCAAAGCCGTCCTCCATCAGCCAGCTGCCGGCGAGGATGTTGGCGACCGCCGCGCCGCGGCTGTGGCCCGTGACCCAGACCTTGCACTTTGCCATCGAGCCGCCCTCCGGCCAGTGTTCATCCACATATTCGCTGAAATGCTCGCGCACCGCCTCTGCCGCCACAGAGAAGCCGTAGTGGTATTCATCCGGCCCGGCGAAGGTAAAGTCGCTGATCCATTCCTGCACGGAGTCGGGGCGCGTGCCGCGGCAGATGAGGGCGTACAGGCGCGTCGTCTCGCCCTCGCTGTCGAGCACGTCCTTGTAGCCGAAGAAGTGGCCGATGGTGTGCTCACCGGAGTTGAGCGAGTAGTACTCGATCGCCTCAAAGCCCAGCGCCGTCAGATTTCTGCGCAGCTTGTTCACGTCGTATGCCGCATTGGACAGCACGACGGATTCATAGCGCAGGTCGCTGTTAATCGCGCCGCTGCCGCTCAGCAGCGCGGCGTCCAGCTTCGCGGCGCGCTCGATTTCCTCGTCTCTCGTGGCGATCCGGAAGTGCGTCTCCTCCAGCGTGTATTCCTTCGCGCTGACGTAGGCCGTCACGCGGTAGGTATATATGCCGGGCTTGAGGCTGCTGAAGTCAAGCGCGCTCTGCGCGTCGGCAACGTTAAACTCGGAGGCCTCCTTCTGCAGGAAGTAGCTGAGCACATCCTCGCCCTTGATGTCGTCGTGGACGACAACCTTGACCGTTCCGGTCGCAAACCTGAATTTGACCGTGCCCGTGATGGAGAACTCTTCGCCCTCGCTGAAGATGCCGGTCGGGCTGGATGCATCGTAGATCTTGGCCCAGATGGTGTCGTCCGCCGATACGGTGAATACATTCTCCGCCAGCGTCTCGGTCACGCCGCCGACGGTCGCCGTCAGGCGGAAGAGGTAGCGGCCCTGCTCCAGCGCCGCGAAGTCGAACGCGTCGCCCACCGTGGTCAGCAGCGGAATGTATGTCGCATCCGTCTGCTTGTTCGCGCCCTGAATCCACTCGCTGCCGTCCGCGTTGTAGACGGCGGCGGATACGTGCGTCACCGTCTGGTTCGAGCGGATGAAGCCGAGGATCGTGAAGTCCTCGCCCAGCGGAAGCGTATCCTTGGGCAGGTTCTCGTTGTCAAGCGACAGGTAATTGAAGGGGATGTCATGCGCCTTCAGGTGCTTGTAGGCCGCGGTGCCCCATTCGCACTCGGCGGTCAGATTGCCGCAGTCCGCGAAGGCGTCCTTGCCGATGATCTGCACCGAGGCGGGGATGCGGACCTTCTTCAGGCTTCCGCAGTTCATGAATGCGCCCTGCTGGATCTCCACCAGCGTGCTGGGCAGCACGACCTCCTCGATGTACTCGCAGTCGGTAAAGGCGAAGTACGGGATCGTCATCACGCCCTCCGGCACCACGATCTTCTTGATCAGCGGGCAGCCGCCCACCTGATAGGCGCCGTATTCCGGGCCCGTCAGCGCCTGACCCACATAGGTGTCGTCCCAGCTGAGCGGGTAGTGGAAGGATTCCAGCGCCGTGCAGCCGGAGAAGATGCTCTGCTCGATGTGCTTCACGCTGTCGGGCAGGTCCGCCTCCTTGAGGCTCGTGCAGCCGGAGAAGGCGTAGCCGTCGATGTGCAGCAGCCCCTCCTTGAAGTGCACATCCTCAAGGCCCGTGCAGCCGCTGAATGCGCCGTATCCGATCTCCAGCAGCGAGCTGGGCAGGTAGACCTCCTTGAGACCGGTGTGCTGAGAGAAGATGTCGCGGGGGAGCTTTGTCACGCCCTCCGGGATGGCGATCACATTCAGGTTCGGGCAGTTGTCAAATATCCAGTCCACGCGCTCCAGGCTGACCGGATAGTGGAATTTCTCCAGCGCCGTGCAGTTGTGGAAGGCCTCGTAGTCGATCTCCTTCACGCTGTCGGGCAGGTTGACCGCCGTCAGGCTCTCGCAGCCCCTGAAGGCCCTGACGCCGATGGTCTCAAGGCCATTCTTGAAGGTCACCGTCTTCAGCCCTTTGCTGTTCTCGAAGGCGCAGTCTCCGATCTCCCGCAGCGATGCAGGCAGCTCCACCTCTTCGATGATGGCGTTGTCAGAGAATGCGCCGGGCGCGACCCTCGCCGTCCCCTCGGGAATGATGATCTTCTTCAGGTTCGTGCAGCCCTCAAAGGCGCTGCTGATTGCGTATTCGGCATTGCTCAATCCCACCGGGTAGACAAATGACGTCAGCCCGGTGCAGTTGTTGAACGCGCGGGCGCCGATGTACGTCACCGACGGCGGCAGCAGGATCTCCTTGAGGCCCGTGCAGCCGCTGAAGGCCAGCTGGCCGACCTTCACAAGCGTCGAGGGCAGCGTGATGCTCTCCAGCGATGCCGCGTCTCTGAATACATACTCCGGCAGGCAGGTGACGCCCTCCGGCACCTCGATGGTCTTGAGGCTGGTGCAGCCGTAGAAATAGCCGCCCACGCCGTAGCCCTGATCCTCCGTGAGGTTGACGGGGTAGCCCACCTTCGTCAGCGCCGTGCAGCCGCTGAGCACGCCGCTGCCCAGATGGGTCACGCTCTTGGGGAAGCTGATGCGCGTGAGGCTCGTGCAGTTGGCGAATGCGCCCCCGCCGATCTTTTCCACGGCGGCAAGGTCCACCTTGCGCAGGTTTGCGCAGTCGGAGAAGGCCCGCTCGCCGATCACCTTCACGTTGAAGGGGAGGATCAGCAGGCGCAGGCTCTCGCAGCCGTCGTAGCCAAAGCCCCAGTTGTCCGTGAAGGCCTCCATGCCGATCTCCACGACCGGCACGCCCGCGATCGTCTCCGGGATGACCACGCTCGAGCCCTCGCCGACGTAGCCGGTGATGACGGCCTCCGTCTCGCTGCGCAGCTCGTAGGTGAAGTCGCTCTCCGGCGCATAGGCCATACCGGCCACCGTCACCGGCTCCGAGACCATGCTCAGCTGCACGCCGTTTGCGTCCACCGCCGTGACCGTCAGGATGTACTCACCCTCCCTGTCCGGATCATAGCTGTAGGCATACCTCGACGACATGCTGTCGATCTCCACGCCGTCGCATGTCAGGCTGCAGGTGATGACCTCGCCGTCGCCGCCGTCGATCGACAGGCTCCATTCGATCGTCTCGCCGATCGCCGCGCTCGTGCGGTCCGGCGTGACGGAGATGAACCTGAGCGGCCTGGGCACGACCGTCACGGGCGCAGAGGACGCCGTGGCCACGTTGCCCTTCGCGTCGGTGATGGTCACCTGCAGCACATACGTGCCCGTCCGCCACATGTAGGAATGAGCCTTCGGGCTCGTGCTGCTCCAGTAGCTGCTCATCTCGCCGTTGCGCAGGAGCACATAGTCATAGCTGAAGGGCGCATAGCTGCCCGCCGCGTCGACCGTCCATCTGCCATAGCCGTCGATCTCGACCGTCGTTTCTTCCGGCAGGACGCTCCTGATGACGATCGGCATGTCCAGCATGGTGTAGGCGATGCCGTGCGCCTCGCAGTACGCCTTGGCATAGCTGCCGTCCATAACGGTCGCCGTCAGCCCGCTCACGCCGTCAAAGGCGTCGTCCGCGATCATGGTCAGCGACGCAGGCAGCTCGATGGCCGTCAGGCCGGAGTCGGCGAACGCCCTCGCCCGGATCTCCTCCACGCCCTCCGGCACGATCACGCGCTCGATGGCGGCGCTGCCATAGAACGTCTCTTCCTCGATGACCGTCAGCTGCGCAGGCAGGGTGATGATCTTCTCTTCGTCCGCCGCCGCGCTCTCCGTGGCCGCCGTCTCCGTCTGCGCGCCTTCAGCCGCCGCGCAGGCAAAGAGCATGACCGCCGTCAGAAAGAGGACGATGTACTTCTTCCATTCGTGTTTCATGATTCGCGCCTCCCGGTATTCCAATGGATATAATATAGCACGTTTTGTGCGGAAAATAAAGGGAAAAACGCTGCGGCGCCAAAGCCCGCGCCGTATCTCCCGTCACCCCCGTCTCCCCATGTGCGACCCGCGCACGCTTCATTCAAAAAGCACCCCTCGGGGTGCTTTTTGCGCTCATTCTTCTTCAATCTCGCGGAATTCCAGCCCGTTCTCCGTCGCAAACTCGTGCGCCGTGCTTCCCCTCGGCGCGATGATCACGATCTCCCCGCAGCCATCAAAGGCCGCCGCGTCGATCTGCACATCCGCCGCCGCAATCGCGACCTCGCGCAGCGCCGCGCAGTCCGCAAACGCGCGCGCACCGATCGCCTTCACCGTCTCCGGGCAGTACACGCTGCCAAACGCGCCGCCGGCGAAGGCCTCGCTCTCGATGCCCTCAAGCATCGACGGCAGCACAAGGTCGATCTCCGCCTTGTTCACCCTGTAGCGCGATTCGACGACGAGGTTCAGCGGATTGTCCGATCCCTTATATCGCAGGTAGTACGTCACCCCAGGCTCCAGCTCTGCCGCCACGCTGAAATCCTTCCATTCCGGATCCAGCATCGCCGTCGCCAGCGTCTCCATATACTTGCTGCCCGTCTTCTTCACGCCAAGCCACGCGCCGAGGTTGCCGCTTTTGAAATACTCTCCCGTCGAGCGCAGGCGGTACCAGCCCGCCTCACCCACGGTAAAGCTCACATAGCCGTCTGCGCGCAGGATCGGGTATGCAATCTCAAATTCGTCCCCATCCTTGATCTCGCCCAGATTCCTCGGCTCCAGCCACACCGCGTACAGCGTCACGTCCGCGTCTTCTGTATACAGGTCGCCCGGCATGTATTCCGCCTGCGTTGCCTTCGGATCCCTGGACCAGCCCGCAAAGATATAGAAATCCTCGCTCAGCCTGTCCGTGCTCAGTTCCAGCCCCTCTCCCGGGTTCTTCGTCTGCATCGTAGGCGCATACCCGTGTCCGTTTACGTCGTATTTCACCGTGTAAAACTCGTTGTCCACCTCAAGCGAAAGCGGATTGTCCGATCCCTTATATCGCAGGTAGTACGTCACCCCAGGCTCCAGCTCTGCCGCCACGCTGAAATCCTTCCATTCCGGATCCAGCACCGCCGCCGCCAGCATCTCCATATACTTGCTGCCCGTCTTCTTCACGCCAAGCCACGCGCCGAGGTTGCCGCTTTTGAAATACTCTCCCGTCGAGCACAGGCGGTACCAGCCCGCCTCACTCACGGTAAAGCTCACATAGCCGTCTGCGCGCAGGATCGGGTATGCAATCTCAAATTCGTCCCCGTCCTTGATCTCGCCCAGATGCCTCGGCTCCAGCCACACCGCATACAGCGTCACGTCCGCGTCTTCTATATACAGGTCGCCCGGCATGTACTCCGCCTGCGTTGCCTTCGGATCCCTGGACCAGCCCGCAAAGATATAGAAATCCTCGCTCAGCCTGTCCGTGCTCAGTTCCAGCCCCTCTCCCGGGTTCTTCGTCTGCATCGTAGGCGCATACCCGTGTCCGTTCGCATCGTAATTCACCAGATAGAATTGCGCCTCGTCCGCCAGCGCCGCGCCGCCAAGGAGCATCATCGCCAGCATGAGCAGGCACGCCATGATCCTTTTCATCATATCAAAAACCTCCGCTGTGATCTGTCGGTCATTCTTACCTTTGAGTATACCATACTGAGGCGCTGCATGTATCGTATTCAAATAAAATTTTCTGCCCGGGCGGGCAATCTGGCAGGCTCCCTCAGTCTGCCAATCGCCTTTTGACACAGATCGGGCAAATAGCGCTTTGTGCGAATCAATTTCGGCTTGTTTCGCGCTCCGTATGGCGATATAATACGTAAGAATACCATTCTGAAAGGAAAGCACCATGACTGCACAGCCGAATTACCGCAAAACCCTGTTGGCCTGCTACCTTGGCTTTATCACGCAGGCGATCTCCGCCAACTTCGCGCCCCTCCTGTTCCTGACCTTTAAGGACAGCTACGGCATCCCGCTGGAGAAGGTCGCGCTGATCCCCATGGCCTTCTTCATGACGCAGCTGCTGATCGACCTTGCCGCCACCAGATTTGTGGACAGGATCGGCTACCGCACCTGCGTGGTCTGCTCTCAGGTGCTGTCCGCCGTGGGTCTTTCGCTGCTTGCCATTCTGCCGGAGGTGCTGCCCGATCCCTTCACCGGCATTCTGATCGCCGTTGTGCTCTACGCCATGGGCGCAGGGCTGATCGAAGTGCTCATCAGCCCCATTGTCGAGGCCTGTCCCTTTGAAAACAAGGACGGCATGATGAGCCTGCTGCATTCCTTTTACTGCTGGGGCAGCGTGGGCGTGATTCTCGGTTCCACCTTGTTTTTCGCCGTATTTGGCGTGGAGAATTGGCAGATTCTGGCCATCCTGTGGGCGCTGCTGCCTTTCGTGAATGCCTTCAACTTCCTCAAGTGCCCCATTGAGCGTCTCACGGAGGACGGCGAGGGGATGAAGATGGGCCAGCTGTTCCGCATGCCGCTGTTCTGGCTGATGGCGCTGCTGATGGTCTGCTCCGGCGCATCCGAGATCTCCATGGCTCAGTGGGCCTCGGCCTTTACGGAGTCCGCCATGGGCGTTTCCAAGACCATCGGCGACCTGATGGGGCCCTGCCTGTTCTCTGTGCTGATGGGCATTTCCCGCGTGTACTACGGCAGGATGAGCGAAAAGCTGGACCTGACCAGGACCATGCTGGGCTGCGGCGCGCTGTGCTTCGCGTGCTACATGCTGGCTTCCCTGTCCTCGTCTTCCGTGCTGGGTCTGATGGGCTGCGCGCTTTGCGGCATCTCGGTGGGCATCATGTGGCCGGGCACACTCAGCATTTCTGCCCAGAAATGCCCCAAGGGCGGCACAGTGATGTTTGCCCTGCTGGCGCTGGCAGGCGATCTGGGCGGATCGATCGGCCCTTCGATGGTCGGCAGCATATCCAGTCTGGCAGGCGGCAATCTCAAGACCGGCTTGCTTGCTGCATCCATCTTTCCGGTGCTGCTGATTGCCGGATTGATTGTGCTGAAGAAACGGGTCGCAGCCGCAAGATGACCTGTATGCAAAAAGCACCCCTCGGGGTGCTTTTTTACGCTCACTCTTCTGCAATCTCGCGGAATTCCAGCCCGTTCTCCGTCGCAAACTCGTGCGCCGTGCTTCCCCTCGGCGCGATGATCACGATCTCTCCGCAGCCGTCAAAGGCCGCCGCGTCGATCTGCACATCCGCCGCCGCAATCGCGACCTCGCGCAGCGCCGCACAGTCCGCAAACGCGCGCGCACCGATCGCCTTCACCGTCTCCGGGCAGTACACGTTGCCAAACGCGCCTCCAGCGAACGCCTCGCTCTCGATGCCCTCAAGCAGCGACGGCAGCACGAGGTCGATCTCCGCCTTGTTCACCCTGTAGCGCGATTCGACGACGAGGTTCAGCGGTTCATCCGCCCCATAGAAGCGCAGGTAGTATGTCACACCCGGCTCAAGCTCCGCCGTCACGCTGAATTCGTACGCCTGCCAATTATACTCGGCACTCGCCAGCGTATTCATGTACTTCGAGTTCTCTCTGCGCGTTCCAATGCTCGCACTTCCAAGACCCGTCGATTTCAGATACTCTCCTATAGAACGCAGCCGGTGCCAGCCCGATTCCTTCACAGTAAAGCTCGCCCAGCCCTCTGCATACCGGTGTACATGCTCCAGTTCAAAGACATCCTCGTCTGTAATCTCGCCCAGCTCCTCCGGCTCACGCCAGATCGCGTACAGCGTCACATCTGCGTCCGCTTCATACAGGTCGCCCGGCATGTATGCCGCCTGCGTCCCCTCCGGCTCCGTCGCCCAGCCGACAAAGACATAGAAATCCTCGTCCATCCGGCTCGTGCTCAGCTTCACAGAATCGCCCGGGTTCTTCGTCTGCATCTGCGGCGCATCTCCGTGCCCATTTGCGTCATAGGTCACCGTATAGAAATCATTGTCCACCTCGAGGTTCAGCGGTTCATCCGCCCCATAGAAGCGCAGGTAGTACGTCACGCCCGCCTCGAGCTCCGCCGTCACGCTGAATTCGTACGCCTGCCAATCATACTCGGCATTTGCCAGCGTATTCATATACTTTGAGTTCTCTCTGCGTGTTCCAATGCTCGCGCTTCCAAGACCCGTCGATTTCAGATACTCTCTCACAGAGCGCAGCCGATACCAGCCCGTTTCCTTCACCGTAAAGCTCGCCCAGCCCTCTGCGTACCGATGCACATGCTCCAGCTCAAAGGCGTCTCCATATCCGATCTCGCCCAGCACCTCCGGCTCACGCCAGATCGCGTACAGCGTCACATCTGCGTCCGCTTCATACAGGTCGCCCGGCATGTATGCCGCCTCCGTCGCCTCCGGGTCCGTCGCCCAGCCGACAAAGACATAGAAATTCTCGTCCATCCGGCTCGTACTCAACTTCACAGAATCGCCCGGATTCTTCGTCTGCATCTGCGGCGCATCTCCGTGCCCGTTCGCATCGTACTGCACCAGATAGAATTGCGCCTCGTCCGCCAGCGCCGCCGCGCCATGGAGCATCATTGCCAGCATGAGCAGGCACGCCATGATCCTTTTCATCATATCAAAAACCTCCGCTGTGATCTGTCGGTCGTTCTTATTTTTCAGTATACCATACTCTTCCCCCTTCCGGCACCCGATTCCAAAGAAAAAAGTCTCTGCCCCGTCCGGGCAAAGACCCTGTTTGCTGTGTGTTTGTGCGTCATGTCCCTGGCACGCGGACAACCTTGTCCGTATACCTGTGGAATGCGCCCCTCTCGATCATCGTCCCCTGCGGCACCTCAATACTTTGCAGGCGGAAGCACATGTCAAACGCTCCCTTTTTGATGACGCGCAGGCCGTCGGGCAGACGCACATGCGTCAGATTGGCGCACCTGCGGAACGCATCCTCCCCGATGACCTTCACGCTCTCGGGCAGGTACACCTCTTTCAGGCAGTGCAGGCCCACCCGCTCCTGATACTGGCTGGATTCCCTGTCCAGCTCCGGGTTGTCCATCCCGTCCCACGAGCACATCGGCGGCGGCCCGCCCATGGCGCCCGCCATGGTCAGCGTCTGGGTGAATGCGCCCTCGCCGATTTCCACAACGCCCTCCGGTACATGCACAATGGCGTCCCTGCCGTTATAGGCGAGCAAGCGTCCGTTCTCGATCCTGAAATCCCTGTTGCTGGTCATCAGATCCCCTCCCGCTGCAATGTTATGCTTACACTTGGTGACGTCTGTATTATAGCACACCCAAGGCGGGGAAATCATCTACTTCGCTTATAGACATGTCGCCCGCGCCTTCTCGCGGCAGGGTTACGCCGATTTTGCGTCAGCCTAAAACCTTCCCCGATGGCACCGGAGCCCGCGCCACCTGTGGCGGATAAGAGCGGGCGAAGCGTGGGGAATCATTGCCTTCCCCTATGGGGAAGGGATCGAAGCCTGCCGCCGCCAGTGGCGGAAACAGGCAGGCGGAGCATCGGGAACTGCAAGGAGCCGTAAGGCGACTATGCAGGCTCCCCGGAGGCATTGCCGAAGGGCAGACGGATGAGGTCTCGCGCCGCAGCGCGATGGAGCTCCGGTGAGGGGAATCTCCTCTCGCGCCTCGTCGGCGCTCGATCAGCCCGGCTCTGACAGCCCACTGGGCTGTCATTCACATTCCGGGCCAGGTTCGATTCCCCTCACAACTACTCTGTACGCTCCGGTGAGGGGAATCTCCTCTCGCGCCTCGACGGCGCTCGGTCAGGGCGGCTCTGACAGCCCACTGGGCTGTCATTCACTTCCGCCCCAGGTTCGATTCCCCTCACACCTTATTACCAAATCAAAAAACACCCGTAAAGGGTGCTTTTGATTTGGTGGAGGTGAGGGGAATCGAACCCCTGTCCGAAAAAGCGACTGCCGGGCTTTCTCCGAGCGCAGTCTGTGTTTTAACATTCCCTCTCCCCAGCGCCCGCAGACAGGCTCAGGGGTTCAGTAGCTTCATCATGTGGCCCTGCGGCAAAGCTTAGGCAGGGTCATGGCCCGCTAATTGACGCCGGGATCCGGGGCAGCGGGATCCCCGGGCCGACGCGCAGCCAGATTAGGCCGCGAAAGCGTATTCGCTATTGTCAGTTAATATTTAATTCCCGCTTTTAACGTGGCGCGGGGCCACGGCTCGCTTACCCGACCGCCCACGATCCCGTCGAAACCAGTACACCCCCATGGCGGGCCGTGCCCGCACCCGCTTCCCAGTCCGCCCTGCAGTCCATCAATCCTTCGCGCCCGAGGCCGAAAGAATGCGTCTGCCGGCAGCCGGTGTCAGGTGCACACAGCGCAGCTTATGTCAAAGCCAAAGCTCTGCATACCGGAATCCCGACGATCCTATGGATCAGTCGTATCTGTTGTTGGCGCGCAGCGCGCGCTGCATTTCGCGCTTGGTATCGCGTTCTGCGATGCTGTCGCGCTTGTCGTGGAGCTTTTTGCCCTTGCAGACGCCCAGCTCCAGTTTGAATCGCCCGTCCTTCAGGTAGACCTGCAGCGGGATGAGCGAATAGCCCATCTTGCCGGCCTCCTGCGCCAGATGGCGGATCTGGCTCTTGTGCAGCAGCAGCTTCTTCTGCCGCAGCGGATCGGTGTTGAAGATGTTGCCCTGCTCGTAGGGGCTGATGTGCATGCCCACGACGAGCACCTCGCCGTCCTTGACGATGGCGAAGGATTCCTTGAGGTTCATCCTCCCCTGCCGCATGCTCTTGACTTCCGTGCCCTTGAGCTCCATGCCGCACTCGATGCGCTCCTCGACGAAGTAATCGTGGAACGCTTTTTTATTCTGCGCCATGGGCTTGATGCCCTTTGCCCGCGCCACACGAATCCCTCCTCAATTTGCTGTGCGTTATAGTATAGCATATTCCGGCGGGGGAATGCAAGTTCACAGGCGAGATTGAAGCTCACTCTTCCTCCCACCAGCATCTGCGCACCCTCGGCTCATAGCCGCCCAGCCGTACCATCGGCTTGCCCAGTTTGAGCATGTGATCAAGCGGTTCATGGATCCTGCTTTCATCGTGATTGACGTACGTGATCGCCATATCACACTCCTCCGCCATCCAAATGTTGCGCCGCGGTATCCTCGCCTTCAGCTCATACTCATCCAAAATGTCCGGGCAGAACGCCTGATCAAACCACGAATCCGGCGCATGCACAGGCGGATAGGCATATACCATCCTGCTGCAGATCTGCGGATGCTTCTCCTTGAGTTCTGCGACCACCCGCGCCGCCATCATGTCGAAGCCGCCGTAGCCGCCGTTCCAGAATTCCGTCACCCCGTCCGCAATCGCCTGCTCCACCGCTTCCTCCAGCCGCTCTCTCAGATCCTCGGGGATCTCCCTGTGCCCAAAGAATACGCATCTTTTCGCCATACTCTCACACTCCTTTTCTCAATAGATTATCTATATAGTAAGGTACTATTTAATAATTTGCAATATAGTAAATTATGATTCCCGGAATTCTTCCATATAATCAACCCAGATGAATCAAGAGGGGATCATTATGCTGCAAAACGAAATCACCGATTATGGCCGCATTGAAATGCGCATCGACGCTCTGCTTGCTGAGCGCGGCATCTCCAAGAATCGCATCTGCAAGGATCTGGACATCCCGCGTCCAAACTTCAATCGCTACTGCCGTAATGACTTCCAGCGGATCGACACAGGTCTTTTATGCAAGCTCTGCGCCTATCTGAATGTCACGGTCGGCGAGCTGATCGTCTATAAGAAGGCCGGGGAGGATTAACCCCCTCAGGCTGCATCATCCATGTTCTTCTGTAGGGGAGGGGCTTTGCCCCTCCCTTTTTCGCGCCGCAGCGCAATGCTTGCAGGGCTTCCACCCATCTTTGCCCTGTGGCGCATCGCCGCAAAGAGGCTTGTTTGCTTGCGTGTCAGGGTTACGACTCTGTTAGGCCCCACCCACCCGATCCGGGGAGCCTGCATAGTCGCGGTGTTCCACCGCTCCTTGCAGTTCCCCACGCTCCGCCTCGCTTCTTCGATCCGGGAACAGTAATGGTCGCGCAAGCGCTCCCTTACAGTTCCGATCTCCATCTCGCTGTTTCGCCCACTGGGCGCGCTCGATTCCGATCCCACCGGGCGCGCTCGGCTTCGGTGCCAATTTCTTCCGCGCCCTGCCGCAGCAGGGTTCCCCCGTATCCCCAAAGCCTTCCCCCTATGGGGAAGGGATCGAAGCCTGCACCGCCCCTCAAATTGACAGTCCCTTTCCGCACATGATATAATACCACAGATCACAATCCGGAGGCCATGTTATGAATCAAGCCATGCTGTTCATCGTCTCGCTCTGCGGCTATATGTTTCTGCTGTACGCCCTCTTCCGCGGCAAAAAGTCCGCGCTCTATCCCGCGCTCACCGTTTCCGCCATCACGGCGCTGAGCCTGCCCGCCGCGCTTGCGGGCGTTCTGGCTTCCTATTATCAGGCCGTGTATGCCGGCGGCTTTGCCGCCTTTGCGCTGGGCGCGCTCTGGCTCCTCAAGCCGGAGAAGCGCCGCCATAGACAGTGGCAGCCCCGCAGAACCCGCGCCCGCCAGCTGGAGCAGCTTGCGCGGCTCTATCCGCTGCTCGTCTTCGCCGTGCTCGCCATCGCGTTCTTCCCGCTGTTTACGGGCCGCTTCCTCCACGCCTATGACGACTTCACGCATTGGGGAAGGATCGCTCGCATCATCTCCACAGAATACCGTCTCCCCGTCGAGGCAGATCAGCTCTCTCACGCAGCCTACCCGCCCGGCAGCGCGCTGTTCATCGGCTATGCCTCCAGCGTGCTCGGCGCCTCCCACGGCGTATGGACCTATGCCCAGCTGGTCATGAATCTCTCCTTCTGGGTCTCCCTGCTGGTCATCGGCAAGAGCGCCCTGCATCAGGCTGTGCTCACCCTCTTCGTCCTGCTGTTCGCCAATTATAATATCAACCCCGATCTGCTCAGCGTCGATAACCTTCTCTCCGGCGCTGCAGTCGCCGCGCTGATGGTGTTTACCGCAGATGACGAGTCCTCCGGCGCAGACTTCCTCGCGCTCGGCCTGATCATGTCCGCGCTCGTCCTCATCAAGAACAGCGGCATCCTCTTCTTTGTCCTGATCACCGCCTACGCCGTCTGTCTGTATGTCCGCCGCGAGGAAGAATTCTCGCCGTGGATGCTCGCGCTTCTGCTTCCGCTGGCGCTTCTTGCCGCATGGCATCTCTATGTCGGCACAGCGTTTTCCGGCGTTTCCAATCATCAAGTCTCCCTGACCTACTATCAGCAGGTTCTCAGTGAAAAGACGTCTGCCGACATCCTCCTCATCCTCCGCCGCTTCCTCACGCTGCTCGTTCAGCCGATGCAGAATCGCGTGCTCCTGTTCGCCCTCGCCTATCCGGCGATCTATGCCGTCCTGCGCCGTCAGGATCTCCTGCAGGACCTCAGGCATGTCCTCATTTTCTCTCTCGTGCTGTTTATCGTGTATGAGATCGGCATCCTGCTGATGTATATCTTCAGCATGCCCATGGCCGAGTTCATCGCGCAGAACGGCCGGGACTATAACCGTCATAACAATACCCTCACCGCAGTCCTCGCCAGTCTTTTGCTCACGCTGATCTTCAGCATCCGCTTCCCGGATGACGAAGAGGAGCACGACGCCGCCCGGCACATCACCTCCGCGCTCTCCGTGGCCGCGATCGTGCTGGTCACCTTCGCGGCCTATACCTCCTACAGGATCATCCTGTCCGTCGACCACCGCATCAGCCTCCACGAGACCGCCTATCACTTTTCTCAGATGAGCGACCGGCTCTCCGCCATCCCCGCCGACAGCCAGTCGATTGTCTTTCTCAGCGAAGCAGACTCCAAGGAAGATCAGCGGCATATCGCCCGGTATTATCTAAGCTCAGCGGACGTCGAGCTTGTCCACGACCGCGACGAGGCGCTCGCCCTGTATGATATGGAGCCGTGGCGCTATCTGATCGACCTGCATGAGGGCACGATTCAGGAGCCGACGCAGACCCGCGGCGTCGAGCTCTTCGCGGAGTCCTATACCAATCGCTACAACAATCTGCTCAGCTCCGTGGGCTATAAGGAGAATACGCGCTTCTCCGCCAGCAACGCCAAGGACGTCAGCTGCCGGGGCTGGGACATCACGGGCTATATCCCCGCCCATTCCGGCGACATTCTGCGCCTGCATAACGTCGTCTGGTCGCCGACGGATGAAAACGACGCGCGCGGCGGCGTGATGTGGTACGGCAGGGACATGAATTACCTCGACAGATCGGCCTTTGTTTCCGAGGCTTCCCTTGCCGCATGGGATCCCGTCTATGACGAGGCCGGCAACATCGTGCAGCTCACCGTTCCGGAGAACATCTCGGCGGAGACCCATTATCTGCGTATCACCGCGCAGGACATCCGCCATCTCTCCGTCGTCACCGTCAACGAGGAGATCCGCTGATCTTATACCACAATCTGCAAAAGGAGGAGCTTTCCCCTCCTTTTTTCGTGCCGCATAATCCGTCCCTCCCGTAGGGGAGGGGCTCTGCTCCTCCCTTCCCGCGCCGCAGAGCGGTAATAAAAGACGCCCCTTACGGAGCGGCTTATTATATTAAGTTTGCTCAGCCGATTACTGCATGACCAATCCCGTGGATCTGATCCTGATGGACATCTGCACAGCCATGGACGCCAACGGCATCGAAGTCGCCGAGAAACTCAAAAAGCGATTCCCGCATATCAGGATCATCATCATCACCAGCCAGCTGGAATACAGCTACAAAAACATAAGCCGCCTCAGGAAAGGCGGCAAGATATCAGGTTGATTGAAACTGGGTAAAAAAGAACTCACCAAGCATTTCTACTTGGTGAGTTTGTGGCTAAAGGGGTAAATTGTGATACAAGGGACGGATGTGGGATTGGGTGGGTGCATGGACATCAGAAACGATACCCCATTCCACTCCATTTTCCTTAGCATTCATCCATCCTAAACCAGCTCACTGAATATCGCCCTCATCAAAAGGATCGCCGCACTCCGGGCAGAACCTCGGCGCTTTCGTGGGATCAGCGGGCTTCCAGCCGCACTTGTCGCACTGATAGACAGGCAGCCCCGCAGGCTTCTTCGCGCCGCACTCAGCACAGAACTTGCCCTTGTTCACTGCGCCGCAGCTGCAGGTCCAGCCATCCTCGGCAGGTTTCTTCGCACCGCACTCCGGGCAGAATTTGCCCGTTACCATCGCGCCGCACGCGCACTTCCAGCCAGCCTGCGGTTCCGGCTTCCTGCTGCCGCATTCCGGGCAGAACTTGCCGGTCGCTGTCGCGCCGCATGCGCACTTCCAGCCATTTGCCGCACTTTGCTGCACGGGCTGCACCTGCTGCTGCGCGCCCATCTGGAAAAGCTGAGCCGCGTTCACGCCGCCGCCCTGTGCCATGTTCATGCCCATAAATCCGGTAAACGCGCCGCCCTGATTCTTCGCCGCATCCTGCATGGCCTGCGCCTGTGCGCCGACCAGATGCGCCGCCGCCATGTTCGCATTGCGGAAGACAGCGTTGCGCTGCAGCTCCTTGATCATGGCCTCGTCCTCTTCGGAAGCCTTCACGGAGTTGACGCCGAAGGACACAACCTCCACGCCGCGCAGCTCCGCCCACTTGGAGGAGAGCACCTCGTTAAGCGCCTCGGCAAGCTCCATGGTATGCCCCGGCAGCGCACTGTAACGGATGCCCATCTCGGAGATCTTGGCAAAGGCAGGCTGAAGAGCCGTCAGCAGCTCGCTCTTGAGCTGGCTGTCGATCTTATCTCGGGTATAATCGCCCTCGACATTGCCGCAGACATTGGTATAGAACAGAATCGGGTTGGTGATGCGGTAGCTGTATTCGCCGAAGCAGCGGATGGAGACGTCCATGTCAAGGCCGATGTTCGCATCCACCACGCGGAAGGGCACAGCGCCCGGCGTACCATACTTGTTGCCAATGATCTCCTTGGTATTGAAGTAGTACACGCGCTGATCCCTGCCCAGCTGGCCGCCGAAGGAGAAACGGTCAAACGCTTCCTTGAGCACAGCCTTGAGCTTCTCGGTATTAAAATCACCGTAGAGCAGCGTCGGCTGCGCATTGGTATCGAAGATATACTCGCCCGGCTCGGCGCAGAAATCGACGATTTTCCCCTGATCGACGATCATCATGCACTGACCATCGGCAACGGCAACCACGGAGCCCTGAGAAATCACATTCTCATCCTCAACCTTGAAGCCAAAGACGCCCTTGGTCTTCTTCATCGCCTTGGTCGCCAGCACGCTCTCCGGCATCGCGTCGCAGTAGAAATACTCCTTCCACTGGCTTTCAAGCGTTCCGGTCACGGCGTTGATCGCAGCAGCAATCAGTCCCATAGTGTTTCCCTCCTGAACGGTTTATTCTGTAAAGTCGATCACAAGTCCGCCTTGTGCGTCCGTGTTCATCTCACCGCGATTGAAATCGACGTATGGATTCCACAGCATCACGCTGCCCACGCTGTCCGCAATGATGACATGACAATCGTAGGACTCGCTGACATCCTCAAAATCGGAAAGATACAAATCCTCTTCCCACGGCGATGCGGCTGCGTTGCAGCGCAGCAGGAACGGATCGCCCGTTTCACTGTAATAAACCAGCTTCTCTCCGTCCTCCGAAAAATGCACAACCATCACCGTCGCGTCTGCATCCAACGGGAGAATCAGATACAATTGCTTTCCCCCGCGAATGTCCACGACGCGCTCATCCGGCACGTCCATGGCAATGTCATACCAATCCTCGCCGAGGCCTGTGAGCACGGCGTCCAGATGCCTGCGCTCCTCAAGGATCGACCAGTCTCCGCCCATGCTCTCAGACACGAGCACAGCGCCGCAGAGCGGGGGCACTTCCTCCGCCGCAGCTGCACAGCCCCAAACAAGCAGGAGGCATGCAAGCAGCAGACCCAGATATTTCTTCATCAAGCTCCCTCCGATCACGCCTTGTTTTCCTGCTTCTGCTCGATCTTTCTGCGCGTCTGCGTGGTATGGAGATAGTGATCGCGGCGGGTAAAGAGCTGGAAGGAATCCTTCACCACATAGTTGCCTGCGCCAAGCACGCTTGCAGCCTGCTTGAGCTGGCTGACCAGCGCGCCATAGACCAGAACCGCCGCAAACAGCGCGACAACCGCCGCGCCCACAAGCGTACCGCTCGCCAGATTGCCCATGAAATAGAACACAGCGCACATGAGCGCAAACACCAGCGCAAACACGCCGCCGCCATACAGCCAGCTCTTCTTCGTATCCGCCGGGACGTCGCAGGTGAGCTTTCCGGTCTGGCCGTTGATGGCAAAGGTATAGGTCTTTCCGTCCTTCTCGGTGGTAATGAGCCACACAGGCATGAGCACCGGCGTAACCTTGCCTTCCTCGGTGTGGAAGCTCCTGCTGCGCGGGACGACGGAGGTGTAGCCGCTGACGGTATTGCGCAGCGCCTGCTCCATGCTGTTTTCCACGCGCTGACGGGCGCGCTCCTCGCAGTCGCTGCTGTCCACATCCGCATGATCCGCCATCGCGCCGGCGAGCACAGCGGGCACAAACGGCACCGCAGCGCTCAGATCATAGGGCTCCAGGGATTCGGTGATCTTGTTATCCAGCTTCACGCTGCCATCCACCGGGATCGCTTCAAAGTCCATCATGCCAGCGCGGGAGACGAAGTAATGCTCGGTATAGGTCACTTCCCACTCGCCCTCGCGGCGGGTATGCTTCTTCTCCGCATTAAATACGATGCGGCCGCCTGCACGGCAGTCAAAGAGCCAATACGGCACGTAGAGCTTGCGCATCTCGGCGATGCGGTTGCGGGTGTTCAGGAACACATTGGGCAGCAGCCTCTTGCCCTTGAAATAGTTTTCAAACTGAGACTGCGCCTGCTCCTTGGTGACGGTAAAGGGAATGACCAGTTCCGGCTTCACGGCGCTGTCAATGCGCTCGGGCAGGACACTCGGGCTGCCGCAATAGGGGCACTCCGTGGCGGTGGTGGTCTCCTCGGTCATCAGATCCGCGCCGCATCCCTGGCAGATATAGGCGCGCATCTGCGCCGCTTCGCTCTCATCAAAGGTTTCAGTGGGCATATCGAACCGGATGCCGTCCGTCTGCTGCGGTTCATTCATCGCCTCCAGCGCGTCAAGCTCATAGCTGTTTCCGCAGGCGCCGCATTCCAGCTTGCCGCTCTCTGCGCCGTACGCAAGCGGCGCGCCGCAGCAGGGACACTGATACGCAATGGTACTCATACTCAGCCCTTCTTTCGCATTTATCAGTGATCGGCGTGCTGCTGCTGATTGCCTACAGCATGCGACACATCTTTCATCATATGACGAATAACGCGCTGCTGGGCATCTCGATGATGACGCTGCGCTGGGTGATTCACATCACGCTGACGGTCTTCTGGTGCCTGTCGCTGCGCAGGCGCATTCTCAGCAGGTCGATCCGAAAGCTCTTGCTGAGCGTGGGAGGCCTTCTGCTCTTCTGGCAGATCGTGCGCATCATCAAGTATGACTACGTCATCATCACCGAGCCCATCGGGCGCTACTGCTGGTACGGCTTTTATGTCGCCATGATCCTCGTGCCGACAATTGGCGTCTTCATCATCGACCACATCGGCAAGCCCGAGGGCTATCATTCGCCGGGATGGATGAAGCTGCTGTTCGTCCCCGCCTTTTCCCTGCTTGCCGTCGTATTCACCAACGATCTGCACCAGCTTGTCTTTACCTTTCACGAGGGATTTCGAGATTACAACTTCGATTACGGCTACGGTTTCATGTACATCATCGTCATGGGCTGGTTTGTCGTAACGGGGCTCTATTTCGTCATCATGCTTCTGGTTAAGAGCCGCGTACCGGGCAGCAAGAGCTTTCAGAAGCTGCCGCTCATGATCATGCTCGGCGCCATCGTCTTCTGGGCGGGCTACAGCATGAAGCTCTACACCGGCGACCTGACCGCGATGGACTGCATCATCATCATCCTGCTGCTGGAAAGCGCCATTCAGAGCGGCCTGATTCCCTCCAATATGCACTACAGCGAGCTGTTTAACCAATCCACCATCGCCGCGCAGATCATCGATCACCATCATGCCGTGCACTACAGCTCTGCTGCCGCTGAGCCTCTGGGCGAACAAACCATCCAAAAAGCGCTCACGCAGACCGTGGCGCTTGGGGATATGCTTCTGCACAGCCAGCCCATCGCCGGCGGCCATATTCTCTGGCAGGATGACGTGAAGGAAATCAACACCCTGACGACGCACCTGCGCGAGGCCAACGAGCTGCTCAGCGAGCACGTCGATCTGATGAAAGCCGAAGTCGAGCTGCGTGAGCGCAGGCTGCAGGCTGAGGAAAAGAGCCGCCTGTATGACCGAATCGCCACAGAGATTGCGCCGCGTCTTCACAAGGTCGATGAACTGCTGCTTAAGAGCCGGGAGAATCCCGGTCAGGCCGACGCGCTGATCGCACAGATCTGCGTCATCAGCGCCTACATCAAGCGCCGCGCCAATCTCATTCTGCTGGGCGAAGAGAATCCAGACGCCTCTTCCCGAGAGCTGGAATCCTGCCTGCGCGAATCGCTGGATAACCTGAAGCTCTGCGGCGTGATGACCTATCTGGACAGCTGCTGCGAAGGATCCGCTTCTCTTTCGGATATCGTTGCCGTCTATGATCTGTTTGAGGACGTCGCGGAAGCGCTGCTGCTCAATCTGAGCGCCATGGTGGTCACCGTATCCTGCAAAAGCGATGCAATTCATCTGCGCATTCAGGCGGGATGCAAGGAAAGCATTGAGGCTCTCCCGGCATTCACCCTCTTAGGCGATGCTGTCCGCTGCGTGATTCAGGACGAAGACGTCATCATCGACGCAACGCTTGCGCGGGGAGGTGCACAGTGATGCTGAATTATGCAAGTCTGTCCATGCCCTTCAAAACGCTGCTGGTCACCGCGCTGTTTCTCTCGCTCTGCACGGGCGTATGCACAAGCATCCTCGTAGGCAAAAAGCAGGGAAAGCTGCGTCAGCTGCTTCTGATCCTGAGCACAGCGGCGCTCGCCGCTATGATGCTTCTTTATGCCTCCATCATCCCTGCCGAGCGGGCAAAGCCGGATATTCCTTCCGTTGCGATTGGATTTGCTGAGCTTCCCGTTCTCTTCCCCGTTTTGCTCTGGCTGCTCATCCTGTTCTTCCTCATTCACGTGATTGCGGCAGAATTCAAGCGCCGCTCCATGGCCATCACGCCTTCCTCAATCAAAGAAAGCCTGGATCACCTTCAAACCGGCTTGTGCTTTTCTCTGCCGAACGGTCTGATTCTTTTGAGCAACCATCGCATAAACGAACTGAGCCACACGCTCTTCGGTCAGCCGCTTCAGAATGCGAATCTGTTCTGGAAAGCGCTTCAAAGCGGCGAAGCAGCCAATGGCGTTTCCCGTCTCTCCGCCGGCGATCATCCGGAATTCTCTCTGGCAGACGGCTCCATCTGGTCGTTCAAGTTTGAAAAACTGGACAGCGTCATCCAGATCACAGCTGCACAGACCACCAGGCAGCATCAGCTGCTCGGCGAGCTTCAGGTTCGCAATCGTGAGCTTGAAGCCATGAGCGAGCGTATCCGAAGCTACGGCGAAAAGGTTGATGAATACATCACCGCTCGTGAACGGCTCGATACCCGTGTCAATCTGCATGGTTTTCTTGGTCAATCGCTGCTGATGACCCGCCACTATCTGCAAAGCAAAACCGGAGACAGGCAGAAGATTCTGGACATCTGGCAGCACAACGTCGATATCCTGCGCCTTGAAGCTGAGCCGCAGCAGGAAGCCGATTCCCTTGTGAGCCTTAAAAGAGCTGCACAGGCAATCGGCATGCAGGTGCATGTCCATGGCAGCTTACCTCCCAACCCCAGCCACAGAAGGCTCATCGCTTCTATCGGTGCTGAAGCGCTGACCAACGCCGTCCGCCACGCAGGGGCGACGCAGCTGTTTATCGACGCGCAGGAATCAGAAGATGCCTATGTTGTTCGCTATACCAATGACGGCATTCCGCCTGATCATGCGATCACCGAGGGCGGCGGCCTTAGCAGCGCCCGCAGAAAGACTGAGGCTGCCGGCGGTACCATGCAAATCGAAGCCTCGCCGCGCTTTGTCCTGATACTCTCCTTTGATAAAGAGGTGATGACCCATGTATAATGTACTGATCGTCGAAGATGATCCCATGGCCAGAAAGCTCATGGAGATTTTTATCAGTTCCAGTGAAGGATATCAGCTGGTCCCTTCGCTGGACAGCGCTGCCATGGCTGAGCTTTACTGCATGACCAATCCCGTGGATCTGATCCTGATGGACGTCTGCACAGCCATGGACGCCAACGGCCTCGAAGTGGCCGGGAAGCTCAAAAAGCGATTCCCGCATATCAAGATCATCATCATCACCAATCAGCCGGAATACAGCTACATTGACCATGCGCGCCAGAGCGGCGTGGAAAGCTTCTGGTACAAAGAGCCCACCTCCGAAGCGCTGCTGGACGTGATGAACAGAACGATGGCTGGGGAATCCATCTATCCGGATTGTGCACCTGTTATTCGCCTTGGCGCGGCGCTGAGCAGCGATTTTACCGATCGTGAGCTGGAAGTCCTGCGCGAGCTGGTCAGCGGCAAAACCGACGCTGCGATTGCTGAGGCGCTGTATATGTCTGTCACGCGCGTAAAGCAGCATATCCTGCACATCCGCGAAAAGACACAGTTTCCAACAGAACCGAGCTTGCTGTGAGGGCACGGGAAAGCGGTATTGTGATCGGAGATCGGAAGATCTCTGTATAATCTATTTTACATTTTCTCATAATTCAAGAAAAATACCATCGCCTCTGGCAACAAAGAAAGTGTTTCATTCCGGCATTCATCCACCGGTATGAAACACTTTCTTTGATTCAGTTTTCATCCACTCAAAAACTCAAATCAGAATCAAGCTCTTACTGCCGAAACATCACTCAATACATTTTGAAGCGCTTGTGAGAAATGGTCATCGGCTTCTTTGGCAGCGGCATTAAGCCATGCGGCGCGAACTGCGGAAAAAACAAAAGCCGCCTCAGGAAAGGCGGCAAGATATCAGGTTGATTGAAACTGGATAAAAAGAACTCACCAAGCATTTCTACTTGGTGAGTTTGTGGTGGCTCAAGACGGATTCGAACCATCGACCTGCCGGGTATGAACCAGCAGTTTTACGCATCTGTACTTACATGCCGGATTTTCCCGATGCTTTCTATCCAGAATACGCGCACAAAAAAGGATGCATTTTCTCAAGCTTCTCTTCCATATCATCACAGCACCATGAGCAAAGTACCAGCAGCGATCAATCCGCAGCCAAGAATTGACTTTGTCGTAAACTGCTCATGCAGGATCACAGCAGCCAGGATCATTGTGATCACAACGCTGAGCTTATCGACAGGGACAACCTTGGAAGCCTCACCAATTTGCAGAGCCTTGTAGTAACACAACCACGAAGCACCCGTTGCCAGACCCGAAAGAATCAGAAATACCCAGCTTCGCCGGCCAATCTCAGAAATACCATTCAGAGAATTGGTCAGAAAAACCATACCCCAGGAAAGAATCAGCACAACGGCAGTACGGATTGCTGTAGCAAGATTCGAATTCACCCCGTCAATTCCGATTTTGGCAAGAATAGAGGTCAATGCCGCAAAAAGAGAGGATGCAAATGCCAGGATAAACCACATAACCTGTTCTCCTCTGTACGTTTATGCTCAGCGCAGATTGAAGAATGCTTTTCTGCCGGGATATTGGGCGCTGACACCCAATTCCTCTTCAATACGCAGAAGCTGATTGTACTTTGCCACCCGTTCGCTGCGGCTGGGTGCGCCGGTCTTGATCTGACCGGCATTGACCGCCACGGCAAGATCTGCAATGGTGGTGTCTTCCGTCTCTCCGGAGCGATGGGAAATGATCGCGGTATACCCCGCCCGGTTAGCCATGTTGATCGCTTCCAGTGTCTGCGTCAATGTCCCTATCTGATTGACCTTAATGAGGATGGCGTTAGCAACGCCTTTATCAATGCCCTGAGACAATCGCTCCGTATTGGTGACAAAGAGATCGTCGCCTACCAGCTGCACCTTGCTCCCGATGGCTTCAGTCAGCAGGGTCCATCCTTCCCAATCTGTTTCACCCATTCCATCTTCAAGGGAGATAATCGGGTATTTCTCTGAAAGCCGCTTCCACATTGCAACCATCTGCCTGCGGTTCAGGCGCTTTCCTGATTTAGGCAGATGATACTGCCCTGTTTCCTCCTCAAACCACTCTGAAGAAGCTGCATCAATAGCGATCATGAAGTCCTCTCCGGGAATATATCCTGCCTTTTCAATGGCCTCCACAATTGCAGCCAAAGCATCTTCGTCTTTCTTCAGATTGGGTGCATAGCCCCCCTCATCGCCGACGCCAGAAGCAGGAATCCCCTTGTCCCTGAGCACCCCCTTCAGCGTATGGAATACCTCGGCGCAGCGGCGGAGGGCTTCCGCCCACGTGTCAGCCGATACCGGCATGATCATAAACTCTTGAATATCCACGTTATTGGCCGCATGCGCGCCGCCATTGAGGATATTCATCATAGGAACCGGCAGCACTCTGGCATTGCTGCCGCCGATATAACGATACAGGCTCATCCCCAGAGAAGCTGCGGCTGCTTTCGCTGCAGCCAGAGAAACAGCCAAAATGGCATTGGCGCCCAAACGGCTTTTATTGGAAGTGCCGTCCAGCTCGATCAGTCGTCGATCAATACCCGCCTGATCCATCACATCATATCCCATCAGCGCCGCGGCAATCTCGTCGTTGACATGATGCACAGCCATGCTGACGCCCTTGCCCATATAACGCTTTTTATCACCGTCTCTCAGCTCGCAGGCTTCGTAAATCCCCGTAGACGCGCCGGAAGGAACAGATGCTCTTCCCATGCTGCCATCATTCAAACGCACATCAACTTCCACGGTTGGATTTCCCCTGGAATCCAGAATCTCGCGGGCCTTAATAGAATGAATTCTTCTCACGCCGCATTCTCCTTTTCAATAATTTCTATATAAGTATACCACAAAAATACAAATCTTCCACAGATTTATCATACCGGCGATAAACTCTTGTTCACACAGAATACCTGCATATACAATGATGGTCTTGAAATGGCCCCTGCTCACTTCCAGAACAGGCACGACACGATATGTGACAAAAACAGAAAAAGCCGCTTCAAACGAAGCGGAAAAAATACAATTCTATTGAAACTGCACAAAAAAGAACTCACCAAGCATTTCTACTTGGTGAGTTTGTGGCTAATCCGGTTTATTTTGATACAAGGGACGGATAGGAGATTGGGTGGGTGCATCACCCATCCTCCTCTATGAGCATCATTTCTCCATGCTCTTGTAATCATGTATTTTCTTCCGTTCCGGCAGATATGCCTGCTCAGTTCATTTCGTAGCTTTCCAGACGCGCAATGACCGCCTTGCCCTTGGCCGCCGCCGATACACCGTAAGCCTTGCCCTTGGGGAACGCCTGACAGGTCAGCACCTTTTCGCCGACATTGACATATACCTCAATGATCGATACATCCACAAAGATGCGAAGCGACAGCATGTCTTCATTTAAAGATACATCTGCAGTGGCGCAGGTTCTGGGCTTGCCCGCATCTTCCTTGGTCAGGGAGTAACCCGACGCGCTGCGGTCCATCGTTAGCTTGCCTTCCTGCTTGTTGTAGGAAAGCAGCACGTATTCCGCATCCGTCTCCATCAGGCGCATCTCAAAAGCTTCCGCTGCGCTCATGTCGACGTCCAGAATCATTTCCTTGCACGGGCCTGCGCACTCAGCAAGCGCCGTCTTGCCTTCAACAACCAGATTGTCGCAGGCAAACGCTTGGCCGCGCTTTCCTTCCATCTCCCTGATCGGTCGCTGATACAGGCTGTCATTTTCAATCCAGCATTCGCGCATGAGCGTCATCGTGCCCGTCCAGCCGTGGCCCAGCTTATGCATCGGCGTTTCGCAGCCCCACGCATGCGCCCAGCCAATCAGGAGCCTTCGTCCGTCCGGCGCAAGGCAGGTCTGCGGCGCATAGAAGTCAAGCCCCCTGTCGATATCGCGCATACGCGTCTGCGCGCAGAACTTCCCGTCCTTCTCACAGCCGATCATGTAGGCAACCGGCTGAGGCAGCACAAGGCTTTCGTCCCTGCAGGCCATAATGGAGGAAACCAGTACGCGGCGGCCGTCGATTTCAAAGCAATCCGGGCATTCCGCCATCTCGCCGAATCCCTCTGCATACACGCCGTCGTACGTCCATTTCTTCAGATCCGGGGACGAGAAGCTCAGTACCTTGCCCTCGTTGTTCACCTTTGCCGCCACGACAATCCTGTAGTGATCACCGATCTTCTCCAGCTTGGGATCACGGAAATCATACGGGCAGATGCCCTCCGGCGCCAGTTCAAGGCCAATGACCGGGTTTTCTGCCGCCTTTTCCACATGGATACCATCGTCGGTCCATGCCAGGCACTGATGCTGCGGCGTTCTGCCGGTGGACGGTTCGTCGATGACGCCGGTATACATGATCCAGTATCTGCCGTCCTCTTCAATCGCCGTACCCGAGAAGCATCCCGCGGCATCGAACGCACGGTCGGGCGCCATGGCCACAGGCTCCTGCTTCCAGTCCAGCAGGTTTTCAGACGTCCAGTGC